>CAZTDX010000070.1:0-16645 GCA_964612425.1 uncultured Pseudobdellovibrionaceae bacterium
TGCCTGGTACATCTCGGTGAAATCGGGTGGTACATTTCAGATGAAATCGGTCAAAGAGTAACTTAATGTGGTATTTTTTCTGATTTGTTTAGCCTCTTTCTCTAACCAATCACGAAAGGAATCAAAATAATCAGCCCAAAGTTCTAAGTTATTTAGTTTTTGATGAGTTAAAAAATAGGGAAGCACATAGTGCTTAAAGAAGGCGATATTGCTTTGCCATGAGTTGGGACTCTTTTTCTTTTGATAGGCTTCGTACTGTTCGAGAAGCCCATGAAAATTGTAGAATTCTTTTTCCCAAGTTAAGCGTCTTTCAATTCTAATACGCTCTCCCTCATATTGAGCCTCAAGCAACTGCAAGCATCTATTGGCTTCATCTTCGTCAGTGATGTCCTTACCGAAGCGCTTTTTAATTTCATTTCTGGTCAAGCGAAGTCGTTTTTTTGTTTTGGTATCATAATGGACGAAAGAATAGTAAAACTAGCCGGTTGTTAAAGTTATTTTCTCTTTTCTCATATACCTCCTTTTCGGAGGAACGAGCCAGACACTGAGAGCACTGAAAGTCCAGACTTTTAGAACGAAAAAACATCGTTTTCTATTCTAACTATTTGATTTTACTGGATTATTTTCAGGTGCGAATATGGATGGGGTACCAGGACTCGAACCTGGGTTGTAATAAATTTAATAAATTGGTTGGTTATAAAAATTACTCATCGCTTCAAAACCCCACCAATACAGAAACCCCTACCCGCTTTTCAGTCGATACCGAAAACCCAACATAAACGGAGCCAATGAATTGCTTTTGGAGATTGTCGGTTATTGATTCAGATTGAAGCCGGTAAATAGGAGGCTGGTAATTCACACCAATGAGCCATTTTGGATTATTTGTGGTAGTAGAGGTTTGTTTGGTTTGATTTAAATCAGTTTGAGAATGGGTCTCTTGATGTTTCTTGAATTCAATAACCCTGGAGCCGTCTTTATTAATTGTAATTCGTTTATCAATACCTAGTTTAGACTCTTTGGTTTGCTTATAAACGACCTTTTCAACTTCCTTAATTTCAACCGTAGGATAGATTTTAGACAGTCCAAAACCGAGAGTTAGGCCTATTAATAGAGAAAATAAAATTTGTTTGGGGCTTAAATAGTTCATATAGGGGATATATCATTGCAGGATATGTTTATCGTGTTCAGCGAATACGAATTTTAAGGGCTCTGTGGGCGCAATGAAAATGCCGGGAATGCCTTCTATTTCTAAAGGTGCGGCACAGATAGATGACTGTGAAACTACATAGTCAATTAAAGTGAGGGCTTCGTCTGTAGTAAGAGGATTGCCCATTGATAGTTTTTTAAGGATTGATTTGGTAGACATCTTGTCTTTTCTTTCGCGCAGTCCTTGCGCATTTTTTGGTGGTGGAGTTTATTTTATAGGTTACTGACTTTAACTTTTAATCGAATTTTATGTAGGTCACTGTCACTTGATTCAAATTTTCCATTTTTAACATTAATCATTATCCCATTACCTTGAACTGTTTTGCCTTTAACTATAATCCGATCGCCTTCACAATAGCCGCCAAAGATAAAGCGATTACATCCGACATTCGCTTTTGAAGTTAATAGGACATCTCCATTACGAAATTTATGAGAAACATCTACATAGGTAGTTTTTAAAAGACGACAAATCTCAGAGTGAACTCGATTTAATGGAATCGCTTTTTCGTAAACAAGTTTAGATTTTGGGTCAATTATGAGTACTTTCATGACTAAACTCCTTAAAATAAGTCGATTGGTTTTAATTTAATACCGAGATAGACCCAGGTAATCTTGCCATCGACTAATCTTTGTTTACGTTTAATTTGATGAGTTCTCTCAAGCCAAGATTTGAAATTACTGATTTTGTTATCGTTACGTTCACCTAAGGCTTTGGTTATACGTTCAAAAAAAATAGAAGCGGTAATTAGAGAATCTGAGTCCAACTCAAAACATTTATCAAACAACGCTTGATTGCCTTCTTCAAAAGAGGAAGCTTCTCGTTCAAAAGCTTCATAAGAGCATGTAATTTGTTTAGTTGATTTATTGTAAAGCTTTTCATATGCAAGCTTGCATTTATATAAGAATGCAGAGGTTTCCTGCCAAAGCTTTTCTTCGTAATCTTCTATTACCGTATGGTCTTCAGAAAGTTCGACAAGTATGACACGCCTTCGTTCGGCATCCGAATTGATTATTGAAATGTCTTTATTGGTGGTCAAAATGAATTTAGTGTCAAGAATGGTCGAAAAGGCTTTCTCGTATTTTTGATTAATTGTTATTTTCTCATTGCCTGTAATTTGTTTGAAATTGGAAGAAAGAATAATTGAGGTATTATTTAGGTCATTAAATATACCTACACGTTTACCCACGCATTGGGCCGCCCAGCGATCGTTATTAGCGTCTAATCCTACTAACTGGTCATTTAACAGTCGATTCTCCCAGCGTTAAAATGAGCCCTTACCATCACGACCGGGTCCTTTTAAAAGAAGATATTGCTGAGATTTATCAGTCTTCTCTAAGATAGACCATATAAAAGCCATTACAGCCTCACCATTTGAACCACATTTTTTGATAAAATAATCCCAAGTAGGCGTAGGTCCTTCGTTTAAAGAGACGTTAATTCGATTGAACGTAACCTCGTTGGGGTCAATTGAGAATGAAGGTGGTAAGGTTGTGTGAGTTTGAATTTGTGACCAAGTTTTGTAGGTGTCTGTGATGTCAGAAAACTTGTAGTTTTGATTGTGATCGACGATAATTTTTTTAGTAATCAAATTTAAGATAGATTCTTTTGTTTCAATTTTTGCGATATTTTTTTCATTTACTGAGAAAAAAGTTTTATTACCCTGGTCGTCTATCGCAGCCTTGATGTGATTTAAATACAAACTAAAGAAATCTAAAAGACTGCGGTTTTTTTGAAACCTTTTCTTTTCCTTTTTTTCTTCTTTTTCTGTTAACTCCTCGATAATTTTTTCGAGACTGTCAACTTTCTCTGTTTTGGTTATTTCTTCTGTTAGCATATTAGCTCCTCGCCCAGTTAGAACTGGCATTGATGGCTACCCTTCCATCACAGAGCGAGGAGCCATATTGTTATATTGTAAAGATTAAGACGCTCATATTATTCAGTGGTTCGACCATTGAAATCATTGAGCTTTATGTGCTGTTTCTGAAAACTGCAAAAGATGGGTAATATTCAACCCAGGAGGGTTCAGCGTTTTTAGTGCTGAATAATCAAATTATATTTATAAGTTTTTGTCAATAGGAAGAATTTACACTTTTTAGAAAGTCAACAAAATTAAGTTACTTTGTAATAAATACAATCTCAAACCAAAATTCAAAATGCTTACACTATATTATATCATATCAAGGTTGATTTCAGAGGCCAAGTTGGTCATGAATAATTTTTATGTATTAAATATAATTATTTATACTCAAATATCTAATTACGACTGCTAAACCAAGAGAGTAAGATGATGATAAGTTTATTAATAAAGTCACAGACCAAGATAAGAAAATAACTAGCCAGGTGTGGTGACCAAACAATTAATTAAATTAAGTATTTAATATATATTCACACACTAACACACCCTTCATACCTAAATAATATATTAAGAAAGGGTATATAGTAGGAGTATATAAAAGTTTAAAAAGATTTTTAGTAGGGGGTGTGTGAATTATAAAAAATCAATTAACACTAATCTTTTCCTTGATTTAAGCTAAAAATAGGGAGTGTGAGTGGTGGGTAGTGAATTGGGGAATGTTCTTCTGTTAGTCGTTTTCCAGTTCATATTTTAGATTAGCCACTTCAGAATCGATCTTTTCCATTATGTCCTTGGTAGCTTTATCCTGTTTCCTATTAATGGATTCAATACTTTCTTCTAAAGCTGCTATTCCCTCTAATACTTCTTTTAGTTTTTTATAGACGTCATCTATTGTTCGCGACATTTTTCACCTCCACACATCCAATCGGCAAAATTTACACTCTTTATAGCTAACTCTCAATTTTAGGTATAGGTTCATTGGATTTTTTCAAGCTATCTAGATTTTTCATAACAAAAAACCAAAAGAAAAGGCCACTAACGGCACCTCCCAATTGACCTATGGCAAAGTAAATGTTCTTTGTCTCAGAAGCGACAAGACCAAGTTGGAAAACGCCAAATAAAGGATAAATGTAAGTTAGCTTCTTGTTTCTCAACCAAATGCCGACAAGTGTGGTGCCGAATATTAGTATTGCTGAGATATTTTTTATTGGTTGATGACTTGGGTCTGCAATTAGGTCAGCGATGGCGGCAGCCATAATTATTGCAGTAAAAAAGAAGAAAATTCTAGTAACGGCTAGCCATTTTTTCTTAACAATTAATGTGAGCGAAGCGATTACGATCATGATTAAGATTAATTCTGGTACACCCAAATTAAACCTCTAATTTTGAAATTGATTTGTTCGACGCCTTTTCTTAACTTTTATTTCTAATCACAGAGTACTCAAATTAAATTTTTCTTAACCCTACCATATGTCTAACTAAATTATTTCTTTTGTTGCAGATACAAACATAAATTTAATAAATAAAAGATTTTATAACCAAGGCTATAGTCCGGAAAGCTTTTCGATAAAATGGTCTTAATATAAATAAATTCTATAGAGGGACTTGTTCGCTAAGTAGCTTTAAACAATCAACTTTCAACTCAACGTTAGTTTTGTTGTATAAATCATAGTTAATATTTATAGTTTAGATGTCATTTTCTGACTCTGCTCTGTAAATATTACAAACTTTTTCAATTCAACTTCCGCTTTGTCCGCATCATGTCTTACAATTCGCAAAGAGGTGTCTTTATGAAGTTAGGTCTTAAATTTTGGACTTCTGCGACCTTAATAATTTTGGCAATACTTGCTAGTGCCAAAGATGTTAAAAAGAAAACAACAAAAAATAACAAGCAACAAATAGTTTCAGATGCAGAATGGAATCCAGATACTATAGGGTGCGGCTCTGGGATACCAGCTAGAATTGAGCTTTCAGAGTTTGGTCATGGTGGTTGTTGTTCACATCATGGCGGTATGGTTGTTAGTGGTAAGGTTGCCGGCCTTTATGCATCTTGTTGTACAAAAGATAAAAAGGTTTTATGTAAAGATGGGACTGAATCTCCTTCTTGTGTCTGCAAGAACTAATCGCCAATTTAATTTGAACCACAATCACAGATAGAAACCAAAGTCAGAAGTAATCTGGCCGCCAACTTTTCAAAAGCAAAACTCAACTCTCAAACTCTGCAAGCCACTTCTTCATTGAATCTAAAATGAATTGTACTTCTGAGCTTCTTTCTTTGGGACTAGACTCAATTTGTTTCACCATTTCGACAATTTCTTGTCTACCGTGCTCTTTAATCATTCTTTTATCACCCCAAGTTAAGCGTACAAAGCCGGGGTGTTTGTCGTAATTTATTATGCTTTTACTTTGATTAATTGGCTTTTGTTTAAGCATCTCCTAACCAATTTTAATGGTCGTTTGATCACTTTCGACAATATCCTTGGTAGGGTTTAAAGTTTTCTTAACTTAAGAGACAAGCATATTCTACCGACACAATTGATATGTGGTTATTAAAACGTAAAAAAATAGAAAATCCTATATTAATTCTAAACGATGAAAACGACGGGTTTAAAACTATCATAACCCTTTATATAGAACATAAAATGTTTGAAGTATATCAGACCTACCCAGACGGCGAAGCTTCAATCCAAAATTATAAGTTCAAATTTGATGGGGAACAAGTTTTTCATAAATTAATTGAATCAAAATATAATTATCCTGGCGGTTGCGATTGGAACATCAGAGATGGAGTGGTTCTAGAGTCTGAATTTCGACAAAGGCCAAGCCTAAATAACATTGAGAATAAAATTGAGGAATTTAAGAATCAACTTCAATGGGTTAAATTACTCAATTTTGAGCTTCAGATTTTTATAATGTCTTACTTTCGCGAATTGATTCCATTAGAAGACCTTCGTAGAATTATTAGAACTGAAATGGAGAATCTAAAGTTAGGTGTTCAAAAAATTACTGAATACGCAAAGTCTTCTGGATTAGAGGTCATTGAAACTGAATTAGGCATGAATTTTTTGTTTCCTAAAAATATGAATGAACTTAATCGAGAAAATTTTAATAAGTCAGCTGAGAGTTTATTTACATCGATGTCATTCGATTGGCAAAAAGTAAAAACCTTTAAATTAATGTTGAAAAAATTAAGTAAGATACTTGGAGATTAGTCATTAATACGTGTTCGCAATTTCGCAAGAGCTAGCTTTTGAGTGTTGTAAACATGTGTCTCACTACTTAGACTTATTGCTTTGGACATTCCAAGGGCGGTTTATAGTAAGCTTTCTGTGTCAGCGAAAATCGTTAAAAAATTATTTCTCTTGCATCATTTGCGTTTAAAATCCACGGTTCTTGATATGTGTGAATAAGACTTAACCTTTGTTGAATTTCGTCTCGCAAGTAACGCTTCTTTTCTTCGCTTAAGTAGATATTCGACAAATCGTGCTCAAATCCCTTGATTTCTAAATACCAACTAGTCCTAGATGTCTTTAAAAGTTCAGCGGTACTAGTTCCAGCATATTTATAGCAATCCATAATGGAGTCCAGTCCATCACCGTCTACATCCTTTTTAATAGAGGGATCGAACCATCGTGCGGCAAAAAACAGAAAAACATTTCCAACAACTCCATTTGATAGTTCTGAATTAAGACTATTATGGAACCCCGTGCTACCAACAATACAAAATTTGTGTTTATATTTTTTAGTGTTAAGAAAATTAAATGTACCTGACAAACATCCACCCAATATTAGAACCGCAGCATCTAGAGTAGAATTAAGATTAACTGCATTAACTAAGTCAGTCGGTGAAATTTCTCCAGTTTGTCTTAAGGAGGACGAATCAATGAAGTCATATCCCACACCATACAAACCACTATGGCCAGCAACTACAACAATCAAACATTTATATGTTAATGTTGGAATAATCGTTGAATATCCGAGTGGGTCATAAAAATTAACTGAGCAGCTCATTCCAAATTCTGCTCTAAGTCTGCTTTCAGTTAATGGTGAAACAAAGAAATGCATATTAGATTGATTTAAACCATAATTCTCGAAGAACAACTTTTGGACAAAACCATCCACTTTATCTTTTGGTTGATCGAAACCAGTGAAGAATACTAAGCCGATTTCATTTTTTGAGTTACTATAATCGAGACAAGTCAAAACTTTACGGCCTTAATTAGACCTGAAAGTTGCTGACTGCTCACCGTATCTAGCTGTTCATATTTAGAAAAATCAATGCTTGAGCATGGTAAAGTCGCACCATAACTACCCATTGAATCAAATTTAAAACAATCTAAAGTTGAAGTTTTAGCTAAAAGCGAATTATCAATTTTTGATTCAAATAAGGTGTAGACACCACGCATGGCTAAATCCTGAACTTCTTTTGGGAATTTTGCTAATACATCTGGTTTATACATACACGGACTCCTTCCGCTTTACGTAATTCCTCAAGTTGAGAATACATCGCTTTCTATAAAAATGCACGTGATTTTCTAGGCTTACAGGATCTTTTCGCTCATTACTACACTAAATTGGCTTATTGCGCATCTCTATCTCAAATTAAAACGTATTTCACGACTTAAAGAATCTTTTACCCGACTTAGGAGGGTATATTTAAAAGCGTACCCCTTACCCAGACCCCAGTCACTTTAATTTAATCCTACCACTTAGCTTAGTAAGCGCTGCCGCCTTAATTCTTTCAACTTCTGCAACACTCTTCATCTGTCATATTTGGGCTAAATCTCTCGCGACATTCTTCTACTGCCTCGATATGACAGAAAGATTTATCAATACGATTTTGTCAACAATTATCGAGGCAAAGGAAAGTGATCGTGCAACAAGATATTTTTCATTTTCTAATTCTGCACTTTCAAAACTATTTACGGACGCCACAAGCAATTTCAAATTATCATGAATAGACTCCATGATTTTCTCACATGCTTCTTTATACTTAATTTGATTCTTAACTAAATAAATCATCGTAGATGAACTCTCATTAAAATGTTTCTATGCCGCGGACTCAAGAATTGAGTTTAATATATAAGGTTTTAAAAGATACTTTTGTTTCTCTGATAATTTTGGATAGTGATAGCTACCTACTTTTAGCCATGATTGGGATTCAGCCATTGTGGACTCGGACTTAACTAACTCAAATACCTTATCATGGGGATATATATACCAATCATGACCATCTCTAAAGCAAATGTGCAAATCCTTACCAAGATATTTTCTATCAAAGGTCATTCTGCCTTTGAGTTGTACCTTCAAAACATCACCTTCGTTATGAATTGCCAAAAAGTCCGCTCCGTTCCAATCATTTGCCAGTAGTACTGTTATGAATCCATAATCGCTCAGAACAGCCGAGATCTTTTGAAAATTATATGCCTCTTTTTGCTTCGCATTTAGATTTTCATATATAATTCTAGAGTATTTCACTTTAATTACCTCGATTCAGTTTCGGCAGAAAACTAGGGAAATATAAGTCTTGAGTTTAAACAGCGGTACTTTGGGGTATCTGAACTCTGACCTATGTCTCATTGTTTTTAAAAGACCATTTTCTAATGATGTGAAGCACATGATCTTTCAATAAGACAACTTATTTACCGCTCCTTGTTCTAAATAAGACCACTTAGAGGTAGTGTTATCGTAAAAATAGAATTTAGTAGAAACGGCCCCTTTATTAAATGAATTAGTCAGACTGGTCATTGCAGAACTGTTAGAACTAAAACGAGTGATCTGCTTGCCAATGTGAGAATCATCCGAGTGGGGGTGCGAATTGCGCATCATATCGTTGATTAAAGTTTTTGGCTGGCCATCAACTAAGTAGAACGCGCGGTGATGAACTTTTTGTTGATCATAAATTGAAAAGATTTCTGGCATTGCAACGCAACCTCGCCCACCGTCACAGGAGATATCAAAGTAACTCATAAGTTTTGTCCACTGATAGCAAACTTTATATTCATACCTGAATGCGTTTGGATCAGGAAATAGAAAGGTCCATGGTTCCTGAAATTTTTTAAGATCTTCTTGATAAACTTCTTCAATGTAATAGCTCGGATCGGGTTCATACCGAAAAATTGAAAGTCCATTGTCATCTTCATGTGCCCAATTCTCTACTTCACTGATAATTTTAAAAAACCTTTCCTTTGGTTTGAGTTGGAGACCAAATCGCTGTCTATACATGTTTTCGACAATATGATCAGGTGTAGTTGAATCAATAGGTGTATTGGAATCTGTAATTCTCGTATAAATAGCACCTTGCCTTACTCTTTTGCCTTGATCCATATATTCCTTGAGAAGAAAATAAGGTTTGTCTAGGCGATTTTTAATTTCGATTCCCAAGAGAAATTTTCCGTTTTGAAGATCCTCTTTATGCAAAATTATCGTTGGCATCCTGTTAATTTGTGCTGAACGCAAAAGTTGAGAGATGTCAGCCTGAGTTTTATAAATTGTACCTGGCTGTAATCCAATTCTCGATTTATCATTTGAAACTCCAATCACAATGAAGCGTGATTCCTCCTGTAAAACATTCGCCATACACAAAATGTCATGAACTAAGTCAGCGTTGTTAGAGTAAAAGAACTCTTTAAAGTCCAGCCATTCAGATTCTGCATTTTTTATTATTTCAGTTAACAATACCGGCGTCCTTTCATGTAATAATAATTATGGATACACGTCAGGACAAAGGTAAAACTCAGTTAACCTATTTGTAAATCACTAATTATATTAATTTACATATCATATCCGATAGATTGGAATATGGGTGAATGATCTGTCTCTAATTTCAAGGAATCCAGGCAATTCCTGCAAAACGCTGGCTTAAAACTAGTAACTTACTATACGCATAGTTTTGTAGGATAGACTAATCCCTGTTAGATCAAAATATTGAAAGTTCGGACCGAACATCACGGACCTCCAGCGGACCCATCAAATTCAAAGAGTCACCCTCGATTCGATGAGATTACCTCAAAAATTTAGAATTTAATACTTAGGTCCCGCTCACAATCTTTAAGTAAAGCGGAGGTAATTATGCTTGTTGGCAATGGTAATTGGTTGGATTCTCCTGAATTATTTCTCCTACCCAGAAATAAACGAAAAGATCAGCTAAAAGAAGTAGTCATTTTAGCAATGCAGGAGCTAAACACAAATCCTTTAACCAAAAATGAATTAAACGTTCTTGTTAGAATCAGACGAAAAACATTTCGTCACCTTCTTCAAAGAATGATCGCATCTGGGATCATTGAACGGATTGGTGGTGGTGTTAAAACAGACCCCTTTCGGTATAGGCTCTCTTCAGGCTATCGGAACCCCTAATTTGAAGGCTATTAGTTCCCATTTCAAAAGGACCCTCGTAAATTCGATCTGGTAGGTCCAAAAGTTCCGACTTCAGTAGGAATCAGAACTAATAGATTCTTAACTCTCCCAAATCATCTATAGTTGAATGAGAGTAGATGGAAGTGATTGCTAATGAGCTATGACCAGCATTGTTTCTAAGTGTTGCTAAATCCAAACCTGCCGCCAGCATGTGGCTTATGTAACTGTGGCGGGCTGAGTGGCATGATAAGCTCTCATTTAGTCCAATGGAGCTATACCATTTCTTTACTCGTTTTCGGATACCGCGAGTAGTGTATGGCTTCATTCGTTCGGAGATAAACAAAAAATTATTATCAGCAATTGGCTCATGAAGGATGTTTTGTTTTATTTTGATCCATTCATTCAACATTCGTTGAGTATCTTTCGTCAAAAGAATGTTACGTTTTTTATTGCCCTTTCCTTTTCTTACAATCAGACCACCATTTCTAAAATCACCAACCGTCAATTCCACAAATTCAAATACTCTCAAGCCAGTCTCAAAAAGACTGCGAATTATAAAATAATCTCTTACATGGCAGTAATGGGTCTTTCTTTGCAAAGACAAATCTTTAGCATCCCTAAGGACAGCATAGAGCTTTGCTACTTCTTCTTTTGTTAGAAACTGATCCTTGGTTACAGTCCAATTTCTAGCCACTTGATACCTCCACTTATAAATCCCGCGATGGCGCCCAAGCACCCCCCTTTTATTTGGATGAGGTGACAAATCTGAAAGCGTAATCACGAAACATGGGTCCCATACAGAATCAAAAAAAAATTCTCAGAGAAACACTTAGAATAAAAGTGGGTCCCAACTATAATTATATCAAAAGTAATAAATATTACAATCGTATTACTTATTTTGAGATAAGAATGTATCAAGAGCGAGAATTATAAGAGTGGAAATTTTTGGTTTTAATGTTTCCTTTGCGATCCATTTATCCATGGCTTCTTTAAGACTACTATCAATTCTAATAGAAAAAGCTTTTCTATCGCCGTCATCATAACGATACTCATGATCTGGCAGCTTTGCTTTTCCTTTTAAACTCCCATAGAATTGATCCAGAACCACCTCAATTAAGTGGTTACGATTCCACTTATACTCTGAGGATACTTTATTTAATGCTCCAATCATTTTGATAGGCATCTTTAGGGTTACAATTTCGGTAGCTTTTTCGGAGTAAAAGTGTCTTTTTGGGATATTAAACTTCATAGCTTATCTTACTATGTTGAGCACGTTCTTTCAAATCTTATGGTAATACATTCGTATTATTTCATGTTGATTTGTATGACTACTAGCGTTATAATAAACTCAAGATACTGAAGTTTGACTGCAGAGTCGGATTTATTGATGGATGTGTCGGATTTTGGTCGAGGTGTTGAAAATGTATTCCGAAACTATAGCTATGGCAGTAAAGATGACTGAAATACTTCAAGAACGTTTAAAGGGTCAAAACTTAAGCAAGGTCGCAAGAGAGCTTGGAATTAGCAAATCATTAATAGCCGACTGGGTTTCTGCTCGCAGGTTGCCAAGTATGAAAAACATCGGTGCAGTAGCAAAACTAGCAAATTACCTTGGTTTGACACTAGAAGAACTTTTGCTGGGAAAAGAAAATGGAAAAAAAGTCATTAGTGCAGTTACATTTGAAGATGAGAAACGTGCGTATCGAATCAATATCGAGAGGATAAAATAGACTAAGATGATGGAGGGTAAATGAAATATATTTTTATTTTTTTATTACTTATTGGAGGTAACTTTTGTTTGGCACAAAGTACACCTGATGCGGAAAAACAGAAATGGATAGAGGACACTCAAAAGCAAAACCGTGAATTACTAAAGAAAGTTGATCAAGATTGGGTTCATGGATGCCTACCAGCCACAACAGTTTACGTTAGTAAAAATAGAAAAATAAATGATGGTCTTAGTCCAAGTTTTAATGCGGAACAAATTTGTGCAATCCTAACTGATGAACCTACTGTAGTAGAACATTTGAAAAACAAGAAAAAATTAAAATTTCAAGGCTGCCTTGATGGGGTTGGTATGGCAATGCAAATGTTCGATAAAAAAGCCACCAATCAAAAGCGTAAAGAAGTCTTGGCTGAATATTGCATGTAATTCTATTAGGAGGAAAAATGAGATATTTATTTTTTTTAACAATACCATTTTTATTTTTAGCTTGTTCATCAACACCAACGGTGAATAATAAAAAATTTGAAAAGGACCAAGTCCTTTCAACAGCCAATGATAAGTCACAGCCTGAATGGGCTGATGAGACAACTCCGTGGCAAATAAAATCCAGTAAAGTCTATTCTGTTGGTATAACCACCCTTCGCGGCGACGAACGTCCCGAAGCTGGAGCTAGGATTGCGGAGAATAATGCTCGTGCCAATTTTGCAAAGGCAATTGAAAATCGGATGGAATTCATTTTCCAAGGTTCTGAAGAGAATGCTTCACTCGATTCAACTCAAGCAAAATGGATTGGTTCCGAAGTCTCTTCACTAACTTCAAGCGCGATGACTGTAGAAGGTCATTGGTGGAAGCGATACGCACAAACGCAAGAGGATGGGTCGCAAAGGATTTTTTATAAAATATATTCTCTTGTGACAATGACTGAGGTAGATTTAAAAAAAGCTATCATGGCCGCTATGAATAAGGGTTCAAATCAACACAAATTATCTGAAAATTTTCAGAAACAGGTTGATAAACAGTGGAGCCGATTTGTTGATGGCGCTAATACACAAAATTCTGAAAATCGAAATCCTTCATCTATGACCCCCGCACAAGATAATGAATAAAGAGACGATGTGTGAGGAATAAACTATTGAGATTTTCTAATTTATTCCTCATTTTAATATCTGTAGGTGGTCTAATACCGAGTCTTATATTAGCTTTAGATCGCCCTTCGTGGAGCAACGAAACCATTAAACAAAATGGAAAAACTCTTAATGTTGTATGCGATGCCGAAGCTCCTGCTAAAGATATCGCATTCAGAATTGCCTTAGATCAGTGTCGTGGAATTGCTGCCAGCCAACTGCAGAGTAACATAAAAGTAAATTCTATATCGATGCAAACCGAATCAACCAGTTCCTTTCACGAGGAAGTATCAAGCTCAAAACAAATAAAAAACCTCTTGTGTAATGTTAAAAATCAGTTTGTTGAATCTCTTACCGATAAGCAACACGTTTATATTCAGTGCGAATTTGATTTATCAAAAGCTATTGTTGAACAAGTGCCCGAATTAGATAATAAAGCTATCAAAGCCGAATCCGTGAATCTTATCAGTAATGAAGATAAGTCAAAACCTATTGTTCCCACCAGTGTCACTCTCTCAAACAATAAAGTCATATCAAGCAAGAGTATTCAGCTTATTGTGTCCACAATTCCATCGTGTTCATCTATTATTATCAAAAATAAATCAACTAACCGAGTAATTGAGTGCACTGAAAATCCGATTAATATTTTTATAATTGATGGTGATATTGAGGCAATATTTCGACCAAAGGATAACAAATACTTACCTCGACACATAAAATTAAATGATCTTCGGTTACCAACCTCAATGCCAGAATCCCTGGAGGTCCACTTTGAACTGGCTCAATAAGAACAAAGAGTTTTTAATTGGTTTTATTGTTTTTAGCATGGGCTGCTCTTCTATCCCACCATATCATAATGATATACCAATTCAGTGGAATAATGGTGGCTCAATTAGTGAGTCCAGAAAAATAAATGGACCTGCTTCAGACGCAATGGGTGTTGATGGATACTACCTTTTCTCGGATGTAATCGCTACGAAAATAATTCAGCTTAATCCTCTCAATAAAGAATCTAATACTAAAGCATCACAAATAAAGGCAATGATTTGCGACGGATCAAGAAGCAAGATTGCACCACAGTTTAGTCTCACCCTTGTACAATCGAGGCTTCCAAGTGGAATTCCTCTAGATCTAGCAAATAAAGTGAAATCATTATGGACCAAATCAACAATTAAATATCTAAAAGAAAATTTTTTTAAAAATGCAACAGAGTCTTTTGATTTTAACAGCCAGCCATATACTACTAAAATCGATACATCTATCTACCTCCACAACGCTCGTGTCAATACAACAGCTCTAAATGAAATCTATGAAAATAGACCGATTGATTTGCTGACAATGACAAATCCAGAATTCAAAAATTATAAAAAATGGATCAGTGAAAAACAAGACGGCTATGTACGATCAAATGAAGATGGTGCGATTCCTAAAATTGAAATTAATATACCATATTTAAAGAGCCCAAATAGGGATTCAGTCATAAAAAAATATCAAAATTTAGAATACCTACCTGACTCGTATGGTATTGTTCGATTTCGCATTGAGGAGCCAGAGTATAGACCAGAGGAACCACTTGCAATTATTTATCCTAAGGCTAGAAAAATTCTTTTAGTTGCAAAAAGATCACCAAACTTAAATGCCATATGGTCTCTAAATGGTTCTCAATATTCGGGGCCTGAAATAAAAAATGATCATGATGCAAAGATGCCAAACTCGTTCTATATAATTTCGGATCATCCGTGGCAAATAGAGGGTAATTCAGACAGTAATAACGACAAAATTTTCCCGCTGCGTTTGGCAGTTCTATATGATTTTAAAATAATGATGAACTCGTTTACTTTTTCTTATGATAAAAGATTTGCAAATCTATTATCGAGGCCAGAGCAAGATGATAAATTTTATATCGAAGAAAAATATGGCTATCAATTTGATCGCAGCTCTAATGAGTATATTTTTTCATCAAACTTGGCTTTGAAAAACCAGAATCGAATGTGGTCAAGCTATATCAATCGCCATACTCAAATTGTTGAAGCTCCACAATCTGATGGAACCGTTGAGTTTCAGTTATCACTAAACTTAGACGAGTTTTGCACTTATGGAGTTTTCAAAGGTGATTTGAAAAGCTTATGAAAAATACACTTAAATTTTAAAGTGGAAAATCTCTGGAATCTATCTATTCCTGCAGTCCCGCAAGCTTTGGTATTGTAGGCATAAATTAATTCCATTAATTTATTTTGAGTCACTGTCTTTTTAAACACACTTAGTATGTTACTACCCAACAAGATACATTCACCATCTAGAACAATCAAAACATCAACTTCATGAAGCACAATTAATTCATTATTAGCTGTTTTTAGCCTTAAACTAATTTTAACATTCCAAGCTTGTGATGACGACTCATCTGCCATTAAAAGTTCGGAAGTATTTGTTTAGCTTAGGGGGTGATGCCAAGTTTTGATTAGAATTGTTTAGGTATCATGATTCTTGGTGATCCTTAATCCATTTGACAATTGATTGAGGCCGACCATTGCAATTTTGGGTCTGAAGCAAAAGCAGTGTTCATAGTTATCGGGTTTGGGTCGGCTTCAAATTTTATTGGGAAGATCACTCCGCTTTGTTACAAGTATATTTGTGGTCTTCATTTTACTGTATTCTCTTAAAGTTTGTCATTCAACAGCCAGTCTGAATTGTCTCACAAGATCTTCATATTTCACTCTTCTAGCCAATGTAGATGTAGAGTTCGCAGCAATGCATGTTACATATTTTTGATCAACTTGAATTTCAAATACTTGACCACCTTTTGGTTTCAATGGTGCTGAGTCAATATTGACACCATTTAATTTTAAATATTTCATGAATAAGTGATACGTGCTTGATTCACCTGTCAGCCCAGGTAGCAAAATTGTTTTGAGTTGATTATGTTCTTTTATCAGCTTCATAATATCGTGAAACTCTAAAATCTTTATATCAGAGTCCTTTGCACTTTTACCTTTGCGTTCAATTATTTTACCCAAATTTTCTACCCCAATCTGAAGTTTATTCATGAGGCTAATTCGCTCATCAACTGCCTGTTGTCCCTCGAAGTATTCCAGCGGAGAATTCGCAATGTTAGCTAATATCTTCCAAAATCTATTTATTTTATTTGGGTAATAAAATTGATAATCGCGACGATCTTCGTGTGGCGGAAAGCTACCAAGAATAAGTGTTTTCATTCCTGGCACATCAGTAAACCAGTTTGGGTGGATATCTAAAGATCTATCTTCGGATAAAATCATATTTTTCATTTTAATAAATACTTTGTTAGTTCTCTATAATTGATCATCTTTATTAATCTGTATCTTTACTATTAACTCAGCCTTTACAGTAAAATTTATGTC
>CAZTDX010000071.1:0-15657 GCA_964612425.1 uncultured Pseudobdellovibrionaceae bacterium
TTGCCTGGTACATCTCGGTGAAATCGGGTGGTACATTTCAGATGAAATCGGTCATCTATCGTCTTATTTCAATCTGTCTACCATACTAGTTACTGAAATTCTCGATTTTTTAATCGAGAAAAATTTAGTTGTAAAAAATAAATTAGAGTACACTGCGACACAATTTAGAATGCATTTATCAAATGAGTCTTATTTATCAAATCACCATCTCAATTGGAGACTGCAGGCACTCAGCGATATTCAAAAAAAAAATCCAAAGAGCTTACATTTCTCTTCAATTTTTTCCTTGTCAAAGTCTGATGCGGATGAGTTTACGAGGAGTCTTCTGACCCTTATTGAAGACTTCGAAAAAAAATTAAAAAATTCTCCTGATGAAGTTTTATACTCTTTAGGGCTTGATTGGTTTGAGCTAAAAGAATCTACCAATTCTACACACCCTTGAGATCTAACAGTAACTAAACTTTCGCTGTAGAGTCTTAATCCTCTTTCGAGTTTTCAGTTGGTGATGTGTTCTGACTCGTCACTTGAAAAGATAACATCTCTTTTGAGCTAGTTGGAAGATTTCCTTGTGTGGAAGCTGCTAAGCCTACAGGTTGATGGTCAATTGGCCAAGGCCAGTATTGGAACTGAGCACGGAATTTCCAAATTGAGCGCTGAGATCTAAAGATTCAGAGCGTTTTTCTGACCGATCTGATTCTGAGGATTGAGTAGCTAGGGCTTAGCTTGCCAGTGTTGACAGGTCATTGCAACCTCCTCAACAGAAATTTTACGAGTTACAATTCTTTCCACAGCATGAGGAGTTAAAATCCATCTTTTGATTTTTAAATCCACTCTTTCAAAAAATTACTTTCAACTTGGTGGACCCAACCAGAATCGAACTGGTGACTCGACAATGCCATTGTCGTATGATCCCAACTTCACCATGGGCCCTTGTTGGCTACTTTTTAAGCCAGAATGTTAAAAAATAGAAGAAGCCTACTGTTAAATCAAGCTTTATTTTATTGAATTAAGTTATTCACTTGGGTTTAATAACCCACTCAATAACAAACTCCAGGGGGTTTTATGAAAAAAATATTAGTAATCATTTTCATGATGATATCTGCAACCGTTGTTACCCATGCAAAAGATATGAAAAATCGAATGGGGGTTGGTCCGAAGGCGCCATTTTCTATTCCGCTCGATGCAATTGCTGTGCATTACTTCCCAAGCAGTGATTTCATTGTTACCGGTGCGCTAGGTATTAACACGCAACAAGGAGGTTCGATGTTTGGAATGCAGGGGGGCGTGCGACGAATTATGTTTGAAGAACGAAATATGAATTTTTTTATTGGCGGTGCGCTCGGAATTATTTCTCAAGAAATTAATAGCAACAATCGTTCGGGTTTTGAATTGCTTGCAACGGGTGGCGGTGAGTTCTTTTTTCAAGGCCTTGAAAACTTAGGTTTCAATTTTGAAGTGGGTGTTGGAGTTTCAAGTCTTAAAAATGCCAACAAATTTTATACTATCGGAAGCACTCCAATGAGTGCCGGAATTATTTTCTACTTTTAATCAATTAATTAAATATATTTTATTTTTAGAGGAAGTTTATGAAAAAAGTAATTAAAACTGATTTAGCCCCTGCTCCTGTGGGGCCCTATTCACAAGCAGTGCAAGCAGGTCCATTCTTATTTTGTTCTGGGCAAATTGCAATTGACCCAAAGACGAATCAAGTTGTTCTTGGCAGTGTTCAAGAACAAGCAGAGCTTGTAATGAAAAATATAGAAGGTGTGTTAAAGTCCGCTGGTGCAGGATGGAATCAAATTGTTAAAACAACAATTTTTCTTACCGATATGAATGATTTTCCAAAAGTAAATGAAGTTTATGGAAAGTATTTCTCAGAAAACCCGCCAGCTCGATCGACAATAGCTGTGGCGGCTTTGCCTAAAGGTGTTAGCGTTGAAATTGAAATCACGGTCTATCTCTCGTAAGTTCACTTTTATTTTATTCTCGATTATTTTAATCGGAATAATTTACTTTTATATTCGTGAATTTGAGTTGATACTAAAAACACCCATCGACTCCTGGGAAGTTGATGCTTCAGCGGATTGTGCCGTGGTGCTAACCGGCGGTCCTGGTCGCGTGAAGGAAGGGCTAGACTTATTAGTTCGTCGGCAAATTAAAAAGTTAATTATTGCAGGGGTTCATCCTCAAGTTGGATTGCGCAACCTTTACCCGCAACTGGCCCTCTATCCACAGATCAATGTTAATGATATCGTTCTCGAGAGGCGCTCTGAGACAACTTATGGGAATGCCCAACAATCGCTTCCAATAGTCGAAGCTTTGCAGTGTCGAAAAGCACTGCTCGTCACTTCCTACATTCATATTCGCCGCGCTTATAGAACATTTCTTTCCACCTATTCCGATGATATTCAGGTTGTACCCTATAGTGTAGCGGGAAGTGATATCCCGCCGCGATTTTGGGATTTATTTATAGAAGTTACAAAAAGTGGATTTTATGCCCTTTGGGCTTACTAGAACGCCGACTAATAACTCCAATCTGACGCAATTTTATAAAGTTAATTTATTGAGTTCCTCAATATCCAAAGAAAAAGCCTTTGATAAAATAGGAAATCGACACCAGGTTTTAGGATCTAAGCTCTCAGTGTCTAGGTGGAAGGATGGAGCATAGCGCTCTCTTTTCCATTGGTTTTGCGTCCACAATTTTAAAAATCTTACGAGCCAGTCACGGAGTTGACTGGATTTATACTGTTTGAACTCTTGAGTTAAAACTTGAAAAAGATCTATGGGCTTCAGGCGATCTATTAAGAGATGCCGTTCTATAAAATCTAAAACTGGATATGGCATGAGGTCAGTTTCATCTGTTTGATGCTGTTGTGGTGGGCGAAGTTCTGCCGTAGGAGGAATGGAATAAATTAATTTTAGTTCTGGAATTGGACCCAATAGTGCTTGCGAGTCTTCTCCCATCCACTGAATCCATTGACTTAAAAATGCCTTATCCACCCCAGCAATAGGACTGAGACCACCGGCAGTATCGCCATCCATCGTAGCATAGCCAACAGCCGCTTCTGAGCGATTAGAGGTTGCTAGCAGTAAAAATCCTTTAACATTAGAGAGTAGCCAAACGCCTGGAGCACGCACGCGAGCTTGAATATTTTGTAATGCGAGATCATCCTCGTTCCAAGTAAGAGGCCGTCCAAGGACTTTTGAAATAAGCATTTCATATTGATTTTTTAAATCATTAACAGACCATTCTGAAAAACTTACGCCTAGTGCTTGAGACACGGCTTGGGCGGCCTGATAAGTTTGTGGCGTGCTATTTTGTGTTGATTGATAAACAGTGTGAATTAGTTTGGGCAAAAGAGTGGGTAAAGTATCTTGAGGAACGAGAGCTTTTAAATAAGACAACTTTTCTTTAAAGGACTTCTCGCCTAATTCCTGATGGGCTAATTTAAAACAAGATGCTGCTAAGACTGCTACCACTGCGGAATCCGTACCGCCACTTAATGAAATCGTAAACCCTTGACTATAACTTTTTCGTAAATAGTCAAAGAGGCCTAAACAAGTCGCTCGCATAAACTCTTCTTGTTTGCTTATAGGAAGCTGTGCGGGAATCGGAAGGCTTGCGAGAGATGATGTTAAGGGTAATTTAAATTTATTGAGTGGCAGAGCAATCTCCGTCGGATTTTCAGTAGTGCTTGCCACTGGTTGGGCTATTACAGGATTAAAATTGGCGCTTTGGTTTCGACGCGCTCGGAGTGAGTTAAGGTCTACGATACTTGAAATAATTTGAAAGTCTTTGTAACTAAATCGCAAGCCTTCGTTGATGAGTTCACCATGATTTGCGATAAATAGACTGCCATCAAAAATGAGTCGCCCCGATTCATTTCCTAATAAGTTAGCATAGGCATAAACGCAAGAGAAAGCTCTTGAGCCTTCAAGGACGAATCTTTTGCGAATTTCATTTTTGCCGAAAGAAAAGGGGCTGGCACTTGGGTTAAAGATAATATCAACAGATTTCTGGGCCAACAAAGCTCCTGGGCGTTGGGCCACCCAGGCCTCCTCGCAAATTTCAAAACCAATACGAATATTATTCCATTGAAAAAAAAGATCACCAATCGGTACGGTGTTTTGATTTTGAGAAGAATCGGAATAGCTATAGGTATCTGAATAACCGCTGGGCCAATCCTTAAACCACCTTGGCTCGTAATGTACGCCGTCACCCGCTAGAAATTTTTTAGGAACCAATCCCACAAGTTTTTCATCACAAATCACTGCAACGGTATTAAACAAAGCTCCTTTATAGCGAAGGGGTAAACCAACGCTCAAAAAAATTCCTTGGGTGTGAGGGAGAAGATTTAAAAGAAATTGGAATGCAGATTCCGCTGTGTCTGGAGTCAGAAAAGCATCTTCACAGCCATAACCACTTAAACACATTTCAGGTAGGCCTAAAAAAGAAACCTGTTGTTGGCGAGCTGCTTTTATGACTTCAACAATGCGCTCTGAATTTCCACGCCAGTCAAGAGGGGTTTGATTTAGGGATACAACGGCAACTTTTACTGTTTCCATTCTTTATATCTATAAGAGATCCATCATAGATTCAATGACTTTAAATTCGTTGTCTCGAACGGGCATGATGGAGAGCCGTTGTCCCTTTTTTAAAACCTCGAGAGTTTTAAGCTTTGGTTCTTGGCGAAGCTCTTCGAGTGAAATGACTTGTTTGCACCGAGCTTTAAACTCCACCTGAACGCAAAACCAACAAGGGGATGTTGGGGTGGATTTTGGGTCATAATAGGGACTTTTTGGATTCCAGCTAGAGCTATCAGGTTTAGCAAGTCTTGATACCTGAGCTAAACCGGCAATGCCCGAAGGTTTTGCATTGGAGTGATAAAATAAAACAAGATCACCAACCTTCATGTCCTTCATCATAAAGTTGCGAGCCTGATAGTTTCGAACCCCTTCCCACTCTGAAACTTTATCACGTTGGAGGTTTTCGATAGAATAAACATCCGGCTCAGACTTCATTAACCAAACTGCCATAGCACAATTGCTCCTTTGAGGAGTCAAAGTTTTATATTAGATTTGGCTTTTGGCAAGATTATATCTTAACAATTAATATAATCAATTATTTCACGATAAATGGATTGCTGCTGTTATTCTTTTTATTATTCAAGCAGTCAGTAGCCGCAGAAATAATGTCTGAACCCAACCCATATCCAATCACAACGGGCCAATCTTTATAGTCTGTCAGATTGGTGTTTGTTACCACGGGTATAGACTCATTCATAATGGCTGCATCAGAATTGAAAGCGACGACTGACTCCATTTTTCCGTCCCACAATTTCCACTCATAGTTGCTTGTTGTTGAATTGTAATAATAAAAGAAGGACGGGTGAGCTGGATCATTTGGATTGGTTGTATATACGAAAAAGTATCCTGGTTTTCCATAGTCTAAATAAGAGGGGTAAACAAAAGCTGTTAAGTTATAGTTAGTGAGTGTTCCTGACGCAGAAAATTTAAAATCCATAGCTTGTTTTGTGACATCAAAAAGATGCATAAATCGGCCCTCGGGCAAGGTTGTAGAACGAAAGTTAATCATGTCATTAACTGCAGAACTAACATCACTTCCCAGTCCGTAACCAACATAAAGACTGTACCCACCGAGCGTAGTTACGTCGAATTTTCCATTAAGAATAGTTTCAATCCCTGAGGTGTTTAAAGGATTGATCTCCAAGGTCGTCCTAAAGCCCGTGGCGGACCAATCTTTTGCAGTGAGGTCACCTTGCCATTCTTCCCATATATTGCTTGAGCAAGGATTTTTACAGACCATAATTTTATTATCGAGCTTTGCAAAGATAAAAATGGCTCCTGATTTAGCGTAATCAGCGTCATTCAATTCCAGATCAATTTTAATATTCATCTCAGATAATGTTCCTGATTTTGTCAGTGTTACGTTAAAAACTCTCGCATTGGGGGGTGAGCAAGTAGGATAATCAATAGCGCCATTATCACACTTTTGTAATTGAGTGCAGTCAGGTGGGTTTGTAGCAAGGTTAGCGCAAGTGTTATCAGGCTTAAGAATACAATCTGGTTTGAGTGCGCCATTGAGGCAGAGGTTGTCGGCTGGGTCTGTTCCATCAGTGCAAGTCGGGGGGTTATCATTCTTATTAATACAACGATTAAAGAGATCAACGGTACAGATATCATTGACCGCTCCATTGGTGCAGCGATTACCGGGGTCGTTAAGTGCTTTAGAATCGGCATCCTTAGCTTTAAAACCTCCAGTACAATTTAAATAAACACTTGAAATAAAAAGTCCAAAAATGACAAAAAGTGTCCCTTTGGTAAAGCGTGACTTCATTCTTCCCCCTTGATTTAACTGCGTAGACTCCATTTTAAGGTAGAATTGTGTGAAAAGCTAATAAAATAAAATCTATTTAGTATCAAATACTTAAATACTATATCTGTTAATATTGTAAACAGTGTTTGAATATGATACGACTCATTTAACTGAGTACGTGTACGAAGTACTTATATGAATTTCTTGCAATGAAGGTAACAATTTTTGTAATCGCTTATTTTTAAAACATGTGTTATAAACATTAAAAATTAAAACAGTATTTGTTTATACCGTTCAATTTAGCTTCTGAATATATCATATGTTGATGCTTTTTTAAGGCGAGGAGATTTCATGAAAAGTATGAGGCGCGCACTAGTTTACACTTTAATATTAAACAGTATTTGTTTGCATTCAGGATTTGTTGGAGCTGCACCTCCAATTCCTGGCCGTAAGCCATTAAACTTATTTCAAGAATTTAAAGTGGCGAAAAGTAGCCCCAGCGATAGACCACCTGCTAAGCTAGTTGAAATTGATAAATCTGCTGCAGAAGTCATTCAAAAGTATGCAACAGCAGAAGAAGAATATACAAGAGAGTATGATCAATCTAGAACCTCGAACTCAATGAGCAAATTTTTGAAGGTGGTCGATGTGTATCAAAGGGCCTTTGAAATTGATCCCCAGTTAAAAGCCTCTAATCATGAATTAGCAGCAGCCCTGCATCTTTCTGAAGCTGAAAAACGTAAGGCTTATTCACCAAAACTTAGTTTGAGTGGTTCACTCACTTATGGAGACTTTACAACAACAAAACCGGGATCACTGGGAAATAGTCAGTCTGCAGCAACTACAGCAGGTTGGACGTCACAGTGGGCGCTTAATTTGACTCAACCTATATTTAACTATGATCAGATTCTTAAAAGTGACCAAGCTGAGTTTGCTATTAACATTTCGCGTGTTAAAAATGCAGGGGCTCAACAAAATTTGATGATAAGAGTTGCTAAAGCCTACTTAGAAGTTTTAAAGGCAGAAGAGTCTTTATGGATCAAGGAAAGTGAAATAAAAGCAACCGAAGTATATGTTGAAATTCTTCGTAGGCAATTTGATATTGGTTTCCTAAAAAAACCTGATTTAGATAATGCGGAAGCTCAATTAGATAGTATTAAGTCTGATCGACTTGATCTTTTTTATGATCTAGATGTTGCAAGAGGAGTGTTCGTTCAGAATTGGGATATAAATCCCGATTATATTAACAGAAAGCTAAAAGACAAAATTACTTTTTTACCGCCTAAGCCAAATGATGTGAATACATGGACGAGCGAAGCTAGAAAATCAAATTTGGATGTACTATATAATAACTTACTCACAGAGTCTGTTAGCTTCGATATGGCTAGAGAAAAGGCTGCACTCTATGTCCCTTTGATTAATGGCGTTTTAAGCTATTCACAAGTGGATTCGTCTCAAAGGTTGATGGGTGCATCAACTTCTTTGAGTGATGGATATACTGTGGGTGTACAAGTTGTTTTACCCTTATCTGATGGAGGCGAAGCAAGGGAGCGAACTAAGCGGCAAGCTGAATTAAAGTTGCAAAGCCAGGCGAATACCTTGAATGCACAAAACTCCTCGGCCCAAGCGAGCTTAAGTGCTTTCCGCGGTGTTAAGACAAGTATCGAAAAGGTTCGCAAATATCAAAGTTCTGTTGAAAGATCTCAAGAATCTTATAAGGGAATAGTTGAAGATTATAACATGGGTGGTCGACTTAATATCGAAGTTTTGACAGCATTGAAAACTTTAAATGGCTATAAGAAAGATTTAATAAATGAGAAATTTAATTACATTGTCAATCGTTTAGCATTGAAGCAGTCGGTGGGTTCTCTCACAATAGAGGATCTCGCGGAGGTTGATTCATACTTGCAGTCAAGAAGTAAGAACTAAAATTATTTGCCAAGTAGGTAGCTAAATAAATTTAATTTACTAATGGATTCTGCACCGCTAAGATGAAATCACTTTGTTCATTTTTCTTGTGATGAAGTTTTTGAATCGTTCAATGTATCCATAGGCAGCAGGAACAACCACCAGTGTAAGCAGTGTTGAGCTGATCAGTCCCCCGATCAGCGCAACACCCATACTGGTTCGCTGCTTTGAAGCTTCATTAAGGCCAATGGCCACCGGAAGCATCCCTGCAATCAAGGCAAAGCTTGTCATCAAAATGGGGCGTAGACGATTTTTTCCAGCAATTAAAATAGCCTCTTGTACAGTTTTTCCAGATTCAATTGATTGGTTGATATAATCAACAAGAATTATGGAGTTCTTCGTCGCAATTCCCAGGAGCATAATACATCCAATCATCGAATATAAATCAAGTGAGCTTTGAGTGACGAGTAACCCATAAAAAGCTCCGCAGGCTGCCAGCGGCAGTACAAGCATGATGGTGAGTGGTGTAATAAAAGATTCGTAGAGCGAAGCGAGCACCATGTAAATAAAAAGGATTCCAAAGCCAAGGGCTGCAACAATACTCACAATCAATTCTTGAAAATTTTCCGCCTGTCCTACGAATTTATAATAAGTTCCATCTGGAAGTGGATGATCCTTCTCTAGTAATTGTTTGACAGTTGCAATAGCAGCGCCCAGGCCCGGACCTTTGGGTTTGATTTCAGCGCTCAGTTGAATATATCGAATGCGATCTTGGCGATTGATGCTTGTTGGGCCTTGCGCCTCTTGAATGTTGGCGAAAAATTTTAAGAAAGGCATTCCACCTTTCATCCCTGGAACTCGAATTTCATTGATGTGTTGTTTTAAGTTCCGTTGATCCTCTTTGAGTCGTACTCGCACATCATACTCTTGGCCTTTCTCTCTAAACACAGCAGGTTTAACTCCTTCAACCAAAGCTCGAAGTTCCGTTCCCACTTGTGCGTTGAGCACTCCTAGTTCGGCGGCCTTTTTAGGATCGATCTCAATTTGCTCCTCTGGTTTTCCGAGGCGAAAGGTAGAATCTAGATCCACTAAAGCAGGATGATCTTTTAACTTATCATATACAAATTGCGCTTCTTTTTCAATTTGTGCTTCGTCTGTGCCCGTGATGTTTAATGAAAATGGTCGAGAGCCTGATCCTACTTTATCCTTATCTTTCACGAGGGGGTTAAGATGCGCATAAGGAAGAAGTTTTTGTCTCATTTGAGTTTTAAAATCGCTGGTACTAATTTTACGTTTGTTAGATGGAATCATTTCAATAAATATAGAGGCCTTATTTGACTCACCACTAGTGTTTCCAACCGTTAATAAAGTTTGTTTAACTTCAGGTTGCTCACGTAAAAACTGATCAACCACTTTGGCTTCGCGATCCATCTTCTCAAGAGACGTTTCTGGCGGTAGCTCTAATGAAACATAAAACTCTCCATTGTCCTGAGGTGATAGAAATGTTTTTGGGATAAATTTCATAGAAAAAATGGAAGCAATAAAAATAACTAAAGCTAAAAATAAAATAAATTTAGGTCGCTTTAATGTCACCTTTAAAACTTTCACATATAAATCTTCAAACCAAGTTTGTAATCGGTCAAAGCGAGCAAGAATGGCATCAATTACTCTCGTTGGCAGTGAAGACTTTTTTTCTCCTGAGGCAGAGTGACCGTGATGATGTCCCCCTCCAACAAAGTAGGCTGACATCATGGGAGCCATGGTGATCGCATCCGCAAGCGAGATAAGCATGGCAAAGCAAACCGTCAAACCAAACTCTTTAAAAAATTGTCCAACCACTCCCGATAAAAACCCAATGGGACCAAAAACCGCAATAACTGTCATTGTGGTTGCTATAACGGCGAGAAGTACTTCTTTGGTTCCTTCTAGCGCTGCCTTTTTAGGGGTTTTCCCCATTTCGAGGTGACGAAAAATATTTTCACGAACAACAATGGCATCGTCGACCAATAAACCGACCGCTAGAGAGAGTGCAAGCAACGTCATAATATTAATGGTAAAGCCCGCAATGGCCATTAATATAAAGGCACCCAGGAGTGAGTTCGGAAGGGCGAGGCTTGTGATAATGGTTGACCGAAATGAACCAAGAAAAAAGAACACCACCAAAATGGTGAGGATAATCCCGATAATGATAGTTTCTTTCACGTCTTCCACGTTAGCTCGAATGGGTTTGGAACTGTCTTGAACCAGTTTAACAACACCTTTTCCGCCCAATTGTTTATTAATGACGTCGATTTTTTTAATGATTTCATCAGCAACATCAATCGTGTTGGCGCCAGATTGTCGGAAGACTTGAATCATCAAACCTGGTTTACCATTGATGTAAGTTCTGGTGACTTCTTCTTCGAGGGAATCCTCGATTTTCGCGACATCTTTGAGCTTCAACGGATTACTGACGTTTGCGTAATTTAATGGAATCTCACCAATTTCGCTGATCGTGCGAAACTCTCCAAGGGTTCGAATAACATTTGTTTTATCTCCAAGGTCAATTTTTCCTGCGGGTGTATTTTTACCAGCAACAGATAAATTACTTCGAATGGCTGAAGCAGAAACTTCTGCTTCGTTGAGTTTTTTTAAGTCGAGTTCAACGTGAATTTCTCTTTTGCGGCCCCCAATAATTTCAACTAATCCAACTTGGTTTACTTGCTCAATGCGAGGACGTATGGACTGGTCAACGAGATCATAGAGTTCACCGGGAGGAAGGGAAGATTCGACGGCTAAACTTAAGATCGCTTGATCGGCAGGGTCGACACGTCGAACCACTGAATCAAGAGCATCTTCTGGGAGCTTATTTTTGATTTTCGATACTCGGTCACGAATTTGTTGCTCTGCGTACTTGATATCCATGGAGAGGTTAAACTCTGCGGTCACCATTGATAAGCCTTCTTTGCTGATGGAACTGAGAGTTTTCAATCCAGCAATGGACGCCAGTTCATCCTCAATGGGTTTACTGATAAGGGTCTCGATTTCACTGGGGCCCGCGCCAAAGTAGGAGGTTTGGACGATCACAATGGGAAAGTTGACATTGGGAAAGAGGTCAACGGAAATACTTTTCATGCATATGATGCCAGCAATGATTATCAAAGTGAAAAGGCAGGTAATAAATACAGGGCGTTTAATAGATAATTCAACCATGTTGAGAGTCTCTCCTGAATAGCTACAAATTCAAACGAAATTACTTTTTCTTAGGACATTTTAGTGCTACAACTCAAGAACTATTTGAGTTTTAATAAAAAAAGTATGACTAAATTGTTGAAAATGCTTATGAACCAAAAAATAAATAAAATTAGATTTAAACTTCTGGCGAGAACATTCCGCTTGCCGGTGATCTTAAGTATTGGCCTTATTTTTTTCCAAGTAAATTTCATGGCTCCGGCGCTGGCTGCAACTACGAAATCAAAAAGCTCAGAAAAAAAGAAATCCAGCGAAAGTATTGATGCCAGCGATATTCTTGAAAGCGCCAAAGATGAGATTCAGAAAATCCAAAATAAAACAGCAACGACCAATTTAAAATCTCAGTTGAAAAAAACAAAAAAAAGTAAATCGCTTACTGTAAAATCTAAAGATTCGACTGTTAGTGAAGTGAGTGGAGCCCCTTCAAACTTGAATGGAGCACCTGAAAATGCAAAGGACGTAGGGATTTTTGCTCTGAGTGAGCCAAAGCTAAAAATTACCGATCGTACCTGGAATTATCTTCTGGGTCTGAAAGCCCAGCAAATAAAACCAAAGGGTCGTGTACATACATCCATTGTTGGCGATTTTGACTTAAGCAAATATGACCATCAAGTGCTGCCCAGCTTAGAATTTGGAGTAACGTCAAAACTTTCTGATCTATTTGGTGGAGTCGGTGCAGCTGCTGATACTTCTCAACAGTTGTGGTTTGATTCCGGAAGCGCAACTTTACAAGTGGGTTATAACTCGTATGTTGTCCCAGTGTCCTTTGAATCTGGTTATAAAGCGCCTGATTCTACGCGATTTAAAACACTATTATTGAATGTCTTGGTAGAGGGTGAATCTCAACTCACAGTTCAAGTCCCATTGAATTACAAAATGGGACTTTCCATCGGAAAATTTTATTACACGCAAACTAGCTTAAATGATTATGCTCAGTTTTCAGAAGGACTGGTTTTTGGGTCATTGAATCTTGGATTAAATTATTTTTGGTTCGATAATGTCAGTGTGAGCGGTGATTACATTTACCGAACTCCGCTTCAAGTGTCTTCGATTGATTTACAAAACCACAATTTTGAGTTGGGTTTAAGGATACAGTGGTGAGATTATGGTATTAAAAAATGATTTGAAAAGCATTATGAAAGTTCAAGTTGTAAGAAAATATTTTTTATTGAGTTCTGTTTTTATATTCGTGACGTCCTCTACTTTAAGAGCAACTCCATCGCCACTGGTATTAAGTCAAAAAGAAGTCACTCAATTAGTTATCGAAAAATCCTATAAAGCAAAAGAAACTGATTTAAAATTCGAGCAAATGCGTTTGGCCCCATTTCAAAAAATGTCCAATTATGATTGGACAGTCTCTGCTGAAACTGGATATGAAAAGGATAAAAATGAAGGACCCACACACCCCAATACATTAACTAATCAAACCTATAAAACGAGTATAAAAGTTAAAAAAAGTTTGCTCACAGGAACTAATCTGAACTTTGAGCTTTCTCGTAACTCTGTGTCTGGGAATGATATCAATATAGCAGCGCCTAAGGTGACCCAAAATACGTATGACTTACTCGGGTTTTCTTTAGAGCAAAATTTATGGAGAGATGCCTTCGGCATTCAAGATCGAGCTGATATCAATGCCGCTGAATTAACTTATCAGTCCAATACCATAACACGTGCTTCAGAGCTGCAAGACTTAGTTTTGGAATCTTTGAGGTTGTATTGGAACACCTACGTCGCTCAGGAAAATTTTAACGAAGCAGTTGCCGCCAGAGATCGTTACTTACGATTTGTGAGTGAGTTAAAGAGAAAGACTTCTTATGGTTACTCCAATTCCTATGAGTTATTTCAAGTTCAAGCGGAGCTGGAGAGTCGCGAGCAACAAATCAAAACAAACTCTTTAGATTATATTAAAAATTTGGAGAGTTTAATTCAGCTATTAAATTTACCATCAGATCAAAAAGTTCAATTCGCTAAAGTTGAAACTGTTCCTGATATGCCAAAATTAAAGCGAAAAGACCCTGCGGCAATTAGAAATATTCATTCTCAATTTATTAAAGTGAAAGCCGCAGAAGAAAACTTAACATCGAGTAAATCTCTATCTCATCCCATTTTAAGTTTGAATAGTTCGTACTATCAAAGCGGATACAATGAAAAAAGCGCTATTTCTGAAAGTGATTTAATGTCAGGAGGCTATCCTAAATTTTATGTGGGTCTAAAATTTGTTTTTCAATTTGGTTCAGACGTGAGCACTCAAGATATTCTTAATAAAAAATCGGCTCTTGGCTTAGAACAAAATCGCTACCAAAGATTATCAGAAGAGCTCAAGAACCAAGTTGATAATGCCGAAAGAAAGATTCAAACAAGTTATTATGCCGTCGATAGTGTTAAAAAACAAATGGACTATCGAGAAAAAGCACTTAATCAACTTCAGCGCAGTTTTAATTTAGGTCGCGTTGATATCAATTTACTTATCGATGCTATGAATAAGTATTTTAGCGCAAAGGTACAGTATACGAGAGCCGTGGGTGATTACTTTATCTCACTCAACGAGTGGGCGGCACTGAATGATGAACTCGTCGTTAACGTCGAATCAGGAGAGAGATTATGAAGATTGTAATTGGACTTTTAATCGCAGTATCTTGTTTATTGAGCTGGGGTTGTGCGTTCAACGAATCTAGTGACGATAACAACCGTCGCGAAAATAGAGCGATCCAAGAAAAATATCGCGTTTTGAGAGACAATTACAATCGTGTCACTGGCCTTTATCAGGGAACTTTGAAGTTAGTAAACGGAGACGTAAGAGATGTTTCTATCGGTATTTATACTTTGGATGTTCCAGAGGGAAGCAACTCGAGTGGTGAAAAAATTTTTAAGCCAATACTAAAGGCCTTGTACAAGCAACTCAGTCCCGTTGATATTCCTGTTATTATGGATGTGCAATATATGCCAGAGCCAGGTGAGCTGTCCTTTGTCAGCTCTGGTGATACGAAATCTATTGATGCACTCAATACTATCAGTGCTAAAATTGACCGTAACAATTCCATAACCGGGACGGCTAAAAAATCTTCAGGGATACTGGGAGAGTTACAATTAAATTTTATTACAAAAGATGTGAACACAGATCCTGAGGGTGGAGACAATGAGTACTACCGAACTCTCCGAGCACAGTATCAAAAAATAAAAGGCACGTATGCAGGAAGCATATTAAGAGAAGCTAACAACAGAGAGCCTCGGCGCGAGTGGAAGGTAGAACTGGGCATATACATCATTGATATTAAATATGGGAATGATCCGAATGGTGAGCCCAAGTTTAGACCAGTTCTCAAAGCGCGATTTAAACAACTATCACCTGTGGCTCCTAACGTGTTGTTGGATGCACAATTTGTTCCTGAATCAGGGCGATTAGTTTTTTCTGCAACGCCTTCGTCAGGTACAGGTGTTGGAACAGATTTATTAAATCTTATCAATGCGGAACTTAAAAATGATACTATTATTGGTACCGCCTCTAAAGCTTCAGGCTACTGGGGTAATCTAGCATTGAGTTTGACGAGTCGAGAGGTGGATACGCCTTCGTTTGGTGATCAAGAAGATTATAATAATCGCCTAATGGAAGAGTATCAAAAGATTGCTGGGAACTATGAAGGAAAAATATCCCCCGTGGGACTTGAGGCCTTTGACTTTGAATTAAAAATATTTATTGTTCAAGTGTCAGGTGACAACAGTATGGCGCCCAAACTTAGGGGTTATTACAAAAGAAAAAGTGATAAATACAATGTTACTGAACTCACTATGGATATAGATTATAAAACAGAGCTTACTCCTGCTGGTATCGATATGTCAGGTCAGCGTTCCAATGGTTCCTTAACCTATTACGTCGTCCTCAATGGAACCATCACTGGAGGAAGCATTACTGGTGTTTATCACGAGCAAAGAGGGCAGCAGGGGCCTTTTCGTTTGAAGAAGGTGAGCTCTTCGAGATTTTAAATAGATTTTGCTGTAAAAGGTCCTACTTCTTCGTTGAAAAAGTTTAAATCTCACTCGGCTGTTAAATCATTAATGGGAAACTACGCTTTCGTTCGATTTAAACTTTTCCGCCTCGAATTAGACTCTTTTTCAGCAAAATCTAAATTAGGCTTTGATGAGCTTTAAAAGTTGTTGAACTTCTTCGCTTGAAACCTGAGGAA
>CAZTDX010000072.1:0-15499 GCA_964612425.1 uncultured Pseudobdellovibrionaceae bacterium
GGTACAAAATAAAAATTCATAGACAAAACTGTCAACTCAAATACTGACTACTGCAGATAAAGCAACTTATTGGCACCAATTGCGTTTTATCTTCTTTTCGCCATGATAAGGATATGCAAGTTTTAATTTCACCAGCTCATCGGCAACAGGGCGACCATCTGCCAAAACCTCACCCAAAATTCTAAAGTATTTATCTTTTTGAACACTCACAATATCCACACTGGCAGCTTTGTTTAATAGCTCTTCAATGATGGCTTGTGCCTTGATGGCCTTTTTCTTTTCACATGAATTCTTTGATCTCTTTTCAGGAGTATCAATTCCCAAAATCCTCACTCCCATTCGGCGACCAAATAGTGGATGCTGATCTGGCAAATCGATAAAAATTGTATCGCCATCATAGACCTCAACAACTTTCACACATTTAAAAGACGATTCAGTATTCTGACAGGCCGATGATGTTGTGGTGATCTGAGTCTGGCTTTCGCGCTGGGTATTTACATTATAGTTTTGTGAGTAAGGTGAAGTCGTTGAGCAGGCTGTCAGTAAAATTGCGGCAATCAAAAATAAAATAACTTTCATCATTTAACTCTAAATTATTCGTCATCGGCAGAAAAGCTATCCAGTTTATGAACTGGGTATATGTCTAAGTTCTGCTCTCTATTATCAATGATTCTTTTTAAAATGATGACGGATTGGGGATTGCTGACAACAAGGTATTTCAATCGGTAGCGGTACAATCCACGATGGTCACGATAAAAAGGCCAAGACCGATCACCCATTTCATCTTCTTTGGGGGTGGTTGCATTTGAATGAATCCACTGGATGGCGTCATCCAACTCCTCAATAAATTTTTCAATAAACTTTACTTGGTTATTATTGGATTCAAAAATGTGATCCTCGATGTAGAGCTGATCCACATCAAACTGCGGTGTTTTGACTATTTTCATTTTTTGAATCTTTTAAGGCGGTCCTTATCACCTATTTCGTACTCGGTGACTTCACCCTTAATCACCTGATTGGCTGATAACAGGCTTTTTTGAAGGGACGTGATCTCATTCAAAAGACCCTCGTAATACTCCTCAGACATCAACACACAAGCATTACCTTCACGCTTCTGGATACGGATAGGCTTTATTTCTGCCATTTCCATATATTCTTTTAAATTTGCTCTGAAAGTTCTAGGGGATGTGGATTCCATAAAACACCTCTCTGGAGTCCAGCATAGCACAAGTACCTATATGTGTACACAATTATTTTATCTATAAGCCATTTTGAGCCTTGATCTTGTCATCAATTATATTTTTCGCGTTGGTTTACCTAACTTACTACCAGTTGATAGAACTTAATTGAAGGATGTTAAGCGCCTGACTTTTCTTGTATTTTTTAGTTTACTTTTCGCTACTTTCTCGGTAGGTATTGCTTTGGGTGCCTGGTTTAAGAATCTCCCTCACTACCACTTGTCAAGAAATGCTCATTTCAAATATAAACGCCCTGACTTCAGTAGCTCCCGGCAATAAAACTCTAAGAGGAGATATTGTCGTTCTAAATAAATATTATCGTAAAGTGACAAGATGCTTAAATAAGATTATGGTTTTAGACAAATTTTGTAATTAGACTTTAACCATAGGAAATCACTTATGAAGACAGGGATGTCGAGTTTAAGTGGGGATTCTCTGCTTCAAAGTATCAGGGATCAATTTAAACTCGTAAAAGATCATCGAGATCGCAACAAAATCAGCATTGAGATATTAGATTTTCTTATGTCTGGTTTTGCCATTTTTGTTTTAAAACTCCCCTCACTTTTAAAGTTTGAAGAAGAAATGAGGGAGCGAGGACTCTCTTCCCACCTATCACCATTATTAAAAATAGGGCAAGTACCCTCAGATACTCATCTAAGAACCGTGCTTGATGAGATTGTGTCTCTATTACCGGGAGCTACTGCGGGAGATGCGACTCCTCTAACTTGGAACTTATTTTGAATACCATAATATGGTGAGGAGAATAATCGTCTATGGATTCATATCTTCGTTCTGAGTGGCAACTCTTTAGACACTTGATTAGCTTTGGTACAAACGAGCTTTCCGAGTATGAGCTCTATAAAGCTTGTGTGCCCGACGCTCTTAATGGAAATATCCGCAAGGAAGCTCAATCCTTATCCACTCCTTATATGAATTTATTAATGGCTCGAAAGTTCATTTTTGAACGACAGTTTAGAGTGGCCTTATCGCTCTTAAATAAAATATCCTTACAATCCGAAGACATTCTTATAAAAGGAGATAGTTACTTTCTAATTGGAGCTTTATTACATCAAAAAGGTCATATCCACTGGTCTTGCCAATATTACGACAAAGCCGAGCAACTCTATGCCAAATCCATCGATCAACATAAGTATTTGAGAAGCCTGATTAATAAAAAAATTGCGCAAAAACCCTCTAGTGAAAATATTAAAAGCTATTTCAGTGGGGATATTTATTTTCTGAAACAAGAGTGTGTAAAGAAAAATTATTTTGATTTGTGTGGAAATATTGATAAATCAAAAAGCTGCGATCTCATGGCGTTAGGCAACTTTGAAGGAGCCCTCAGTGCAGCAAAACTCGCCCATCAACATTACACCCAAGATGGCAGTTCTAATGATGGTAATATATCTCTGGTTTTAATGGCGATTAGTCATTATTGTTTAGGACAAAAGTCTGAAGCGATTAGCATTAGAAGCACTATGCAATCATCCGAAGGGAAATATCAAACCTTTCTGGAGGTCTTTGATCAAATAGCCCAAGGGAAAAAACCCAATTTAAAAAAGGAACATCCTTTATACTCCACCCCTTGGCCCATTTACCAATTTCGAAAAAATTCGGTGGTGGGAATGGTGCATGGTCAACTTCTCAAGGGTCCTATCAGTAGGGAAGAACTTATTCAATCGGTCTGGGGCCCATCTGCCGTGGATCCTAGTTATGTCACCCGACTCCACACCGTGATCACCTCACTCCGTAGTAAGTACCATTTTAGTATTGAATATGATGGCACTCATTACATACTGATTTCCAATAAAGTGAGTTAAAAAAATGAATGGTTTAAGGCATGCTCTTCTCATCTTGATTACCACCATCAGCCCTTTCCTTCTGGGATCAGAAGCGCTCCATAGAATACAAAAAACTAGCTTTCTTCATACCCTTTCACCCATCGTCTCCATACAAGCTCAGTATTTCAAAGGATCGGGAGCTTTATTTTTACTTAATAACCAACCGCATATTATCACCTCATCCCATGTTATTTTTCATCACAATGAGGCTTCCAAAAAAGTTAAATTTAAAATTCCAGAAACGAAATTCCATAATTTTAATTCAGTGTTCACCTTAGAACCGGAACTTTCGGCTGAGCTAGTTTTTGATGATCCTATTGCCGATGTGGCTTTTTTAAAAGTTATTCTTACTGATAACATCAGTAAAGACTCCACTTCCTCCGACGATTTTAAATTAATACAGTATTGGGCGCAGCAAAGCTTTAAAATCAATACTGAAAACATCAACCTATTTAAAAAAATCTTTGGCTCTAGCTCCTTAGAGTTAAACAACGAAGCCATTTTTGATTGGCTGGATCCTTTTTTTAACAATGGAGTAATCGGCGTTGATTATCTGCAATCCTATAAGACGGTTTTAATTCCCGTAATTGAGCCCTATGATATTAAAATAGAGCCCGACACCGATATTTCAGGACTCCTTCAACAACAAATTCGCGTGCCCACCTTTGCTAAACCAGGGCTGAGCGGCAGTCTCATTATTAAAGATAAAAAAATTCTTGGTTTAGTTTCAAAAGTCTCTCTGGATGGGAGCCCCATGGTTTATGGAGTGACTCTACAAGAGATAGCTCAAAGATACTCGGCCAGTCTGAAGCAGAATCCTAAATCCATTAATACCACCTCAGCCCACTGGGGCATCAATAAAAAAGGACTCTTTTATTTAGAATACCTAGATGCCAGTGGAAATAAAATCATCCAACCTCTTAAATCCAATACCGAGCAAAGAGCCGGTGATCCAGGTGAAGGGGGAGATCCGGGCGAGGGCGGCGACCCCGGAGAAGGAGGAATGGAAACGCATACTCATCCACATTCTGCTCTCTATGGAAAAGACTCTCATCTATGGAGGTTTAGTTCTATTAATACGACATCTGGGCTCTCGATGCTTTCGCTCGTAAGTCTGATCAATCCCTTTTCGCGTACCAAAACTCATCCTGTCATGATTCAATATCAAAACTCTAAGGAGTGGCAACGCTTGGGGCTGGTGGAAGAAGACCGAGATAATAAAAAAAAGCGATTTAGTCTTCCAAGTCTCATGTCTATTAATAGTAAAAAAGCTTTAGAAAATGATAAAAGCGTTAACTCTTCACCTCACATTCATTTAATTCCCTTGGATTCCCCAGAGTATCCATCTAAAGTATCCACCCTGGAATCATTGAGAACAATTGCACTCAAAGGGCTTAAGCCTAAATACGTGCGTTTTTCTTATAAATTAGATTCAAACTTTCACTGCTTTGACGGAATTGGCAACGCTTGGACTTGGGATAACACTATGGCCGTGGCCCCCAAAGATCACAAGAGCCTTCGGAGACATTTAAATAATCAACTTGGTGCTCCCAATCGCCTTGATTCAGGTTTCGCGGCGGAATCTCTGTATCACCAAACTACTGATCAAGAAAATATGGTCGGGCTTTTTACCTTTAACCTCCACAATCCTGAAGTTCTTCTCCAAGTACGAACCGATTTTGGAGATCATCGTTATTCGCTGAAGGAATGTCTTAAAAAGAATCAACACTTCCTTAGAAAGCAACCCTCTCCCAGTGTAGGTGCTCTCTCTCAACCTCTCTTAAAGAATTTTACGATCAGCATTTCTAATGAAAATCTGAATGCCATCACCATCGTTGAAAAAATAAGAACTGAGTCTGGCCAAAAAGATGATTATACCTATAAACTAAATCGAGTTAATGCCCAAACCTCTAATTATCTCCGCTATGAGAGTTCGCAAGGACATCAAGACCAACAATTGACCCGCGAAGATGACGTGACTCCCTCCTCTGCTGTTCCTCATGGCGTCCCGAAAGTCATGCTTGTATTTGATTCTAATGACTTAACCAAGCTTGAAAAAATCTACATCGATACTCCACTGATTTTATTTGAATTCCTCTACTATGAGCTCAATGATCAGCATCCCCGATGACCCTTTTTGTCACTTTTAAAGCTCATTTCTCAGAACCTCTCAGTGGATAAAATTTATTTATTCGATTATTTTGCTCTCATGACCATAATGTCATCAGAATGGAGTTAATATGAATAAAGTAATTGAATCTAATTTATTAGCAGACAAATTTTTTAAAACACTCATTGGGTGTTTAGCTCTCAGCACAGCTCTCTGTCCTTATAGTCAGGCTGAAGACTATAAACTCATCGATAAAAACCCTTACATCGAAATTTTCGAAGGGAGTGGCCGAGATTATGTGAATTGCGCTAACGTTGAAAGATCATTGGTAACTAAAGGAAAAGATGTTTGTAAAAGACATGGCTATTCTAAAGATAATTGCCAAGTGACTACGAAAACAATTTATGCATATCCTGATAAATCATCCTATAATGATAATCCAAATTTATTAAAAAAATGGAACTGTGCTTTTGAAATCTATGTCAGTATGCAAAAAATTGATATTGTACCACAAGCAAATGAAGTCTTAATTAAAAAGACAGATTATATTGTTGATACCCATGTTCTGGATTTAGTGGCACAAATCAACCAAAACAATGCCTCCCAAGGTGTGTTTTTGAGTTATAATGATCAAAAATTTGATCCTGAATTATTTGGCTCTTATAAAGTGTTGGCACTTGATACTGACAAACGCAATATCAATATCGATCTTGGTGATCTTTGCCTGACTGTTGAGTATCGATATTCTAGTAGTATTGATCGTTACGCAAACGGTGTCGTCGATACGATAGGCAATGTGAGAAACTCTCTTTTTACTTTATCTCTGGTAGACACAAAAGAGTCCTGCCACCCCGGAGAGTTTACATTTTTTGGTCTCCATGATCCAAAACAAGAATCTCGACGTTTTAAAGCAATGATTAGCATAAGATAAAATGAACTAATCACAAAAAATGTTTAGCTGGATAGGAATTTAAAACCTATTTTTGTGGATAAACGAAGGGATGTCTTAGTGCATCCCTTTATAAATCTTTTATGCTTTTGTAGTATTATTTTAAATTAAGAGGGCCACATTCAGAAAAGTTTGGATGACGCCTAAAGTCCCAAAAGTATGTCCGTACCTGGCGGACACATGGCGGATCAGAGGAGGGTGAGGGTTTGGCCGTTCACGGCGTTGCCTAGGCTACTGCAGAGATAGAGCAGTGTTCCGGCGACGGATTCCGAGTTAACGAGCTTTGCTTGTGGGTTAACGGCTTTGAGTTTTTCCATGGCGTCTTTGACGGAGGCGCTGCCAGGAAAATGATGAAGCGCATATTCTTCGGTGGGGCCGAGAGATACAATGTGCGGATAGTAAAATCTATGCATATTTTTGTTAATTTTTTATAATATCTTGAGTTTAATTTGAGTGTTTTTTTGGAAGTTAGTCGAGTTCAGAGAGACTTATGGTCTATAAAGCGGGCATTTTGTGTGATTTTTCTTTTTTAGAATTTTTGTAAATGGTGCAGGAGAAGGAATTCTTTGATTTTTGGCAATACTGATCCCGTGTCTAAATATTTGATATTTAGAGTTAATTTAAATTTGATATCCAACTAGATCGACTGATCTGTCTTCAGTCTTGAATAAAAAGCTGATCAATCTCCTGGGGAAAGTGATGGAGTAGTTCTGAGTATATTTCTTGAGAGTCATCCAATTGGAACTGGTGGCTGTTGCCATCACTTTCGTTTTGTCCAGTTGGAGGTCCCCTTGCTGGATAAAGAGGTGGGGGTTTTGTTGGAAGTTTTACGTGGGAGAGGATTTTTTCAATGGCCTCAGGGTTTTCGATGGAGGCGATGATTTTGGTATATCCTCCACACTTGTTGCATTTTGAGATGTCGATTTGAAACACCCTCTTAAGGAGCCTTGCCCAGGAGTAGCGCTTGGAGCGAGTCAGTGGAATTGGATCAGGGTTTTGTTTTACGTCTGAGGGAAGTGGATCTGTGGGCTCCGATGCTCCCGCCTGTGCAGGGTGTTAGGTGCAACGAATTCCCTTCCTAATTTTTTAATAGCTGATCTCGCTCCTCGAGCGTGACATCACTACTAGTTCTACTTAACTCGGACATCAGCAAGACCTGTACATGATAAACGTAGTCGATAAATTTGGAAACGGCTGTCCTGCTGGTATTTTGAATTTTCCTGATGTTTTAGAGTTATTATCAAATTCATTTGGTTCCACAAAAAGATTTGTACCAGAACCTGATAATATCGACAAACTAGACGCAATGATAAATAGCTACGCTGCTGGCCATCTAGATTTGACTGATAATCCTAGGCTCAACTATTTAACTTGGACACCTCAACAAATGGCAGATTCAGCCAAACAAACTGTGTTAAATTGGATAAAAAGTACCAGTGACTGTAATCAGTCGAACATGAATTCAGAATTGCGAAATAACTAGTTTAAACATACCTCCATCAAATCGGGGCCAGATCAATTGCCCCAAAATGCTCGATTTATGGAAGAGCACAAAAGCGTAGGTCGAAACGATCCATGTCCTTGTGGTAGTGGAAAAAAATTTAAAAAATGCTGCTTGCTTGAGAATTGATGTTAAAAGTCCACCGCTCATGGGTACTGCCAAAGGTGGTCAAGCCTTAAGTCCTTACGCATCCCGCATAAATAGTTTGTAAAACAATCTATGCGGATAAAATACATAAATATTGACTTGTCCGCATAGATTGTTTTACAAACTATTTATGCGGACAAAAATACTTCCTATTAAAACATCTTTAAAAATCTTCGGTCGAGACGAGGAACTCCAAACTCTTTCTGATGCTTATCATTCTCAAAAAGCAGAACTCGGAATTGTCTATGGAAGACGTCGTGTGGGCAAAAGCTTTCTCATTAAAAATTTTGCTAATAATTTGCCTCATCTTTTTTTCGAAGGTATTGAAGGAGGCAAAACGCCACTACAAATTGAACAGTTTGTCTTGCAGCTAAAAAAACAAATTAACGACAGTCTTTTGCAAAAAGCACAGTTCTCAACTTGGAACGAAGTCTTCGATTATCTATCAGAGTATTCTAAAATCAATTCAAAAAAACGGCTCATTCTTTTCTTTGATGAGTTTCAATGGATGGCTGCTGGTCAATCCAAACTTGTTGCGCTTCTCAAACATTATTGGGACAACTATTGGAAAGATCAAAATATTTTCCTTATTTTATGCGGCTCCATCGCTTCTTTCATGGTTAAAAAAGTCATTCGTTCCAAAGCCTTGTACGGGAGAGTCACTCTACAAATGCAAATAAGAAAACTGACACCCAGAGAAGCTTATTACTTTTTTAAACAAAAGCGATCTAAGGATGAGGCGTTGAAGTACTTGCTCACCTTTGGAGGAGTTCCCAAATACTTAGAGGATATCAATCTTAATAAGTCTTTTGAGCAAAATATTAATGATTTATTTTTTAAAAAAGACAGTCTTTTTTTAGATGAGTTTACAAAAGTATTTAACGTCCACTTTAAAGAGCCCCGGGTATATCTTAAGATTATCCAAGAGTTAAACCATCACACTTTAAGCCTCGAAGAAGTGGCTAAAAAGCTGAAAATGTCCTCCAGTGGTGGTGTTAAGACCTACTTAGAAAATTTAGAGCTCGCAGAATTCATTCAAACTTGCCAAGTTTACGATAAGCCATCAACAAAGTACCATAAATATCGCATCTCGGATGAGTTTCTTTGGTTTTATATTAAATATATTTTATCTAATATAAAGACCATCCAGGCCGGCGGCGGAGTTAGCTTACTTAAAAATAAAATTATCCCCCAATGGGATGGCTGGTTTGGCCTGGCCTTTGAAAAATATTGCGTAAATAACGCTATACTCTTAGCAAAATCTGCTGGTTTTGCAGATAAAGTTGAATCTTTTGGCCCCTACTACAGAAAAGGAGACTCAGGAGTACAAATAGACCTTATTTATAAACGAACGGATCAAGTTATCACCGTCTGTGAAATAAAATATAAATCAACCACCATAAAAACAGACATAATCCCCGAGCTCAATCAAAAAATTAAGAGAGTTAAGTTCCCTCGCGGATATACCATTGAAACCATGCTCATTGCCCCCCATGGAGCCTCAGATGAGCTAAAAAAAACCGAGTACTTTCATCATGTCATAGACATAATAAAATTATTTCAATAATTAAAAAGAGCTACAAGCACATCCATGATGTGAGCGGGTACATTTAGTTGAAGATTTTTTCTCTTAAGATGATGGCGCATCCATCGACGTAAAATCAAATCGATAATTTAAAAGTCCTTATTCCCAAAAATAATAAGCCCCTCCACAAAGACCTAGGCCGACGATCCAAGTAAGGACGGAGGTCTGGGTAAACAAACTAAAGCTCATTAATAAAATTGCAAACACGGTCACAGGAATATTTAACCTACGCCGTCCTTCTTTAAAAAGCCAAAACCCAACAATAGAAAACACAATCCCTGCTATAATGTTAGATAATGAAAAGTTCATTGGTTAATGACTAGTCCTATTTTAGGAAAATGCAAGCTTTCTGGTGAATACAAATGACTTTTATTTATTCATTTTTCCAGCAATATAAAATTTTCTTGTTTACCTATGAATTCGGAATCATAATCAATGTGATATGCTTAAATTTTTTGCTAATTGTTTTTGGACCCACCTTCCTCATTTCGCACAGAAGAAAATCTCAAGGGCTTTTTCCTATTTTTTTGAATTAAAAATATCCAGGCTTATTATTCTCCCTTATTGTATGTTTTTTGATATTAGCACGGAATATTTAGATCAATTTGAATCAGAAAGCGGCAAGCCTTACTACAGCTCCTATTCTGATTTTTTTCAAAGAAAGTACAAAAATACTCCTAACATCAGCACTTCTGTTACATGGCCCTGCGAAGGGTATTTATGTGATTGGGGCTCTTTTTCTGATAAAAATTTTTCCCTCGTAAAGGGGCAAAGCTTAAACCACAATGATATTTTTAAATCGTATATTAGTGACGATGAAGATTATTTTTTTGTAAATATATTCTTGCACAATCATAACTATCATCGCATTCACTCCCCAGTAGATGGTAAAATTACAAAAATCACATCAATCCCTGGAGACCTCATCTTCTTAAGGCCCTGGTTTTATAAGTCGACGGATATTTCCTACCCTGCCTTTCGCAATGAACGGATCATTTTTGAAATTGAAGACTCATTAAAACGCTCATGGCATTTAGCCATGGTTGGTGGATTTGGAGTGGGGACTATTGAAATTTATCCTCAATACGCCATTGGCTCGATACTCAAGGCAGGCGAAGAATTCGCTAAATTTAAATTAGGTTCAACCGTGTGCATCGCTTCACCGGAACTCCTTCACGTTGAACATTATTTGCAAAAGGTTTATGTTGGCCAACCAGCAAATAAAAGTACTTTACTTAAAAAGTCTTTCATCGAATCAGTTATCTGCTAAAGTGTTTTAGATTTACCCGACAAATCCCACCACTGCAACCAACGTTTTTTATGTTCAGCGATGCTATCATGTGTTGATCCGAACTGAAAATCCGAAGCTTTTTCTAACGCTTGAATAGCAATAGCCTGAAGTTCGATATCATTTTCTTTTAAGAGATAAATAAATTGAGACACTTCACTTTTAAGGGGTGATTTCGCTAAAATTTGAAGGGACTGTGAACGAATCCAGAGACTTTGTCCTTTTCTCACATTGATGGGGTCTCTAATGATATTCCATAAAATGGCCCGATCAGAAGGTTCACCAGTGGAACCAAGAATATCAACGGCTGCAGAACGAACAACGAGTGCCTTATCATGGACCAATTTGCGAGCAAGTACAGCACCGTCCTCATTAGAAATTTCACTCGCCGCCATCATCGCAGCCGACCTCATAAACCACTCATGACTACGAGAGGCTAGATCAATATCCACCTTCACTTTTGAACCAAGGAGTCGCGCTGCTAAAATCAAAGCTCTCCAACGAACTTGCAATTCGGCGTCACCATTAAAGGCAATTTTTCGTAAAGCTAATTTTTGATCTTCTGTTAAAAGAGGTGATGCTTTTTCTAAATCCGCTTTGGACAAACGAAGAATTTGCTCTGTTTCTTTGAGTAAGAGAGGGGAGATTTTTGAGATCCCATTTGATCCTTTACTTGCAAAACCCTTGATTGGGCTTCCTAATAATACTCCTCCTACAAATATATATAGAATTTGTTTATAAAGCACCATCCTAGGCTCCTTCTTTTTTTATAAATTCACCAAACTCGTTGATGGCATCGACATCAACCTTTTCCATTCCGGTGGCTTCTTTGAGCAACTTCTCTGTATCCAGCTCTTGCTCTAAAACGTTTGGTACTTCAATGGATTCTTGTTCGGGCAAGGAGCTAACCTCACTCATCATCTTTTCAAGGTTAATTCCATTTTCATCCAATGTGATTTCACTTGGGATTTCTACTTGTTGTTCTTCTTTAACTTCATTTACGGAAACTTCAGAACCCTTGGGTATCTCTGGGCTCATTAACTCCTTCGCGGTACTGCTAGGAGTACTTACCGACTCACTGGGAGAAAATGCTGCTGGGGAAAGTTCTTTGGCCACTTTGCTTCCGGCTGATGCCGCTTTTTGCTCTGCCACCGCACGCTCAAACTCGGCCATAATATCATCATCCACAGAAGAATCCGTCGTCGCATTTGAACTCGTTGCTGCAGGAGTCGTCGGTGATGATGGAGCTAAATCTGTTGCTGGAGATGACGGTTTTTCTGGAGGCGGTGGCGCGCTGTTAGTCACCGCCGGAGGTGGTGCCATAAACTTTGGTGGCGGGCCACTGGATTCGTATTCTGCTAGCTTTTGTTTTAACTTATCCACTTCTGTTTGTAAACGAACGGTCTCTTCCTTATAGAAAGAGAGATCTGCAATGTCATCTTCGATAATAGAATATTCGCTCAGTCGGGCTTCGAGATCACGGACTTTTTCTTCGAGTTCAGACGTTGCGCCCCCCCCACTAGAGGGTGTAGATTTTCCTGTTGCAGCGGTAGATTCATTTGTCGCCACAGCAGAAAAATTTCCCGAAGTTGTTGCACTCACTGCACCACCGGCTTTCAGTTGCTCAACTTCTTCTGTTTTTTGCATGAGTTGTAATTTTAATCGCTCAATTTGAGTGGCCATCTCTTCCATCAAACCATCGGTCGCAGCCTGATCAATGCCATTGTTAGAATTGGAAGCTCCTGAGTAGTTTTCTAAAATTTTTTTAATTCCATCTTCTAAACCACCTAAATTGACTTCGGATGTCGAACTTTCGGGGCGCATAAAAGAGCGAATAGTTAAAAAAGTAACCCCCAGGAGGACCACTCCAAAAAGGATCTCAATGGCAAGGGCATTGCTGTGAAAGAAAATTTCCAAAAAATGATCTATTGTCACCCCTTTAGTTTAAAGCAGTCTCTGGTGAGGTCAAGATACGAGATTCTCAATAAAAAAGTACTGGCCCTAGACCTTTCCCAAAAGACCTGCTAGAGTTTCAATTATGAGTGAAATTACATCTAATAAAACAATTTTTGATTATACTTTAGTCGGTGGCAATGTCGCTATAACTACCCCTGGGGGTGGTGTCCAAATTATCAAAACAGATGTTGGTATCATTAATGGCACTATTACTAAGCTCGGCTATTTGCGCACGGCTTTAACCCATAATAAAATCAACGCCGATGGACTACACATTCTCCCAGGCATCGTTGATTCCCAAGTTCACTTTCGCGAACCAGGGCTCACACACAAAGAAGATTTAGAAACGGGAACAAGGGCCGCATTGTTGGGCGGGGTCACTGCAGTTTTTGATATGCCAAACACGAACCCACCAACGACGGACCAAGCTCGCTTCCAAGAAAAAGTACGCGCTTTAGAAAACAGAGCCTGGTGTAATGTGGGTTTTTATATCGGAGGGTCTGCCGAAAACGCGCAACATTTAGCAGAACTCGAACAACTGGAAGGTTGTTGTGGCGTGAAAGTTTTTATGGGGAGTTCAACTGGAAATTTACTGGTTGCTGATGATGAAACACTCCTTAAAATTTTACAAAATGGTCGTCGAAGGATGGCCGTACATTGCGAAGACGAAACTCGCTTACTAGAAAGAAAGCATCTAGCACTCGAGGGAAAATCAGTTCACCTCCACCCACAGTGGAGAGATGAGGAAAGTGCCCTGCTTGCTGTTCAACGACTTATCAAATTAGCGGCAAAGTCAAAGCGTTCTGTCCACGTTTTACATGTAACTTCTAAGCAAGAAGTAGAGTTTCTAGCTGCACACAAAAACATAGCTACCATCGAAGTTTTACCTCAGCACTTAACGCTGTCTGCGCCAGATTGTTATGAAAGATTGGGTACTTTTGCTCAGCAAAATCCTCCCATTCGGGATAAATCCCACCAAGCAGCTCTGTGGCAAGCGCTTCAAAGAGGGGTGATTGATGTTATTGGATCAGATCACGCTCCACACACTATCGAAGAAAAGAAGAAAGAATACCCTACCTCCCCTTCTGGCATGCCAGGCGTACAAACGATGCTGCCAATCATGTTAAACCATGTAAATAATGGTAATTTATCTCTGCCTCACTTAGTACAGCTGCTCTCAGTGAACCCCTCTCGTATTTTTCATATTCAGGGCCATGGAAGACTTGAAGTTGGGGCAACAGCCAATTTAACCCTCATTGATTTAAAGGCTGAAAGAAAAATTGAAAATAAATGGATTGTAAGCCGTAGTGGTTGGACTCCTTTTGATGGAATGAAAGTAAAGGGTTGGATGCACTCTTGTTTTGTCAATGGCACCCTCGCTATGCAAGAAAATGAATTAATTCAAGGACCTAAGGGACAACTTTTGCACTTTAATCATGTATAATTTTCTCGCTTAAACATTTGAAATAAACATTGTTTATTTATCTTATTTTAATTTTATGGTCGTTTTCTGTTTTCATTAGTTCCTGATGATCAACAAATGATTCTCACAGCAGAGATCAATAACAATTTTAACAGATTAACGTTTTGCCGGAGCAACTTCTGTTTGCAGAAACGGCAAAAGCAATTGTAAAGAAATTTTATTTGTGTTCTTATCAATTATTATTATTTAATATAAAATATGAAAATTCTCATTTTTCTTTTTACCTTTGTCATTTCTCATCAAAGTTATGGCCAAAGAATAGAATCTATTTACGGAAAAGATAAGCGTCAAAATTATTATGAGCTCCCAGCTGAGCTAAAGGCTTTGTCAAAATCTCAAGTAGCGCTAGTGAGCGAAGACGATTTGACTCTCACTGAAAATAACCAATTTAAAATAAATACGTCAAATTTGGGCGATGTTGAAAACTTGTGTCCAGAAGAACGTTTTATAAATGAACCTACGTTAAGCAACTGTTCTGGGATCATCTGGTCAGAAAACTATGTTATAACAGCTGGTCACTGCATCAATTCAAAGTCCTGCAAAAATACTTATATCGTCACTAACTACTTTTTAAAATCTACTAGCGACACTATTTCAACAATTTCAAGTAAAAATGTTTATCGCTGCAGCGAAGTTGTTGCTCGATCTAATTCCAACTCCTTAGATTATGCAATTATAAAACTCGATCGTCCTGCTCAGGACTTCAATAGAATAAAATTAGAAAACCCTTCATTAAATGAAGGAGGTAAAGTCTATGCGCTTGGGTTTCCCTCTGGTTTACCTCTGAAGTTTTCTGGCTATGGGGAGGTTCAATCTCTGCATTCCAACTTCTTTTCGGCAAATATTTCTGGATTTGAGGGAAACTCAGGTTCCCCCGTCTTTAAAGAAGAAACCAATGAGCTTATTGGCCTGTACGTAAGAGGTGAAAAAGACTATATTTGGGATCGAAATAGACGTTGTAATAAAGCCTTTATCTGTAAAGATAAACTTTGTTCAGGAGAAGAGATCATCTATTTTAAATCAATTCTTAATGATTTAAACAATTGGAAATAATTTCCTTTTTGCTGAGTTTTGACCACAAATTTAATCCCTAAAATGGCCCCAGAACTGCATTGTCATATTGGCATGAGAAAATTTATTCCAAAAAATAAAATAATCAGTCTTTTATCACTAACCCTTATAAGTTTTTTTGCATTTGCTGAACCAAATACGTCACTGTCGAAAGATAAGACAGAGTACTTTAATGAAATTTATGGTGCAAAAGGAATAAGAGATACCTACGCACCACTTGGAGCTTACCTTTCCTCTCCTGAAAGCAATGCTGACGGTGAGGCATTTCTAGTAACTGATCTTCCCCCGAAAAAGTGGACACTATTTTATGAGGCTAGTGCTAAATCTTCT
>CAZTDX010000073.1:0-15091 GCA_964612425.1 uncultured Pseudobdellovibrionaceae bacterium
CAAAAAAAGTAGCCACGAAAATTTGCGATTGGATAAATGAAATTTACTACTGATATTGAATTTAAACGATTTTATTGAAATAGCGGTGACAATAATTTCTCATTTCATGAATATGCGAAAAATTGGATAGGCAAATACACATCAATTAACTTTTTACTTTTAGACGATAATAAGTAGCAGGCCCTTTACCGTAACGTTCAATAATATCCGGCTCTATTAATTACTTGAAATCAAGTGCTCGCGTGGCCTTAGCTGTAGAACACTGTTAAGTGCATTAAAAAGAATAAATACAGTAGACCAACGCTGGATAACTCGATAGCCAAGCAAAGACAAATCGATTGAGACCAAAGAAAATGAAATTTATTAAATGGAAAGTAAAAAATAGAATTAAGAAAAATGGAGTTAGTGTTTTATTAAACCAAACTATTGGAAAAAGACATTCCAATAAAATTACAATCCAAGAAATGAAATAGATGATTTTACCAGAAACAAAGCTCTTTTGAAGTGGAATTGGTATATTATAATTTGAAAATGATAGAAAATTTTTTAGTGCTCTACCCGATCTCCAATCAGAGTTTTTAATTTTTACAGTTCCAGCAATAAAATAGGAAAGTGTGCATTGAACAGCAATATAGTAAAAACCAATTTTGGAGTAAAAAGGCTTTGGAAATGGAATCATATTAAGCACTAATCCCAATAGAATTGTTGTTGTCATATAATCGCTTCCACCATTAAAACAGCCTCTAAAGCGCATTAAAATAACAAAATGGAATGAGAATATAATCAAAGTTGGAATATTAGAATTAATAAACGGAAGAAAAATGGCACTGATAATCTGTAAGATGAGGATTAATTTAAAATAGTGGAGAAATATTTTATCTAAAAAAGATTTAATTGAATTAGGCAGATGTTTAAAATCCCCTTTTATGTTGTTCCAATGCCATGGTGAAGTTACAGATTCTTTTGAATGAAGGGCGAACAGTTCAAACCCTTGAATGAGAATAGATAAACCTACGAGAGATCGAATCCATAGTTGAGCGCTCTCAGCAGACATTTAAATCTCTAAAAGGGGTGATGGTGGAATCACTTCCACCACCTGAGGTTGATCTGATCCAGGATCAGCATGTGGTAATTCAAAAGTTAAAACATCAATCTTAAATTGATACTGTGTCGCCTGAGGGTGAAGTTTAAGAATTTGATTTTCAATCCAACGGACAACAATTTTGTATGAGGTGAGTTCAGTGATTGAAGGTAGATCTTCTGAGACATCGTTAATAAGCTCTTCAATTTGTGATAAGCATGCTAAATGAAGATTTTCATCTGGATTATGAAAAAGTGCCTTCCAAGATCTATAATTATTATTGAGAGGTGCTTTCATTGGTAATGCCGCCCAAGAGGAAATTGGTTCATTATTACTACGCACACGGTAAAATACTTTTGGCACTGGTCTTATTTCTGAAAAGAATTTCCACGAAGGAAATAAGGTGCGAAAATATCTTATCATAAGAGTTAACAGCCTCTCTGGTGATGTACACTAAAGGTAAGTGTTTACAATTCTCTCCACTGAATCACGAATGACCTTCAATCTTTCTTCGGACTGAGCTTCAAAACGTAATACTAATACAGGCTGTGTATTAGAAGCTCTTGCGAGAGCCCAGCCATCAGCAAAAGAAATTCGAATTCCATCGAGTAAATTGACTGAATATTCATTAGAGGGCGCAGAGAAATGCTCTTTCAGTTTTTCAACAATTAATAATTTTTTTTCTTCAGTGGTATCAATGCGGATTTCTGGAGTATTATAGGCTGCGGGCAATCCTGATAATAATTCAGAAATAGTTTTTCCGGTTCTTGAAAGTATTTCAACGACACGTAAGCCAGCATACACAGCATCATCATAACCATAATTGCGATCAGCAAAAAAGACGTGCCCACTCATTTCACCACCAAAAGGTGCGCCCTCTTTTTTAATTTTATCTTTGATGAGACTGTGGCCTGTTTTCCACATTATAGGCTCCCCGCCTCGCATTTTTATATCAGCATAAAGACGATCAGAGCACTTGACGTCGCCTACGATCTTGGCGCCTTTTTTATTTTCAAGTATGCTTCTGGCGATGATAACCATCAGCTCGTCTCCATAGATCATGCGCCCTTTTTCGTCGACCAAACCAATACGATCAGCGTCGCCATCAAAACCAATTCCAACAGCAGCCTTTTCTTTTAAAACAGCCTCTTTGAGCATAATGAGATTTTTTTCTACGGTGGGATCTGGGTGATGGATTGGAAAACGACCGTCAGGTTGTTCACACAAAACAATGGGCTCAATCCCTACACTGTTAAAAAGTTTTCGTGCAATCACGCCTGCGGCTCCACTTCCACAGTCTAAAATAACTTTTATGGGCTTCAGTTTATTAAATTCATCTTGGTACCGATCAATATAAATTGGAAAGATATCAAATTCAGAAGTTTCACCTAAGGGTCCAGAATACCAATTTCGCTTTTCAAAAATGGTTTTCAAATTTTGAATTTCTTCTCCAAAAAGCGTGGATTTTTGCAAACATATTTTAAAGCCATTGTAATCAGGAGGGTTGTGGCTCCCAGTAATCATAATTGAACCGGTGACATCGAGAGAAAAATTAGCAAAATAATTCATGGGAGTTGTTACAAGACCTAAATTTAAAACATTTAGGCCGCCTTCATTAAGGCCCTTTGAAAGTGCAGAAAAAATAGCAGGGCTTGAAAGTCGCGCGTCATATCCAACAGCGACGGTGGAGCTGGGAAGGTTTGTCTTTTGAAAGTGGTATGTGGCATATGTTCGCCCAAGCGAATAAGCAAAATCTAAATCAAATTCTTTTTCAAAAATTCCACGGATATCATATTCTCTAAAAATCACAAAATTGCAGGCCATATTACCTCTCTTTTTTATTAATCAATTTTTCACACCACTGAATGGCAGAAATCATAGATCCGGGATGCGCTTTTCCCAGACCAAAAATGTCTTTTGCAGTTCCGTGATCGACACTGGTTCTCACAATGGGTAAACCAACACTTACATGACAGCTACTCGATCGTGTATGTATCATTTTAAATGGAATTAATCCTTGATCATGGTACAAAGCGATATAAAACGAAAACTTTCCCCAAAAATCAGATTGAAAGGCAACGTCAGGTATAAGGGGGCCCACCAGATTTTTATGGGAACTCAAAATGGGGTAAAGGATTTTTTTTTCAAAACCACCAATGAGCCCATCCTCCCCGCTATGCGGATTAAGCCCTAAGACACCAAGTGGTTTTTTTGAATAATATTTGGGGAGTTGTCGCTGCCAAGCAGGAATAATATTAAAAGCTAATTTTATTGCATCCGGGGAGAGGGATTTTTCTACTTCATGGATGGGAATATGCCCTGTGAGCAAAATGACATTAAAGTGACTCCCTAAGAACCCCATATAAACCTCAGGAACACCACAGAGTTTTTTAAACAAAGGGGTGTGCCCAAGTGTATTTAAGTTAGCATCAATAAAAGATTTTTTTGAAACAGGTCCGGTCACAATACCATGCAGCTCACCTTTTAAACAAGATTTGGTTGATTGCTCAACCCACTTTGCCGGATTGTCTGAAGATTTTAATTCAATATAACGATAGGGTGATCGAGTATTATGAGCCTCTGAGAGAGCTTCGCCCAGATTAGTAACTTGAAGAGTTTTTCTTTTTGGCAAGTCCTTCCAGCACTTTTTTTGACTTTTTGAATTTCTATAAATAATAAAAGTTGATTTACTGGAATGATAGGAATTCAAGGCCTTCATGGTGACTTCAAGCCCAATGCCATCGGCATCACCTGAAGTTATGGAGATAATAGTTTTTTTCATGTAAAGTTAGTTTATTTTGATGTTTGCTTCTTCCCTTTTTTGCTCCAGCCAATTTTTAAATTGACGTTTAAAAACACTTTCAAAGAGTTGAGAGCGATAACGATCTTTACTTTTTTCAAAGTCCGGGTCTGTGACAAGTTTTTTAGCAACAACTTTTAAAATATGAAAACCAGATCTTGAACGAACAACATCTGAAACACCACCAACCTCTAAGTCTCGAACGGCGGATTCCATTTCGCTGGAGAACTCACCGGTTTTGAAGGTACCGAGTAGCCCATTATTCGTAGGGTTCTCTTCCTCGGTGCTTTTGTGAAGGAGTAAATCAAAAGATTTTCCGTCTTTGATTTGCGCAGAGATAGCTTTGGCTCGCTCTAAAGCTTCTTTTGGACTTCCCTTGTGCGGGGAAAAAAAGATGTGTGCCAAGGTGTACTCAACAATTTTAGAAACTTTTTTTCCAGAAGTATTGGCATAAAAGGCTAAAATATCATCATCGCTGAGGCGGATTTTTGAAGTGACCTCTTGTTCAACTACGGACTGTCGTTCGATTCTTTGTTTTTGAAAAGATTGAAACTCCGACTCACTAATCCCCTGTTGCTGTACGTTTTTCAGTAGATCTTCTTTACTCATGTTATTGCGTTTTGCTAATTCTCGAATCTCTTGATCGACTCGATCCATAGTAACGGCAAGATTTTGTCGTTTAACTTCTGAGTCGATGATTTTTTCGTTAATTAAAAACTGCAATTTATGTTGATAGTTCTTCTTTAAAGAATCCATGGTCATATCCATAAGAAGAAGATCATCGATCATTGAGGATTTTTGAAGACGTTGATCTAAGCTTTTTATATCAGAAAGAAAAATGGGCTCATTGTTCACAATAGCCACCGTTTTTTCCACAACGGTTGGCGCTGCGTGAGCGAACGTTGTGAATAACATGAAAAAGTAAAGAGAAAGGGAGAGATTATTCCTTACGGGTTTCAACAGCCATTTTATCAATAAGTTGCTGATCTTTAAAAACATGTGAACTCCTTACTTGCTGTTCTAGCCAACTTTTAAAATGGCTTTGTTCTGCTTGAGCTTTTAACTCTCTCTTAATGGAATCATGTACAGTATTGAGAGGAGATACTCCAGCAGACATTTTTTTTAACACGAGCATTATGTGGAATCCATAAGGACTTTGAATAATTTCACTCGGTGTGCCAATGGGGAAAGTAAAGGCTTTATCAAAGACTTCAAGAGTACCCTTTTCGACCCACCCTACAAGTCCTCCCTGTTTGGCCTCAGGAGTAACACTAAATTGCTTGGCAAGGGATTCAAAGGACTTTCCGCTTTTAAGTGCGGCCTGGATTTTTACCGCATCAGACTTTTCAGCGAGCACAATTTGTTGTAAGTAAACTTTGTCCTGCTGCTTATATTTTGACCTATTATTTTCATAATATTTTTTTATGCTTTCCTCACTAGGCTCAGGAACCTCTTTTTGGAGATTTTCCAGAACGGACTTTTCAATGAGGTGAATTTCCACTGTTTTTTGCCATTGATTGATAGAGAGACCCTGTTTTGAAAGCTCTTCTCGAAAGGAAAAGTCATCGGGAAAACCTGTTCGCACGTTCTTAATTTCTGCTTCTAAATGCTCTTTAGTTATGGAGACATTATTTTTTGCAGCCCAGAGTTGCAGTATTGCAGACATAATAAAATCATTTGTTATTGTTTCCTTCGTTTGAGAAACAACTTTGGGATCTTTTGCCGTGAGCGCATCATATTTTGAAAGACGGCGAGCGAGTTCATCGGCAAATTGCTTGGAGGTCATTTCATGAGATTCAATCTTTAGAATCGTTTGTTGCTGGATAGCTGTTTGATTCCAAGTACAAGAACCTAGAAAACAAAGTGAACCCCAAAAAATGAAAATAAACAAAAATTTTAGTTCTTGGACCATCAATGGAATGCTCCGATGGCGTATTATTTTAATAACTTTGAATTCACCTTAATAGAATAATTTTTCTTAAGTTGCTCAAAGTATTTATTAAATTTTTGTCGTCGAAGCTCATCAAAAACCGCCGTGCGGATTTGTCTCTTGTTGGCATTTTCGTAGGAGTTTCGTCCCGTCAATTTAATGATATGAAATCCAAAAGGAGTTTCAACTAAGCCACGAACTTCACCCAGCTTCATTTCCATAGCGGCTTCATAATAACTAGGAACTAAAGTAAGTCTGTTTTGCCAGCCAATATCCCCGCCCGTTTGTTTACTGAGGGGATCATCAGAGAAAAGGCGAACTAGTTCTTCAAAAGGACGCTTACTATTTTTAACTTCCTTTTCATAGATTTCCTTAGCGCGCTTTCTTGCAGTTTCAATTTCTTCAGGCTTAGCACCTTGTTTGTACTCAATCAAAATATGGCTGGTGCGAATTTCAGGACTGTTTTTATACCAAGCCTTCATTTGTTCTTCAGAAACTTTAATACTAGAAACATCAGGGCCAAGAGTGCGCTCTAGGAGAGCCTTGTAAAGTTCTTGATCCATTTTTTCTTTCACTTGAGCATCATTACGAAGGCCCTTTTTTTCTGCTTCTTGAAGGCCAACATAATATCGAACTAAGTCTTCTAAAAAGGCTTCCTTGGTGGGAGGGTTTAAGGTTTGTGAACGAACCTCATTGTATTTTTTATTGAAATCACCGACCGTGATTGCTTTAGAGTTAACAGTAGCCAGCACATCAGAGTCACCTGCTGACGAAATGTTGGGCAAAATTGAAAGAGTTAGGATTAACAAAGTAATGCCATTTTTCAGTAAACAGTAATTGTTCATAAATAAACCCTCAAGTTTTAATCACTACGATTAGGCTAACCTTAGATCAATCATTCGACAATATCTATTTTGCACTGTTGAAAAAGGATTACGACTTCATGGATAGTAGAGACTGAGCTTGGTGTTTTGCAGCATTAAGTTTATTTTCTAAATCGAGAGCCAAAGATTCTGCTTTTGGGTCTTGTAGAGGTGAAATTTCTTTCATCGGGCCATGCCATTGAATATAAACTTTGGAGAAGGGTAAAGGGAGTATGGCCTTATTCCAAGCTTTATTAAATAGATGGTATTTAGTAGCGCTAACGCCAACCCAAAAAATAGGAGTGCCTGTGAGTCGAGAAATTTCAAAAATTCCTGGCTTTACTTTATAGATAGGGCCGCGAGGGCCATCGACGGCAACGCTGGAGTTATGTTTATTAATTTTAATAAGACGAATGAGTCCTCGTAAGGCATTGACTCCACCCCGCGTAGAGGAGCCACGACTGCTTGTGCCTCCTAGTTGTGAGACAATCCAAGCCATAAGATCCCCATCTTTAGAGGTAGAGGTCATTGTGGCTAAACGATATCTCTTTACTAAAGGAAGTAAGACAACTTCATCACCATGCCAGTGTGCTAACAAAAAAGGCTTTCTAATTTTGATGTATTCAGACATTTCTGGTGGCTCTTCGAGCTTAACTCTCCAGCTCCACCAAAGAAGTCTTAAGATAAATAGTGTAATATGAGGTAAAATATAAATTCTAAAAAAAGCTTTCACCTTCTACCTCAACAATTGTTATCAGCTTACAGCAGAATCTTTTTAGGGAGTGTCTTAGTGTCGCATTACTTTTTTAAATTCTTCAGTAAGTTTTGGAACCACCTCGAACAAATCTCCCACGATACCATAAGTCGCTTTTTGCAAAATAGGAGCGTTGGGGTCGTTGTTGATAGCCACAATCACTTTGCTTCCGCTCATTCCTGCCAAGTGCTGAATGGCGCCCGAAATTCCGACGGCAATGTAAAGTGTTGGCGCGACAGTTTTACCAGTTTGCCCTACTTGAGTCTCATGGGGAACCCATCCAGCATCAACAACAGCACGAGAGGCTCCAACCGTTGCGCCTAATACGTCAGCCAGTTCATCGAGTAATTTGAAATTTTCTGGAGCCTTTAACCCTCTGCCGCCGGAGACAATAATATTTGCTTCCGTAAGATCTAACTTCTTTGATGTCCCTTTTACGATTTCTTTAATGATGGTTTTTAAGTCTAAGTTTGGTGCTGCAACTGCTGTTACTTGAGGAGTTACGCCTTTATTGGGGCATGACCCAACAGGGAGTTGATTCGATCGCATCAATACAACAGGAGTTGAGGTAAAATTGACATCGGCAATACATTTTCCAGAATAGAGGGGCTTTGAAGCTTTTAGTTGATTGTTGCTCCATTCGAGATGAGTGCAATCTGAAGCACAGGAAAATTGGTGTTGAGCGGAGACTCTTGGAAAAAGATCCTTTCCGAGAGCAGAACTGGAAGCTAAAATAAACGAAGGCGTTGCTTGAGTAACTACGGAACTTAATGCATGCACAAAAGTTTCTGGATTGTATTGGTCAAATTGAGCACCAGATAATTGAAACACTTGAGTTACGCCCCAGCTTCCAAGTTCAGCAAGAACATCGCTGGAATTAGAGCCTGCAACTGCAGCAGTTAATTCAATGCCATTTTGATGACAAAAAGAGAGTAGTTCCAAGGCGCTTCTTTTTAATTTTCCGTTTTGAAACTCAGTAAAAATTAATGCTTTTGCCATAATTGTCGTTCTCCTCGTTACTTAATTAAAAGTTGAATAAATAAAGTGATTCAGTTTATAGAGCCTTAGCCTCATCTCTGAGAAGACGTACAAGCTCAGTTACTTGATGACCAATATCACCAGTGATTATTTTAGTTGCTGGTTTTTCGGGAGGTAAGCGAAACTGAGTGAGAGTTGTGGAGGGCTTAGTATCAACCCCAAGAGAATTAATATCGAGCTCCTTTAAAACTTTCTTTTTAGCTTTCATCATTCCAGGAAGGCTGGCATATCGAGGAGTGTTTAAACCTTTTGTTGCAGCAATGAGCGCAGGCTTTTGAAGTTGGTTGACTTCAACGGTTCCACCCTCCACTTCCCGTTCAGCGATAAAATATTTATCGTTCATGGTTAATTTTGCAACAACACTAGAGCAGGCGATGTTTAAAATTTGCGCAAGCATAGGTCCAACACTTGAAGCATTATCATCTATAGCGGATTTTCCTGCCAAAATAAGATCAAACTCCCCTTCTTGTTTCATTGCTGATGCGAGCGCTTTTGCAGTCAAAAGAGGATCAATATTTTCTGGAGAGTCAATAATAACGCCTTCATCGGCACCCATCGCGAGAGCGGTTCTAAGCACATCGCCAACACGTTTTTTAGGACCAACTGTAAATACTGTGACAGTCGAGCCAGGGTTGGATTCTTTTAATTTAATGGATTCCTCGACCGCATATTCATCATAAGGATTCATCACCCATTTGATGGCATTCGTGTCGATATTGTTTGCATCAGCTGCAATTTTAATCTTTGTTTCAGTGTCTGGTACCTGTTTGATACATACAAAAATTTTCATCCCTATTCCTCACCCAGTTAGTGTTGATTTGAGTTTTTAGAAACGCCAGAAACTATCTAACGAAAATTCAATTCAATCAAAGGTTGAAGTAAAAGTAACTCAATGCAAAACATTGTTTTTAAAATCAAATTTTGAAAAGCAGAATAGACAAAAAATTTTCAAGGGATTATTAACAATAGAGATGACCATTAAAAGAGAGGAAGTAGAAAGTGCGAAAGCAGTGTTTTGTGACGTCAACAGTGGGAATGAAATTTCTGATGGCCTTAAGTGGTTTTATTTGGGTTGGTTTTGTCATGGCCCATATGCTTGGCAACCTCCTTCTATTTGTTGGGGCTGATGCCTATAATAGCTATAGCTATGCTCTGACCAGTGGAAATATTATTTATGTCGCTGAAGGGGCTCTTATTTTTTCTTTGCTTGCCCATGTTTTTATGGGCTTAAGACTGACTATCAAAAATAAATGCGCCAAGGGAAATCGCTATCATGTTCAGGCCTCAGGAGAGAAAAAAACAAGCTGGGCTTCGAGAACGATGATTTTACATGGGAGTATCATTTTATTTTTTGTGATTTATCACCTCATTACTTTTAAATTTGGCACACACTATGAGACCACGGTTCATGGTGTCGTTATGCGAGATATTTACAAACTAGTGACAGAGGTTTTTGCAAATCCAGCCTATGTTGGTGGTTACATTTTTTGTTTATTACTTTTAATGGCCCACTTAAGCCATGGTGTAGAGTCATTGTTTCAATCCTTTGGTTTGAAAAACAGAGCCCATGAGAAAAAAATAAAACTTTTAGGCAAGGTGTACGCTGTTGTAGTGGCTGGCGGTTTTATTGTTCAACCTATTTACATTTATTTTTTAAATTAAGGAAGATGTTGTATGTCAGTATCGGAGAATAAAGTTTTGGATAGCAAAATTCCCTCGGGATCGATTGAAGAAAAGTGGACTCAATATAAATTTGACATGAAGTTGGTTAACCCAGCAAATAGACGAAAACATCAAGTGATTGTTGTTGGGACGGGGCTTGCTGGTGCGAGTGCTGCGGCCTCTTTGGGGGAAATGGGTTATAATGTAAAAGCATTTTGTGTGCACGAAAGCCCCAGAAGAGCTCACTCTGTAGCCGCACAGGGCGGTATCAATGCTGCAAAAAATTATCAAAATGATGGAGACTCTGTTCATCGCCTTTTTTACGATACGATAAAGGGGGGGGATTTTCGTGCTCGCGAAGCCAATGTTCATCGCCTTGCAGAAGTATCAGTCAATATTATTGATCAGTGCGTAGCTCAAGGCGTTCCCTTTGCCAGAGATTATTCGGGACTACTGGCCAACCGATCTTTTGGTGGCGCTCAAGTGAGTCGAACATTTTATGCTCGTGGACAAACAGGACAACAATTACTCATTGGCGCTTATTCCGCAATGATGAGACAAGTAGAGGCAAAACAAGTTGAGTTGTTATATCGTCGTGAAATGCTCGATTTAGTGGTGATCGATGGAAAAGCGCGAGGAATTATTTGTCGTAATTTACTAACCGGCGAAGTTGAATCTCATGTTGGTGATGCCGTGATTCTCGCTACCGGCGGATATTCAAACGTATTTTATTTATCTACAAATGCCATGGCATGTGCTGTGACAGCGGCTTGGCGAGCTCACAAGCGTGGGGCCTTCTTTGCCAACCCTTGCTACACGCAAATTCATCCAACGTGCATTCCAGTTCATGGTGAAAACCAATCAAAATTAACATTAATGTCTGAGTCTTTAAGAAATGACGGTCGCGTTTGGGTTCCTAAAAATAAAGGCGATAAACGACCGCCCAATGAAATTCCTGATGAGGATCGTGATTATTACTTGGAGCGAGTGTATCCAAGCTTCGGGAACTTAGCACCTCGTGATGTGGCTTCAAGACAGGCTAAATACCGCGTTGATGAAGGACATGGAGTGGGCTCAACAGGTGTTGCTGTTTACTTAGATTTTAGAGATGCGATTAACCGTTTGGGTGAAGAGGCTATTGCGGCTAAGTACGGAAATCTTTTTCAGATGTATGATAAAATTACAGGAGAAAATCCTTACAAAATGCCGATGATGATTTATCCTGCTCCTCACTACACTATGGGTGGGTTGTGGGTTGACTATAATTTAATGAGCACTATTCCAGGTTTGTTTGTTGCTGGAGAGGCCAATTTTTCAGACCACGGAGCAAACCGCTTAGGAGCCTCTGCCTTAATGCAAGGATTAGCTGACGGCTACTTTGTTCTCCCCTACACTATTGGAAATTACATTGCTAATACTAAGATGGATAAAGTGTCTGCGGGTCACGATGCTTTTAAGACGGCAAAAGAAGGTATTCAGTTAGAGTTAAACAAACTCCTTTCCATTAAGGGGAAACGAACAGTTGAAAGTTTTCATAAAGAATTGGGCCACATCATGTGGAACTATTGTGGCATGGGACGTAATGAGGAGGGTTTGAAAAAAGCCTTGAGTTTGATCCCTAAGCTGCGAGATGAGTTTTGGAATAATGTTAAAGTTCCTGGTGATGCGAATTACGTCAACCCAGAGTTAGAAAAAGCTTGTCGAGTCGCGGACTTTTTAGAGCAAGGTGAACTAATGTGCGAAGACGCTCTTCACAGAAAAGAATCTTGCGGCGGACATTTTAGGGAAGAAAGTCAAACTCCTGATGGTGAAGCTCAGAGGGATGACGCTAACTTTTGTTATGTGGGAGCCTGGGAGTGGCAAGGTACCAATAAAACGCAAAAGTTACATAAAGAAGAACTTCATTTTGAAACTGTTAAACTAGCAACTCGTAGCTATAAATAATTGGAGCAAAAGATGGCATCAACACTCGCAAAAAAATTGAATTTAATTTTAAAAATTTGGCGTCAAAAAGGTCCTAAAGAAGAAGGAAAATTTGAGGAACATCAAATTAAAGGCGTATCAACAGACGCTTCCTTCTTGGAAATGCTCGATGCTGTGAACGAACAAATTATCGAAAGCGGTGGTGACCCAGTTGCTTTTGATCATGATTGTCGTGAGGGAATTTGCGGTAGCTGTGGCTTTATGATTGATGGGGAAGCCCATGGTCCAGAGCGCTCGACAACCGTTTGTCAGCTTCATATGCGACACTTTAAAGATGGTGATAAAATTGTACTTGAACCATGGAGAGCTCAAGCGTTTCCTATCATTAAAGATCTTATGGTAGATCGTTCGGCATTAGATCGTATTATTTCAGCGGGTGGTTATGTTTCAGTGAATACTGGAAATCCGAAGGATGGAAATAATATTCCTATTCGTAAGCGAGATGCTGATGAGGCCTTTGAGTCTGCTACTTGTATTGGTTGTGGAGCTTGTGTTGCTAGCTGCAAAAATGCATCGGCAATGCTTTTCACTGGTGCTAAGGTTTCTCACTTAGCTTTACTACCTCAAGGTCAAGTCGAGCGTGAAGAGAGAGTTTTAAATATGGTTGCTCAAATGGATCAAGAAGGTTTTGGTGCCTGCTCTAGTACGGGAGCGTGTTCGGCCGCCTGTCCTAAAGATATTGATTTAACCAACATTGCTCGACTGAATCGTGAATTTATTTCGGCTACAGCAAATAAACATGAAGCTAGTCAAAAGTTGGGTGATGGATAAAATTTTTCATCATAAATAAAATTTATATAATTAAATAAAAAATATATTTCTAAATATGGCCCTTCATCCTGAATCTTTTTAAAAAGAATGCTGTTAGTATTCTTTAGACATCATAATTGATTTTGATGTGACAATCCAAGGAGGGGGCGTCGTGAATAAATTAAGGAATTTTTTTGTCGTTCTAGTAGCAATTGTGGCAGTTCATGCCAACGCTACAAAACCAGAAGCTGTGCCTGGTGAATACATTCTAAAATTAAAACCTTCAGCAATACAGGCAATAAAAAATCAGATAAATACCAGCTCAAAAAAACTGACTCGGCTAGAGCGTGATCTTAATGTTCGTGTAAAGCACGTGATTCCTGAAACAGACCTTGTGGTAGTTAAAGTCAAAAACACCCAACTCACAGAGTTTAAAACGACCTCGCAAAAATTGATGAAAAGCAATGATGTCCTTTTAGCAGAACCAAACTATATTTATAGAATGAGTCGTACCTCCAACGATCCCGATATGAGCAAGCTCTGGGGCCTTCGCAACGATGGTCAAGCCGATCCAAAAGGTCAAGTTGGAATTGCAGGAATGGATATCGGTGCTGAGAAAGCTTGGGATATTCAAACAGGGAATAAAGATCTTGTGGTGGCAGTGATCGATACAGGGATTGACTACACTCACGCTGATTTAAAAGAAAATGTTTGGACTAACGTTGCTGAGCTTGAAGGAAAGCCCGGCGTGGATGACGACAATAATGGATTTGTCGATGACATTCATGGTTATGACTTTGTTAATAGCGATGGCGATCCCATGGATGATCATGGTCACGGCTCTCATTGTTCTGGAACCATTGGCGGAAAAGGCGATGATGGACATGGGATTGTGGGTGTTGCGTGGAATGTAAAAATAATGGGAGTTAAGTTTTTAGGAGGAGACGGCAGCGGGACTTTAGAGGCCGCGGTTCAGTCAATCAACTATGCAGCAAAAATGGGTGCAAGAATCATGAGTAACTCTTGGGGTGGCGGAGGATTTTCTGATATCCTGAGAGATGCTATTCAAGCTGCTAGCGATAAAGGAATTATATTTACCGCAGCTGCTGGTAATAGCTCTGAAAACAACGACGTCGATGCAAATTATCCTGCAAGTTACAACGTTCCCAATATCATCTCCGTTGCGGCACTCGATAATAGTGGTAGGCTCGCAGACTTTTCGTGCTACGGAAAACGAACAGTGCACGTAGCAGCCCCTGGAGTAAATGTTTATAGTAGTATCCCAGGTGGATATGATGCTTGGTCAGGAACCTCAATGGCAACACCTCATGTGACGGGCATTGCAGCTCTTTTACTTTCACAAGAACCCAACTTAACTCCAATGGAAGTTAAAGATCGACTCATCAAAACTTCACGACCCGTAGCTGGGCTTCGTGGAAAAGTTGCCTCCAATGGATTTGTTAATGCCTATCTTGCATTAACAAATCAGGTAGCTCCTCCAGATCCTAATGATCCGGCTAATTGGACGGATTTTAAAGAGGTCAATATTTCTTCTCCTCATCCTTATACCGACTTCTTCACTCAATCTTGGGAAGTGGAAATTCCAGGAGCTAGTCAAGTGGCTGTGTTTTTTGAAAACTTTAAAACAGAAGCCAGATTTGACGTAGTGACGTTAACAAATCGAGCGGGAGAAAAAGTCGGTGAACTTTCTGGAGATGCTGGCGGAAGTTGGTCCGAAGCTGTTCCGGGTGATTACGTTAAACTGACCTTCAAATCGGATGGTAGTGTAAACGCCTACGGTTTTGATATCAAAAAAGCTGCCTATAAACCAGCATCTAGTACATTACAGTAAATAAATATTAATTAATTTATGAGTCCGCGCAGAATATTTTGAGTGCGGACTCACGTCAAATATTGCCAATGTCGGATTTTTCATCCGCAATAGCAGCCATTACCGGACGCCATTCATCAATAATTTACTTCTCAGAAATTTCATAAATTGCATTAGTCATGATTCTGGTCGAGCCAGGAGTGCTAGGGCAAAAAGGACAGACCCCCGATGAGATCGGAGGTCAATATGAACAATCCAAACACCGTATATTGGATTCGACATATTTTAAGAGTTACTCAAGTAGTCTTAAGACTAGTTTTGCTAGTCATTGAAATTTTCGTGTTTCCAGCTATGGAGAAGCACCTCGTTTCGGGAATAGCTCCCGCAGAAATGTTCATC
>CAZTDX010000074.1:0-15003 GCA_964612425.1 uncultured Pseudobdellovibrionaceae bacterium
CGCAATTCAAGGTAGTATCAATTTAAGTTTCATGTACAGAACATTAATAAAAAAGGTAAGTATTCAGGTCCCTCTATAATTTAGAAAGCATTATTTGCAAAAGCATCTTGGCCAATGGCTTTTTGTATGTTCTCATTTTTTAGATGCAACAAAACACTCAGCAAACTCTTAACGATCTTAAAATCGACTTTGAACGGCTCCGGGAGCAGATGACTCCTGAAGTACAGGCATTCAATTCTTTGCTCTTTAAACTTTTTGAAGTTCTTATCCTTTCATTACCTAACAAAAAAGCCACATCTAACAACTCTCACCTGCCTCCCTCTCAAGACCTCCTTCGCAAGAAGAAAAGAAAAATTAGCGAAAAAAAGAAGGTCGGAGGGCAACCTGGCCATACAGGAAGCTCTTTAGAGGTCTCCTCTTCTCCTGATAAAGTCGTTCTGCATAAGGCGATCCAGTGTGACGACTGCGGTTTTAATCTTACTAAAAACTTAGTCAACACCGTCTCACGACATCAAGTCATCGACATTCAATTTACAAAAATTATTATTGAACACCAAGTAGAGCATAAAATTTGTCCGTGTGGACACCATCAAGCCAATGCCTTTGCAGACATGGCCCCCGTTCAATATGGGCCTGGCCTTAAAGCCACGGCCGTTGAACTGAATCAAGTCCAGTGCGTGCCGCTCAAAAGATGTGCTGAGTTTTTTCAGCAAAAATTTCTTCTCTCCTTATCCCCTGCGACTCTTATTGCCTTCTCCCGGCAGGCCAGTGCGCGACTTCTAATTTGGGAAGAGGAGGCAAAGCGCGATCTATTGCAATCACTCGTTCTTCATGCCGATGAGACAGGCATCAATATTGATACTAAAACCTGGTGGGTCCATGTTCTTTCCAATGCCACCACAACTCTCATGGTTCCTCATCAAAGGCGTGGAACTGAAGGCATGGAAACAGAAATTTTATCTAACTTTCATGGGATTCTTTGTCATGATTTTTGGTCGGCTTACTCCTCCTTTGATGCCATCCATGCTCCTTGCCACGCCCATCTTCAAAGAGAACTAACCAGAGTGCATGAAGACTATGGGCAAACATGGGCTAAAGATCTGGCCACACTTATTCTCCGCGCTAATAAAAAAAGAGACAAGCAAGATGGCCATCTCACTTATGAGCAAATTACTTACTTTGAAACTCAATACTCTAAACTTTTGAGCCATGCTAAAAAGTATAATCCTCAAAATAAAAAACGAAATGGTGAAAGAGGAAAAATTGGTCAGTCTTATCCAAGGCGACTTTTAAATCGCCTTATTAAGCACCGAGATTGGATTTTAATTTTTCTCTATGATCCTAGTGTCCCATTCACTAACAATCAAGCCGAGAGGGATATTCGGATGTTGAAAGTGCAGCAAAAAGTATCGGGATATTTTAAAACAGAAGAGGGTGCCAGAGACTATTGTCGAATTCGATCTTATATTTTAACGATGCAAAAAAGAGGGGTCAGTAAGCATAAGGCGCTGACTCAGCTATTTACTGGGACCTGAATAGTTACTAAAAAAGATAACTTGTCTTTTATTAACTAATTATCGTCTGTTCGGCAATATCAGAATTGCATCCTTGACCCCATAAACAGAAATCATTTTAAGGGTTAAAACCAATTTTTAGCCAAAAATTGGCACTTTTACAAAAATAATAACATCTATTTATTTCCTTACCGATTCGCTAAAATGAGGTTATGACACAATTAAAATCAATGTTTCGTTTTTATATTCTGTTAGCCCTTACTCTCACGCTCAACTCTTCGGTGCTCTTTGCTAACAATCCCCAATCTTCACTCCAGGCTTTTGTGGAAGCACGAAAGTCTTTAGTGGCATTAATCCAACGACCGAACGTAAGAAACGAATCTGTAAATTGGAATATAATCCTTGAAAGATTAAAGGCCGTTCAAATCTCCTACTCTCAAATTAATCGTCAGAAACTCACGCCCTATGATTTATATAACGCTCAGACTCAACTGAGAATAACCAACACATTAATTAAAAAGTATTTAGATCATGAATATAAAGAAAACCGTTTATCTAAAGTGCAAAGGCAAGACATTTTATATCAAGCTCACTTTTATGACAAGAATACACCTATCAATTATTTATCCCCTCAAAAAGCTCCGTCATCTGAAGGTCAAAATGGACCCTCACTATCAATTACAGAATTAGAATCTGAAACTGAATACTACAATTATAACTTTAAAAATGACTCCGTCCTATTTCGAGGACTAGAGTTTCGCTCTGGTGATGTATTATTTAATTACACGACACAAAGGCCTGAAGGAATTTTTACTGCGGTTGGTGAAAACCAGAGCGTATTTCCTCATTTGTCAGTAGTTATTTTTTTAAAAACTTTAAGAGGGAAACTACCATTAGTTTTAGATATATATACTTATGGAGCTCGTCTTATACCACTTCATCATTTTTTAAGTAAAAAACATGTTTTATTCACTGAAGTTTTTCGCTTTAAAAATCCCCCTACTGATTGGGTAAAAAAATTAGATGATGCCACGAGACTCATTATAAGTGAGCCACGGAGATATGATTTATTGGGCGATAGAACTGAAAGAAAAGCCCTTGGTTGCACTGAATTATTGGATTTTTTATTTGAGCTCATGAATCTACCCTCAATAACATTAAAAGATAAAATTAAATCGACTATCTATAAAAATATTTTAAAATTTGGTTATTTTCCTCAAACCTTTTTAATGCCCAATGATATTTTGTTCGATGGTAGATTTAAATTTGTAGGCTACTTAGATAATAATCCAAATTTGAGTGATATTATCGTTAACGACCTTGTTGTGAATCAATTCAGACGTTTTCTTGAAACAAAGAGTGTTAAAAACAACCCTGGAACTTTTCTTAAATTAACAGTGACTGCAATTAATAAAATGAAAAACACGGACACAATTTTTGGTAAATTTTTATTATTTAGTAATAAATTTAATGAAGATAATTTTCCCGTTGGAGATCCTGGGCTCATTGGCGCTGTGGGTGTGGTTACTCTATCATTGGGTACAGCCTTGAATTCTTGTACCAATTATTACCAGCAATCTAACCCATCTCCATGTAATATCTATTTAGAAGAACTCTTAGTCCCTCCGCTCACAGAAGATCAGTTTTCGATTCAATGGTGGAGAAATGAAAAAAAGCTTCGAACATTGATTGAGAGTGAAACTTCCATTTTTAACAATCTTTTTAAATGATACAAACTGTCTCAAGGATGAAGATGGCCGCCCTTGAGCACTCCCACAATGGATCTTGAAACAGTATCCAGAGATTCGCGCACGCCTTTGCCTTCGTGAGCAATGGCTTCAAAATCAGGGGCGTTATAAATATTCAACTCTGATCTCATATCCTGAAGCTTCATAGCATTACTGAGATCTCGTTTGTTGTACTGAATGACCAAGGGAATTTGACGAATATCATAATCTTGTTGTTCTAAGTTACGCTCTAAGTTTTTAAGTGCTTGTAGATTTTCATCCATTCGCTCTTCTTGAGAATCTGCCACAAAAATTACGCCATCAAGTCCCTTTAAAATTAACTTGCGAGAGGCATCGTAAATTATTTGTCCCGGTACCGTATAGAGGTGAAAACGAGTTTTGTATCCTCGAATATCACCAACTTCTAGAGGTAAAAAGTCAAAAAATAAAGTTCGCTCTGTTTCTTTATCTAGTGTCTTTAAGGGAGAGCGAGAGTCATTGGAAGTCTGTTGATAAACCCACTGAATATTGGTGGTTTTACCTCCCAGTGATGGCCCATAATAAACAATTTTACAATGAACCTCTTTGGCATTGGAATTCACAAATGACATAACTTAAATCTCCGTTCGATTCAGCAAAGCCCTATTAATAGTTCTATCATCTATGTAATCAATGTCGCTGCCAATAGGGATTCCTTGCGCAATGCGACTCAACTTCAAACCCTTTCCTTGCAACATCCGACTTATGTAGAGGACCGTAGTGTCTCCTTCCAAATCGGAGTCGAGAGCAAAGATCACTTCTCGGAGAGGCGGAGTGACTTCGAGTTGCTTTTCAATTCGCAAAACAAGTTCCCTAATTTTTAATTGGTCAGGGCCAATACCATCGAGAGGTGAAATTGTCCCGTGGAGTACATGATAGCGCCCGCGAAAGGCCTGAGATTTTTCAATACTGGCAATATCGGAAGGCTCTTCGACAATGCATAAGCTTTCGTTATTGCGATGAGGATCAAGACAGTAAAAGCAAGAATCGCGGTCCGTAAAGCTAAAGCATTGGTCGCACATTTTAACCTTAGCTCGTAACTCCACCAAGGCTTCGCTGAGGCGATGTCCATAGTCCGCCGGAGATTTTAATATGAAATAGGCCAGACGCTGAGCCGTCTTCGACCCTATCCCCGGCAAGCGAGTTAATTCTTGAGTGAGTTTTTCTAAGGCTTCTATTTTAAGCATAATGGACTAAATAGAATCTATTTTTAGAATAAACCAGGGAAGTTTAGTCCGCCGGTGACCTTTTCCATTTCTTTTTGGCTGGTCTCTTTGGCTAATTTTACAGCGTCATTGGTGGCTGCTAAAATTAAATCCTGAAGCATCTCCACATCACCTGATTGCATTACATCGGCACTAATTTTTACAGCCACAACTCGGTTGTCACCATTCACACTAATAGTGACGGCACCTCCACCCGATGTGCCGTCAAAAACACGTAGGGCTAATTCTTCCTGAAGCTTTTTCATACGAGCTTGCATTTGATTTGCTTGTTTCATTAGGGCGTGCATTCCGCCGGGAAGACCTTTCATGGCAACTCCTTGATCGATTTGATCTGACTCTTAAAAATGGCTTGAGCCGTTTTTACCAACGGATGCGATTGAATTTGCTGATCCAACTCATCCCGCTTTTGTTGTTCTTTTTGTTCCGTTAAACCTTGGGCTGAAAATCCCACCCCTTTATCTTTAACGAACTATATATCTAATCAATAGCCCTCTCCCCATAATTGATCAACGTAGGATTGAAATTTTTGAAAGGATTGTGGGGCCGTCAATTGCTGCTTTAAAAACTGTAGTTTTTCTGGAATTCCTAACTCCACCACCTTATTATTTAAGCTCATAAACAAAAGACCTTCTAGTTTTGCCGCTAATAAACCATCGGCTCGCTTTACCATTTGTAAAAAGCTGAGCCATTGATCATTAATGGGAAGCTGAACATTCACCTTCATGGGTTGTGAAGAAAATGATGCTGAAGATACTGGTGAAGGTCGTGGTGAGGAAGAGTTCTCTGAGGCTGTCGTCATTGGTGGTTTTTTTGCTAAAATGGGCGCAGATGTCGCCGCCGTAGAGTTGACCGATCCCGATTTTTTAAGAGAGGCTAAAATTTGAGAAAGGGATTCAATCCGTGGAGCTGACGCTAATTTTAAAAGAACCATTTCTAAAACTAATCGAGCATCAAAGGACTTTAAAATATCTTGAACTCCCTTTAATGTTAAATCAAAGAGAAGGTGTAAATCCTCTTCACTGACTGTGCTGGCCCACTGTGAGAAAATTTCAACCTCTGTATCTTGTAAATCTTGAATAAGCTGACTCGCAGGTCCTGCAACTTTAACAATCGTGAGGTGTCGTAAAACTTCTGTAAGCTCCTGGGCAAACAAGTGGGGCTCCGCTGCCGTTTTATGGAACCTCTCTAAAATGGAGAGAATTTTTGCAGGATTTCGCTCCAAAAGCGCCTGCAATGTATCTAAAACCAAATGTCGATCCGTAAGACCAAGAATCTCAACGACCTGTTGGTACTTCACGTCTCGATTCGTAAAAGTAATCACTTGCTCCAAAAGACTTTGAGCATCTCGCATCGACCCATCGCCTTGCCTTGCAATAAGCCAGAGAGCTTCTATCTCAAAGGGGATGGACTCCGATTCACAATTTTTTTGAAGATGTTCTGCTATTCTGCGAGTGCTGATCCGTCGAAAATCAAAACGCTGGCACCGAGAAAGAATGGTAGCAGGAATTTTATGTGCTTCCGTGGTCGCTAGAATAAAAATCACATGAGGAGGAGGCTCCTCCAAAGTTTTGAGAAGAGCATTGAATGCACTAGTCGAAAGCATGTGCACTTCATCAATAATATATATTTTGTACTTTCCGGAGGCAGGTGTGTACCCAACAGTCTCGCGCAGTTCACGAATTGCCTCGACGCCGTTATTGCTCGCGCCATCGATTTCAATCACATCCACATGACGACTCTGCACAATATCGATGCAATCCGAGCATTGGTGACAGGGAGTATAGTCGACTAACGTTTCAGAAGATGTTTCGGTTTGATGTCTTATTTGCGAACAGCAGAGGCTTTTTGCTAAAATACGGGCAGAAGATGTTTTCCCGGTCCCGCGAGGGCCTGTAAACAAAAGCGCATGAGGAAGACGATTTGCTCTCAACGCATTTAATAAAGTTTGAGAAATATGCTCTTGCCCAATGAGTTCCATAAAGGATTGAGGACGCCACTTTCGCGCAATAACCTGATAAGATGACGACGGGTAAGACAAAGGGCCAGCCTCCAATGATGCAATGCTATAAAACGGTAATTCGATTTCTTCAGTAATAGTAGCACAGAAAAGCGGCCGAGCGACCCACAGCACATAGGTTCGCAAATACCGTTGCTTCCTTCCGGACCTAGCGGGATTCGATGCAAACGCTATTGTATGGGACTCGGCCACTCATGGAATTATATCAACTGTCGCCTGAGTACAAGTCCGAAATTCATGAGAAAATTTAGAAAGACTGCTATTGCGAGGCAAACTCTCATCTTGATCCATAAATGAATTAAAGATGTTTCAAAATATGACAGCTCAAATAAATTAACACTTTGGTCTAAATTTTTTGTTTCAACTTACCGAAAACAGAACAACCAAAATGGGGAAAGCAGTCATCATGGAATTTAGTATATTTGATATGCTCCTTGAACCACTCTTTGTTTTAAATGACCAAGGCGGAATCTTCTATTTAAATCCCGCGGCCGCAGAACTTTTTAATACAACACAGAAAAAAGCTAAAAAATCGAAACACTTTCTCCAGTTAGTTCAACTGGAGCCTGAGTTCCCGGAGTTAATGACGTTAAACCAACTTAATCAAGTACTCTCCTATCGTGAGTTGAAGTATACCATTCTCTCAAACAATCACACTGGGTATGTTCAAATGGGGCTAAACCCACAGAGAATAAATGGAAATATTTACTGGATTGTACATTTTAGAGATACTTCATTAGAAACTCAACTTCACCATAAATATAAGACTGAACTACAAAACAAAGAAGCTTATTCAAAAAAGCTAGAGCATGTCCACAAGGAGCTTGAAAAATATTCGATGAATTTAGAATCTATGGTCAAAACTCGAACCTTAGAGTTAGAGAGGCTAAATTCAACTTTTCAAACCTTACTTGATTCTCTTGATCAAGGATTTTTTATCTTTAATCAAAATGGCGAATGCTTACCTGTTTATTCAAAATCATGTATTAAGTTATTAGGCACTATTCCCACTGGAAAACGTTTTTGGGATATAATTAATGTTAATAATGAAAATTCCACCAAAATTGAAAATTGGGTGGAAACCTTGTTTAAATCCACCTTGCCATTTAAAGATTTATCCAATTTAGGACCAGAAAGAGTTTACTTTGCTAATAATCGTACAATCTCACTACACTACTTTCCAATTTTTAAACAAAATTCACAATTAGAAAGTGTCGTAGTTATGGCAACAGATAAAACGGACTTAGAGCTTGCGGAAAGAGCTGCTGAGAAGGAGCGTGCCTACAGCAAAATGGTTATCAATGTTGTTAGACGAAAAAAGGAAATTACTCATTATATTTTTGATGTGCAAAAAATTTTGGAAGAACTCAATGACTCAATTGCTGATCATTATAAATTTCAAATGCAAACGGCACTCCGCTGTTTACATACGATTAAGGGTGGCGCACTGACCTTTGCCATTTACGATCTTGCTCAGAGCTGTCATGATGCGGAACAAATGCTGTTTGAAATACAGAAGGAAGGGCTTTCAAAAGGAACCTTAAATATTTTGCAAGGATACTTTAATAAAATTCGCTACGAGTTTCAAACCTTCCTTAAGAGTAACGAGATACTTCTTGGGAATGAAGTGATTCATGGCCAAAGATCTGTGGAAATTCCTCTGGAGACCATTTCTAAATTTCTAGATACGCTAAAAAGAGAATATCACCTTCAGGATAAAATTGCTGATTTTGAAAAGGATATTTTTTATGTTCCCATTTCTCAATTTCTAGAGGGATTTGAAGAAACGGTGCAAGCACTGGCTCAAAAGCTTGGAAAAAAACTGAATCCCATTAAAATTTCTGGTGGAAACACTTTGATTCACCGAGAACATTACTCAGAACTTTTTACAAACCTGATCCATCAACTTAATAATATCGTTAATCACGGAATTGAAAACCCCATCTTAAGACGCTTTCACCATAAAGAAGAGTATGGTCAAATCCGCATAAATGTTCGAGTTGAAGAAGACAACAATTTGAACTACGGCCAGTCCCAATTGATCATTGAAATCGTCGATGATGGACAGGGGCTTGATCCAATTAAAATTCGTGAAAAATTACGTTCAAAAGGTATCGCCACTAATCTCCTCTCAGATCAAGATGTACTTCAATTTATTTTTAAAGGAAATCTCTCAAGCAAAGATGAAAATCAAATCACTCAAGTTTCCGGTCGAGGGATTGGGATGCAGGCTATAATGTACACCGTCACCGACCTTGGTGGTACTGTAAAAATAGAATCAGCCATAATGAAGGGAACAACTCTCTTCATAAGAGTTCCGTACTTTACTGAGCAAGTAAAATTAGCGGCTTAAAGATAAAAGTCCCAGCCCAATAGAATATCTCAACGTCTAGGTCCGATAAAAAACTACCCACGCACTCGTGGCTCTATTAAAATAATCATATAATATGAAATTGTTTTCTGCTTTTATTCAAATGCTTTTTATTTTTCTCTTCTTCATACGGGAAGTTAAAGCAGAGTCCTTTGATTTATATAAGGGCTCCCGTGGGCAATCCATGGGGGGCGCTGATATTGGGGTCGTCGATGATGAAACAGCTCTCCTAATAAATCCAGCTGGTTTAGGTAAATTAAGAAACACCATTGGCACTCTGCTGGACCCGGAAGTTGAGTTTGGTGAAAAGATGTATAATATGTATCGAGCAAAAGCTTTCTCTGGCTTTACTGACCTTGATTCCATAAGCTCCACCTTAGATAATAGTCGCGATAAACATTATCACTATAAACAACAAATATTTCCCTCTTTTGTTCTTAAAAACTATGGAATGGGACTTCTTTTTAAAGAATCACTCGATGCGCGAATGAGTCCTGATGGTACAACCATTACATCAAATTATTTTTATGATTGGGTCTTCGCAACTGGATTTAATTTTCGATTTTGGGATGGCAGAATTAAATTGGGCTTCACGGCAAAAGCCATCAATCGAGTACAAGCGAGTGGCGATTTTCCTGTCGCACAGAGCTTAAAAATAACTGACATTGGAAAAGAGGGCTATGGATTAGGTGTTGATACAGGACTCATTCTTTCAGCACCTTGGGGATGGTTGCCTTCCATTTCTGTCGTCGGGCGGGATATTGGAAACACTAAATTCACCAACACTGGGCTTCGATACAAACTCGCGAATAAACCTGATGATATGAAACAAGATGCCGATGTGGCTATTTCATTTTTTCCCATTCATGGCAACACGACTCGATCCGCGTTTACCTTTGAGCATAAACATGTACTCACTGCGAGTCAGTACGCAAACAAAACCCAACTCTATCATTTTGGTTGGGAGTTGAATCTTTCAGACCTTGCCTTCTTGAGACTAGGAATGAATGGCAATTATTGGACCGCGGGATTTGAAATCGCCTCGGAGCGAACTCAAATCCAACTAGCCTACTATGCTGAAGACGCCAGTACGACGTCCACACCAGAAGAAGATCGCAGGTGGTCACTAAAAGCTGTTTTCCGTTATTAAATTTCCTACATTAAATCTCTTGGGCCGCACGAACGATAGAATCTGAATCGAGACCATGAAGTCGATAAAGCTCAATTGCATTGTAAGCACTTCGCCCAAACTCCTCATGAACTCCAAGGGACTTCAATTTAAAAACAGCACCTTCAAGCATTAATGCTTGAGTTGCAATAGCTCCAAAGCCCCCAATCAATTGATGATCTTCTATCGTGATAAGATTCCCCCCTCCCTTAAGAAGGGCGTTCTTAAGGGTCGAGGTGTCAATGTGATTTGTATTAACCGCATCAATTACTATTGATCCAATTCCTAAAGTTTGAAGTTTTTTTGCTGCTTCTAATGCCTGAAGCACTAAGGACCCTGCGGTCAACAAGACGACATTTTTCTTTGGAAGAAGTTGCTCGGAGAGTACACAAGATTTATTTAGCGCATAAGAAGTGGCTCCAAAACTTTTTGGAAAATTCTCGCGCCCTAAAAAGAAAATGTACGAATGAGCTTCTTGGCCCTGACTTTTCTTTTGATGAATGTCGTTGATCGCGGCATAAACTAAATTTTCTGCCTGCTCAGAACAACTTAAACAAATTGTATTTACCCCTGGAATTCCCGCAACTGTTGATAGATATGTTAAGGCCTGGTGAGAAGCACCATCAGCAGCATCCTGAAATCCAGTGTGTGAGAAAATACCAACAATCGGACTTTGGGAAAGCATCGCCATCGTGATGGGCAAGGCTCCTTTCGTCACACCAAATTGCGCAAATGTATCCACCACAGGAATCATTCCTTGTTTTGAAAAACCTGCACCGACTGAAATCATATTGGACTCGGCAACACCCACATCAAATGAATCCTGTGGAAACTCTTTTTGAAACGCAGATACACCCGTTGAGCCGGGCAAATCTGAGGTGATTGAAATCACAGGGAGACCAGCTTTTTTTGCTTTTATCATCGCATTCGCTACTCCCACTTGAATTTTTTCCCCAGTGTCTTTAACAGCACTCGCCTTTATTTTCTTTTCTAACTCCACGAGTTCCTCAGACCACTGAATAAAGAGCGATGGAACCGATTGATCTCCATAAATTTCTTGAATAAAAGGTAAAACTTCCGTCGCCGATTTACACGGAAACCCATGACCACCCGAAGCTGACTCCGCAGTTTTTTTAGTTCCCACGCCTTTAATCGTTCGTGCGTGAATTGCAATCGGTATCTTAGGATTTTCACGAGCCATCTTAATTGCGTGTTCAATCGTAAATAAACATTGTTGTAAACTATGACCGTCTTTTAATTCCAACACTCCCCAACCTAAAGTTTTAAGAGCCTGAAACGTGGGTTCCATTGAAAAACTGTCTTTATCAATTCTCCCAGAAAGTTTTGTATTATTGTCACTAATAATTAAAACAAACGGAGCTAACTTTCCTTTGTGTGCAAGACCTGGGATCGCTGCCAGCGCTTCGCGCGCCTCACCTTCCATGCAGGCTCCGTCGGAAATGGCTGTGACTGTCACGCGATCCTTTTTAAGTAAAGCATCGGCCATGGCAAGTCCTTGAGACTGAGGAAACGCTGAACCTAAAGGACCATTGCTGAGCAATACTCCTTCCGGAAATAAATGCGACTCTCCATGACCTGTAAGCTTACTTTCTATAGAGCGGAATTTTTTTAAATCTTGAATTGTTAAATCAGAAAAACCATAATTTGCTCTTAAAGCATATATGCCATTTTCACAATGACCGGCATCATTAACAAAATTATACAACTCCCACCAATTAACTTTTTTTTGTTTAGATTCCCAAAACATGAGTGCATGGAGCGAGGACATCAATTCAGCAAAAGCGGCAGGTCCACCGTAATGGCTGGCCGCCCCACCTAAAACAGCGTTCATATCCATCAGGGCTATCATCGCACGGGTGGCTTTAGGGTCGGCCACTTTAAACTTTTCACCATGAGTGTGAGATACTTCAATATAGTATTGGGGCTCGCTATTGGGCGTCGATGCCAACTTCATTTAATTCTCCTTAGGTTTTGGTGGAATGGAATTGGAAATTAAAATACTTTTTTTCAATCTCTGGGGTCAATCATTGCTGTTGTAAATAAGTAATGACGAACTGCAACGGATTCTACCTCTAAATAGATTCTGCTGAAAATGAGCCTAATTCGAAGCAAAAACTAAATTGTGGAATTTTGCGGACTAAAATCTAGGCTTTTTTTTCATTTTTGCAGGGAGTTTGTTTTTAACATAAGCAACGGTATAATGTAGCTAACTAAACAATTTTCAATAGGAATATATGCCTACACAAAGTTACGATTTTTTCAAAAACATCCAAACTTTTTCCAACGAAAATGATATCTTTAATGAAAAGTTTTACCACCCATTGCCTGACGATTGGTCCGTCATTGTGACAGACATAAAAAACTCCACCATTGCAATTGAAAACGGGTTCTATAAAGATGTTAATGTTCTTGGTGTAGCATCTATTATCGCAGTAAAAAATGCTTGTAAAAATATTGAAATTTCCTTTTTAGAATTTGATGATTTATCAAAAAACACTGATCAAATTAAATTCGACAGCACTTTTCGCACAATTCTTGATGTCACTCCACATCAGAGAGCTCAAATTCTCCAGTATCTTACCGAACTCCATATCCAAAACAAAATTACTTTTGGATATCATGTTGCTAACTCAGCCCTTTTAACTTGCTTTGTTCGATCCAAAGATAATGATCATTTTCATTTTATCGATGGCAACCATGGTGGGTATACCTTAGCTGCAAAAAATCTAAAATTCATGATCGCCAAATCTAACTCTTCAACTGCCGCATAATTAGGATATTTATGTCAAACCAAGAACTTTTGAAGTCTAACTTATTACCAAATCATAAGGTAGAACTACATCGCCATTTAGATTGCTCTATGAGATTTGAAACTATGGCTCGACTTTCGAAAGAACTGGGTTTTAATATTCCAACGTCACTAGAAAAGCAGAGGGACTATTTTTTGATAACGTCTCCAATGATCGATTTAGCTACTGTGCTTAATAAATTTAAAAGAACTCAATCATTGTTGTGTAACCTTAATATACTTAAACAATTAGCTTTGGACACAGTTTCAGAAGCTGCAGAAGAAGGTACTAAACTTCTCGAACTTCGCTACTCACCCACTTTTATTCAAGAGGGACATCCCTTTTTATCTTGGGATGAAATTCACCAAGCTTTTCTCGAAGGTATCACTGAAGCCCAAAAGAAATTCTCAATCGCGGTGGGCTTAATTATTATTATTCAACGAACACTTCCGCCAGAACAAGCGCACAGCGTGATCGATTTTGCACTAAACAATAAAAATACAATAGTTGGTATTGACCTTGCTGATAGTGAAAATGACGGGTTTGATATTGTTGATTTTAAAATTTCTTTTCAAAGAGCCAAACAAGGCGGACTACATATCACTGTACACGCTGGAGAAATTCCAACTGAAAAATCAAGGAAAAATATTATTGATTCTATTCAAATTTTGGGTGCGGAAAGAATTGGACACGGCATTCAAGCGATAAACTCTCCAGAAGCACTCCAACTGTTAGTGAAAAACAAAATCCCTTTAGAAGTTTGTCCAACGAGTAACTTCCTTACCCAAGGAGTTGATAAAATTGAAAATCACCCACTGAGAAAACTTTATGAGCAAGAGGTTTTGCTTACCATAAGTACTGACGACCCAGGTATTTTTGACTTAACACTAACATCTGAACTTTCAGTAACTAAGGATGTACTAAAGTTTAGCCTCAAAGAACTCAATGAATTTCAAAATAATGCTTTTAATCACAGCTTTATTTCACCATCAGAAAAGTCAAAAATTAGCTCTCTTTTTAAAGTTATCTAATGATAATTTTTCAATAATAAAATCTAGTTGTTTAATCATGTGTACCTCAACTTCAGGATAAAAAAGTATAAATATTTAGTTCGTAACTAGGCTTTTTAAAGCACCAAAGCATTGTTCATCAACAAGCTCTAAACTACTCAATTGCATATGCCTAATAGCCTCGAGCGGTGTCAAAGGTTTTGGGCAGTTTGGATTTTTAACAGTAAGCTTTGCGAAAACATTTGCCGTTGTAACGATATGGGTAATCGGATGAATTTGAGCTTTATTAATTCGTCGTGGGTACCCATTAGCAATGATATTTTCGTGATGTTCAAATGCAACTGTAATTATATCAGAAGGTATTTGCCTTAAGGACTCTAAAATTTCTTTTCCACGTAGAGGGTGAGTTTCAATAAGTGCAATATCCTTTTGTGTTAATTCTGCACGAGATTTACTAAGTATCTCGCACGGAATTTCTTTTAAGCCGATATCATGAAACATCCCAGACATCGCCACCTTAAAAAGAATTGAGTTTCTCGTCCAACCCATAGCTTGAGCAATCATTAATGAAATTGTCGCTACGGCCAAACTGTGTGCATATAAGTAATCAACATACTCACTGAAACTCGAAAGTACGCTAAAAATTTCATTTTGTTCACATATAGACTCTAAACACAGTAGAGTAAAATTTTTTGCGTAGCTTAAAGAAGAGAGATCAAGGCCATTTAAAAATAAATTTTGCATTACTATTTCGCCTGTGTAGCGAAAAAATCTTATTTTTTTTCTATTTTCGATGAGCGAACTTTCTTGAACTACTTTAGAAAAGTTTACCGTAAAATTCACTAATTTAATAAAATCCTTCTTATGTATATAAAAATAGAAAACATTCTTTTCATGAAAGACCTTTATTCGTTCATTGTCGACCTTGCCGCCCTGATGCGCCACTTTTAAATATTTGCGCTCGTTAATTCGTATAAATATATCATATTTATATTCACGTTCATTGACAAAGTCAGATATAGGAACTCTACAATAATCATAGTCCAATTTTTTTTGGGATGAACTATGAAGTTCCCCCATTTCAGTGGACACAAATTTGAATCCTAATTTTTAGGATTTCA
>CAZTDX010000075.1:0-14956 GCA_964612425.1 uncultured Pseudobdellovibrionaceae bacterium
GAAAACTCATGACTTGCTCACCCCCTGCAAAAACCGCTTTAAACTTCTTATCCCCCGACCTGAAACATGATTGGATAGCTCTAGAATTGTTCGTAAATCCAATTTTTCTTTACACATCAGTCCTCCATTTGTAAAGCCTACTTAATTTCGACTCTTACTATTTATAATGGCAACTATGATGCCAATTTCGCTAAATATATTTTAATTAAAGGTAAGTAATTATTTTAGCTTATGAATTTATCGATGTTTGAAATTTAATTGGAGCTTGAGAGTTGTTTAAAGTTTTAAAAAATAAACAATAATGTTTAATTATTTAAACATAAGATTTTAGAACGAGTATTTATTTCATATTATTTAATGAAATTTGAAGACTAAATAGAAGGTACAATAAAAAAGCATCAACCTTTGATGGAATAAACTTGTATGGTATAGAAATGAAGATGTTTTAGTTATCTATAATGATCACCAGCTAAATTAAACTTGAGATTTAAATTATTTTTAAAGTTGATTTTTAATCCATTAAACTTAGTACTGTTTCTTTTTTTGTCTTATCATGCATAAAGTGTACATTTTTTCGGGGGAAGATCAGTTTCCGAATCCCGGAGCTATTGTCGATCCAAAATTCACTAATTGCAAAAAAATAGATTACTTCTGGAATAAAAGATAAAATCTATTTTAAAAGTGCACCCAGGAATAATTGAGGAGTGTTCTCCTCTCGGAAATCTTTATTTACTTAAAAAAGAACAAGAATACTGAGGAATAATTGAATCATTAGGAGATGAAGATTTGGGTTCAATCAAAGAACAGACGAGTTTTTTAAGCATGATATAAGTTGTTCCTGGTTCTGAAATACGATCAAGCTTAATACCTGCATTCAAAAGACCAAGAAACAATTCTGGTGACGAACGAGTTATTACCTCACCGTTTTCATTTATGGCTGTGCACTCAACGGAAATAGATACTTTTTGGCTTTGATTAATAATATTAGAAGATGCGCAAGAAAGTTCATGAAGACTTATTTCATAAGAAAAACCACCTAAATGGTTCTTAAATTCCGGGTATGCTTTGACTAAAGCATTATAGTGCCATTGTGGACTATTTAAATTACGAGTGCCCTCAGCCTTAATAAGACCCGAAGAGATTAATGTCATTACAATGAATAGGAATTTGATTTTCATTTTGAATTCTCCTTTATTAGATTTGGAATTTTTAGTTAAAATTACTTATGATCTTAACTAGGCTGCTTTCTTTACGAAATAGAAAAGCCAAAGTCATCTAAAAAGCACCCTGACACCCCTTTAAATTTGTTAAGTACAGGTACTTTGAGACCAAGAGAACTCTATTTTAATTTTAATTCATTTTGTGCTGAAAATTAATTTAAATAAAATTTTGGAAATTGAACTTAAATATAAGCTTATCAAACCGTATCGCTTTCTTAGTGAGATTCTGGAGAACAAGCTTTGAATGTTGAGAACTTGTTCTCCATTGATTTTGAGAACATAATAGAAGTTAATCACTTAGCGGAAACGCATCCTCTATTATAGCAGTTCGAAAGTCGTCCCTTAGGGTGCACCATTTGGTAATTCTATAACTTCAGTTTCCATAAGCTCTATTTCGGTTACCATTTTTACACTCGCTGATGCTTTGAGCATCCAATCTCCCAGTGTATTACTGTAATAAATGGTTACAAATGAAAGTTTTTGATTTTCAGTCTTACAAGGTATTTTAAGCAAGTATATTGAGATTCCGGGGCGACGTGGACTAATTTCTAAGCTGGTAAAAGAATGGGATACACTCATTCCTACCTCTCACAGTTAACAAATTTCCTTTGATTTCCCTATCTCCCTGACAAGCTCTCGCTCTGTCAAAAATATATGGATCTTGTCAGTTAAATAATTTGAATTAGACTGTTTTAATTAATAGAACAAGCACGAATCAAAATTGAGTAATAATATTTAAAATCATATGTAAATTTAAAAACAATGAACTGATATAGTAATCGTCTTAAATAAAGGAGTTTATATGGAGCAATTAAAATTAATGGTTAACAATGCAAATCACTCTAAAGTTCTTATGATGTTTTTTATCTTAATTATGGCAAACTTGGGAACTGCAGCTCAGGACATAAAACCAAAAACAATCACACTAACATCACTCTCATTACCGATACGTCCTTTGAGTGCAAAAATAGTTTATGTGGCGAAAGAAGATCGTTTTAAACCATTGTGTTTTAGAGCTGGAATATTTTTAGAATTTCCTTACTGGGATGTGTGGCATACTGATAGTCAACCTCTATTGCCTCAAACTAACCTCTCTTCAATTGAATCAACTATAACAATACCTAAACCAGGTTTTTGTAAATTCAACACAAAATACATAGAGGTTGAAGGCGAAGTTTTAATACCAGGTAAGGGGTCAATTATTGTCAAAGCCGAACTCTACACTCCCTATAAAGGCGACTCAGATGACAATGGCAGTTTTTACGTTGATAGCGAAAGGATTTATTGCCAAGTCAATATAGATCACGAAGTAGAATGTTTGCTTAATATTGATAATGTAAATTATAATGATACAATTGATTATAGTTACAGCAGTCGCCGATTTCATATAACGTATAATACTTCCCGATTTAATGAATTTGTTAAAAAAGGACAAATTTTCAAGTTTCAAATTCAATCATCAAATAAATAATGGAAAAGAAGTTTAAAGCGGTCAGGTCAATAGCGGCACTGAAAGTTATCCCCTACTACAGTTTCGAATTATGTCTTAATATACGCTCTATGACACGATTTTAGAGCACATCTTTAATATCGAATTCAGAATCAATATTTTCAGTTTTTCGATTTGATATTTTAAAACATAAACTATAAGGTGTTACCACAAGCGGTGCAAAACTAAAATGCCGACAACATTCAATATACATAGGAGTATTTATGAATAAGATTCTTTTTGCCTTCCTTACCTTAATAATTTCTGCATCTTCACTCGCCACACCTTCAAAGACGTGGCAAAGCGCTGAGGAGATTCAAGCCATTCTTGCAAACCAAGAATTCCGCCACCGCTTCAGTTCAGACGGAAAGACTGAGATCACTTCCGTGACAAAAAAAGGGAGTGTTTACTCATTCACCTCTAGTGATTGTACCATCAATGTAACCGTGAACTATAGCCACACTCCCTCGAGTCATGAATCCTTAGCTTTTGATATTTCCGTAGGCTTTGCTACTTGTTTGCCTGGAGATATATTAGTAGATAACTGAGGCAATTACTTAGCAAAGAAAAAATTCTCTACATTTTGAATTAAATTTTCTCTCATATTTTCAAGTTAATATTAATAATGTAGAGTATGATCTCTCCTCATAATCGTTATATTTTCCTTTCTCATCTAAACTACACCTCTATTACCTATTTAAGTTACACGACAGCCTTCCTGAAACAGGAGGTTATATAATTCATAGAGGCGTTGTTGCACATGGGAATTGAGATACGAGAACTTTTGCAGCAAATTATTTCAAAAAATAGTCATTCCAAAACGCCAAAAAGTGGCATCGATATTCGATTTCCATGTGCAACAACGCCATTCATAGATATGAGCATTGTTATTTATAGAACCGAGAGGCTATAAAACATGAGTCATTAATTTGTGTTGGCAACTCTGCCAATGAAATATGATTTTAATGAGCTATTTTACCTTGATGGCTGCCAATAGGAAATGTATCTATGACTAAGCGCTAATGATAATAGAATGAGCGCAAGATGACGATGATCGATTTTATTCAGCATTATATTTTATGGAGTCAGTGGAAAAATGCAATACGAACTCAACAAGAATAAAATACGTTCTTTGGAAGTTGCAATAAAGGTTAAGCAATTTACTGATTATCGAAGTTTTTTATTTGCTTATATTCAGGAGGCTAAAGCTCGCAATCCACAATGGACCTATGGAAGCTGGTCTAAAAGGCTGGGTCTGAAAAATACTTCATCAATTACAAAGATTATCCAAGGAGAGCGGAATCCTGGCTCTGAAATAACAGAAAAATTAATCAATTATTTTAGATTTTCAGGACGTGATGCTCAGTACTTTCGTGATTTAGTCACTTTAAAGAAAATGGAAGGAAATACAAGGATGAGCTCTCTTTTGCTAGAGAAGATGGGTAAAGAACATCCGAATGGTACTTTAAAGATTTTGGATGATAGAACTTTTCGAGTGATTTCCAACTGGTTTTATCTTCCTATTCGAGAAATGACACGTATGAAAGACTTTCAGAACGATTCAACATGGATTGCATCGAAGCTGCGATTTGCAGTTCCTACACAGGATGTCAAGCAGGCCATTAAAGTTTTAAAAAGTTTAGGGTTATTAATAAATGATTCAAAGGGCAAATTAAAGGTGGCACAAGGTCGCTTGGATACTTCTAACGATCTTGCTAGCGAAGCCATCAAGAAATACCACGAACAAATGATTGAGAATGCTAAAGCTTCTGTTCGATTGGTGAGCGTGGAATCTCGCGAAATTACTGGGGCAACGTTAGTTATGAATTCAGCTCATTTACCAAAAGCAAAAGAATTAATTCGAGAATTTAGAAAGAAGTTTTCTGAATTATTTGAAGAAGAATTGGGTGATAGTGTTTATCAAATTCAAGTGCAATTGTTTCCATTAACAAAGGGGGAAATGTGAAAAAAATATTTTTTATTGTAATCATTCAATTGGGGTGTTCATTTTTAGTACGGGCTTCCGAGAGCGCTGTAGGAAATGGCGGAGATGGAGTTGTTTGTCGAGATGCTCATAAAAAAATTATATCTGTTCAACTACTAGATTTTTATGAAGCTAAAACTCAGCGAGGTATTCAGCACGATTTAGGAGGAACTCATTTAAGTCCAATCGACAAAGTTTTTGTAGCGCTTGATCGACTTAAAAGGCTCTCACCACTGCGCGCTCAGATCTATCGGGAACAAGCTAAAAAATTCTTTGATGAAACGCTCATGTTGAGTGGAGTGCAATTAGTGGATATTCCTGATTCTCAACATATTCAAGTACCTAATGGATGTACAATTGAACAGCTGGCCATTCAACGTGAGCCACAGCAACCAGAAGATAAACGTTTTACTATCAATGCTGACTTATGGAACCTTCTTGATTCTGATAATAAAGCAGGCCTGATTTTACATGAAATTATTTATAGAGAAGCTCTAAGTGAGAGACAATCTAACTCTATTTCTACACGATATTTTAATTCGCTCTATACATCTCATAAAATCGATTCTCTTTCTTTAGAGGAATTTATCTCGCGTTTAAATAAAAATAATTTTAACAAAACTGATATTGATGGTGTATGGTTTTCTACTTACATTATTAGCCATGATGAACAAGGAAAACTCAAGTCAGCTCAACCTATATCTGGATCTATTAAAGTAAATGGAGTAGTTGTTCCTATTAGACCGTATGAGCCTCAAAAGCCGGATTTTTGTGATATCATTTTTGATAAAAATTATAAAATAGTGGAATTTTATCCTAATGTTTCTAATGTAAGTATTCCTTATCCAGACAAAAATCTAGAGGTTTCATCGTATGAAAAAATTGACTCTTCAAGAGAGCCCTGCAGTGAATCACATAACATACAAATTTACCCCAGTGGAAAAATTAAGAGAGCTTATTTGGTTGGAACAAGAGAGTTCAACGTAGGAAAAAGCTTACTAAAACTTGGAGGTCCTTACTGGTTTGGTTCAACGGTGAGTTTTTATGAAAACGATGCCATATCAGGTGGTAAATTAAAAGAACCTGCTGCAATTGAAGTCTATGATGGTCGCATGATAGAAATCGATGCCAATTTATTTGAATTAGATCCAAAAGGTAAACTTCTTTTTGGCACTTTAAAAGCACCCACTGAATTTTTAGTTCAAGGAAAAAAGGTGCTTTTCGGTCTTAAAATTCGTTTTAATCCCTCAGGTTATATTTGGATGGCTCGATTGGCTCAATCTACGCATTTGCAAGACTCAACAGGACAACTATTGCAGTTACCCTCGAATGCAAAAGTGGAATTTGATACCCAGGGTTTTGTTGTTCATTATGAATGATTAATTAAAATATATGAAAAAATTTAATAAATAAGGAGAGAGAATATGATTCAAAAACAGATTTTATTTCTAGCTATGCTTAGTTCATTAACGATAACTGCTTTTGCAGGAAACTCTAATCGGAATAAATTTGCAAACTCAAGAGAAGTCTTTGGCGCAGCGAATGACCAAATTGACCCTTTTCTTTTTGATGGAAAAATAATGGAATGTACTAATTTTGAATTTCGGTACAAAGAAAATTCCTCTAAGTCTGAATATAAATTTATTAATAAAGGTGATACCATTGTCCTTAAGGTAGAAAATCGTCCTCTGGCTTCAATTTATTTTGATCACAAGAATGGTTATTGGTTCGATGAAGATAACTTTTTAAGATCCTATTTGAGAGTTCAAGGAAATATGCTTGTAATAGAGCGTAATATGAATTGGAGTATGGCTTATGAATTCCATTACCCCTCTTCTGATTGTAAAAACTCTGAGGACAAATGTTTTATGGGCCCTTCTGTAATTAATACTGAACTATTTGCACATACCTATCAACTGTGCTCTGAGAAGGATTAAATTTCCCCTCATATTCATTGATAAACTAGTGGTAGTTGGTTTTAATATTGGAAAGACCTATAGGCCCCTTACGGCAAAAATGATATAGGATGGTTTACCATCTTTAGAAAATAAGGAGATATTATGAAAGTTTTTATTATTTTTCTGTTTACTCTTCATTTAGTAAGTACTGCATTTGCTGGGAAGAGGCTCTCTACAAAATTTATATGTGATGGGACGATCAGCAACGAACATCTGACTCTTATTCAGTATCAACTAGGGGATCATCTGGATCATATGTTAATCATTCGCAATGGTAAGTCTGAGACAATACAAGTCATGGGAAATCATTCCTTTCCTTTCTTGGTGTCTGCAGGAGATCGACTTTACGGTGCGCCACCTTTTTCAGAAATCTCCATAGAGCTTACTAAAACACTTGATGCTTCTGAGCGATTCGCTGTTCAAATATCAGACCGTAGAATAAATTTAAATAGTGAAATCAATTGTCGAGTTTTTTAAAACTAGGGTTTTATTTGGCCAGCAAGGCAGTGAATCTATGAGGTTGAATATCGGTGTTCCTTATCACATTATCATGAAAATACTAAATGCTATCTTCAATCATTGCATTAATAATTCGGAGATAATGTACTGATTAGCTCTTGCATAAATCCTCCTTATATTTTTTCTTTCCATCGATGATAGATATTATAAATTGTTTTACTGTTCCACTTTGGTTTTCCATTGCGGCCTATGGACCCACGTTTTTCCAATTCACGAGCAACTTCTGTATGAGAATAGTTATTTTGGCGAATGAGTGTAATAATTGTGCGTATAATGATCAGTTCCTTTTTATGGGGAACGAGCTGATTGTTATGAACTTTATAACCATAGGGCGCTACAGGGCAGCGGTAATTTTTAGGATCTAAGTTCTTCTTTATATTAAAGGAATGACTAAGCCCCATCTCATGAAGCCTTGATTTTATAACAGACTTAGATACCATAAGTTTCTCAGCAATTTGGGAAGAGCTAAACCCTTTTTCGACGAATAGAGTGCGAATTTCATCTAAGTTTACGTATTGCGGGGAGAGTGTTAACTTAACAAAATCAATGATATAAGGGGTGTTCGTCCCGCATTCGGATTGCCGCACCATTTTAATCTTCAGTTTTTTGCAACACATTATAAAAAAGTAATAATAGAAAGTATGTTTAACTATCTATTATTTATTGGAAAAATCCATATTTTAAAATTTTTTCCTTTTAAGGATCGGCTCAAGTTAAACTGGAATAAATCAACTGATGATTGATTTTACTCTTCAATACTGAAGCTTTTAATTTTTACTAAAATAGCGTCGAGGAAGCCAGGTATAATGGAATGCAAATTGTGGAGACCATCCAAGTTGAGTCAACAAAGAGGCATCTTGATTGCGACTGTAGATATGTCCACAGGTTTGCCTTAATACTTTTGCCGTTACTGGAGTTTTTATAGCTAAGGTTGTCGCTATTTTTATTCTCTCACTGACAGTGTCAGTATTGAGAACACTGTTAGAACGATTATTATAAGGAAGTAAGAGAGGATGCTGAGGAAAGCTTTTTCTAACTCTTCTGTAATGAGCTTGCCAATTGGCATAAAATCTTTTTTGCAGCTGAAGGAACCAAACTGGTTTTGTTGGAAGATCTAAAATTTGATGCCGATTGTAATATCGTCTCCCTTTAGTCAAAGTTTTTCTCTTAAGAACTAACTTCATTTGCTGACCCTCAAACGATAAGCTCGCTAAGGTAAGATCTTCTAAACGCAGTCCAAAAAATAATACCAACGACAAAAGCAACGCGCTTTCAGGATGTGATTTTGGATTTTTAATATAACAAGTGAGTTTTTTTATTTGATCCTCGGAGCAAACAGTTAATTGCTGAGCGGATCTTGGTACTTCTATTTTTTGGCAAGGATTGGTTAAAATCATCTTTTGCAATAAACAGTATTTAAAAAACTTATTCAAATAAAGCTTATATTTACGGATAAAGGAGTGAGATAGATTTTTATATAGGATTCTCCCACTTTAAAGTGCACTTCAAACCCATCGGGAAAAAATGATGACCTCAAATCCGTGGCGGTTCACTGTACCAGTTGGACGAATTTTGCAAACCTTGTAAGTGATTTGATCGAAGATTTAAAGCCACCAGAGCCGGTTTATACTACTGAGCAAATTGGGCCATTGGATTACTCCTCAAGTAATCTCTAAAGAGAATTGGATAATTTGATTGAAAGCCCCCCTCTTCCGAACATGCAAGTTGATGTGGCGATATTTCACATGATAGTAAAGCTTCATAACATCATCATCGGATAGTGTCATACCTGGAGGGCAGTGGTCTTCTTTAATTTGAGCCGGCTCAAGATGCGAGACCAGCACACACTACTGAGTGCCAAACAAAAAAACCATTACTCCTCCGGCTATATCAGGCTTTTTTATTGAGTTTTTTGTCCTTACATCTAATAAAACTCTATAAATAGCGATGCTGTCATTATTTAACACTAATTTTCTCACTGAATAATTAGTTAACCTATTAATTTATTTAGAGTTATTTATTCTCCTTTAAACATATTGTTATTAAATGCTATTTATGTTATATTTATTATTAAGGATATATCGGTTATATCCGATACCCAAAGGGGATATTTTAAATGAATATTGTAATTTCTCAGTGGGCTTTAGATTCATATTTAGACCTGAAATACAGTAATTCAATTAGCGATCATGATTATAAGACAATCATTCGTCCAGATGTACTTCTACTAAAATTTTATCCATCTGATCCAAAGTTTCAAAACTCTAAGTTTTGGTCTATCGCCACAGATTACGCAAGCAATCGTATTCCTGATGGCTATAAAATGAAGTGGCATAATATTGGTAACGGTAAAGTTCAACTACGCTTACCTGTTGGATTGTTCACTGAAGTAGTTCTGTGTGGGGCATACGTTAAAGGCAATACAAATTTCGAGAAAAGAAAAATGGCCATTTTTAAAACGCATTTAGAATTAATACGTAGAAATCAATTTACCGAGTGTGGGAGATTATAATGAAAGCGCAAGTAATTACACCCGATTTAAAAGTAGAACTTATGGAAATTGGAGCCTTAATGCATAAAAAGGGGCTCCCAAGCTCTTTCATTGCTGCTGCTGTTGAAACTGCCTTCGAATTTGAAGGAGCTTATGATCTTATGAAAATGTGGTCTGATGAAAAAGACAAGAATGAACAAGATGAAGTTGTTGCTGACATCCAAGACTTAATTGATGATTGTTCACAAAAAGAAAAAATTGAGGGCACATATATTCGCTTCGATGATTTAGAAGGTATTGCAAAAAACATTAGAGCATTTAAAGATACGCTTCGTCTTGAGATCGACAAACACGGAGGACTAAATAATCTCGCTCAATTAACCGGAATTCCGCAGCCATCATTATCACGTTTTTTCGGTTCCGCTTCAATGCCAAGGCGAAGTACTCTTTTGAAAATTGCAAAAGCATTGAAACTTAGTCAAGTACAGATTGCAAATGAGTGGCTGAGATAATCTAATGTGGACATTACAATTTCAGCAATCTTGAACTGGATAGTTGGGGCTTATTCAAACAATAGGTTTTATTTACTTTCTTAAGCTGAGTGAATTATCTGGAGCTAATTGGAGACTGATCCTTCCTAATAAAATGGACTCCTAAAATATAACAAGAAGGTGTATACTCCACTATCGTAAGGAGTCATAAATGTCAAAGAACAGAGCTAATCCTTCAAAAGGGAAGCGTTATAATAAAGAGTTTAAACTTTCTGCAGTGAAAATGGTTGCTTAGAAGAGCAACTAGAAGCCACTGATGTTGCTACTCGCCTCGGTGTTCCCGTTGAGATGCTCAATAGATGGGTAAAGACTCAAGTCAAAAGAACGACCTCTAAAGAGCAGCAATCCATGAAGGAACTTATTGCTCAAAATAAAAAACATGAAGAAGAGATTCGTCGACTTAAAATGGAGCGTGAAATCCTAAAAAAGGCAATGGCGTACTTCATGCACGAAAAGAGACTGTAGTCAGAAAAATGGTCCGGGCCCTTTTTTATAAGTTTGAGTATGTTTCTACAAGCTTTGAAAAGTGACTAACATGATCTACAGGACTTTCTTTAGAAATAAAAAAAGGATTCATAATTGTTACTCTTAATAAACAAAGGTGATCCACATCAATTTCTATATGATTTTCATGGCAAATTTCTTTTATAAAAAGTTCAAAGGATTCGCTCATTAGATTAGTCTTTGAAATCCAATATTCGTGATTTTTATCGAAATGAGAATAGACTTTTAAAGTATGCTTATTTAACTCTGAAAGTTTAGAAAAATTTCTCTTGAGAAAAAAACAAATTATATTTGTATCTAAAGAGGGTGCCATCACCACGCCACAAGAAAGTTTTTTTAGTTCAGATTCCAAGATCTTCTTGGCTTGAATGGCTCGTTTTAAAACCAGAGCATAGCCATCCACTTTTTCAAGAGATTTAAGCGAAAGCCAAGTGGCTACGGCTCCTGCAGCTGAACGCGATCCTTCGATGGTAAAGTTTCCAGTAGTATTATTATCGCTTACTATATAAGGCCCGGTAAAACTTCTTATATAGTAGTCTCGAGGTTCCTGTGCTAAAAAAACTCCTGAAGCATAGGGTACATAACCTAACTTATGTGGATCTAAGGTCATAGAGTTAGAACAAGACATTTGTTGTAATGCTGAGAGTGTTGTGGCTGATACTTCTGGTTCTTTCAATCCTATTAAACTTCTAAAAAAACCACCATAAGCGGCATCTATATGAAACCAAATATGTAAACCTTGAGCTCGGTAATCATCTAGCACGGCTTTAAATTCATGGATGGGATCAATGGATCCCATTTCTGTGGTTCCTGTAATACCTACCACTCCCATTATGGGGCGAGATTCATTTATTGCCTTTTCAATTAAAGTTCGCAGTGAACGAGGACAAGCACGACCATATTTATCTAAATCAATAAACCATAGATTTCGCTTTTCCATTCCTAAAAAATGCATCCCTTTAGGCCATGAATAATGTTTACTTTGAGGTACCAATAAAACAAAATCAGAAAAATTAACTCCGCTAAAACAGGAGCCATCTCTTTTCTTCAGCTCAGGGTAAATCTCACTGATTTTTTCATAGGAAGACCATCCTCTGTGAGCACCTTGCATAAAATTGGTAGAACTTTCTTTTTTGGTAGCTGAGATCCAGAGTGCAGTTCTTTCTCGGGCTCTTAGTAGGAACTCAAAATTTGCCAACGTACCACCAGATGTAAAGTGACCACATCCTTCGCTAGAATAACCCATATGAGATTTTAATAAACCAATGGCTTCACCTTCGATTTCCACTCCTACCTTGGAAGACTCTGGTGAAATATTATTAGGGTTATGCATAAGGGTTAAAATATGTCCCAATAACGCTGGCATACTTATTTCTGAAAACATATGCCCTATGTACCGAGGCAAAAATTTAGGAATTTCTTGTTCAAATCTTTGACTCAAGGAGAATAAAAGATCTTCTGTAAATTTATTTTGCTCTAGAAACGAATTTAAATTTTGATCGTTTTGTGAAATGACAGAGCCATCACGCTCTCCTTGTTGCTTACGCCATGTAAACCAATCTAAAAATAGTCGCTGAACGCATTTTAATAACCAGTCACTGTTTTCAGCTGTTGGACCTAAAAAAAAGCTTTTGATGGCTACTTCTGATGGATGACAAGAGTCGTTACTGTTTAAATCCATATTGCCTCCGAAAATTGATTCTACGCTTTAAGAATAAGAAAAATAAAGCGAATAAATTTAGTGTTCATATCTCTTACCTGGTGATTACTGACTAGAAGGATAAGGTCCAACACCCATAACGTCTATCAACAGCTCTTCTTTTTGAGAAACCTCATGAACCTGCAATATTAAGGGAGTTTTTCCTCGCACATCTAATATCTTCGATGGAAAACGGATAAAGAGATGAAGTTCTTTGGACGTGCCGGCCTTCACTTCATGACGATCGCTTGGTTGCACCAATTGAATGGATTGTGCTAAGCTTTGTGCGGGCAGTGAAATTTTAAAAGTTTGGGGTTCATGGCTTTGGTTGTGAATATTTAATTTAAAATGGTTTATGATCAATCCATCAGGAGAGATTTGGTAGGGAGAGTCTGTACCTCTTAATAGAACAACGGAAAAAGGTTTGCGATGAGATAGGCTAAACGTGAGCCCCAGTAAACAAATAATAATAAGGAACGAGTAGGCTAGTACCCGGGGACGAAAATAATTTATTTTTGATTGAGGCGTGCTAGTATTATAGGAAATTAAGCCCTTTGGTTTATGGACTTTACCCATGATCTCATCACAGGCATCAATACATGCAGTACAACCGATGCATTCCATTTGAATTCCATTGCGAATATCGATGCCCGTCGGACAGACTTGAACACAGCGGTTACATGAAACACAATCACCGCGTTTGGTGTTTGTGTTTTCAGTGACTGCGCCTTTTCTGGGTTCTCCCCGCTGCTGATCATAAACAACACTAATGGATTGCTGATCCATTAAAACACTTTGAAAGCGTCCATAGGGGCACATGATAATACAAAATTGTTCCCGGAACCATCCAAAGTTGAATAGTAGTAATGCTGTTGTTCCACTTACAATTAAAAAATAACTCCAATTCTCTTGAGGGGAGCCTTTCATCATTTGCATCAAATGGCGACTGCCCACAAAGTAGGCAATAAAACTATGAGAAAAAAGAGAGCTGACAATTAAAAATAAAAACCATTTAAAAGAGTATTTCAGAAATTTTTTAGGATTCATTTCGGAGTGATAGAGTTTTCTTCGCTCCAGATAATTTCCTTCGACCCAGATTTCAATTCTGCGATAGATCGAATCAATAAAAACGGTTTGTGGACAAGCCCACCCACACCAGACTCGCCCCCAGAGAGCGGTGATTAACATAATGAGGAGAGCAGCGACGGCAATGATAAAAAATAAAAGTGGTGCATCATGAGATAGAAAAGTCTGCCCAAAGAGCTCAAATCGGCGAGCAGAAATATCCAATAAAACCGCTTGAGATCCATTAATCTGAATCCACGGTAAGGCGAGAAAAATTATAAGTAGAACAAAATGAACATAGTTACGCCACCGTCTAAATCGTCCTTTAACTTCCGCTGGAATAATACGTTTACGCCCACCATGCTCATCGAGCATGCTCAGGCGACTAATCTCTGACAACTTTTTCTCCTTGAGGAGGTTTAGAATTGGCTGGTTTAGTTCCCTCTAATGAGCTAATAAATGCAACAACCGATTTAATTTCTTCTTCTTTTAGCATAGTTTCCCAGGCGGGCATTCCTTTATCGAGAACTCCTTTGCGAACCACTGCGATGATATCAGTAAGATTTCCTTTTCCGTGGAGCCAGTACTCATCAACAAGATTTGGTCCTATGGCTCCTTGAAGCTCTTGCCCGTGACAAGCAGAACATTTTGCTTGATAAACGCCACGTCCTTGGGACACAAGGTTAGTATCAGTGAGAAGCTTTTTTAGCTCCTCTTCAGTTTCAACTTGCGAGACGGCAAGAGTGGGATTGGATTGTTTACTTTGAGTTTCAATCATCGCTAAATCTACTTTTAAGCTTTCTAATTGAGTGGGTGCTCCGCCAAACTCATAATGAATCTGGTCCAACTTGTTCAAGACGTGTGGAACCGTACTTCAATTGCTTATACTCAATATTTAAACTCAATGAAGCTATTCTGAAACCGGTTCCAATTCTCGATTTACCAACCTGTCTGGCACCACGAATAATGAGGGGTTGGCGATCTGGCTCAACTCACAGCCCAACTTCAAAATCCGAAACTTTCCCCTGATGAGCAAAAGGCACTCGTATTAGCCTTCCAAGAAAAATTTGACCCCAACCGCAAAATTGAAATTTTTGGTAAAGCCATTAATAAATTGCTCAATGATCCGCTAAGTGCAGGAGTTGGAATAGGTTATCTCTACCAGGCAATTAGATCAACGGAGCATCTGAATTCTATAAGTGGTCACGCTTCAATAATCGTAGGTCGTCGATTTAACAAAGACACGAAATCGTGTGAATTTCTCATCAGAGATAGCTACGGACCAAGTTGTATTGTGAAAGACGGTAGTTCAAGGTATGAACTCCCATGTGAAAATGGCTCAGTTTGGATTGAGGCCAGAAGCCTGCTTAAAAACACGATGCAGTTAAGCTGGATCACTGTGACTGGCAACTAAACATTTAACACTACTTTCCCATCCACTCGTTGGTTAGTAAGACACATAAAACTTAACACCTC
>CAZTDX010000076.1:0-14918 GCA_964612425.1 uncultured Pseudobdellovibrionaceae bacterium
AGGATTATACACCATCTTGTTATATTTTAGGAGTCCGTTTTATTAGGAAGGATTACACTGATCCATATCTCCTGCGTGATAATTTTCAATCGCACCCACAACTTGATTCCACTGGGGAAAATGACCCAAAAGATTTTGTATCATTATGGAATAAATGCTTCCTAATTGGTAATCTTTATCTTTGGATTGATCATGCAAAATTAAAACACACTTATTTTTTTCAATATGAGTAGGAATAGGAAACTCATTAATAGGAGCTGCGGGCTCCTGTGGGACGTTACCTGGAGAAAGTGATTTCTTGGGTTTTTGACATCCAAAACTTGCAAATAATAAAACTAAAATAAGAAGGCCACGTTTATTCATTTCTTTTGCATCCTTTATTTATGATATTTGCTATAATCGTGCCAATCTTAGCAAAAAATGAAGGTGGAGCTAATCTTAAAAATTTGAGATTTTGTGGAAAGTTGACCACCAAGTGTCGTTATAATTACAGTTCGTAGCGCTGCTTGCAGTGTTCTTATGAGTCTCATCATAGAACACAATTCTTAAAGCAGAAATTTATAAGGTAATCACATTGAGACACATTTTTTCCTAATTGCCACTTAAATTATCGTTGGTAGCGAGAAGCCTTACGACTGCCATCAGGTAAAATTTCCCAATCCAAGCGCCAATAATTAAAATTCAATGGCAGCGCGCTCTCTGAAATGCGCTCTACCCACTCCACGGCAATGATCACTTTATTTTCATAAAATAAATCCCAAAAACCACTACTTTCAATTTCCTCTTCCGACTCCAGACGATAGAGATCCCAATGATGAAGGGCTTCATGTTTTTTTTGTAAACTTAAATTATGGAGTTGGTACTCATGATGAAGGGCAAACGTTGGAGAATTAACTTCTCCCTCAGAAACTCCCATGGATTTTGCCAGTGATTTTACAAAATGAGTCTTGCCACTCCCTAAACTGCCACTGAGTCCCAAAATTTGGCGTTCACTCATCAGGGGCAATAGCTCTGAAGCCCATGCCTCCGTGGCTTTTAAATTTTCTAGCACACGCGTCTCCACTAATTCCAAAGAATAGGGTGAAGACTTTTTGTTAGTCATGAAGCTGTCTCTTCATTTTCTTAATGGCAGCCGGTAGTCCCATCGAAACAGAATAACAAACTAGCGAATGACCAATGTTTACCTCTTGCAAATAGGGAAGCTTTTTTACTTCAGCCGCAGTTTCAAAATCAAGGCCATGCCCTGCATGAACGCGAAGTCCCAACTCATGGGCTAAGACCGCGCCTTCCACCAGCTCACTCCATAACTTTTGTTTTTCTTTTCCCTTAGCTAAAACCCAATGACCTGTATGAAATTCGACAGCATCGGCTTGTAAGTCATGTGCCGCATTGACTTGTTTTAAACTTGGACCAATAAATAAAGAAACTTTAATACCTGCCTTTTTTAATTTCAAAATCAAAGGCTTTAAGTTTTTAAACCCTTTAACGACATCGAGCCCGCCTTCAGTCGTTAATTCTTGTCGTTTTTCGGGCACAATACAAACCCATGCTGGTTTGTATTTTAGAGCAAGCTTTTGCATTTCTAAGGTGGCAGCCATTTCTAAATTGATTGGTATTACTTTCTCACGAGATAGCTCCACTAAATCTTTTAGCTGAATATGCCTTCGATCTTCTCGTAAATGAATGGTAATTTGTGCGGCACCAGATTTCATCGCCAACTGAGCATGCTCCACTAAATCGGGGTAAGAGGTTGTTCCCCCTCGGGCTTGTCTCAATGTTGCAATATGATCTATATTTACGCCTAAACTAATTTTATTCTTTTTCATTATTTAATTTCACTTTTAACTAATTTTTATTTATGGTGTTGCTATTTTTAAAGTAATTCTTTTTCTAATAGTTGTGCAATTTCTTGCGCGTACTCATGGATTTTTGCTCGATCAGACCCCTCAACAAGCACTCTGACCGCAGGTTCTGTCCCAGAAAATCGCACAAACACTCGCCCCTCATCTCCCAACTCTTTGGTAATACGATCAATTAACGTTGTGTATCCTTTGATCTCTGATAGCGCCACTTTCTTTTTTACTCGAACATTAATGAGAATTTGTGGTACTTCTTCAATCCACGACTGCAAATCACTTAACTTCTTTTTCGTCTCACGCATAACGGCCAAGACATTGAGTGCAGCAACACAACCATCACCCGTCGTCGAATGATCGAGAAAAATAATATGGCCCGATTGCTCACCACCCAAATTACCAAAGGACTTTCGAAGTTCTTCAACGACATGCTTATCGCCCACGTTGACCTTTTTGACAGTAATGCCATTTTTTTTCATTACTTTTTCTAAACCAAAATTACTCATATGAGTGACAACGAGTTGGTTATTTTTTAGGGTGCCATTTTTTTTCATTTGAAGGGCACAAATTCCCAAAATATGATCTCCATTAAGAATTTGCCCTTTCTCATCCACCATCATCACTCGATCGGCATCACCATCTAAGCTGATCCCCACATCGGCTCTATAGTGAGTGACGGCATTTGCTACAGCCACCGGATAAAGTGCTCCCGATTTATCGTTGATATTGAGTCCATTCGGCTCATCACCAATTTGAATCACTTCAGCACCAAGTTCTTCAAACACTGCCTTAGCTACTTTGTAAGAAGCCCCATTGGCTGTATCAAGCACGATTCTTAGTCCTTCTAAGGTGTAATCCATCGGAAACGTGTTTTTAACGTGCACTATATAGCGACCTTGAGCATCGTCAATTCGACGAGAGCGCCCCAACTGATGGGATTTTGCTAGTGAGCCCTCAAAATTATCTTCTGCAATCAAACGCTCAATTTCTCGCTCCATCTCATCCGGAATTTTAAAACCATCGGCACCAAAAATTTTAATTCCATTATCAGAAAATGGATTGTGGCTCGCTGATATAACAATCCCAGCATCGGCTCGCATATTTCGTGTAATGAAACCAATCCCCGGAGTTGGCAATGGCCCAACCAATTGAACATGCACACCCATCGAGTTTAAGCCCGAAGCAAGCGCCATCTCAATCATATACCCGGAGAGTCTGGTGTCTTTTCCAATGACCACTTTGGGGAATTGGGATTTCCCTTCTAATTTATTTTTATTTAATAAATAACCAATGGCTTGCCCCACTTTCACTACAATATGGGGTAACATCGGGAACTCATTAGCCTGACCACGAATACCATCAGTGCCAAATAATTTTTGTGGAGTCTTTACTTTTTCATTCGTTTTTTCACTTTTTTCTAATGACATCGTTCTCGCCCGTTTCTTATTGCGTTGCTCGCTTCACTTGTAACATCACTTCTCGTGGTATAATAGATATCACTTTAACTTCTGGTGGCAATTGAAAATAAGAGATGGGAATTTCAGCAGCCATGGGACCAACAATCGGATTCCGCAAAGGCACGACGAGTGAGCTAGTCCAGTATTTTTCTAAAAACTTTTTTAGAATGGGACGTGGCCCCTCTACTTTGACTTCAATTTCAAATTGGTTAGCGCCATCGATTTTAAATTCAGAAGGTACCACAAACTGCACCATCATTTTTTGACTGATGGACATATCACGTTGACTGACAACGGTAACCCACAAAATCATTGCTATTAAAAGCGCAATAATTCGATAGCCAAAATGTTCAACTCCCAGTCGCTTGTTGATCATGTGCCAACACCTTTATATTTTAAACCTAAGAACTCATACATAGAGCGTCGTAATTGATTCGCATCAACGTTGGGAGTGAGTTGACCCCCATGCGCGACTCCCACTGATTTTGATTCTTCACTCACCACTAAAACAAGGGCGTCAGTCTCTTCGGTCAGTCCCAACGCCGCTCGATGCCTGGTGCCTAAATTTCTATCCAGCACTGGGTTTTTACTTAAAGGCAAAAAGCATCCGGCCCACAAAATTCGACTATTACGAATCACCATCGCACCATCATGAACAGGGCTTGAGGGATAAAATACGGCTTCAATAATTTCAGCAGAAACTCGACTGTCCATTTCGGTTCCTGATTCAATATGATAATCCACTGAAATATCTCGCTCAATAACGACCAAGGCTCCATAGCCTTTTTGAGCCACGGCCATAAGGCCTTTGACAATTTCTTCTACCACATGAGTTTCTTGAACGACTGATACTCCACTCAAGAGTGATTGACTTCCTAATTGAGCTAACACCCGCCGAATTTCACTTTGAAATAAAATCACAACGATCAAAAAAAGGTGAGCAAAAAATTTGTCTAAAATCCAACTAAAAGTAAATAGGCCGAAATGCAAACTGAGAATATAAAATATCGCAAGTAAACCAAGTCCTGAAAGGATTTGTACCGCACCGGTTTTACGAATGAGGAGGAGCAATCGATAAACAAGAAACCAAACAACGACTAAATCGAGACCATCTTGCCATCGCATTTGCGATACAATGAAGTGCCAATTATCAGTAAATTGTTTGATAATCGATTCCACTCTGACTTATCCTCCTTGATAAGTTTAAATTCCAATAAAAATAATTTAGTTCTTAGACCGTAACAGGTCCTCCACGTCCACCCACAGGATCAGTGCCGCCACCATCAGTTGTGGACATTGTTGATTGCGCCTTTTCCTTGGCCTCTGCAGAAATTTCCACACGATCTCCGCCAGAACCACTATTCCTGCTAGCATTGTCTCGAAGCTTTTGAATCTCTTCTACTTTTCCGCCATTAACAATCAACTCTACTTCATGACTATCAATGGTTTCAAACTCAAGTAAAGCTTGTGCTAATCGATCTAAAATATCACTACCATCTAAAAGAATATTTTTTGCTTTTTGATAGCCTTCATTAATTATACGATAAACTTCTGCATCGATCTCCTGCGCTTTCGAGTCGGAATACTCTCTTGAAGTATGACCATACTGCATCCCTAAGAAGACCGGTCCTTCACGCTTTTCATAGGAGAGAGGCCCGAGCTTTTCGCTCATTCCCCATTCGCAAACCATTCGTCGTGCAATTTCAGTAGCACGCTCAATGTCGTTGCCTGCCCCTGTAGTGAAGTCTTTATAAATCAGCTCTTCAGCAGCTCTTCCACCAAATAAAAACGCAATCATGTTTTCTGCTTTTGATTTTGTTAAACTTAAAGCTTCTTTTTCTGGAAGAGTTTGCGTGATCCCTAAGGCCATTCCCCGAGGGATAATTGTGACTTTATGGATTGGATCTAGTCCTACTAATTTTTTACCCACTAAAGTATGTCCTGCCTCATGATAAGCAGTAATGCGCTTGTCCTCGTCAGAAATGACCATCGATCGTCTTTCTGAACCCATCAATACTTTATCTTTAGCCATTTCAAAGTCAGCCATTGATAAAAACTTCTTATCAGTTCGAGCCGCAATTAGTGCTGCTTCATTCACTAGATTTTCTAAATCAGCTCCAGAAAATCCTGGTGTTCCTCGAGCAATTTTTACTAACTCCACATCAGGACCGAGAGGAGTTTTTCGAGTATGAACTTGTAATACAAACAATCGTCCATTGAGATCTGGTTTGTTAACAACAACACGACGATCAAAACGTCCAGGTCTTAATAACGCTGGATCAAGAACATCGGGACGGTTGGTTGCCGCTATTAATATTACGCCCTCATTGCTTTCAAATCCATCCATTTCCACAAGAAGTTGGTTGAGGGTTTGCTCACGCTCATCGTGACCGCCACCCATTCCTGCACCACGGTGTCTTCCTACCGCGTCTATTTCATCAATAAAAATTAAACATGGTGCTTGACGCTTTCCTTGTTCGAATAAATCTCTCACTCGACTCGCACCAACACCCACAAACATTTCCACGAAGTCAGATCCAGAAATAGTGAAAAAAGGAACACCGGCTTCACCAGCAATAGCTCTCGCTAATAAAGTTTTACCTGTTCCGGGAGGACCCACCAATAAAACGCCTTTAGGAATACGTCCCCCTAAGCGCGTGTACTTTTTTGGATCTTTTAAAAAGTGAACAATCTCACTCAATTCTTCTTTGGCTTCATCAACACCGGCGACATCTTTAAATGTTACTTTATTTTTATGTTCTGTTAATAATCGCGCGCGACTTTTACCAAAAGACATGGCCTTTCCGCCACCCACTTGAACTTGTCGCATGATAAACAAAAACATTAAAACGATTAAAATCAATGGCAACCAATTAACTAAAAACGATTGAAGCAAATTGGCATTTTCACCGCGTTCATAGTTGGGAACAATTCCCATTGCTTTAACTTCTTTGTAGCCCTCGTCTGTTGTGTTTCCGATAATATTAAAAAACTTACCATTGTATTTGGATTCAAACTCCGGCTTCATTTCGCCGTAAATTTCACTCGTGTCTTGCTTGAATGTTACCGAAGCCACTTCGCTGCCTTTAAGTGCCTCAATAAATTTTGAGTAATTGAATTCTTGAATCATTGTTGGATGACGATTTTCATAAGTGTGCCACAAGAATATCCCCATTAAAAAGAGGAAGAACCACAATGCTAAGGTTTTTTGACTATTTCGCATGAACTTTCCTTTCCAATCAAAACTTCGAGAGACATCCTTCTTTGATTCTATCTGATATCAACCTTATGCCTATTACGAAAGGTCTTAACAAACAAAAACTCGCCGAAAGGGTTATGGACCAGACTTGAGTATTTAAATTCTGGCTCTCAAAAACAGTTCAGGTTATTTCTATAAACTTTTAATTCAATAACCTTTCAATACCTAATTGTTATTTATATATATTTGCCTTGCGTCAACTCTCCACTGAGCCGCAGCAATGGTGAATGTGTGCACTCTTTGCGAATTGTCTAGTCTCTTTTGAACTTCTTTTATTTGCCCCTGAGTATAATTTTTAATTCCTAGTTTAATGAGAATTTGAGCGATGTGATGGCGCTGCTCTAGAGAGGATAATGCGCAGTAATAAGCACGATCAATGACGATTTCATTGGATTGCTGAGGGGACAGTATATTCGTCAGCGGCGGGGATGATTTCTGGTGAGTGATTTCATCAACAATAAGTTGCAAAGATCTCGATAAATTTTCACTCATCCCTTTTTGTCTTTTGTCTAACTGAGGAATAAGCTCATTTCTAAGCCAATTGCGCGTTGGATCGAGACTTTGATTGCTGGGATCTTCAATAAAAGAAAGTTGTTGCTCATGAATGTAATTTAAAATTTCTTTTTTTGAAATCGTCAAAAAGGGTCGCCAGAGATGTGTTTCAAAATTCAAATCTTTCAAAGCCTCAAGTCCAGTAGGTCCTGTCCCTCGCATTAATCGCAAGAGTCGAGTTTCCAGCAAATCATCTGCATGATGAGCTGTGAGAATAAAGTCACACTTCTCTTCCTCCCGAATGCGATTTAACTCTTGATAACGAAAGTTTCTTAAGGACTCTTCACTTTCTAATTTTTGAGTGCTTGGTCCACCCAAAATAATTTTTATTTCGTATTTATCAGCAAAGTTGATACAAAACTTTTGTGCCTCATCTCGCCAAGAAGCTGCCTTCTCAATCAATTGATTTTCATTTACCCCATGATGAACGTGGGCCGCTACAATTTCAACCTTCATAACAGAAGCTAATTTTGAAAATACGGAAAGTAAAACAACGGAATCCGCACCACCACTAAAACCCACCAGAAGGCGCTTCATTGATGGCCAACTTGCGTGTTGTTTCCAAATTTTATGCTCTAGCGAATGCCACAACTGTTTCTTCATTGAAATTCAGTGATAGCTTGGGCCTTTAGACTTTTCAACCACAATGACCTATTCAAATAGCCACTAGCTCAAGAGGTCATTTAGATTTATACATTATTTTTTTGATCGTGAGACAACTTCTCCAAAAGTGGGCTTATCTTTAACGGAGCCATCAACATACCAATATTTTGAGATGCCTCCCACCCCACTCCATGTTTTAAAATTAAACTCAGCATTGGCAAAATGTGCACCTGAAATAGAATACACTTTTACGGCTTTTTTATTAGCAAACCAGTTTAGACTTGCTCCTGGCTTTAATCGCTCCACTTCAGCATTACCAATTAAAAAATGAACAGAGTTATTACCATACACCTTGGCCGTACCATTATCGTTGATACAAACGGCGGTCCCTTCATCTGAACCTATTCCTTTTACATTGGTAGCATTTATTTTTCCAAAATTATTATATACCGCACGAGCCATAAATCCCAGGAGCCTTCCTTGCCTGTCTCTCTGAGAAAAATGGGTGTCAGTAACAACATTTTCCATGAAGTAGGGAGTAAGAAAACTTCGATCCAAAGTAATGAGTTGACCCGTCGGATTTAACATTGCATCCGCTGCCGTTACGTTGGATGAATTTAAATTTTCAAAATTACTCTTAGCCGTATAGTCTATGCCTCCTAAAATTGCCATCCCAGCGCTGGTACCCGCAAAAGGGATTTTTCTCTTTTTTAAAGCCTTTGTTAATGCTTTGCCAAGCTTAGTTCCATTAATACTGCTATAGTATTTATATTGATCTCCGCCAGCAAAAAAAATCATTTCTGCATTATCAACAATAGAAACAGCTCTGGCATTTGAGGCGTCTTCTTTGCTTTCAATTACTAAAGTAGAAACAGAATTTACTTTTTTAAATCCGTGATGAGCCGTATCGTTAAAAACCCAAGACTCATACTCTTCGCGATCATCATCAGCTCGAATAATGACAACATCACCACCATTGGCTCGCTTGATCATTTCTTTCCAGCCCTCGGCCCAATAGTCATCTTCTCCACCACCCGCTAAACAAACAATTGGGATTGTCGGTGGTTTTATGTCTTTTTTACTTCCGACGTGATAAATTTTAATAGCAAAAGAATGGGGGGCTAAGAATAGTAACAACAAAAAACAAAAGCTTTGCACTTTGAGTGACTTTATTGTCGTCATTAACATATAATCACATCCTTTTCCCGTAGAATATAAATAATTTCGTTTGAACTTATGATTTTATTGAATTTTAAAACATATTATAAACGAAATTTAAAAAAGAGAGAGGCAAACTTCTACTTATGTAAATTATATTTAGGAGTACGAATTTTTGTCTTCAAAATGCAAAAACCAATTCTATTGAGCAAATAAACAGTAACATTTTTGGCCTCAATTTGTAGTTTCTTCATCGAGAGCCCCATAAATACAGGTAATTTAGTTATTGTTCATTCGTCAGGCGGAAAAAACTACTTGGATTGGGAAGAATGCGGCTTATTATCCTTACGGATGATCTCAATGTCGGCCGTAATTCGAAATCGATGGGTTTCTGCAAATTTAGAAAATTCATTTACAAAATCAATTTTGTTTACGATTTGCATGATTTCTTTGCCCACCCTGTTTATTAAATCTTCTTTAGAGCGGTTTGCTTGCTGTAAAAGCAGATTCAGGAATTCTTTAGGAAGCTTTAATTCTCCCAGATAGCCCCTGATATTTTCTTCAGTCATAAAGGCAGCGCCAACACCTGCTGCAAAAACTTTTTTGAGCGCTTCGCCAAATAGCCCGCGAGATTCCTCAGAGGCCTCTTCTCGATCTTCACCTTGCTTTTTTTGATCTTTTTTACCCGTCATTTGATTTCCAAAGTTTTAAATACGTATTATTTATACCCTTAATTGAGAGGCATTACTTACCATACAACTCTTGAACCCTTTTATGATAGGAACTCATCATTGCAGGTAAATTAACATTCACCAAAGCTTTAGCAATCGGACCCGGTACAAATAAATTAAAGGTGGCATCTAAAAAATAAGTGGCTCGACACTTTCCAGCTTCCTCTTGCAACTTCCAGGAGCCAACTGAGGTTTTAAACATATCTCCAGACTCTAACTCCCAGCTCACCTCTTGCGGGGCATTTTCTGTAAGCCATAAGTTATATTTAAAAGTTTTAATAACAGACACTTCAAATTCAACTAATTTTTTATTTCCTGATTTTTGAAGTACTTTCGTGCGGGAAACTTCATTGAGAAACTCAGGGTATTTCTCATAATCTGAAATAATTTTAAAGAATTGATCAACACTACAGTTGAAAACTTCTGTTGTTTTTGCGCTTGCCACCGAGGCCCCCTTTTATCTTAGATACTTTATACTATGAGGCATATTACCTTAAAATGACAAGGGGTTATTTTTTTGATAAATTCTTAAACAGAGCTTCTGCCTGAGCCTTTAAATCATCTTTTGATGAACCACTAACACCCGATTTTGAACTCATTTGAAAATAATCACAAAAGTTGGCTCGGTCCTTTTCTTTCACAACATCGGCTTGAGGCTCACGGCACTCATTATACGAATTACGATCGTAAAAATGACAATTCATACAGACGTGAACATCAGCGCGACAGTGAGGACACTCTTCTCTGCGTCCGATCTCTGATCCTAAATTCAAAGTCTTTTTGCAAGAAAAACAAATGGCCGACAATATAAAGTCTCCTTGTTTATTAAATACCAGGCTTAAATCTTAGATTATGATGTGCCTGAATGGTTCTCACCGTGCCTGTTTTCGAGCGCATCACAATGGATTGAGTTGTTGCTTGATCTCCTGGCAATAAACGAATTCCCTTTAGTAACGGACCATCAGTAATTCCGGTAGCACAAAACATGACAGAGCCAAAAGCTAGCTCCTCAAGTTGGAATTTTTTATTTAATTCTTTGACTCCCATTTTAGTGGCGCGTTGCTTTTCTTCTTCATTTCTAAATTTAAGCCGGCCTTGGAAATCTCCTCCCAAACAGCGCATCGCTGCTGCCGAGATCACCCCTTCAGGAGCACCACCCACACCCATAAGCAAATCAATGCCCGTCTCAGGCCATGCCGCAGCCACAGCAGCCGAAACATCTCCATCGCCAATCATTTGAATTCGCGCTCCTGTTTTTCGCACCTCTTGAATCAGATCATGGTGTCGAGGTCGATCTAAAATAACCACCATCATATCCCGTACTGGTTTTCGTAGCGCCTCTGAAACTCGATTAATATTTTCTGTGGGACTTAAATCTAAATCAATGGCGCCCTTTGCTCCAGGGCCACAAGAAATCTTATCCATATAAGTATCTGGGGCATGAAGAAATCCACCTTTTTCTGCAACAGCAATGACAGAAATAGCACCCACGCCGCCTTTTGCACAAATTGTAGTTCCCTCTAAAGGATCAAGGGCAATATCTATTTTGGGCGCATCCTCTGTGCGCATTCCCACTTTTTCACCTATGTAAAGCATGGGAGCTTCGTCTCGCTCGCCCTCGCCAATCACTACAGTTCCATCGATTCGAACAGCGTCGAAGGCTTTTCTCATGGCATCGACAGCGGCTTTATCTGCGGCATTTTCATCACCGCGACCAATCAAATGGGCACAAGAAAGAGCAGCGGCTTCTGTGATTCGAACAAACTCCAAGGCTAAATTACGATCCATAGTGTGACTCCTGATTTTTTTTCGCTTCTTCTTCAAAAAAGCTTAATAATTCCTTAGGAGGTTTAATTGGCTGCATTTTATTATTTACGCAAGCAAGAACCACAACTCCCTGCAACACTATTGGACCTTCAGTAGCAGAGCCCTCCTGTTGAGTGTCCCTTAATGCTCGAATATTAGCCTCAAAACGAAATCGACTCCGGTTTTGCACTAAATGCAGCTCAACTTCAAAGCGATCTCCCCAGCGAAGTGGAGATTTATAGCTGGCTTCCACATCTAAAACGGCGAATACACAATCAGCCTCAGTACCATGCAGATGAATCAGGCCTGTTTGTCGCAGCCATTCAAAACGTGCCTCTTCCATATAACGAATATAATTTGAATGATGAACAACTCCCATCAAATCAGTTTCATAGAGATGAACGGGACGAGAATATTTAAATGCCATATTTTATTTCCGCTATATTCCAAGTTTCTTTTTTTGAATTAAGTCAAAAACGACTTGAATATCTTCTTTGCCTTCAGGAATACGGTTCAACAATCTTTGTAATCGCTCCAGCCATCCATGCCCTAACGAGAGTTTTTGTTCGGCGAAGTTTTTAATCATAAATGGGCCACCATAACCTTGAGCTTCATCGGCTGTGCTCGCCGATCGAGCTACGCGAAAGCTTCCGTCTTCATAAACCAAAACAGAGTTGTCGTATTCAATGTAAGCTTTAACAATACTATGCCCATCTTTCCACAAAAATAAATTGGTATCAAAAGGGCCATGATACCAAACATCACATTGAAGACTACTATGAAGTAGGTGGGGTGACAGTTTGCGAATATTATCTGAAACAATAAGATCTTTCATAACCTGATCAATTTTAATTCGCCCCTCGGGGCTGGTAGAGTCGATACGAAATCCAAGGATTTGAGCTGTTTTACGAACCACTCTCACCGAGAGCGGTATTTGTTGTTGACCTTCTCCAGGTAAAAGCAAATGAGCCTCAAGATAGTCACCTAATTTGACTGAGTCTAAAAAACCTTGGCTGCTAATAGCGAGTCCAGAATAGCTTAAATCTAGGACTTGAGACTTCCCGCCTTTGGGCCATAAAAACTGAAGCCCTTCAAGCCGATGGTACTGGTCATCAGGATGGGCTAATAAAAGACGCGGAAACTTTCGGCGATCAATCCCTTCGACGCTCACAACACTCCCCTTTCAAACAATTACTATTGATCATTGGTGAGCCCACATTTAAAATCAAGCATTTGCTAAAAACGTTAATCATTATTATAATGAAATTGTTTTCAAAACTCAAAAACTCCTTTTATTTAGATCAAAACGTCTAAAAAAGCGGGGTCAATAGGAGTTTTATCGTCAACATCTTTAATTTAAGTGGAACAAAGGAGCCCCAGTGAGCGAACCTCATTTATCCGAACACGCTTGGCAAAAAAAGCTCCCTATGTGGATTACCCTGAGTCGTATTGCATTGGCACTCCCCATTTTGTTACTCCTTAGTGATGGCCATGTTTTTATGAATTGGATGGCTTGTTTTTTATTTATTTTAGCCAGCCTTACTGATTATTATGATGGTTATTTTGCTCGAAAATACAATGCGACAACCAATATGGGTAAGTTTATGGACCCTGTTGCGGATAAAATTCTTGTTTCGTCAGTTTTAATTATTTTTGTCGTCCAAAAGTTAGTTGATCCTTATATGGTGGCCTTAATCATTACACGAGATACTTTGATTGGTGGTTTGCGATCTGTAGCCGCTGCTGATCAAATAGTCATCGACGCTAAGCCCGCTGGAAAATGGAAAACCGCCCTACAAATGAGCGCAATTCCCTTTATCATCCTCGGTCCACAAACTTGGGAATATTTAAAAATAAACTTCCCAATTCATCAAATTTCCTATTTTGCCCTCTGGGTAAGCACATTGCTGAGCCTCACGAGTGGGTGGGAGTATTTTCGAGGTTATAAAAAAGCTTTACAAAAATGAGTATTGACAGAAAGTCAGAGCCTGATTAAACACTTGTCTCCACATCTTGTTTTGCGGGAATAGCTCAGTTGATAGAGCGTCGCCTTGCCAAGGCGAAGGTCGCGGGTTTGAGCCCCGTTTCCCGCTCCAATTTTCTAAGGTTGGAAAGTCTTTTTTATAACTACTTCAAGTTTATTTTAATTTTGTATTTACAGACTCTTTTTTAATATTTTTATTACGATACGGTACTGTGAAATATTCTTACTACATTGCATTTATTCTAATTTTGTTCATTATTAGAATTCCGACCCTATATGCCGAACCTAAATACACATTAGGAGAACAAAGATATTTAGATTCACTCGAGGAAGGTCAAGTTGTCAGTCTATTTAATTATCCAGGATATAACTGGAAAACATGTCAAGAAGATAAAGACTGCAAAGCAGACGGTTGGCTAAATAGGGACGCAAAAGTTTGGATTATAAATGGGGCACCAGAAAGAATTGTAGAAGTTGAAGACTTATTTACGGGTGAAAGAAAAAAAGTAGGCTATACTTATATTGCCACCAGCTATACGGCAGTTAAAGATGGTAAATCTTATCCTCAAAATAAGGTTGGCTGGATAGAAACTGCCTATTTATCAAAAGAAAAGCATGACCCCTTTTATCAGTCTATTCCAAAACCTGAAACAAATAAAGAACCTTGTCCTAATAAACCAATACCAACTCAACTAGATAAAATAAACCCCACAAATGATCCTTCAATAAAACACGAAGACAGTGTAATTAAATTCGCTAATGTAATCCAAAATCATGTCGGAAAGTGTGCCTTTAATCCAAAAAAAATGCCAAAGTTCACTGGAGATACGCCCTTTGATAAATATGTACTACCAGATCTTCCTCCCAAAATAGAATTGCCTGGAGGAAGCGTACTTAGTAAATCACAAATCATTGATATCGATGCTATGGCTAGAGTTTTATATGGCGAAATGAATCGCTGTTATAAACACGGATTGCAATACCCAATGGCCATTGCAAAAGTTGCTCTCAACAGAGTCGATGAAATTGAACAAAAAACCGTAAACAAATCAAAATATATAACTGGACCTCATCACAACTCCAAAAGTGACTTGGCAAAAGCACTCACGTCATCAAGTCAATTTAGATTTTGGCTTACAAATAAGCCCACCTTGAAGCAAGCACTCTGCCCTCCAGCTCCTAATACAAAAATATTCTACAATGGCAATCCGCCGTCACCAACAGAAAGAGATATTTGGACTAATACTATTCGAATTGCAACAGAAGCAGTGCTTTTTCCAGATAAATTTAAAATGCGTACAGAGAAAATCACTGCAACTAATTTTACTTCTGAGGATCAATTTTACGATTTCATTCCAGAAAGTGCAAACATTGAAGGTCGAGCAATTTCAGAAAAAAGCTGTGTGAGACTTTGGCTTCCTCCACCTGAAAAAACAGCGTCTGCAAAGAAAAAATAGACTAAATAGAGTCAGTTCGGAAATTTAATTAAGATATTTCCTATTTTATTGAACT
>CAZTDX010000077.1:0-14713 GCA_964612425.1 uncultured Pseudobdellovibrionaceae bacterium
TCAAATAGGCGTTTAGGCGCTTATGGTTTTTTGGTCAGCAGGTGGCAAAATGGCTTCTGGACTTGAAATCATAGCGATTAATTCATGGATATCAACGAGTACGACCGACTTATCACCTAAAATGAGCCATCCCTTGCAACCAGGTTGTTTTATCGTTGCCTCATCTGGAGCTTGAAGGGCTGTCATTAAATCTAAGACTTTGTGAACTATAAGACCAATATATCCTGATTTGTATTGAACTACGAGTGTTGGAAGGATTTTGTTGGAAGTTACTTGGAGCTTAAGGTTTTTAGGATTTAAAATGAACTGTTCGAAGTCAATAAGAGTTAACATTTTGTTCCGATAAGGTAAGACAGAGGAATCTCCATTTTGTTGAATTTGGTTTGAGTTAAATTCTTCTAATCTAAAAATGTTTTCTTGTGGAATGGCGTATAAAGTTTGACCTTGCAAGGCACAGAGTAACACTTCAAGTTTGAAATCTGTGGTGTTATTTGTAGGATTATTGTTTTGTTCACTAGTTAGAGATTGATTGGAGTTAATCTGATAATTTTCAAGTCGACGAGACTCAAGCGTTACTCCTGTTCGCTGCGCAATCCCCTCAACATTGAGTATGAGTCCAATGGTGCCATCGCCAAGAAAGGTTGCTCCCGTATAAATCCCAATATTTTTTATTTGACCTGCTGAAATTGTTTTTACTACCGTATCTTCAACATCCAAAACTGAATCAACAGATAAACAGAAAGAGCGGTTATTGGACGTTAAAATAACTAGATATCCAGAATTATTTTCTTCGTTGGTAGAAAATGTTTTAAACTCTCCACTTAGGATGTTTTTTAAATAGACAATGGGAAGGAGCTCGTTGTCGCAACGAAAAATTTCCGCCCCTTGAATCATGTCAATAAATCCTCTTTGTTTAGCTTCATCAATTTTAAGAATTCGTTTGATTTGATCTTGTGGTACACCAAACTGCATATTTTGTGAGATGACAAATAAACAATTTGTAATAAGGACTGACTTAGGAATGGGTATATTTAATGTGAACTTTGTTCCCTTATTGATGAGAGAATGGATGATGATTTTCCCTCCAATGGCCTCTACGACATCTTTGACCATGGACATGCCTACACCACGACCTGAAAGATCTGTAATTTGTTGGGCCGTGCTAAAGCCAGCAGAAAAGATCATGTGGAATAAATCAACTTCTGACATTTTCTCCACTTGATCTCGTGTATGTGATCCATTTGAAACTAATTTATTTTTTATGGCCTCAGGATTAATTCCCTTTCCGTCATCCTCAATATCTATAAGTATTGTTTCCTCTTGAATACGAGTTTTAATTTTAACTTCACCCTTACGAGGTTTGCCTTTTTTAAGACGTTCTTCTGGAGATTCTATTCCGTGGTCTAAAGAGTTTCTGATTAAATGGATAAGAGAACTTGAGAGCACTTCTGCTACGGACGTATCAATGCGAATTTCCTCCCCGTGAAGTTGTAAATCGACTTCTTTTTTTAATGCTTGAGAAGTGTCACGAATAATTCGCACGAGGGGCTTTACTACGGCGCGCACAGGAACCTTTCTGATCTCAGTAATTTTGGATTGCACCGAGCTATTCACTTTATGTAATTCGCCTAGGAGTTCACTGAGAAGGGCCACATCACGATCTGAAGGGTATTGTTTTTCGATGCTTCGAACGATTTTATTAATCATGTTTCTAATGACGGTCATTTCTCCTGAGATTTGCATAAATTCATCAAGGAGTGTGACAGAAACTTTTAACTCTTGAGGCCCTTTAGTTTTGGGAATTAGGGGGGCGTGGACATCTGTCGTTTGATCTGAGATGGAATCAGATTTTGTGGAGATATTTTCAAAAACTGTGATAGCTTTATTTAAATCAAAATCAGCATGTTCACCGACTTTAAATTCATTTATAAGATGTTTTAAAGTGTCACAAGCCTTGAGCCAAGTGGATATTCTATTGGGAGTGAGTGATTGGCTTCCAGATTGAATTTCCTTCAAATTATCTTCAAACTTATGCGCAAAACTATGGAGATTTCTTGGTTCAAAAAAACCGGATGAACCTTTAATCGTGTGAATCATTCCAAAGATTTTTGAAACTGTTTCGTGGTCACTTGGATTTTCTTCTAATTCTAAAATGAGCTCTTCAACGAGTTCGATGAGATTAGAAGCATCATCCGTAAAGCCCTTTAATAGATCCCTCTCCTCTTTAATGATTGAGAGGCGAGACATGATATCTTTAGTGAGGAGTTGATTGAGAAGGTTATCATTGATTGGTTTATCAAGAAATGAGGTAATTTTAAATTCAAGTCCCTTTAGGGCAGTTTCTCGATCAACATAGCCAGAGAGAATTGAAAATGGAATCTCTGGCGCAATTTGAAGGACTTTGTGTCGAAACTCAAATCCATCCATTGTCGGCATTTTAAAATCAGAGATAATTAATGCAATCGTTGATCGATGCTTTTTAATATAATCAAGGGCTGAATTGAAATCACTTGTACCATAGGGGATAAAGCCAAATTGAGTAATTTTGTCAGAAACCACTTCAATAATGTCAAACTCGTCGTCTAGATAAACAATTTGAATGTCATTGCAGCCAGTATACTGATTGATAGCATTTCGACGCTCAGCGATTGATAATTTGTTCCACTGTGAAGTAAATATCTCTGAACTCACAGGTCCCCCTTAAATACATTTTATTTATCAAAGGATCTATCGGTTTTTTTAAAAAAAACGAAAGAGGGCGAGTAATTCACATTAGAATCTTAAATTGATTGTAGATTAAAATTTTTGATTATCTTTTTTACAGAGTTGGAGAAAAGATTGGTACAGAGCGGGGATTGAAATAGAGTGACGCCTCATTTTCTGCTGAGGCGCCTTTTTTATAAATAATTAGAATGATAAAGTTTGTAGAAAACTTGGTTGACCGTTGATATCAGTCACTCGGTATGGATTATCAGCATATTCCATTAAAAACAAAAAGGGTTCCCAATTTTTTTGTACAACTGAGGGGATTGCGTCGGGTCCAGGATAAAATCCTCCAGCGCCTTGACTTTGAGTAGGGTCGAGCTCGAATGTGAATGCGAATATTTTTTGTTGACCATAGGCCCAGTCAGTCGTGTCTCCACTTGTAATATATAGAGAAGAAGATTGTTCTGGCGTGTACTTATTCCACTCACTCATTTTGTTGGCCATTGTGCGATAGACATTGAGATCTTTCATGTCTGAAATGGGGTCGTACTTGTGTCCCCAGGGATATAAAATGAGTTCAGAGAACGAGTGAAACGTCAGTAAAACTGTCGCGTTGGTTTGGCTTTCTACGAAGGCTTTAACAGCTTGTGTTTCTGGCTCGCTGAATGGAGCAGGTCCCATGTAGGTATCTTGTTGAGGTGTACTGCTTGAGCCTCCTGTTCCCCACTTAAATCCATAATTTCTGTTGAGGTCAACTCCCCAGCTTCCACCATTATTGCGGCGGTTCTTTCTCCACAATCTATAATTTCCCGTTGAAATATCATATTCAGCACCATCTGGGTTTACCATTGGTATGATATGAATCTCCCGTGATTGCATAAGTCGTACAATTCTTTGGTCTCCGGCACGATAGGATTCGATGTACTTTTTCATCAGGTGCAAAGGAACATCAATGGAGAGGTGCTCTCTAGCATGATGACCACCAAGATAGATGGCTGCGGGTTTTTCGTGACTGTGCTCTAAGTCTGTTGAAATGCGGACATGCCAAAGATCTCGACCTTCGACACTTTTTCCTATGGACGTTAATTCCATAATATCAGTGTTTTCTGCGGCGATTTTTTTTAACTCCTCGGTTAGTTCAGTATAATTGTGATAGATTCCATCTTCATCTGGAAAGTCTTTCATACTGAGGATGGGGGAGCTTGCAATTAAGAGATTTTTTTTAGTAAGAGAATCTTTATCATCTTTTGAGCCGTAAGAAATGACGTAGTCCTCTCGAATGATTTCGATGGGAATTCCCATTTCTTCGATGGCGGTTCGCTCAAATTTATTATTGGCTTTTATTTTCATCCAAAATGTTAAGTCATCATTTGAGGAGATCCCACCAAAGGCGAGATATGAAAATAAAAGTGTGCTGAATATTAATCCAACTTTTGTAGTTTTTGTTAAACAATTTTGCATTAATTAGTCCTTTCCTTGGTCCTAGTTTTAAGGCTAGGGTAAAAGTCCCATTTTGGCACTAATCAATTTTATTTTGGCGCATTAAGTCTAATTGAAGGAAAAACACATTCTAAAGTATCAATTTGGTACAGTTAGAGGAATAGTAATTTAAGAATCTAGCAGAAAATGAAATAAGCAGGTAAACTATTGATATGAGCAGTGTTATTTATAAAAATGGAATTAAACAAAAATGGATTAGGCTTGGTTTGGCGGCAATCGGATTGTCCATTGTTGGATTTTTAGGAATCAATACAAAGTTAGGTGAGGCCAAAAAGATCGGTCCCGCATGGTTAGGTGTTGAAACAAAAAAAATAGCTGAAAATGATAAGCGCCACTTTGTAACTCAATATTTATCAGACTCATTGTCAAAGAATGAGTTTGCTCCGACGGTGGAGGTTTCCTTTTTAGGTGCAAAAGAAAAAGTGAGAGTGCTTTACACTTTTGATAATGAGCTTCAAAAAGAATTAGAAAAATTAATGAAGCAATACGCCTCTGATTATGCTTCAGCGGTTGCAATGGACCCAATCACGGGAAAAGTATTGGCCATGGCAAGTTATGAGGGGGGAATTCCTTCAAAAGAAAATTGGGCCTTAAAAGCGACCTTCCCGGCTGCAAGTATTTTTAAAATAGTCACAGCCTCCGCAGCACTAGAAAAATATAATATATCGCCTGAAATGGAAATGGGTTTTACTGGGGGGAATTATAAACTCTATAAAAAAGATTTATTTAATGAAAATCAGAAGTGGGCGCATTGGATTTCTTTTAAAGAGGCATTTGCTAAATCGATTAATATTTTTTTTGGAAAACTTGCTCTAAAATTTATGCACGCTGATGATCTAATATCATATGCAGGGAAGTATTACTTTAATAAGGATTTAAAAGGAGATTTGCCAGCAGAATCCGGGAAGGCAAATTTAGATTCAAAAGAACCATATCATGTCGCGGAAGTAGCATCAGGCTTTAACTCCATGAACACATTGAGTCCTATTCACGGAGCAATGATTGCATCTGCGGTTGTAAATGATGGCGTTATGCAATCGCCTTATATTGTAGAATCTTTAATGAGAGATAATGGTTCCAGTGTTTATAAATCGGAGCCCTTGTCATTGGAAAGTCCCATCTCGATTTCTACGGCCCGTAAATTAAGAGACTTGATGAATGAAACTGTAGAGAGAGGAACCTCTCGTAAGTCGTTTAGAGAGTTAGCGAGTGCCAAGCAATATTCTATCGTTGAGACCGGAGGAAAGACAGGGTCTTTAAATGGCTTGAACCCAAAGGGAAAAACCGATTGGTTTGTTGGCTATGCCCGTTTAGGTACAAGAATGCTTGCCGTTTCAGTGGTGACTGTAAATAAAAATTATTGGAAAGTGAAGTCATCGTATATCGCTCAAAAATTAATTAAAAAACATTTTAAAGATGATGTTAATTTTTCAACAGCAAGAGTTGATCATATAAAAAATCCAAATAATCATTTTCTGATTGAAAACTAGAAGTTAATTTTGCATCAGAAAAAGTTCACCTTCGCATTGACCTATAAAGAAGTGTCCAATGTCAATTTCTATGGAATTTTTCTATAGACTTTTTTCGCCCGTTCAATCTCTTGTTGTGTGGGCATAGAGCGGACACTAATATAGCCAATAATTTTATTGTTTTCAAAGCAAGGGAATACGGTCGCTCTCACCCAATAGATTCTCCCTTTTGCGCCACGATTTAATACAATTCCATGCCACAATTCACCCGATTTAATTACATTCCAAAGATCGGCGAAACCACCTCTCGGCATATCGGGGTGGCGGATGACATTGTGTGGTCGCCCCATAAGGGAACCCGGTTCATACTGGGCAACTCGATAAAAACTTTCGTTAGCGAAGGTAATTATTCCACGTAAATCCGTTGATGAAATAAGAATATCATTTTCAGTTAATCGATACTCTTCCTCAGATTTTAAAAAACGCTGAGGAAATTTTTCATTGAGATCTTTGCCTAATTCTTCAAAACGAACAATGGGGTCCTCATGACCATTAAAAAGCCCTTTGGCGCGCATTAATATTGATAAGAATTTATAGGTGCTTCCGATGGTAGAGAGTTGGTTCATTTCTAAGTTTAAAATATCAGAGACATTGCCAAGGCCTTCAAAAATGGATTGCGTTTGTTTAATTTTAGTTTGCAAAAAAGTATTGTCTTGGCTTATTGACGTCACACTTTTATTTGTTTCTTGAACGAATTGGTTGGATGATTCAATTCTAACTTGAGTTTGTTTAAGAAACTGAGAAAGTTTTAAAATTGTTTCTCCGATATTGTTTATGGCAGATTGTATTTTTTCATTAGCTTGTTTAGCAGTTCTTGATAGCTCTTTAACTTCTGTAGCAACGACGGCAAAACCTTTGCCATGCTCTCCAGCTCTTGCAGCCTCAATGGTTGCATTCAGTGCTAGGAGGTTGGTTTGATCAGCAATCGAATTGATAGTTTTTATTAAGCTATTAATTGAGTGAAATTCAGTAATGAGACCATTCATTTCGACATTCACATTTTGAATTGTTTTCGAGTTTTCTTGAGCGTCTCGTGATATCGTAGTGACCTCTTGATTGATAGTGTTAATGTTTTTATTAATGCTTTCAAAGCTTTTCGTTAAGTGACCAAAATCATTTAGTGACGATCTAATTTGACTAATTTGATTTTCAATTACTGAAGTAGAGTGGTTTGTGACGTTAATGAGTTCTAAACTAGATTTTTCAACGAGATCATTAAACATTGTATTATTTTTATTATCCATAATATGTCTCCACTTTTCCTCGTTGGCTTAATGCTTTTTCTTATAAATAATAACTTTATCACTGGTTATCTGGCTAAATTGGTCGGAGATTCCAAATAAACTTTCAGCGGCGCCCATAATCAAATAACCATCGGGCTTTAAAACTTTAGCAAATTGATTAACGACTAACTTTTTATTATCTATATTTTGATAAATGAGTACATTTCTACAAAAAATAATATCAAAAGTATCAATGTCTGACCATTGATCGAGCAGATTTATTTTTTTGAAAGTAATGTTTCTTTTTATATGGTCTTTGACTCGCCATTGATTTCCATCGATTTGGTTAAAATATTCGAGAAGACTCTTCGTTGGTAGACCTCTTTGAATTTCAAGTTGAGAATAAATACCATCTTTAGCTCTTTTAAGAATGATGTCGGAGATATCACTCGCTAGGAGAGAAAAGTTAGGTGAGTTAGGTGTTTGTTTTGAAAAAGTATCGAGTTCCATCGCGATGGAATAAATTTCTTGACCAGAACTCACTGCAGCACTCCAAATATTAATCGTTGTTGGAGGGTAGGGCCTAGAAAGGATTTCAGGTAAAATAAGATTTCCAAGGCTTTTAAAAATATGAGAATCGCGATAAAAACTAGTTTCGTTATTGGTCGCTAGATCGAGAAGCATACTCTTAAAATTACCTTCGATAGAAGCGGAAGCTTTTTTATGAAGCTCTTGGAGATTTTTTAATCCCAATTGCTGAGAGATATCATGTAATCGATGGCTGAGTTGAAAATAATTCGCCTCACTATAAACTATACCAAGTTGCTTTTCGATATAATCGGCAAAAAATTTGAGAATCATTTCCTCAGACATTGACGTTACTTCCTTCAAGTGTGAGTTTAATTTTCTCAAGAATGATTTCTTTAGTAAATGGCTTCATGATGTATTCTGAAACACCCGCCGTTATCATCTGATTAATATTTTCAGCTGAATTTTTTGAGGTCAGCATAATTACAGGAATTTGATTTCCCATTTTTTTTAATTCTTCAAAAGTTTCAGGTCCATTTTTGATGGGCATCTCCCAATCAAGTAAAATTACATCAAATTTAAAGTTTCCTTCTTTGATAATATCTACTGCTTGTGCGCCATCATACACGGACTCGACAACCATACCTGAGTCAGAAAGGCAGCTCTTTAAGTAGGTATGCACAGATTTTGAATCATCAACACAAAGTAAATTTAATTTCATTTTGATTCTCCTATGCGCTCAGCCGAGTTTTTAAATCATTGATTTTGGAGTCTTGATTTATTTGGTCTAATATCGGCTTCTCTGTTTGCTTGTGTATAATACTCTCTAATGCCAAAGCACAATAGTTCAAAAGCACCTCAATAATATCAAATGACTCATTTATAAGATTCAATTTTAATTCATGACTAACTACTTTTTCTATCCAAGTGCATAATTGAGTGATGATTTTTGCATTAGCTAGAATAGCTAATCCTTTGATGGCTAAGATTTTTTGTAGAAATTCGTTATAAAGGGTTAGTCGCCTTTGGTCTTCAATGCGTTCAGTTTTTAAATGATTTAAAATCGATTGCATTTGTAATAATGAACTTTTTGAAAGGAGGGGCTTTAAATCAATAATCAAATTGTGATTAATTTGCTCTTCTTCGGGATTTTTTAAAATAGGTTCATTTTTAACTTTAGAAAGATAATCATCTAGCGCCATAACTAAGTCATTAATTTTTGCATAACCATTTCGGATTAAAATATTAACTAGTGGTTTCTTGAATTGAGAAATCTCAACCTCAATTGCCTTTCTTTTTTCAGGAGTCATTAGTCCAGTGATATTTCCAGCTGAAAAAAAGTCCACTTGATTATTTTGTTGCACTTGAAAAATTTGTAAAAGTTCATTAGCTGTAAAAAACTTTTTTTCAAAAGAAAGTTGAGGAATGTAGGGAATTTGTCGATGTTGTTCTATTAATGCAATAACCATATTCTCAGGGCTAACAAGTTTTTGTTCTACTAAATAGTCTCCAAAAGATTTAGGCATAAATTTTAAAATCCTTTTAATACTGAATGGAGTTTTTGTGTAATATAGTCGAGATTTCCGATCTCATCATAAGCACCAACCTCAAAAACTGAACCCGGCATTCCAAACACAGTACAGCTTTCTTTGTCTTGTATTAATATTCCGCCGTTGGCCTTTTTAATGGCAATAGCGCCATCGCAACCATCTTCACCCATACCAGTTAATACAACTCCCAGGCATTTATCACGATAGATTTCTGCGGCTGTTTCAAATAAAAAGTCTGCTGCAGGGCGAATGGAATTTCGAAAATCTTCTTTTGTTACGCAAGCTTTAATCAAATTATTCTCTTTTTGCAATTTAAAGTGGTGATCTCCTTGAGCTACATAGATTTTATTTTGTTCAATTAAATCTCCGTTAGAAACTTCTTTAGTTGAAACTCCAGTAAGCTCACCAAGTCGTCGCGCTAGAATTTGAGTAAAGACGGGCGGCATGTGCTGCACTAATAAAACGGGTATCTTGTAGGGGCCAGGTATTTTACTAAAAATATAATCTAGGGCTGTGGGGCCACCCGTTGAGCTAGCAATGACGACCACAGAGGGATTTAATGTATCTAGATTGCACCGAATAAAAGTTTCTGAAATCTTTTTTCGATAAATCGATGGATATGTAAAGCTATCACTTGCGGTAGGTTGTAATAAGTTTTCTTCTTTTAGAGTTGTTAATCTCTGATCCGTAAATTGAATGACTTTGGGAACAAGAGCAGAGCGAATGGCGGCCTGAGCAGTTTCAAAGTTTAGAGAAAGGCCGGATGGTTTTGCGATAACATCGTCGGCTCCTTCTCTGAGAGCCTCCAATGCTTTTTCTGCACCGCTGATAGTTTGTGAAGAGTAAACCAGAATTTTAATCGATTTATTTGTTGATCTTATGGCTTTTAAAGTTTCAATGCCGTTCAACTCCGGCATTTCCATATCTAAAGTGATTAAATCTACTGGATTTTGGGCTAGTTTTTGAATTGCAATTTTTCCATTAGCAGCAACGGCCGTAACTTCAACACCACTGATATCTTTCAACGCCAGTGAAATTTGAGTTCTAAAAACTATAGAGTCATCAACAACCATTATTTTCATGAATAACCTAAACTACTCCAGTGATTAGAGGGGCAGGATATTTAATCATGCCCCTTTCATTTTAAATTTTAACACTTTTAACTAAATCTTTTAATCTTTCCGCTAATTGAGATAAACTTCTTGCTGCATCCAGAGTTTGCCCAGCTCCTGTTGCACTTTGTTTGGCTGCTGAGTTAACATTTTTCACTATCTCTGCAATTCCTTCAACGCCGCGATTGGATTCCTTAACAACTCGAGCGACTTCATTAGCTGTAGCAGTTTGTTCTTCGACTGCGGCAGCAATGGCGACAGATATGCCATTTAACTTCTCAATAAATTGTGAAATTCCATTGATCGCTGATACGGCCTCTTTGGTGTCACCTTGAATGGCATTGATTCTATTGGTTATATCTTCTGTTGCTTTAGCTGTTTGCTTCGCGAGTTCTTTAACTTCGTTGGCAACAACGGCAAATCCTTTTCCAGCATCTCCTGCTCGTGCAGCTTCGATGGTCGCATTAAGAGCTAAGAGATTTGTTTGCTGTGCAATAGAACTGATAACCTTAATCACATTCCCAATTTCTTGAGAGCTTGTTCCTAACTGTGTAATAGTAGAGTTAGTATCTTGAGTGCGTTTCATGGTATCTTTTGAAATATTAGCCGCCTCTGAGGTGTTGCGAGCAATTTCTTTAATAGATGCAACAAGTTCTTCAGTATTAGTGGCGACGACTTGTACTCCATTAGAAACAGTTTGGGTATTGGTCGCTGCCGCAGAGCTTTGATCTGAAGTCATCGTAGCATTATTACTTAACTGTCTTGCCGTGGCACTTAATTCATCTGCAGCTGCGGCAAGTTGGCTCGCGGTTTCATCGAGCGAGTTCATGAGTGAAATTTTATCAGTTATTAGCTCCCACGTAACCATAGGTCCAACATATCGTTTATCTTTATCAATCATAGCTGTTACGTTGAGCGCTAGTGTTTCAGGCCCTAACCTAATTTGAGCAAAGTGAGGTAAGTTTCTTTCGTCGGAAAGTATGCGTCTTTGTTGCTCTGGATTTTTATGGAAAATATCAATGGAATCACCAAGGAGTTTGTCGACTGTTTTTGGTAAATATTTTTCTAAGTATTTGAGAGTTGAGCGACTCTTTGGGTTCATATAAACCATTTTATGGTCTAGGTCTGATGCCATAATGTTGATAGGAGCATTTTCCATCATTGAAATAATTCGAGCTAATTCGTTCTCAGTTTTTACTTTTTCGGTAACGATTTCCCATGTCACCATATCGCCAATATATTCATTGCTAGTATTTTTGATGGCTACCACGTTAAGCTCAAGTTTTTCAGGACCTAATTGAATTATCGCGTGATGAGGAAGGTTTTTTTCATCAATTAATATTTTTCTTATGTTATCTGGATTTTTATGAAAAATATCAATATTTGACCCTAAAACTCTTTCTGGCTCAACAGGAAGTACTTTTCTTAATTTTTTAAAAGTTTCATGACTTCTCTGGTTCATATAGCGAATGACAAAAGTTAAGTCGCAATACATTACGTTATAGGGTAGCGTATCAATCAAATTGATAACGTCTTCAACTGTAGAAAATGTGTGGTTGACATTGTTTAATTTAACCGTTTCTAACATAGTAATCCTCCAATTTTATAATTATCAATTTATTATTTATTTAAAACATCAATAATTTTTTTTACTTCAATGATACTAAGTAATCTGCCTGGGATTTTGTAAACTCCCTGCATAAATTTTCCTACACTCGGAGTGATTGTCTCGGGAGTTGATTCAAAACTTGTATCATCGACTTCAATGACATCTCCAATTTGATCGACTAAAAGGGAGAGTAGCATCCCTTCACCTTTACAGACTACATTCATAGGTTCACTTGATTTTGAATTATCATGAAGTTCAAAAAGTTCTCTCAAGCCGACAGCAGTTGCAATTTGTCCTCGAAGATTTATGAGTCCGTGGACAAAAGGAGGAGCCAGGGGAACTTTTGTAGCATTGATCATTTTTGTGATTTCCTGGACACTCATTACATCAATACCATAAAGTCTGTCGGAGACGAGAAATGTTGAAAATTGTCTGGCGCTCATGCTACGAGTCCTCCTATTTGATTATTAATGGCTTCGATAAGTTGATCGGGCTTAAGTTTTTCTAGATAGAGATTAAATCCAGAGGCAAGGCCTTTTTTGATGTCCGAATCCTTAAAACGAGTGGTTAACGCAATCATTGGTATTGATTTAAGTTGTGAGTCGCTGCGAACCATTTCTGCAAGAGTAAAGCCATTCATATTGGGCATTTCTATATCCGAAAGAATTAAATCAAATTTATTTTCGCGGGTGTTTTTTAATAATTTAAGTGCTGCTACGCCATCATAGGCATGAACAACTTCTATATTTTGATCATTTAGAATTTTCATAATATTTTTTGCAAAAAAGATAGTGTCTTCTGCTAAGAGAATTTTTAATCGTCGGTTTGTTTTTACTTTTGGTTTTAAAAGCGAGTGGCCGGTGACTCCCGTTGCCCCCTTTGAGATTGTCATCTCAATAATATTAAGCACATCAACGACTGTAGCTATGCTTTCACCATCAATGATGTTTCCAAGAATTCCTGGTACTTCTTGAAGGGGCTCTTCTATTTCTGCATTCAATCGAGTCACATCATGAATTTGATTAACTTCTATACCAAAAAGTCTTTGGCGTTTAGAAATGACGATGACTGAGATTTTGTCATTTTGACTTTTTGATTCAGTGGGCTTAATTTTTAAAAAGTCATTGAGACTAATAATTGGTAATATAGAGTTTCTGTACTTAACGATCTTTTCATTTCCAGAGACTTCAATTTGTTGTCTTGAAAATTCCTCTAATCTTTGCACTAATATGAGCGGCAAACAATATTTACCATTATCATTCAATTCAAAAAATAAATATTCTTGAGTTTCTAAAAGTTTTTTCATTCCTTGGTCAGCATTCATAATTTCAAGCTCTTGCTTTTTTGAAGATGAACCACGGATATTCGCTTGTTCTGCGACGCCCACAACATCTAGAATGAGAGACACGGTACCATCACCCATAATTGTTGCGCCAGAATAAATATTAAGACGTTTTAAAAATTGAGGTAATGGTTTAACGACGATATCGGCAGTATCTCTGATCTCATCGACGACTAGACCAAATGGATCACCCTCTCCAGAAAGTACAACGATGTTTAGTATTCGAGAATGAGTTTCAGTTGTATTTTTATTGGGTGTTAAGTTCATCACGTGGTTAATAAATACGAGCGGCAGCAAATGCCCTCTTAATCTAAAAATGGGTTGACCTTGTAAATATTCAATCTTTGGTCCATCACTATCCATATCCACTCTTACGAGTTCCTGTAATTTAACTTGTGGAATAGCAAAGCAATGATTATTTGAGGCCACAATCATTGCTGGAACTATGGCTAAAGTAAGAGGAATGCGTAATCGGATGACGGTACCTTTTCCCATTTCACTACTGAGATCAACGATGCCGCCCACTTTTTCAATATTTGTTTTCACAACATCCATTCCAACGCCACGACCAGAGATTGCGCTCACTTGATCAGCGGTAGAAAATCCAGGCGCAAAAATGAGTTGTGCGATCTCTCGTTCAGACATAAGGCTTGATTTTTCAGGAGAAACGATTTTTTTCTGAACGGCCTTAGCTAAGATTTTTGGAAGATTTAACCCTCTGCCATCATCAGCTATTTCAATGACGACTTGACCTCCCTCATGAAACGCCTTCACAATGACATGACCGACTTCTGACTTACCATTCGCACGACGTTCTTCCGGTGTTTCTAATCCGTGATCGCAAGAATTTCGAATAATGTGTGTCAATGGGTCTTTAATGGCTTCTAAAAGGCTTTTATCCAGCTCTGTTTCGCTCCCTTTAGTTGAAAATTCAATTTGTTTATTTAATTCTTTTGAAATATCACGCACTACTCTTTGAAATTTTGTCAATATTGTGCCTATTGGCTGCATTCGAGTTTTCATAACATCCTCTTGAAGCTCAGAGGTAACAAGATCTAGTCTTTGACTTAGGTTTAAGAACTCATAGTCATCAGTCTTTTGGCTATGCTGCAAGACCTGGTTTCTGACTAAAACCATTTCTCCGATCAAATTCATAAGACGGTCGAGTAGACCTATTTGCACTCGGATTGTTGATGATTCACTGGTGCTGGTATCAGTGGACTCAGTATCAGTTTTGGTTTTTGCCTTTACAGTTGAGACTTCATTCGGGATGTCGGCTTTTGGAAGCGCTGGCGTTGTAGGCTTTAAAATTTCAGGTGTGGATTTTATTGGTTCTGCTGTTGAAACTTTTTTAAGTTGATCTAGATCTTTTTTTAAAGATGAAAAATCTTCTTTTAAAAGGGCATAGTCATTATTGAGAATATGATTGTTGCCAAAGGCTTTTGTAGCATAGTCAATTAATCCAGTTAAAATGCTTTCAATTTGTTGAAATGTGGCGGGGTCTTTTTTCAGATCTTTATCAGGGTTTTTTAGAATTTTGTCGATTAAATCAAGGCTTATATATAGCTGCGCATAAATAAATTCACATCAAGACTATAAAAAAGACCTCACATT
>CAZTDX010000078.1:0-14281 GCA_964612425.1 uncultured Pseudobdellovibrionaceae bacterium
ACTCAAGACAAAAGTAGCAGCACCTTCGGTAACACTTCTATATCGGTCAATACGACAATTTATAGGCATTACGAATGTTGCTTTTACAATCAGGTATGGTGTGTGGCGCGTTAAAGTTCATATGAATTTAAAAAAAAGTTTTATTTCAATAGCCTCTCGTGCTTAGATTTGGTCGATTTAAAACCAATTTGACGGTAAAACGAATTGTCGTTTCAACGTCTTTGCGCAAAAAAAATAACTGAATATAACTAAAGTCCAGGAGGGGAAGAGTTATGGGATGTTTCAAACAAAGTATCCGCAATTTTAAATTCACAACAGGCATTCAATATTTTGCTCTTATTTTTTTCTTAAGTTTAAATTCTTTTGCAAAAAACATGGTTTTAGTTCCTGGTTTTTTCAATACCGCTGTACCGGCTGATATTAATGCAAGAAAAGATGGTGTTTATTGGAGTAAAGAGATACGTGAGGTTTTTAAAAACGCTGGTTATAATGTTTTTGTGGCCGATAATTTGAGCCCCGTAGGAACGATAGAGCAGAATGGTCAAAATTTACTGAATTATATAAATAGAGTTCGAGATCAATTTGATGGGGATGGTTCGTTTGACGTTGTTGCCCACTCTGCCGGGGGACTGTATTTAATATACGCCAATGATCTTGAAACACTTCCCGTAAATAAATTAGTGACAGTCAATACTCCCTTTGACGGAGTTGATTTTATCGAAAGTCTTTTGAAATATTTTCCAAATTTTATTGGCTTGATCGAAAAGAGCCTAAGATTACAAAGTATTAATGAATTAAGTCCTAATCGTGTACGCCATGTGTTAGCAAATCTAAAATCAAAACCGCAGTTTCCAATTCGCGCTTATAAAGGATTTCAACCAACAGGATATAATATAATGGATGCTTCTTTTTTAAGTCCTATATTCTATCTTACTGGCGTTATCGTCGGTTTAGCTTCAGATGGGGTTGTCACTCATAGCTCGGCACTCGGAAAAACTCCTTACCTTAAAAATATTACTCCAATGGCTGATGATTATATTCATTTAGATCATTGGAAGCAGACTCCAGGGGCAAATCTCTTTCGGTATTTGGGGATGACGAACATCGATTATATTAGAGCAGAGCAAAAAAGATTTTATACTAGAGTATTAAAAAATTTTTGAGACTGGCATTAATAGCCGCTGTTTTTGAATAATAAAATTTTAGTAATGAAAAAAAATCCACAATATCTATGTAAAACATCCTGGTTTGACTTTTTTAGCTTGCCACAGGTGTTTTTTTATAACAGAGTTTCACTAAATAAAATTCATAGGGGGGTCGTTTGAAATCATTTAACTTATTATTAGCACTGTCTTTGGTTGCTGGTACTTTTACTGCTCAGGCTTTAGAATTCTCTAAAGACGTTCCAAAGGATATCCAGCAACAGATGACTGCGGATTTAACCTTCATTGGTCAAATCGCGGGTCAAGGTTCTACAAAATTGCATCGCGACATTTTTGGAGAAGTCAGCGGTCAAGGTTATAACCAGTTTTTCACATCAAGAATTGTTTATGTTGGAATGGACTCATGCGGAAATCCTAATGCAGTTGCTTGTGTGAGCCCAATGAGAGGTTCTGATAAAATGTTTTTAACAAACAATTTTATCAAGTTCAGCCATCCACAAATTGCTCGTATGATGGTTGTTTTTCACGAATCACGTCACTCAGAAGTAAAAAATAGAAACTGGCCACACGATGACTGTCCATCACCTTATGTAGATGAAAACGGTAAAGACATCGTCAGCATTTGGACTGGAGCTCAAGTAGCTGGAATGCCTGCTTGTGATTCTACTCCCTTTGGATCTTATGGTTCATCGACTATTATGTTAAAAAATATCGCAAAATTTTGCACAAATTGTTCTGATAAAGTAAAGATGGATGCAAATATTTATGCTGATGACCAACTTAATCGTATTGATGTACCGTCAGTAAAACAGCAAATGAAAAATGATTTTGCAGCCAATTAAGGTTGTAAAATTCAGGAAAATTAAGCATTGAAAACAAATTCTAAGCTTTTTTTTATACTAGGAGCGCTTTTTTTAGGGGCGCTCCTTTTTTATTGGTTCAAAATTAAAACTCCACAGTCAATGAATTCTACTGGACCTGAATCAAATCCAGTGATTCAAGAAGAGCCTGTAATAACACAGGATCAAACTCCACAGAAATTAAATACTAAAACTGAGGTGGATTCAAAAAATGGAACCAATACTCAAAGCAACAAAGATTTACTTAATACTGAGGTCGCTAAATTAAGTCCTGAAGATCAAAAAAAATGGTCTGAATTTAATGAAATTCTGAATTCTAAAAATGACAATGACCCACGTATTGATACATCGCTAAAGCATATGTCTCAGGCATTACACGATGTAATAATTAAGAAGTATCAAGAAATTCCGCCAGAACAACACAATGAACGGGGCTTAGTGACTTTTTTAATTTCTCGCGACTTGCAGTCAGCTCAAGATATGGAATTCATAAAATCTGTTTACAATGAAAAACCGTGTTTGAGTTTAGCAAACTGTAGCGTCGCCGATTCTAATCCTGACCCGCACCACTCGAGTGCTAATAATACGACGCTGGACTATCAACAATTGGCAGCGTTGTATCAGTTAGAAGCTCAATTAAACAAAAATCCTGATTTAATTCGAGATCCAAAGTTTAGAGCTATGATCGATGCTGCAGCCATGTATGATTCTCCTGCTGTGAAACGTAAAGCAGAAGAACTAAAATCACGGTATTGATCGTAAGAAGCTAGTGATCGAAGCTCTCTTCGTGAGTACTAGTCTTTTAATTTCACAGAAAAGAGATAGGTTGTTTTCATTTCTTTTTGGGAAATAACTTCATAAATTTCAAAAACAGAACCATTGGGTACTAGTCCCTTTTCATTCATTAAGTTCTGCGCTTTTAAGTAAACTTTATAGGGGCCAATGGCAGGGGAGCCATCAAATTGCCCACGAATAAAGAATTGTTTTGGTAATGTTTTTTGTTCTAACTCAGGAGGTAAAGTTTCAAAAGCTTTCTCCACAATGCAACCACCTAAGCTTCTTAATCGCTCTTGTTCCACTTGCTGAGGGTCATCGATATACTCACCAAAAGATTTAGAGCAAGATTCACCATGAGACTTAACCCACTGCTCAACGCTTTCAATGACGGGAACTACTTTATGATAGGCTCCTAAATGCTTTTTGTAGACTAAATTGTAGGGGCCAAACTCTCCCATATCAAATAAAACTGGTTTAAAGACACCTAAGTAAAAAGCAAAGTAGCCCAGAACGGCTAAAATTATAAAAAAAGTGACGCTAACAATATGACGAAGTTTCATGGGGTTTTCCATTTAATGTTGCATCCCATGGAAGGGATTTGTTCACTTGCAACAGTGTGGCCTTGAGAAACTGCGATGATGGCATTTTTTAATTCTTCGCGCGTGACTTTCTCAGGCTCCTTCCATGAGTCATCAAGGCGACCACGGTAGGCTAATTTTAAATTTTTATCGAAAAGAAAAAAGTCAGGTGTGCAAACAGCACCAAAGGATTTGGCAATCGCTTGAGTCTCATCATGCAAGTAGGGGAAGGGATATTGTTTTTCGATCCAACGAGTTTTTAGTTTTTCAAAGGAATCGTCTGGATAGTTGATGCTATCGTTGGAGCAAATAGCTACCATTTTGAAATTTTCTGATTTCATAAAGTGACCGAGTTGAATAAGGCGATCTTCAATGGCTTTGACGTAAGGGCAATGATTACAAATAAAAAGCACCAGGAGGGCAGGCGTGCCTGTGAAATCGATGCGTGAATAGGTTTTACCATCGACACCAGGAAGTTTAAAGTCAGGACATAGAAAATGGGAGTCAGGAGCGGGAGTGTAGGTGAGAGCCATATTAGTATTGATCCTCAATTAAAAGCTTTAATAGTTTGGGAGCAAGGGGGCCAAGTGGGTACGTTTTATCTTCATATCGAACCACAGGCAAGATATCAAGCGTAGTTCCAACCATAAAAACTTCTTTCGCTTTCAGCAAATCGTCCTCGGTAATGGGGCGAGCGTGATAGTTGATTTGAAGTTTTGTCTTGGCGAGTTCCAAACAGCGACAAAGAGTTGTTCCTCTTAAAATGGAGTCAAAGGGAGGATGAAGGAGTTCATTTTGTTCGCTCAGAATAAAAATATTTTCTGTGGAGGACTCCGTAAGATATGAATTTTCATTGTAAGCAATAACAAAATCAAGATTGCGGTCAACGGCTTCTTTTTTAAGAAGCACATTTGAAAGATAGTTGCAGGATTTTATGGATAAAAAAGGCGGCGGTTTTTGAAGCATTTTTGATCGCCCGATATTCACCCCTTGCGTGTATTTTTCTTGAGGCCAAGCTTTAAAGCGACAAGCAACGACATGAAGGTGAGAGCGGGGAGACTCATAGGGATTAGTGCTAAAGCTGCCTGCGCCCCTTGAGACAAAAAGTCGAAAAATAAGTTTTGGCTCTTGAGCGACTTCAGTTAACTTGATGAGTAGATTTTTAATTTCTTCATCGGTCCAAGGGATTGAAAGTGCAATTTGGCTCGCTGAGGTTCTTAGTCGCTGTAAATGTTCTTTGAGTAAATAAAAATTGTTGTTAATCAGACGAAAGACTTCAAACACGCCGTCCCCCCGATGCACCATGTGATCATCGAGAGGAATTAAGAGGAGTCTTGGATCAGTTAAAATTCCATCCCAGTAAGAGGAATAATGAGCTCGATATTGGTCTTCCCAAGCCTGTAAAGGGCGAGTGGTCAGTTCACGAAGAAGCGTTTCTGAGGATTTGACTGTTAAATTCATAATAGTTATTTCAAGGAAGAGGTCATCTTCGATTCAAGAAGAGATTGGGTAAAACCGTGAAAAAAAGATTTCCACTCTTCGTGTTTTAATGGAGCGTTGAGATTTTCTTGCAAGCTGGTGGCTTCAAAATCGTTACTTTTTGGATAGTCTAAGACATTGAAGCCCAATCCAAAGAGCAAGCGATGTTGGGGGCCTTGACTGACAGACTCCAGTAGAATCCCGGCTACTTTTTTATTAGATAAAAGTAAATCATTGGGACGTTTTATTTTCCACTGTAAATGCGGCCAAGACTTCAAGCACTGTTCTAAAAGTAATTCGCCAAAACTGAGACAAAGTTCTGGCTGAGGAGTTTGTTGAGATTGTATTGAGCAAGTTAATAAGAGATTAGTGCCAGGAGTGGTATTGAGCCAAGTATGAGTGCCTTGACCTCGGCCCGCCGTCTGGTGATCTGCGAGATAAAAAGTCATTGGCGTTAATTCGCTCATCGCCGCTTCTTTTGCTATTTGGTTGGTACTTGAAGTCGATGGAAAGTAATGCACTGGGAGTTGTAAATCTTGAAGTATTTGAAAGCACCACTCTCCAAGAGAATGAATTGTAGAAGTCTGAGTCATTGATTTCATCCTCGGAGCCCATCCCATTCGAAAATTAGGCTGACATCAGCAGTAGGAGCTGAGTGAGTGAGCGCGCCAACGCTGATAAAATCGACTCCTAATTCTGCAACAGAGGCGACACGATTTAAATTCATATTGCCACTGGCTTCCGTTTGAATTGTTTTTGGGATGATCTCAAGAGCTTGCTTTAATAAATCATTATTCATGTTATCTAGTAAAATACGTTGAGCTTGAACTTCAACGGCTGCTTTGACTTCGTCGAGGGTGCGCGCTTCCACTTCAATGGGTTTATCCGTGTGCTTACGAATTCGTTCAACCGCTTTTGGAATGCCACCCATGATGGCAATGTGATTGTCCTTAACCAGGATGGCTTCGGAAAGGTTAAATCGATGATTTACTCCGCCACCGTGAACAACAGCGCGCTTTTCAAGGTCTCTATATCCTGGAAGAGTTTTTCTTGTATCTAAAATTTGCGTTTTAGTGTGAGCGACTTTTTGCACAAAGGCCCGAGTTAGGGTGGCAATTCCTGATAAGTGGCCTAGAAAATTAAGGGCAATTCGTTCCGCTTTCAAAATTTGAATGAGATCGCCGTGAATTGTACATAAATTTTGTTTATTTAGTGCCAATTGCCCTTCTTCGAAATGCCATTGCACTCGAGCTTGTGGGTCCAGAGCACTCATTGCTTGTTCAAAAGGGCCAGTCCCTGAGAGCATTAAATCTTGTTTTGCTATTAAGCGGGCGCGTCCCGGCCTGGGAAGAAGTGCTAATGACTCCGTTGTGATATCTCCCGTGGGCATGTCTTCTTTAAGGGCTGCTTTGATGAGGTCTTGTAGGGTCATTCCAACTCCTTTTCAGTTTCATTCATGAGTTTTTGAATTTCTTCACGAATGATGCGCTCAGCGATTTCAGGTAATATTTTATTAAGAGTCTCTTCTATCATAGGACGCAACTCAGTTTGAATCATTTTTTTAATCTCATGAGCATCAAGGGAAGGAGGAGGTGTTGCCGATTTTGTTAGCGACTGAGATGGTGTGGCTGATCGCGAGGGCATAGCTCTTGATGGAGCGATTTTAGTTGAAGGGTTCAGGAGATCTAAGTCGGGAGTTGACGGAGGTGGAGGCGGCAGATGCTCAGGAAGTTGTATGCTAGCAATCTCTACTTCAAAACTTTCTTCCATCGTTGGAGGAGGTAGCGGTTGTTTCATCGTGGATTTTGTAGGTGATGGCCTTTGAGGCGACCATTCATCAGCCTCATCATTGTTTGTCGTGAGAGGTGAAATTTCTGGAGTGGTCGATGGTACGGCACTCAAAGTAGCATGCTGAAATTCATCAGGCTCATCATCAATCCCAAGCTCACTGAGTGCCGCACTTCTTGGCGTAAAATGAGTGAGTGTTTTGCTATATAAATTGTCTGATTCTTCGTTCGTATCCAGTGGACGGGGATCAGGAAAACTCAAGAATTCACTCAACCCTTGGGATTTAACTTTAGGAACAAAGTGCTGAATTAATTTACGTAAACTTTCTTTATCGAAGGGCTTTTCTAAACGACTATCAGCTCGTGAGAGTTTGAATTTAGTCTCGTCAATTTCCATAAAACTACTCCACGTTAAAATGACGGGAATATGGCGATAGTCAGGGTGATTTTTTAATTGTGAACAAGCATCGTACCCATTAATTTTTGCCAGTAAGATATCTAAAAAAATAATATCTGGCTTGAAAGTGCGCGTAGAGGTTCCGACCTCTTCTCCGCTGAGAACAGTTTTCACTTCAACTCCATAATCTTGAAGAAAGAGTTGCATATTTTTTTTAACGTTTAAGCTTTCATCAGCCAATAAGACGCGCAATGCCATACGGATAGTAAAACGGTTTGTTTAACTTGAGTCAAGCACTTCATCAAAAGTGTATGAAAAATGAAAAATGAAAAATAAAGTTTGTGGCTTTCGATGAAAAAATCTGGAATTCTAGTGGTATGTTGATGCTCATCGATCGTCATATCATGAAAATATTTTTAGGCTACTTTATAGGAGGGCTCATTGCCTTTCTTACTATTTTTTTGGCGGTCGATGCCATGTCAATGATGTTGCAATTTCCTGATGTGGCGGGAAGTTCTTTTTTAAATTACTATGCTTTTTATTTGCCGGACATCGATAATAAGTTAATTCCGGTCGCGTCTTAATTAGGAGTACTCATTACACAATCCTCACTCAATCGTTCTAATGAATTATTGGCACTTTTTGCTAGTGGTCTAGGACTCATGAGAATTTGTTTACCTATTTTTATAGCGGTTTCTGTGGTGAGTGGAGTTTTCTTTACAGCTGCTGATCAATTGCTTCCTCGCTTTGTTCAATTGAAGAATTATACTTATTACCACGAAATAAAAAAACGGCCCGGTCAGTATTCGATTGTTAAAACCGATCGTATTTGGTATCGCTCCCAAAATACCATTTTTAATATCAAGTCCATCAATCGTCAAAAGGGAGTGGCGCAAGGACTCACGCTTTATCAATTTAGTGATGATTGGGAATTGTCCCAGATGATCACAGCCAATCGCGTAGAACTCTTAGGGCGACAATGGAAATTATTAAAAGGCAGTATGACTCTTTTTACAGGAAGTACAAGCTTTCCACTCACTCAAAATTTTGATGAAAAAACAATTGCTATCGATGAAGAGCTTGGTGATATCCAATCGTCTTTTAGTTCCGTTGATGTCTTGAGTTTTAAAGATCTCCAGCGATACATCCAAAAAAACAAAGAAGCAGGGCTTGATACGGTCTCACTAGAAGTTGTTTACCAGGATAAATTTGCTACGCTAATTTCTGCCTTTGTGATGGTTCTCTTAGGTATTCCCTTTAGTGTGAAATCCAATCGTAGTGGCGGAATGTTGATGAACATTGGATTTTGTTTATTAATGGTGGTTATTTATTGGACCCTTAAAAATTCAGCGCTCGCTCTTGGTCATCACGGAAGTCTTCCCCCTGTTATTGCAGCATGGGGGCCCAATGTCCTAATGGTTATAATTGGTTTAGGACTCGTTCTAAGAACTAAAAAATAAATTCTCAATCTTTCTTAAGTTACTCTCTCCCTATCTTTAGTCCAGATTCAGGGCATGCAGAGGGGATAATTCTCATATCCTCTCACAGAAAAGATATAATAAAGGATATAATTCTAACTAGTGCTTCAACTACTTAATTTTTATAGGGAGGGATATTGGCAATAAATCCTCAGTGTCATTTAATTTGTGTAACTGGAGGAAAAGGCGGCGTTGGAAAAAGCGTGGTCGCCGCAAATTTAGCCATTGCTTTCCAATTAGAATTACGTCAACAAGTTTTATTGATCGATGCTGATGCAAAAAGCTGTGGTGATCAAAACGTTATCATGGGTTTAAAACCCGTAAAAAATTTGAGCGAAGTGGCTCAGTTCACGCAACCGATCACCCCACAAACACTACCTCAAATTGCAGCAGCTCACCCCAGTGGTGTTCACTATATGGCAGCGGTGCGCGGACCTGAAGAAAGTCTTATCGTCGATAGCGAATTGATGGCTAAACAAACTGAAAACCTAAGTCGGGTTTATAAATTTATCATTGTCGATATTGGACATGATATCGGTCCGCTGCAACTTAGTTTTATTATGGAATCAAGCAGTGTCCTAGTCGTAACGGCACCTGACTTGTTAGTGGTCAATCACACACAGCGACTCATTAACGAACTCCTCACGCAAACGATTCCCCTAGATTTAATGCAATTAGTAATAAATAGATTTGGTTTAGGTGGTTTGAGTCCACAGTCCATTGCTCAAGCTTTAAAATTGTCTCCATTGGGAATGATCCCTATTGATGATGTGACTGTAAATGGTAGCGTTCAAAAATCAGCTCCTTTTGTTTTTGCAGCTAATCAAACGCCGGTATCTGCTGCCCATCACGAAATTGTGAGAAAACTAACAGGTGGTGTTTTGCAGCGACTGAAACAAATGGTTAAGCCGAAGGGAAATGTTGCTGGCGCTGGATCACCTGTGACAGAGGGGGATGGGCGAGAAAAATTAGATCCGCGCACCATTTTAAAATTAAAAGTGCACTCAGAATTAATTAAAGCTATGGATTTAAAAAAGGGGATCACAGACACCCAAGGCGATCCAGCCAAAGAAAAGGCTCTACAACAAAAAACGTTGCAATCAATCACCGTGATTGTGGACCGCGAATCTCCCAATATGGCACGCGATGAGCGCTCTCGCGTGATCAAGGAAGTTTTAGATGAAGCCCTTGGTTTGGGCCCACTGGAAGATCTTTTAGCTGATAATACCGTGACAGAAATTATGGTGAATGGTCATAAGAAAATTTTCATTGAACGAAGTGGGAAAGTTCAGCTCACGCCTGTTACTTTTACCTCCAATTTGCATTTAAGAAATGTTATCGAAAGAATTGTCACGCCCATTGGTCGTCGGATTGATGAGAAAACCCCCTATGTTGATGCGAGACTAAAAGATGGAAGTCGGGTCAATGCCATCATCGAACCTCTCTCTATTGATGGTCCTGCGCTGACAATTAGAAAATTTAAAAAAGGGGGGATTACTGCTGAGAAATATTTAGAGTATGGAAGCTTAAGTAAACCCATGGTGGATTTTATTAAAATCTGTGTAGAAAATGGATTGAACATCGTGATCAGCGGAGGCACTGGCTCTGGTAAAACGTCTCTTTTGAATATGATGTCGGGCTACATACCTTCTAATGAGCGAATCGTTACTGTTGAAGATGCCGCGGAATTACAACTGCAACAGGAACATGTTGTGCGACTAGAAACTCGTCCCGCCAATATGGAGGGAACAGGTGCCGTACACATTCGAGATCTTATTAAAAATGCTCTTAGAATGCGGCCCGATCGCATTGTCGTTGGGGAGTGTCGTGATGGCGCAGCCCTCGATATGCTACAAGCTATGAACACGGGCCATGATGGTTCAATGACAACAACTCACGCCAATAGTCCAAGAGAGTGCATCGCTCGTCTTGAAACTTTATGTTTAATGGCAGGGATGGATTTGCCCGCGCGTGCCATTCGAGAACAAGTTGCGAGTGCCGTAAATCTCATTGTGCAAATTTCAAGATTATCTGATGGTTCAAGAAAAATTATTTCTGTTACCGAAGTCGTTGGTATGCAGGGTGAAATTGTAACGTTAGCAGAAATTTTTCGTTTTAAAGAATCGGGCTATGATAAAAATCGAAGAATTCAAGGTGTGTTTCAAGCATTGGGTCATATTCCAACATTTATAGAAAAATTAGAATCCAAAGGGGTTATGATACCGCGAGATATTTTCTCCAATGATCCGAAAGTGGTATCTCAAGGTCTTGGCGTTAATAATTCAACCAATGCGACGGGGCCTGGTGGTGCTCTCAAGCGACCAGCACCTCCGCCACCCACGCCTAACACGACGATTAAAAAGTCTGGGACCTAAAGTAATAAATTAAATTTATTTAGTTGTATTGTGAACACAAGAGTAGCAGATTTAAAACACATTAAGTGAGATTTTTATGAGTTTTTTTCTTAAAGAGTGGATTGTGGTTCCCTTGTTTGGACTGTGTGTCTTTATTATCGTCTACCAGTGGGAGTCGCGAGTGACTACGTGGATTGGAGCTAAGAGCTTAGGTCAGCGCGAGGAGATGTTTCGACGTCTTGATGCCATGTTTGTTGAGCTCGATAAGAAAAAAATCTCCTTAGTTATTTATCTCCTTAGTTTTGGTTTGGGTTTTATAAGTCTACTTCTTCTCTGGCCTAACGTCTTATTGGGTTTACTCATGGGGTTTATGATAGGGATTTTAGGTTGGAATATCCCTCTTATGTATGTAAAGCAGCTCCAAGAAAAACGCTCTAATTTATTTGTCGAGCAAATGGTGGATGGTCTCACCATTATGGCTAATGGAATTAAAGCCGGACTCAGCGTAACCCAAGCCATGGAACGAGTGGTGGAAAATTTAAGGAATCCCATCTCTCAGGAATTTGGTCTAGTTCTCTCACAAATTCGAATCGGTCGAAGTGTTGAAGAAGCTCTGGTCGAGTTGGCATTTCGAATTCCTAGACCCGATGTTCAGATGTTTGTTACCGCTGTTAATATATTAAAAGAGACGGGCGGCAATATGGGGGAAACCTTTGATACCATTGTCAGTACTATTCGCGAGCGTCAAAAAGTGGAAAAGAAAATTCAAGCCATGACCACCCAAGGTCTTATGCAAGGTTTAATTATTACCTCCGTTCCATTTGTTATTTTATTGGGGTTTGCTCTCCTAGACCCAAGTTATATTAAACCCCTTTTTACAGACCCCAAGGGCATTGCTTTATTATTTCTTATGTTTACTTTGCAAATTATTGGTGGATTAATGATTCGTTCTATTGTTAGAATAAAGGTGTAACATCGTAAGTAAATAAAGTTTTTTTAGTTATTGGGAGAAAATGTCATGAAACGGATTTCGTGCGTTTGGTCGATACTGCTTATTACACTTTTATTGAGTCACTGGTCCTATGCCATCGTAGATATGAAAAATGCCAATTACTCAACATCTTGGACTGATTTAAAAGTACCAGGTAACGGTTACGACATGAAAGTTCTTCGAACCTATAACAGTCGAACTTTATTTGTAGGGCTTTTTGGTTTTGGATGGTGTTCTGACTTCGAAACAAAACTTATTATTAGCCCTGATAATACGCTCAAAGTTTTTGAGTGCGGAGCCGGTCTCGAAACAACTTATACCACCAAAGATTATGGTTCTAAAGAAATTGATAAACTCATCCAAGACATCATTCAAAAAGTTAAAGCCGAAGGAAAGCGAACCGACGATTATTTGGCGAATTTAAGAAAAAGTTTATTACAAGATTCACGCTTACGAATTCAAATGGCCTTAAGTTATGATCTTTCTGCAACAGCTAAAGAAGGTGCAATCTACTACGCCAACGGTAAAGAAGTAGAAAATATTAAACTCACAAAAGAATACTATTTGCGAGAATTGACCGACGGAAGTTTTCAACGCTTCGATTTTAAAGGTCGACTGATCGCCATGTATGATAAAAATTCTAATTTCTTAAAATTAAATTATGAAGGTACTTTTTTAAAAGACGTCACTGATAACTCTGGTCGTAGACTCCAGTTTAACTATGATAAAGGTACAAAAAGATTAGAAAGCATTAAAGGACCCAGCGGAATATCAGTCGAATATAAATTTCAAAAATTAGATAATCTCGTATGGGTTAACAACGCTTGGGGAAATGTTTACACTTACGAATACGATGATCTTCATAATTTAACCAAAGCCACTTGGCCCGACAAAACCTTCGTGCAGCTCACCTATGATAAAACTAAAGATTGGGTGCTCTCTTTCAAAGACCGTAGTAATTGCGTTGAGTCCTATGACTACCAATCTTCCAAAGATGATCCCAAGAATCATTACTGGTCTACCGTTGAAAAGAAATGTAATAAAAAAGTTGTCAATAATACAAAGTTTGAATTCTTTCATAAAGTACGCTCCGATGGTGTAACTTATTTAGCTCGAACGATTACAACAACCAATGGCGTTACCAACGAAATCGCATTTCATGAAATCTTCGGTCGTCCGACAATGATTCGTCGTGGAACCGAAAGATTTTATTTTGAATATTACCCCAACGGTCAACTTCGCGAAAAATCCACACAATTCTCACGTATGGTTTACGAATACGATACTAAAGAGAAAAAGGTGAGCGAAGTGCGCACAATATTCCTTAATGACAAAGGAAAAAAAGTCGCTGAAAGAGTATCTGAATTCAAATACGACAACAAAGGAAATTTAACCTTTGCTAAAAATACTGATGGTCAGAAAATTAATTTAACCTACGACACCAAAGGCCGCATTGAAACTATTGAGGATCAAGCCAAGAAGGTCGTAAAAATTACTTACGAAGAAAAATTTGGCAAACCAGCCATTGTTACGCGGCCTCAGATGGGTACAATAAAAATTAGTTATAACGTGAACGGAGATATTGAAAAGGCTGAAAGTCCCGACGGACCGTTGGTGGCAAAGCAAGTGGCAAACACGTTTAATAACTTACTTGATGTGATCGCGCCAGCTTCAACAGAAGTATTTAATTAGCATTGAGTTGTGAGCGCAGGCAATTATCAATCCAATGCGCGCTTCACAAATTGAACTGGGGCCCCCTTGCACAGTAAAATTTCAAACAAGCGGTGCTCGCCATGAGAGATGAAGGTCGTGAACTGATTTAACTCCAGTGGCTCTCATGGCTCCGCTCCGAACTCATTTTCCTGTGCAAGGGGGCCCTCAGTTCAATTTTTGCAACGCGCATTGGTTCGTAATAGAATCGACCGTTCTTGCAAGTTTGGTATTGGATTAGTTATACTGTGATGGTGTGGTTAAGTCGTTTTTAAATGTTAGATTTTGATGGGAGAATTTTTATATGAAAACATTTTGTAAATTATTAAATTTAGGATTTTTTCTTTTAATATTTACTCAAGCAAGTGTATCAATTGCTCTTCCTTCTAAACTCGATCTAAATTTACTAAATTCTATTAACGATCCCCAAATTAATGAGTCAGCCGCTACTGGTAGTTCGTTGGCTACCGGCAATACAGTTTTAACAAGAAATAAGAATTTGGAAGTGTTATGTAGTGAATGCCGTCATCAAATTCATTCCCCTATAGCTGAACCACCCATGGATTCTATGCAAATGACGAAAAGTACGCATGGAGAAGCTGATACCAATGGAAATGAACAAGGTAAGTAGAGTTCTATGTTAAATGCAACGTATCAGGTTTTTCCCAAATATAGCTTAATAATTTAAGTAATTATTGTTTATTGTT
>CAZTDX010000079.1:0-14264 GCA_964612425.1 uncultured Pseudobdellovibrionaceae bacterium
ATTCTTTCATTTCGGTGAGGCCATGGATGGCCGTCCCGAAGTTGCCTCTCCACCTCACTTATCTACGCCTATCGAGAAGCACCCGATTCAAGCACAGACTTTTTGAGTAAAAATGTGATATAGGGTTAGAGAGGAACTACACCTCGTTTGATCTAAATCTTTTCCGCCTCAAATTAGACTCTTTTTCGAGCTAAATATAAAATAGTTTTTGCCTTTAAAAATTAAAATAAAGTAAGTTGGAAAGAATGAATCAAAATTCTTGGAAAAATCTTTCTTTTGTTGCTTTTGACACGGAAACTTCGGGCGCCTATCCCATTGGTAATGAAATTGTGGAAGTAGGATTAGTAAAATGGGAGGGTGGACGAGAGGTTGGATCATTTAATCAATTAATACGACCGCGAAAATCCATGGAGCAAGAGGTTATTGATATTCATGGTATTACCAATGAAATGCTCAAGGATGCACCAATAATGTCGGAAGTTATTTCCTCCGTCGTTCAATTTATTGGCGAGAGCGTAGTAATCGCTCATCATGCGCCTTTTGATTTGGGATTTTTAAGTTGGGATTTAGAGCGATTGGGATATGCGCTTCCTAAAACTCCAGCGCTCTGTACTAGTTTACTTTCAAGAAAATTAATCAAAGGCTCAGACAATCACAAACTTCAAACATTAATAAAATTTTTAAAATTAGAAAGTGGCCCTGCTCACCGTGCTGAAAGCGATGCCCGTGCTTGTTTGGAAGTGGCCTTACATTGTTTTAGTTTACTTAGTCCGGAAACCAATTTTCAAGAGTTACTAAAAATTCAAGAAAAGGATCTCTCGTGGAAGAATTATTCCATTAAAACTTTACAGAATGATAAAAATTTAAGAGGGCTGATTGACGCAACGATAAATGATCAATTGGTAGACTTTGTTTATATGAGTGGCTCTAATAAAGGAAAAACGCGAAGAGCCAAACCTCTTGGTATTGTGCGAAATCCCGATGGTGATTATTTATCGGCCTATTGTCTCGTTGATAATAAGAAAAAGCGCTTTTATTTAAAGGCAATAAAGGATTCACTTCCAGTATTTGGAAGTTGAATTGTACCAGAATAATATTTTTGGTGACATAAAGACTTCTTGGGAGTTAGCGTTGGCTGCTAATTTTAGCAAAACAGGAGGATTTATGAAGTTACTAATGATATTAATGAGTTTTTTGGTGGCCAATTTTTCGTTCGCAATCGACCTTTCAGACTTAAGAAAACAAGCTTTAGAGGGAAAAACAGATTGTAATGGAAGTGTTCATGCTAATGATTCATTTGGTTATTACGCCAATAAAACAATTCTAAATGTTGTTGAACTCACTACTGGAAAAACAGTTGCACAAATTAAAACGTTAGATCCCATTACGGCCATAAAAAGTGATTCGCAAAATCTTTTTATTCTTACTGAATCAAATTTAGAAATCTGGGATATTGCTGGGCAAAAAAATGTTAAAACATTATTAACTTATCCCAATATTTCTGCTCCTTATGGTTTTTATGAACAACCCCGAGGTTTAGATATCACTAACGATAAAATTTATATCGCCCATGGTTCTTATGGTGTTGTGGTTTTTGATCGTAACACTTATAAACCAGAAGCATTTATTTCAACTCAATCAATCGTTCGTGATATTGCGATAAATGGTAAAAGTGCTGTAGTTGTCATAGATAATAATGTCGAAGGTGGATTTCATGGTTTTGGTTTTATAAATATGAGTACAAACCAAGTTGAAAAGTACACACCGTTTGAAAACGTGTTTCCTGAAAGCGTTACGATATCTGGAGATACACTACTAGTTGGTTTTTTTTCGACTATTTGGAAGTACAACACGCAAGATGTTATGACAAATGCTGCTCCTAAAGTATTAGGTCGAGTTTTTAATTTTCCTGCAGGTTTAGGAACAATTGTCGGTAAAGCTCATTATGACAATAAATACATGTATTCTTGTTATGAGTCTGTGGATGAGAAAGGTCAAAATCCCCATAAGCATGTTGTTGCTTTTGATCGTAAGGTCTTAAGCTTATAATTATATTTTTATGAAATAGAAACAGTGTTTCAGAACTTGAAACACTGTTTCTAAAATACCCTTTACTATGCCGGAAATTAAGATTAATTCTACCTTCAATGAAAGCACAAAATATTCTTTTATTGGAGTTTGAAAAGCGAAAAAAGAGAAATAACAATTTCTCCTTAAGATCGTTTGCCCGCTATCTCGGATTTAGTCCTGCACAATTGTCTCAAATGATGTCTGGAAAGAGACCAGTCACATTGAATATGGCAAAAAAAATCATAGAAAAGTTAGATTATTCGCCACAAGAAAAACAGCATTTTTTACAAGTCCTCCTAAAAGATAAAAGTATTGAAACCACTCCTTCAGGTCCACTCAAGAGACAATTAGAGGAGGACCAATTTCGAGTTATATCCGATTGGTATCATTTAGCCATTTTGAGTTTAACAAAATTAAAGGAAGCAAAGTCAGATCCTCAATGGATTGCTTGCAAATTAGGAATTTCAATTCTTAATGCGCATCAGGCTCTGTTGCGACTCGTGCGTTTAGGGTTGTTAAAATTATCTCCAAAACTCATTCAAGTGGGTGAGCCCTTTGAGGTTGTAACCAAAATTCCCTCGGAAGCTATTCGAAAATATCATAAGCAAAATTTAAATTTAGCGATTGAAAAAATTGAGGAAGTCCCCATGAAATTGAGAGAATTTCAATCGGTATCTATAGTTATTCATCCGACTAAAATTCCTCAATTTAAGAAATTAATTGATGACTTCTTGGATCAGGCGATGGCTATGGCGCCAGCTCAGTCTCAGCCTGGGAGTGAAGTTTATCATGTCAATGTGCAAATGTTTCCAGTAACCAAAATTAAGGAGAATAAACATGAAGGTTAAAGTTATTTTATTTAGTGTCGTTGGTGTTTTAAATTTTGTAGGTTGTGCTAGCGTGCATCCCGGTCATAAAGCTGTGACCTCCAATAAAGTACCACCGGTTTTACCAATTGCTGTGAGTGCCGAGAGCGTAGAAAAATCTCAAAACGCTACTTTTCAACTTGTTGAAATAACGATTGAGAATAAATCTGAATCTTGGTTTCGCGTAAAGTCTTCCAAAGTTATTATAAATAATCCGAGTGAATCAGGGATTAGTGTTATCGTTGGAAATGATTTAAGGGAGTGGAGTAAGGCCATGGCCTTTAAAAATAAAATGGACAAGCATAATAGCGATATGGCCATGGGTGGACTTGCTGCGGCCGGCACGGTGGCCTTGGTTGCTGGGGCTAAAGATAATAACTCTAATTTAGTCAATGCAGGAGGTGCAGCCATTTTGACATCTGAAGTTTGGGGCTTAACAGATATTGTTAATGAATCTTTACGTACGGCGGAGGGAGTTCAAACTGTTCCAGAAAATCATTTATACCATCCATTTTCGGTGCCTGGAAAGCTGTTCATTCGAAAGTGGGTGTTGCTCAATAAGCCAATCAATAAAGAAATAAACAAAATAGTATTAGAAATAGAATCTAACGATAATGAGAGAGAGACTTATGAAGTTACGCTATAAAGCTTCTACTTTTTTAGTTTGTTTTGGATTTGGTTTTTTCGCTTTTGCAAATAAGGTTGGAAATGGAGGTGATGGTGTATTTTGTCAGCTTGATTCGCCATCGAAGGCAAGTTCACAAGCTCCCATTGTCAAAAAGCAACCAAGTAAAGTTTTTGGTGAATTGTTAGACTTTTATGAAAAAGATTTAAAATTTTCCCCTTCAACCAACTCTTATCAATTGTTAGCCTCAGAGCAAATTCAGAAATTATCAGCGGTTGCGCCTAAACTTTTTGAAAAGTACAAAAAAAGGTTAACGGAAATTATTTCAGAAATTGAATTTAAAAAGGACGTGGAGCTAGTGGATGTGCCGGACTCGCTCCATACGTTTGTCCCGAAAAATAAAAATTGCCAACTTAAGCAATTGGCGATTAGAAAAAGTTTTGTACTGGCTGGAGAAAAGCGATTTATAATTGATGAAGAGTTATGGAAAAATTTAGATTCATATCAGCAAGCAGGATTAATTTTACATGAAATCATTTACGAGCATTTTTTACAGTTGGGTGAAGAGAATTCTATAAAAGCTCGTAAATTCAATGCTTATCTCTTTTCTCAACAATTTTCGAAGGAAGAGTTTTGGCGATGGATGCAAGAGTTAGAAATACCCATTTATCCTGAAATTACAAATAGCAATAAAACGAAATGATTTATATGAGACTGGGCTCTAGTATTGGTTATTGTCTATATGATTTTGGGATTTTCGACTAATAAGTAAATAAAATCAATTAAATTGATTATAAGCCCTATAAATTAACGAATTTTAATTACCTGCCCTTGACAAACTAGCAGTAGATTTAGCTTTAGAATTAATTTAAAATATAAAAAGGTAGCTAGTTTTTATGGGGCGGTTAAATGAATTCAGTAAAAAGTTTTGTACGATTTTTCACAGTTTTGGTATTGTGTCTGACTACGACACAAAACTTTGCTTTTGGGGATATTCCTTTTTTAACATCTCTACTCAGTGATCCCTCACTTGTTTATAAAGATGGAAAACCTTGGAGCCCCACTGATTTTTCCGGCCAAAACGAAGTTCTCGGTAATGAGAAAAATGTGTTTGCTCCCCCCGCAAACATGAAAGAGTCTGTTCAATTTTGGATTTCTGTTTACACTGATTACACCAGTCAGCAAGGCCTTTTGCATGACATTGATAATCTCGATGTTGTTTATGAAAAAGTTGATTTTGAGTTTATCAATAAAAATAGCACATTAACTGAAAGACAAAAGTCGAAAGCTCGTGAGAAGTACATTGATGAGAGAAAGAAGCGAATAGAAGTGAGTCTAAATAAAATCCTCACTCATCCATCAATAGAAGAATTAACTGACTTTGATCAGCATGTTATGAAATTGTGGAGCAATAAGGGGGGAGAGAGTGCCATGAGAGAGGCTGCCTCTATCGAGCGTATACGATTTCAGCTGGGTCAGAGTGATCGAATGAAGGAAGCTATTTATTTATCAGGTCGCTATTTTCCGATGATGGAACGAGTTTTTAAAGAAGAAGGCTTGCCTTTAGAATTAACTCGATTGGTTTTTGTGGAAAGCTCTTTTAACGTATTGGCTCGATCAAAGGTAGGGGCGAGTGGACTGTGGCAGATCATGCCTTCGGCTGCGAGAGGACATTTAAAGATCAATAAAACTGTTGATTTAAGAAACCATCCTGAAAAAGCCACTGAACTTGCCGCAAAGATGCTAAAGTTTAACTATCAGATGTTGGGGGCCTGGCCTTTGGCGATTACGGGTTATAATCACGGACCTTATGGAGTAAAAAGATTAGTCGAAAAAAATAAAACAAAAGATATTGGAGAGTTAATTGCAACAGGTGAGGGACGTCGTTTTGGTTTCGCCTCACGAAATTTCTATGCCAGTTTTCTCGCTGTACTTGAAGTTGAGGGGAGGGCGGCAGTTTATTTTCCTGGTATTAAACAGGCTGCTGAATTTAAGACTGAAGTGTTGAAGCTAGAAAAGCCGATATATTTTAAGGATCTGGTTGAGTTATTTGATGGTGATGTTGAAAAGGCTCAATTGTACAATCCTCATTTGCAAAGAGCTGCATATTTAAATAAAGTCACTTTAGAAAATAAAAATTATTTGGTTGTTCCTTCGGATATTAAAGCAGCATCAACTGTGGTCGCCAATGCTGCTCAAGGATTGGAAAAGTTAGAAGACACTCAAGTTAGCAAGGAGCCCACTAAGCCTAAAGTTTCTAAGTCTCGCTCTCGAAAAGCCCAGCGCCAAGTCGCTAACTCTGAAATAAGTCAAGGCGATGAAGATAAAGCCTCGATCGATACCAAGAAGTATAAAGTTACAAGAGGTGATACTTTGTATCGTATCTCTCGTCAGTTTGGGGTGAGTATTCGTTCTATTTTGTCTGCTAATGACATGAAACGTTCTCGCATAAAGGCTGGCCAAGTACTTATTCTTCCTGATTAGTGAAATACGGATGGATGTCAATACCGTATTGGTGAAATACGGTATTGACATCCATCCGTATTTCATTAATACTATAAGAGTGAGCAATTTAATAACTTTTCAAGAATTAACAACGAAATTAGAGGTGATACAGGCTAGGCTTTTAAAGTCATTACCTGAGAATCAGCGGCTCGTCGCCCCCCATGGAATTCTCAAGCGGAGAGCAACTCTATTAATAGGTCCTCGAGGTGTTGGAAAAACTATTTATTTACTGAATCTCGTCAATGAAAAAATTAAAAATGCAATTTACATTTCGTTGGATAATCCGCTTCTATCAAACATTAGCTTATATGAATATGGTGATTGGCTTTTTCAAAATGGATATGAGGCTCTTATTTTGGATGAGGTCCACTGCGCTGCTGACTGGTCAAAGCATCTGAAAGGACTTCATGATGCGTATCCTGAAAAAAAAATAATTGTTTCAGATAGCTCCGCCCTCATTCTTAAAAAAGGACTTGGTGATCTTTCTAGACGCTTTGTCGTTGAGCCCTTTCCTTATTTAAGTTTTAGAGAGTTTCTCTATTTAAAATATCAAGTTGAATTTGATGATATGACTTTTGAAGATTATTTAGAAATCAATAAGGTTCAGAAGTGGTTTTCTCACATTTCTCTCATTTTAAAAAAACACCAAATCAATCTTTCTAAAGAATTTAAATACTATTTAAATGGCGGAGTTCGGCCTTTTTTTTTAGAAGGTGATTACGAAAATAAACTGACTCAAATTCTTGAGAAGGTTATTCATCAAGATATTCCTTACTTTTTGCCGGAAGTTAAAGAGCGACATTTTCATTTAATGAATCATACTATCAATTATTTATTACATTCACAGATACCAACGTTAAATGTCGAAAGCTTAGCGACCAAATGGTCTATATCAAAACCGACGGTCTATAACCTTCTCAGTACCCTTGAGGCATCATCAGTAATATCCATTATAAAAAAGAAAGGAAATATCAGCAGTAAAACCAAAGGATCAAAAATATTTTTGAGTGATGTCTCGACCTATAGCGCTCTCCAAGGCCTTTTAGGAAATCAAAGGGAAGCCTACTTTTGTATGCAAATGAAAATATTAGGCAAATCAGTTTTTGCTTCAAAAGATGAATCGCACTCTGACTTTGAAGTCGATCACGTGTCCTTTGAAATTGGTGGATCACAAAAGAAGGCCAAGCATTCTGACTTGGTATTAAAAGACAACTTTGATGAGTTTTATAAAAATACAAGGCCTTTGTGGAGTCTGGGTTTTATCAATTTAAAAAAATGAAAAATAAATAAACATTTTTTTATAATTATTCCTAAAGTCTTTCTTTAAAAAACCGAAAGATGAGTGTGCACAGGAGGTGCTTATGGATAAAATCAGTGGAATACTGCCAGAAAAACCAAGGTTAAAAAGTGATAGCGAAACAATGGCGCCTGTTCGACCTGGAGCACCCGCCTTTGGTCGTACCGAAGGCTCCTCAGAGCTTCATGATCGAGTGTCGTTAAGCTCTGTTAAAAATATTGGCCCACAAGAATTTCAAAATTATCGTAATCCCAAGGAAGCCAAAAATGTTCAGATTGTTGATGAGCTGAGTAAGAAATTCTTCTTATCACAAGCAAAAAATAAACCAACAACTGGGACACCCGTTGAAACACCAAAAAATTCTCCAGTCTTAATTCCTCAAGAAAAGCCTGTAGAAAAAAAATCAATGGCACCGCTTGAAATGAATAAACCCTCGATCGATAATAATGAAGAGTTTACCTTGCCACCTGAGTTTTCAATGCCTCAACCTTCTGTCGTTGAACCGATAGACTACTATGCTTGATCTTTTGGGATCGATCAAAGTTCAATGCGTTCAATAATGATCCCAGATTCTTCTAAGGCCACGAGCTTATAAATTCCTTCGAGGGTTCGAGTTCCGCAGTTTAATCGTTGACAAACGATGATATACTGCAGGCTTAAAAAAAGAATTCGTCGAAGGGTTTGAAGATTCCATTGTGGAGCTCCCATTTGAACAAGCATTTCTAAGCGCATAAGGGCTTGTTGAGGGTGAGAGGCGTGAAGAGTTCCTGCACTGCCCTGGTGTCCAGTGGCGAGGGCGAGCAATAAGTCTTTAGTCTCTGCTCCTCGGACTTCTCCCACGATCAGGCGATCGGGTCGCATTCTCAAACTTTCTTTAATTAATTCTGAAAGAGTAATTTCCGGTAAGATGCTGCGAGCATCCAAGCGTGAAATTAAATTTGTGCTCGCGCCATTTGGTGGAATAATTTCGTGCGTGTCTTCGATGATAATAGCTCGCTCTGTGGGGAGACACTCATTAAGGAGGGCTTGTAGGACGCTGGTTTTTCCAGAATTTGTAGCTCCGATAATGATAAAATTAAATTTATTGAGAACGATTGATTTTAAACAATTAATCTCTGAAGGCTTTGCCCATTCTTTTTCTTGAAGCACTTGCAAAGACCATTTGGTTAGTTTTGGTTTCCGAAGAGTCAGTCGAACGGAATGAGTGTTTGTGCGTTGAATATGATGATAAATACCGATGATATGCAAACGGCAATCTTTCCAGGTGGCATTAATAAAAGGATGGGTGAGGGTAGGTTCTTGTCCAATCTCTAAGTAAAGCCGCTGTAAAAATTGTTTAAAGGTCAGCTCCGAAAAAAAATGATGAGGACAGGCTTGAAGCCGATGATTTTTTTCAATCCAAATTTCATTAAATGAGTGAATAATAATTTCTGTAATTTCCTGATCAATTAAAAGTTCATGAAGGGGACCGTAGTGAAAATACTCATTGAGAAATCGAGCTCGCCCTTCGGGTGGCAATAGATTGACAAAGTTTTCAATGAGATTTTGATAATGATCAGCTCCCACCTCTGAAGTAGACGAAAAATAGTCTCCACTCACTGTGATTTGTTTGAGTTGGAGATTGAGTTCCTGACATTTTTTCTCCAGTAAAGTTAGTGATAATTTTTCTGTTTGTAGCACTGGTAACTCCTCAATCACCAGGGGGGACAATTACTGGTGATACAAAAACAACTAATTCTGTTTGGTCTTCGAGGTACTCTTTACTGCTAAAGAGGGCACCAAGTAGAGGGATTGAACTTAACCCTGGCCACTCCTTGATGGCTTCACCGTTAACTTTTTTGGTAAGCCCTGAGAGGGCAATCATTTGAGCGTTTTGTAAGTCAAAGTGACTTGATAGGGAGTTAGTAAACAAAGCTGGTATGCCATCGAGAGACTGCCCACTATCGATCGAAGAGATTTCACTGGTGAGATCGAGACTGATTTTACCATCTCCATCAGCGAGAGGTTTTATTTTTAGTCCAATTCCGTATTTTTTCCAAGAAATCGAATAAGTTTGATGTGTTTTAATTCTAACCGGAAATTCTCCGCCGGCAAAAAAATCGGCTTCACTTCCACTTTTTGTCAGGAGGATGGGGTTTGCTAACACTTTTCCCTGCCCCTGAGTGGAGAGAAAATGGAGTAGGGCCGAGGGGCCTCCATCAAGAGGCAAGGCATTTTTGGGAAGAGCTTTAATAGTGACATCCGTTGGCCACTCAACTCCTAAGCTTTGTGCGGCAGACTTTCGTAACTCTATCAGTAAAACATGAACACGCACCAGGGGCTCGGCGGTTAATTGCTGGGAGTCTTCTTTTATTACTATGCCGTAAGATTTTAAAATTTCATGTATTCGAATATTTTTTATATGAGTCGGTGGCAAGCGAACTGTGGGAGTGGGTTCGAAGCGGAGTGTGATAGGGTAAAGAGACTCTTGTTTTAGTTTTTTATTGAGATCATATTCTATCATTTTTAATTGTTCCGAAGTTGTTTCAAAGTGACTTTGAAAAGAATTAAAATTTTGTAGGGCTAAGCTCATCCAGGTTGATGCATGATCTAATCGGCCATTTAAAACCCACTGATTGTTGCTGTCGTTAAAGTCATCGATGAACATTGTGGGAGTGTGGAGTAAGAAGGCTTGCAGTCGTTGAAAGTTTTTATAGTCATCATCGTTGATTACCACGACTTTATAGGCTTTTGCTCCCACTTGAATGGTGGTTGCCCCGCACGTTTTTCCGCGCAGTTGGATGGATGATTTATCATCTTTAATTTGTAAAAAATTTTTCTTTTGAATGTAGAGCGTCTCTTTCGGTGCAATGGAAATTCGCGTGGAACCTTGGAGGGGTAATACGATTAAGGGAGTTGTTTTACCCAAAAGTTTGTTGTTAAAAATAACGGCAATAAATAGAATTAAGAAGTTTAAAAATTTCATGCCTCTATTAGCAAAGAGTGCTGGCATCTCATCTCAAAGGAATTGAGCTTTCAGGGCCGAAGTTCGGAGAATGGTTCGAACAGTAACTCCTGGTTTTGCTAAAAGCGCGTCAATTTAAAATGATGCTCACTGTGACGCGGTAAAGATTCCCCTCTGTATTGAGGGGAGTATTTTCAATTTGAATTTGTCCTTGATGAGCTTGAGTTATGGCATTGATGACACTCATGCCTAGCCCTAATCCTTTGCTGTGGTTCATGATTTCCGATTGAAGTTTAAAAGGCGTTTCAATCTCTTTTATCCACGAAGTGGGAAACGGCGGACCTTCGTTTTCAACGCTCATAGCTATTGTATTTGGAGAATTTGAGTTTTTATCTTTCAGAGGGCGACTTAAAGTAAGTGAGATTTCAGTTTCGGGAGAAGCAAATTTTATCGCATTATTTAATAAGTGATGAAGGGCACGTTTAAAAAGATTAGTATCAAGATTCAATTTAATATTGGATGAATCTTGTGATGTAGAGTTACTCATTTTTAAATTCAATTTGTTTACCAATTTAATAGATAAGTTTTTTTTCTGAAGCTCGGTTTGAAAATCTTTAGTGAACTCATTTTGTAAAGATTGAAGCCAGTCTAGCATTGAAGTGCTTTGCTGATTGAGTTTCAAAACACCGGCCGTAAAACGACTTACAATTAAAGTATCGTCGATGATTTCCTGAAGGCGATTTGAACTTTTTTTAATTCGATCTGAATAAATTTGCTGATCCTCAGAAAGCTTAGTTTCCTGCAAAAGACCGAGAAAGCTTTGAATGACGGTGAGGGGTGTTTTTAACTCATGATTAATTAAAATCATGAATTTATTTTTTGCCTCATCAAGTGTTTTAAGTTCGGTGAGAGCTTTTTCTAAGGCCTGGTTTTTGATTTCAAGCTCCTCGCCTCGTGCGTAGTATTGCATGGCTTGCTCGACACTATTGACGAGATCGGTGGTTTCCCAGGGTTTGGTGATGTAGCGAAATATATGGCCTTGGTTGACGGCCGCCACAATGGAATCAATGTCTGTGTAACCTGTGAGTAAAATCCGGACAGTTCTGGGGTGGGTATGCAGAGTTTTTTCTAAAAACTCAACACCAGTCATTTGCGGCATTCGTTGGTCTGTAATAATAACATCGATGCGTGGCTCATGAGACAAAATTTCTAAGGCCTCAAGGCCAGAGTTAGCTCTTAAAAAGCGATAGGTTTTACGAAAAATACGCTCCAAGGCATCGAGATTGTCTGATTCGTCATCCAGGGCTAACACAGTCGGTTTTATCATAACTCCAGTCTAGTTTGAAATGAGTGGGACGACAACTCAGAGTGCAATAAACTCGATTTATTGTATCGACGATGGTCTAGTTTTATAAAGTGATGATAAAGAGTGCGTTGTTGAAAAGCTTCCATCACATAATGGAGTTAATGAAACTTAACAGGAATTTTATAGCCTTTAAAATATTTAATTGGTACAACGACAGTGTTGGCCCAAGGGAGAGAAAAGGAAGGTAAAGGCTATGCAAGACATAAGGTGGATTCAACGTTTTAATCATTTCACCAAAGCGTTTCTTCAACTTGAGGAGGCTGTGCAATTGAGTCAAGCGAGGAGTCTTAGTAAGCTAGAGTTGCAAGGCTTAATTCAAGCCTTTGAATTTACGCATGAGTTAGCATGGAATGTTATGAAGGATTATATTGAGCAGGTTGGGGGGCAAAAACTGATTGGCTCAAAGGATACCACTCGTGAGTCTTTTCAGAAAGGTCTTATTCAAGATGGCCAAATGTGGATGGATATGATCTTAAGTCGGAATTTAAGTTCACATACCTATAATGAGGATACGGCAAATCAAATTCACCATCGAGTGGTAGAGCAATTTTATCCAGCGTTTAAACAGTTTCATGTTAAAATGGAATCCTTGAAAAAATGATTTCAACAGAAAAATGTGGTCTTACAGTTGATACGCAAATGAAACTCATTTCGGTGTTCAAAAAGTATTCTCCCATAGAAAAAGTTATTATATATGGTTCACGGGCTAAAGGTAACTTTAAACCTGGATCTGATATTGATATCACTTTAAAAGCACCAAGTTTGGATTTATCAACTCTATTTAAAATTCAAAATGAAATCGATGATCTCTATTTACCCTATAAAATTGATTTATCCCTCTTTCATCAAATTGATAATGTCGATCTTATTGATCATATTAACCGTATAGGACTTGAGTTATATCCATTATCGGCGGGGGTTCATTAGCTGGCGACGAGTTGCTGTCTACGTTCTGGAGTTTAGCGTAATGGATTGTAAACTCTATTTATTGTATCGACGATGGTCTAGTATTGAATATTAAGTATTTAGTTTCTCGTCTCAATACCCGACAATAAAGAAAACGTGGAGTGCTTATATGAGATTAATGTCTCTGTTTGTTTCAATGCTTTTTATTATTTCAACGTTCAGTTCGACTTCTCATGGTAATTGGGGAATGGGAGCTTATGGCTTAATGCCCAACTGCGGAATGGAAGTGGCTGGCGGCTCCGTCGACAAATTAGACGCCATTGATGATATTGAAAAAGATATCAAGAAGTGGACTCGTGAGCTAAAAAGCGAGGATTCAGAGCTCAAAAAATTAAATGATAAATTGGACAAAGACAGAAAGGCGATCACCAACGCTCTTGGCTCTGATCGAGCGGATTTTATTATTGATCATATGGAAAGTGGAAGAGTTTGCGGAGAGTACAAAGGTTGCGCCATTGTGAATGGCCAATCGGTTTGTGGAAATGGTGCAATGAACGAATATAACGGAGAAGAATTAAACTTTGGTGATGGCGGCCGTCGTCCAGCTGGTGAAGTTGTAAAGGGAGATGAATTGGGTAATAACCCAGCGTTTAAAGATAATTTAACTAAATCTAAACAAGAATATGAGGAACAACAAAAAAAGAAACCACATTATAATTCAGATAGTGAAGTCGAGAAGCGTAGACTTGCAAGAGAAAGTGAAGTCAGCACTAATGGAGCTGTTGCGCCATCCAATACGGATAAAGCGACACCAGGTGAAATTAAAAATCTTGAGATGAATCCTGAAAAGGACCAAGATCCAAGAAAAGCTGAAGGTACGGATGATTCTTCGAAACTGGATTATGAAAAACAAACAAGTGGTGGTGGCGGAACGCATGAGGTTGTTGGTTACACCAAGTCACAATGGTCTCGCATTTGCGATTTGAATCAAGGTGGAAAAGTTAACGCTAGCTTGGTTTGCGGTGGAAGGGACAGTTCAATTTGTAGTAATGCCATTAAAAATTACCGAGAAAATTATAATAAAAAAGCTGCGAAAGAAAAATCATTAGAAGACAAAAAAACGGCCATTGAAGAAGGCACCAATGCAATAAAAGAATTAAAAGTAGGATATCGTGAAGAGATGGAAGATGCCTACAAAGACGCTCTTGAAGGAAATTGTATTGATTGTATTATTCGTGGAAATTCGGCTTATCGCCAACGACGACCAGGTAAACTAGAAATGTTTGGTGGACTTGCGGCCGGTGCCCTTGGTGCATTTCTTGGCTATCAGGGCATGCACAACATGACAAAAGTGAATGCGCAATTAGGATTTCCGACCAATCCTGCGATGGGTTTTGGTTGGCCCATGGGATTAATGATGGGAGCCATGGGGCTTTATGGTGCCGTTACAGGAGGTATGAATAATGCCTATGGTTGTAATGGTGGTTATGGTGGTGCTTTTGGACCCGGTGGGCTTATGGGGTATCCGTCTGGAATGTACCCAGGCATGCTCGGCGGTGGAATGTATATGGGACTCGGCAGTCCCTTTGGATTATTACCTGGATTAGCTGGTCTCATGGGTGGCGGAATGATGGGGATGCCTGGAATGGGAATGCCCGGAATGGGGATGCCTGGAATGGGAATGC
>CAZTDX010000080.1:0-14247 GCA_964612425.1 uncultured Pseudobdellovibrionaceae bacterium
CATAAAACCAAACCTGATCAGTACCCCCGCTATCGGTTTTGGTAAATAGTAAAACGGCGGTGCTTACTCCCGCATAGGGTTTAAAGACACCGCTGGGCATTGAAATGACCGCCTGCAGTTTTTGATTATCAATCAGTTCCTTACGTATTTGCAGGTGTGCTTTGCTGCTGCCGAATAATACGCCGTCGGGTACAATGACTGCTGCCCGTCCGCCCGGTTTCAATCCTTTTAAAATAAGGGCTAAAAAGAGCAATTCGGTTTTCTTGCTATCTACTACCGCTATTGGCTTCGCTAAGGGCATCTACATCCTGTAATTGCGGGTTTTCAATACCATGCAGTATCAGGTTCATGGCACCGATTCGGATCATGGTCGGGTCGAACTCCATCCCCAGGAACATCTCATTTTGGAAATGTTGTTGCGCCACAGTCTGGAATAATTCCTTTTCAAAATGCTCGCGGATGTATTCGCCGGCAACGGTTAAGAAACCGCAGGTTCCCGAGCTTGGGTCGCAAATAGTATCTTCCAGGGTAGGTTGTACCATATCCACCATCATGCGAATGATATGGCGCGGTGTTCGGAACTGCCCGTTTTGTCCGGCCGAAGCAATTTTACTCAAAAGGTATTCATACACATCACCTTTGGTGTCACGGTCGGCCATGTCAATGTTCGAAAGCATCTCAACCACTTGAGCCAATAGCCTGGGCGTAGGAATCATAAACGTGGCGCCCTTCATAAACCTGGAAAATGCCGCACTCCTGGAACCTACATTTTTCAGGAAATCGAACACTCCATCTTGTTGAGTAAACAGTTTGTGCATCAGCTCCGGGTCCATGTTTTTAAACCTGCTCCAGCGTAAATGTTCTTCATCTGCGCTATAAAGGGGTTCTTCGATCGCTTGCTTCAGCAGACTGGCTTTCTGCTCTTTTTGGGTCTGCAGCTCATCCAATCTGCGAATAAACAACAGATAGGTCATTTGTTCAATAACGGTAATGGGGTTGCTGAGTCCGCCAGTCCAGAAGGCGTCCCATACTTTATCTATTTGTGATTTTAGTTCTCCGGTGATCATGGGTATGTTTAATTGCGTTAAAAGTAAGATTTAAATCCACTACTTTGAGGTTGGATTTTAGTGTTAGGATTAAGTTAGCGCGTTGGGCAGTTTACTTTAGGAATACACCAAGAGCACTGGGCTAAGCCTAATTTGTTAGTAACCGATCATCGGTTGTGTCAAGTTCTAAAGCCACAATAGTTTGAATCGCATTGCCAGCAATCCCTTTTATGGCACCATGCATTCCCGCCGTATTCTGTATGACCTTGTCTAACTGTTTTTCACGTTGGCTCCAAATACGTTGCATAGCGGTTTTTTCCTTCCTAAGGTCGTCCTGCATTTGTTCAAAAGCTTCTACGATGCTTTCTACTTGCATTCGAAATTCATTGCCTGTTAGAAAATCGTATAACATTACCATTTTATCACCCTTATTCTCTTGGGTCTGCATGACTTTATTTAGTTGGATAATTGATTCTCTAATTACTGAACTAAGACCCTTAAATTCCTGAAAAGTACAAATCCAGATGCCGTCCCTTAAGCCCATACGTTTCATATCGGCAGGTAAACATTCGGTAACCAAAATACCAATGTTCGCTTTTGTTGCACGTAAATCAGTTTTAAATTTTTCTATCCAAGCAGATTGGAACGTCTTAGCTCTCTTGCTTTCGTAATAAATTACACCACAGTTTTGAACTTCGCGAGTATTTACAATTTGAATACAATCTGCACCATTGGCCCCTTTCTTTATTTCAGTTATTGTATCTAGAGTAAAGGTATTTCCCAAATATTCTTCAATAGCTAATTCCATGATTTCGCCTTGCAGTTGCATTGAACCTTGTTGTTGTTTTCGCAATAGCTCTGCGGTATGTTTTTCGTTGTCTTCTAATTGCTTTTTTAAAGTGGCCACTATCAGTTCGTTTTCTTCATTGGCTTGCTGTTTTACCTTTGCTTTTTCAATGATTAATTGCTCAGTAAATTGTTTTTGGGCGGCAGCTTCAGCAGCAGCTTTAGCCTCCGCTTTTTCTCGTTGCAGTTTTGCAATTTCCGCATCTTTTTTATGTCCCTCTTTGATTTTTTCGCTTTGTTCAGCGAGCTCTTTTTGCATGTGTTCAACAATGTCTGCCGTTTCAGCTTGAGCCTTTTTCCTTTCGGTGTCAACGATTTTACTTTTTTCTTCTTTAAGATCTTTAGCTAATCGCTCAGCAAAAAGCTCATTTTCTTTTTGCTTTTTAGCGTCAAAATCTGCTTTTTCTTTTGCGAGAATGTCTGTCTGAACTTTTAGCTCCAAAGCTGCTTGATCAGATTTAAGTTGGTATTCTTTTCTTAAAGATTCCTCGATCTGATGTTTTAAGATGTCATTTATATCAATAGCACTTCCGCAGTTCGGGCAGTTAATAGTAGTCAATTCTGTTTTCATGATTGATTTGATTTGGTTTATAAATCAAAGATTACAAGTAACTGTGCAACCTAACTGCATAGGTGTTAAATCATTTTATATCATGAAATTTTGGTAAAACTTAGTTGTCGTCAACTATTAAAATGTTTTATTATTCGATGCTGAAGTTATAAATCAAATCATGCGGAACGTCTTTCTTAATTGGAAAATCAACATTAGTCATTGCCAAATCGCCAGGTTTTAAAAATGCCAATGGCTTGAGCCCATGTGCGACTCCTCCGTCGATTCTTAAATGGAAAGTAAATTCCGTCGATCTGAATTTAAAATACCGATAATGAGGTAATCTATCTATGACTACAACTTTTGAATCTATAGTGCTGCTTGCACTGATTTCCTCTAAAATAGACTTATATCGATCTGTTGATTGTAAATTGTGAATAATGTACTGGGGTGATTTAAAATTATTAGAAAAATCGTATTCAGAAAGATGAATATCAAGCTTTTGGATTTTGCATTTTAATATTTCTTCAAATTTTCCAATGAATTGCAATAGCATTCGCATAGAGAATTCGGATTGGTTGTATTTATCAAAATACGACACAGAGAATATTCTATTTGCTGCTCGTTTTGCTAACTCTGCATTATTGGGCAAATTAATCCAAACATGAGCTGCCAATTCACTGCTTTTGCAATCCCGTGATATGGTACTTACTTTCGATTCAAATAACTCAAACTTTATCTCCGGAATATCACATTTCTCGGTCTGAAGTTTGGATGTGGCCTCAATTCTGTAATATTCAACATCCGGCATATCCATAATTTCAGAATTGAGGTCTGGCAGATCCCATTTGCTAACAAAACTATAATTCCTTCCGTCAATGAACTCTACTTCAAAATGTGTTTTATAAGCTAATGATGGCGAACCTTGTGCCTGTTTTAAACTTACTCTCGAAGTAAGCTTATGAAGCGTTAAAATGTCTGCTGTAGTATCGCATTCAATCTTTTGAAGCACGACGATATTTATGGAAATACCCTTGCGCTTTAAATCTTCAATCCAATCAACCTGCTCTACATCCCAGTTGGCAACAGTTTGTTGCGTTACTATATTTATTTCTCGAATACCGTGGTGATAATGCAGACTGTCAACTTCATTTTTAATAATAGATAGAACTTGGCTTGCATTTAGTTGATTCAAATCTTCCGGGATTTGATTTGCAAGCGAAGCTTTTAACCACTCAATTGTAATTTTCCTATCTAAATTTTCGATATGCCATTGAGATTTTCGATCAATTAGACATCGAGTACAGGCAATATTACAATCGCAATTATTTAATATTTCGTGTGACTTTTCTAAAATGTTTTTTAGGTGTATCGGTAACTGTGAAGCATAACCAACACCGCCTTTAGCCGTGTCGTAGATAAATATAGTTTGATAACCTCTATATTGTTTTACACCAAAGCCCAATTCTCCTTCTTGAATACCAATAAATTCTGCCAAAGACTTGGTAATAATAACACCGAGTGAATACGCTAATGAATTATCATTGATAAAGCTCCCATCGGTATTTAAAAACCTAAGTTCAGTAAAATCTGTTTTAAAACTTGCTCCCAATACTATGTGATCATGAACATTAGTGGCTGAACAATCCTTGTCTCCATCTTTGTTTTTCCCACCTCTTAATCTTTTGTGGCCTTGCAAAAGCTTATTGGATGCCGCAACTCTCCCACAATCAAGACATAAACTATAGCCGTCACCTGTGCCTTTATTAAAGAACAATATCTTTCCATCTTCCCCGTCTGCTTGCGTTCTCATATCAATCATAAGCCTTTGCTCATTTTTCCATGGACGTATATTGATAAGTAAAGGCTCAATATATTGTGGTTTCGGTTTTTCAGCTACCACACGTGTTGGTGTACTGAGTAAGTCGACTGCAAAGCCAACGGGTTCTATTACTTCCGTATAAGAACCAGTGTGTTCCCCTAAGGATATTCCTGCAAAAGAATCTTGGGTTCCGCAATGGGAACACTCTCTTATATTATCTGTTTCCTTCAGCAATCTTTGATATCCACAGCTTTTGCATGCTTGTACTATCTCTCTGACCGAATTTTGTCCCCAAAGTGTCTTCATAATGATACCGGCAGATTCATAATTCAAACCATCTATCAAAACAGTATTGCCAGGGGCAAATTCAGTTAACGCTTGTGTGATAGCGTAAGTAGGGTTCTCCCTTGTTCGATTTCTATCGATATCTCCAATCGTTGTATTTTCAAACTGCGCAATACCTGTAGGAAGTCCAGCATTTGGTAAGAAATTATTTTCTGCCAAAAACTTAAGAATATGTGCATTTAAATACTGACTCTTTCTGTAGTTCATGGCTTTGTAATCGGAGCTATTATTTCCAAAAAGGCCTTTTAGTTTTTCGAGACTTTCTTCAAAGTTCGCCAACTGCAATCTGATTGCATCGGATAGCTTAGTCATATTTTCTACAACCATAAATTGAAGCATTTCTGGATCCGTTGAATCCAGTGGTGTGTTTCTTATGAGGTAGGAAAATTGAGGTGCGAAAGCGGTGATATTTAGTTCTGACAACCATTGAAGAAATGATTCTGCAATGGAAGGTTGCCCATCGATAAAAAAACATTGGACCGTGTCTCGAATGGTCAACCCAGCATTTTCGCTGCTTCTTACAAAAGCCCCCAAGAGTAAAGAATTGACATTTCGCAGTATAATATTCTTACTATCAAATTGTAATGAAGGTGCTGCAATTTTGTGTTCTAAGGCCCATTTTGGATTGTTCATCGTACGCAGTCCTATTGGATTAGGTGTGCAAAAAGTTAAGGCCAGGGATTTATTTTCAAACCGCCTGCCTGCACGGCCTGTACGTTGCAAATAATTTGCAGGCATTGGCGGTACATTACTCATTACAACGGCAGAGATACCACCAATATCCACTCCCATTTCCATTGTTGTAGAACAACTTAGTACATTTATTTCTCCATCTTCAAATTGTTTTTCTAACTCTTTGAGTCTTGTTTTTGCCTGCTGAGCTGAATGCTCTCCTGCGATAAATAGTTTACGTGGTGAAAATATTTTTTCATGAAGATTATTCCATAACCCTTTTTCACGAGCTTCATAACTATTTTTTTCTAACCAATTTTCGACATCAACATTGTCAATTAGAATGTTTTTGTCATCTCTATGGAATGGATACTCGTAAACTGGAAAACTATATTCTACTATTGGCTGACGTACCTGATAGCCACGAATATTATTCTCGTTCAAATTTCCTTTTATCGAAGGAGAATAACCTCTAAAAACTGTGTCAATCAACCGGTTGTTCACCGGGCATAGACTTTGTTTGCCGGCCAACTGCAATACCGATTTTTCAAATAAATTTAACCTGTATCCGCCATTGTCACCCTCCGGAGTCAGCAGTCGCGTTCTAAGCACTTCCCATATTTTGTTAAGTAATTCATTTAGTTGGTCTTCTTGTATTCGTGAAATCTCTGTTTTATTATGCCAACCTAAACCTGCACAAACTAGTAATACCAGCTTTGATTGTCTGATAGAACTTCTATTAAAATGAGGCCATCTTGTTGTATTTGATAATTGTGAATCATGTGGAAAAATGGAGTTTGGATAATAACGTCTTGTAGTAAACTTGTACAATTCCATTTCAAAAATAAAATGAAATTTATTTCGAATAATGTAGTCAACGGCAATTTTTAACAATGCTTTCCACTCTTCTAAATTGATCTCTAAAACTGAGGCTTCGACTGGTAGAACTACATTCTCTAAATCAGGAAAAACTAAGTTGACTAATCCTAAATTTTCTAAAGAGCGGTCACGCGGGAATCTTCGAGCCATTTGGTCGTATAACATCCCTTTAGCATACCAATTAGATTCAGTTACTAAATTATCTCCTTTCGATACTTTTTCAAACAGACGCTTAAATCCATCTTGTACTTTAATACTATCCAATAGGTCTGACCAAGTAGTTCTACTTTGCTTTAAGTCAACAGACATGTCGCCAGAAACTAAATGATTTAGTTTTTCGATTTTTTGTAAGATTTCCTCCTTTGCGAATTCGGGCGCAGTTTCTAGTTGTTGTATATAGTATGCTCTTTGGTCTACCAATTTCGCAATATCAATGTCTTGTTTCTGTTTTGGCAACCTATTCAACAAGTGATGGTAGATTTGATACCGGGTCCAATTTGTTTCAGAATCAATATTGATTAGTGCAGATATTTTCGCTGTCCCTTGTCTACTATCTGTGAAAGAAATATATTTTCGCCCTTCAAACGAGGCTTTACTTGAGCATTTTGGATTTGGTTGAGTCTGCTCTAAAATAACATCGGCTAAAACCCTATTTGCAAAAGCAGCCGAAATTCTGAAGTGTATAGCATCTTCATGTGTCTCCCCACAATAAGGGCATACAAGCCCATTAGTCTGTAGTAATGTATCTCCTTCAATAATTAACCCGCTTTGGTCGATCTTACAAGGAACTAAACCTTCCGATATAAAATTGTCAGAAGCATTATTTTTTACGAAGCGAACCAAATTAACAGAAGTAGGCACTAAATTATTTTCCTCGTCGTCATCATCATCATCTATTACGAAAGCTTCATAACCTTTCGATGCTTTTTGCCTTACTTTCCTTTTCCCAATTGTTTCACCTTCTATCATCATATTGCCGCAGCTATTACAGGCTACCAATTCTAAAAGTGGAAACCCGCAATCATCACAATTTTTTTCCGCGATAGTGGTCATTTTACCAATAGCCTTACTTGGCTGGTAACCTTTGTGTTTGGCACAGACAGGATTAGTGCACACGTAGACTCCGCCAATGCCTCTTGCAAAAAAATGGCCACGCAAAGGCAATAGGTTCTGGTTTCCGACTTTTGTGTCCGCTATTTGATCAACTAATTTCAAAACCTGGGCTTCGTCTTGAAGAGAAAGATGATTTTTAATTTCTTCAACAGATAAACTGGTTGACTTAAGAAATTTTTCTCTCAAACTTTTTATTGAAGTGGAAGTAAGCAATGGAGATAAGTCTTCAATATCAGTATTACTTATTTGATTGTTGACCCTTTCACCTTTAATTACTTCAATTTGGTCTGGGTTGATGTTACAGAGATTTGACATGTAACGAACCAAGGCATCGGTATTGCCGTCCCCAACTGTAGCCGAGGTTATTGCAAATCTTAATTGGTCTTTGTCACACTCGAACGCAAGTATTACCCTACGAATGAGTAGAGCCATTTCTGCAGCAGATGAGCCGGTAAGTGTATGTGCCTCATCTAATAGAATCCACCGTAGCTTGCCCTTTGATTTTTCAATGATTGGTGCATCAGCATTTCTAACTAGCATATATTCCAACATAGTTGGATTGGTAAATAAAATTTGAGGTGGGTGTTTACGGATGCTGTCTCTGTCAATAAGTTCGGGAAGAGCATCAGTCTTTTGAGACGTGCTAGATATTCGGTTGGTTGTGTTGCCTGTAAGTAATGCATAATTAATTCCATCTAAAGCGGAGCACCAAGCATGCATTCTTTTCTTTTGGCTTGCAATTAAAGCGTTAAGTGGGTAGAGAAAAATGGCATGCACTCCTTCCACATTTCGACTATTTTGGTAAATATCGTGTAGAACTGGAAGCATAAAACACTCCGTTTTTCCTGAACCAGTACCTGTCGTAACTGCAATAGATTTTTTCTCCAACAATAACTTACGCCAGCTTTTTAGCTGATGTTTATAAGGTCTTCTTTCTTTCGGGAATTTAAACTCCTCAGTTTTAATACTGTCTAAGGCCTTAATAAATTGAGGGAGGAAAACATCAGTTACTTCTTGAAATCTTTTATCGGCATCTTCCCAGGGAAATGTGGCCTGAAAAATAGGTTTGGATAGTAAGGGCTCTTTTGAAAAGATGAATTTAAAATAATCCTGCATTTGCTTATCGCCGGTTGCCCAAAGTGAAAGTGCAGCATCAGTCAACCGTTGTTCTGTTTTGTTAAAGAATTTCTCGAAGTTCATTAAGGATATTTTTAAGGTTATGACAAACAATGATAAAGTACTTTTGCCCCAAATGGATCTTTCAGCCGTATTCATAATTGATTCTGCAACTGCAATTGGTGCACAGAGTAATAGTTTCACTTTTTCATTATTCTCAAAAGGAATTCTATATTCTTTATTTATGTGAGGGACATGAAAAGGCAGTTCATTCAACACACGTTCACCCAATTTGCTTCTGGCTTCCATGATTATTGAATTGCTAACTCGTATTGGATTTACGATCTTCTCGCCCGCTATATAAGTTGCCAATTCTTTTAGGTTAGTTTCCTGGAAGTAAATATTCATCAACTTCACCATCATTATATAATATTCCATTCCAATCCAGTTAACACCATCTTCTATCGCACTTTCCCATTCTTCCCGTCCAATCCAATGAAAGCAAAATCCTAAATCCTGTTCTAAAGCATTTACTTGAAGTTGAATAAATTCATCCGTATTTTTTTGTCCGATTCCAAAGAACACGAACGCTTTCGCAGCGAGCTTTTTACTTCGACTTATTGCACGAATTTGGTCGAAAGTTGAAAATGGAAGTTGTTGTTGTAAACAAATCTCATAGTAAGCTTGCATCTCCTTCCAATGTGCACCTGAAAACTCAGACTTAAGTAATAAGTCATGATAGTTGTCTATCCGTTCTGAAGATTTTATGCTTTCGAAGGTTGGCATAGTGTTGATAAACCGTGGTTGCATCTGCTTGCCTTCGGTATTATCAGATATAATAATGAATTGGCCATCCCTTAGGCTTTCTGGTAAATGATGGTAGCTTTCATCATCTCTTTGCAAACTAGATAAACTTATTTCTTCGGGTGTGCAATTCAACGGTATTGCAAATAATTGTAGCGATTGGACACTGTCAGATAACTTTACCTTTCTATCAAATTGAGTACTTACATCATCAATTTGATGTGTAAATCCTTTTATAGAATAGATTTCTTTCGAACTTCCGTTTTTTACTTCGACCATGACGAAGTTATCATGTCGCATCGCATCCGCTAAAAAGAATAGCCGAGTTATTTCATCTTTGAAAGTTATAAGTGGCTCATATGAAAAGGGAACATTTTTGGATATTCTCACTTCGTCTCTTAATACATTCCAAAATCTAATTATCGTCTCGCCTTTATGTGTTGTAAGGATTCGGAATCCATGAAGGTTATGGAGAGATAAGACTGTATCTTTATTTAACTTTCTACCGTCCTTATCAATTAATCCGATACCTGAAAAAGGTGTTTTTATATCAAAATGAAGTCTCTTTTGGTTCCTTAGTTTTACTGTAAAACTGGTGGCTGGGGGAATTAAAGGTTGGGATGTATTTAGTTGCAACTTAAAGCATCCATTATTAGCTGAAGCAGATATTTTTTGTGTCTCATCAACCGATATAGTGAATGAATTATTGTTGCTCCACCTTAATATAGCACTATTGAATTCTTGTTCAATTATTTCTAAATTTAGGTTGCCAATATTGTAAACCGTATCATAGGCTATCACTACACTACACTCAATTTTTACATCTATATAACCCAACGGTAATGGGTTTTGACCATCCGAAAGTTGCCATAAACCCCTAACATCGGCGCTTCTAAAATAGACTATATAGTTATTTTTGTTTTGAATTTTCCCCTCATCATCGTATACATACAATGTAAGTGTTCGAGCCACAACTACTACTTCAGCTTTCCGCATCCACGATGGCTTTTCTGATCTAATGTTCCACTCAAATGATTCGACGTTGGAATAAAAGTTATAAACCAAATCACCTTTATTAATAGAAATTTGACCTTCAATTTTTATTGTAGTTAGAGTATTATCTTCAATTGTTAGCGTGCTAAAGTCTTCTGAAGAGTGTACCCAGTCTGTCGGTAGTAACAAAAGAGTATTCGGACTTTTAATAGCGTTACCTTTAACTAATCGCCATTCCTTATCACTTAAAGCTGCCCAAAGTGTCGGTTCAATGATTGTAGGCTGGATAGAGATTAAATCATTTACTTCCCACCGTTCATCGTTACACACACAATAAAATTGAGGTGGGAGCTCATCTGATTTCCAACGGTAAATTTTTTGGTTTTCCCATTCTCTTTTATAATCACCGCTGAGAGTTTTTCTAAAGGAGCAAATGAGCCGTTCATCAAGATACAGATGGTAGGTTCTTTCTGATGCCGGTTCCGAAAGGTGGAGTATGCCTGACAAAGAAGCTGCAGTATAAAAAGTGCTAAAATTCATGCGGAGATGAATCCTAGCCACTTTATCTTCTAAAGTCATTACCCAAAATATTTTTGGGCGAACTATTCTGGCAACTGAACTAAGTTGATGCTTACGAATAATTAGCGCAGTCTGGATTTCTCTAAGAATGTCATGACTGTCAAAAAGAGAAGTATATGTATCTTCATCATTTAAAATCGATGAAATAATAGCAAGGCAATTTTCATAAATAGTTTCATTGCGACTCGAAACTGGCAATAGCTTGGTTAATTCATGCTGAAACACAATATCCTCAACCGTGGTTGGTCGTAAATCTAGCAAACCAAGTAAGAAATTTTGATAATAACTTTTGTTTTCTGAGATGTGTTTGATGGGAATCCCTCCTTGCAATAATAGGGTTCTGAAATATAGGGTGTTTTGCTTCTTTATCCATTTAACACCTATCATTTGTGCACCATTTCGCGCAACTTCATAAAAAGATTGCGCGTTAAATTCATGAGTCTCGAGCCTTCCAAGTGAATTAAATACGTCTTGTATCTTCGGAGAGCCGCCACAATAACTTCTCTTCCACCATTCAGCATAATACGCAGCAACATCCCTTGGATCTAGGTCATGAAATTGGACACTAGTCAATTCTTGCTGCAACTGAATAAATTCAAAATCAGATAGGTTGTAGTTCCATAAATGCCGCCCATCATGCTTTGGAAACTGGCGATTGGACAAAATGGTTGTAAAAAATCCCATAGAAGTATAATTAAGATGACAGAATATGGCCGAAATGTGTTACTAAATTTAAACCCTTTAAAACTTATAATCTAAATTGCGGTTCATCTGTGCAACCTAAGTGCATAAATTAAAAATAACTACTAATTAAGTTCGCCGCCTTATTTTTGATCTGTTCTACTAGCTCAATCGGCTCTAATACGGTAATATTTTCCGCATAAGAAAAAAGAAGAGAAATCAATTCGTAATTGATTATGAGATTCAACTCAATAATAGCGAATTGATCATTTACCTCTTTAACTTTTTGGGATCCATGCAAAGGCTTTGTTTTGATGTAGGGCCAGGAATCAGACTTAATTTTTAATAGAATTTTTGTCGCTGATGCTCCTTGTGGGAAGGTAACCCCAATCATATCTTCAAAATATTCTTCAAAATCAATGGCATTCTGGTCTTGGAATATGACATTGCATTCGTCAATTCCTATGACTCTATCCAAAGCTAAATTGGAGATGTTTTGATATTCATCATTTAAGCCAAAGAGAAACCATCTGTTGTTGTACTGCTTCAAAAAGTAAGGGTGAATAACAAACTGTTGTATCTGTTCTTGCTTAAAACTCTGATAGGTAACCTTAATTGCATTTTTATTAATAATTGCTTGATAAAATGGATTGATAAACTCAATACCTTTTAGATATTGGTTTTGATCAAACTCTATCACCTTTGAACCTTGGTTTGCAAGATTTAAACCAGCGTTAATTCTCGTTGTGATTTCATCTACCCAGCTAAAGTGTGGCATCCCTTTTAATCTCGATAGGGTAAGAAGTGCTTCTTTAAGCTGAATTTCTTCGGCCGAGTTTAAGGGGCTGTTGTTAATAGAGAAATTAATGTCTTCGTATCTAAAATATACTTTTTTGCCCTCCCTAATTCTTTTTAAAGGAACCGCCCAACCCTGTTCGCTTTCCATAAAATTGAGGTCGTCATAAATTTGACGACGTTTTACGCCTTCCGGGTTTCCTGAAAAGTCGTGAATCGCTTTATTGCATTCTGCTATCAAATCATCAATAAAATACTTTCTTCCAGGATTTTTGAAGCACTTATCCAGTGTTTGGTATCGAATTATTGCGTGCTTGTTAGTTGCCATGGCTTTTTGGAAAATTAAAGATATAATTTCCTATGCAGATACATTGCATAGGTAAACGTCACCTTTGGATTGTAAAAAACTTTTTCATGAATAATTCAAAATTTTCGGTGTTCAAATGCGCTAGCAATCAGTTCTACTACCATTTGAAACCAGTAAAATGCGCAAAAAAACTACGTGTCGGGGGCTATACTTGCAGGGAAATAGCTTTATCGCACGATTTCAAATAAGGGTAACTATTTATAAAATCTTGTTTAGTCGAGTTCAAATCATATCCTATTTGGGTTTTCAATGCTGTTGTCATAAGCATTTTCCCAAGAAACTTTCTGAACTTTAACAGATCAAGGACAATACTGATATATCAAAAACATGTTTGACGACCTAGAAAAATATAAGCAAAACGATCATTTCTTTTTCAACCCAACCCAGAGTCTTCGGGAGGTTTGTAATGCACCAAGGGACAGGAGTGGAGTGTATCTCGTTTACGCTTTAGCCGGTGGTAGAATTGAGTTGATTTACATTGGCTGTTCAGGTAAAGAGAAACCTGATGGATCTATATTTGTAAGGAAGGCGGGGCTCGGCGGACTCAAAGACAGGATAGTGAATGGGCATCAGTTTGGAAAGACTCCAAGAAGGATATCATGGCCAACTCAAATGCTCATAGAAAATATAGAGGCGCTGAATGTCTACTGGTATGCAACACACGGTGCGAATTGCTCTGACTGTCCAGCAGAATTGGAAAAATCCTTACTCGCCCGATATAAATCCATTTATGGGAAGTGGCCGCGTTGGAATCGTAAGGGCTGATATATTCGGGTCTTCTTTGAATTATTGTTTACTTGAACCTCTTACATTGAGAACTTCATATAATATAGACTTGAGAATTCTAAGGTAATCGATTAACTTTCGTACAAATCATTTGGTCATAAAAACATTCTCAAATGTCAATGATAAACGCATCGCTTTAAGCCAATTTTAGAGGCTATTATACCAAATCTGCACTCATTTCTGTGAACGGCATTTATGCACCGCCATCGGCTAATTGTTACCCATCTTCAATACAAAAAGTACCCAGATCTTCAGAATTAATTCCATCGAAGACAGGAGGTAATGTTTTATAGGGGCTAATCAAATTACCCTAAGGATCTGTTAAATGCATGGTATAATCTTTAAAATTCAGGCTTGGAATTTGTTCATTGCCATGACAAGGGTTTGCATATTTGCCCTGTAAGAATGCAGAATATTCGAGCATTTTCCTTGCAGTTGGTATTATCACCACCTACATAAAATAGTGGGTGGGATTAATTTTATTGATCCCTTTGGGGGGAGCCAGCAAAGAAATGCTGTCGCTCCGTTTCACTCCGCTGCTGTCATTTTTTGTTCCATGCTTATACGAGCTATGCTCGTAACGCCTGAAACAAAAAATGCCATCCGCCTAAGGGCGGACAGCATTTCTTTGCGGAGAGGGTGGGAGTAATTTCATTGATCCCTTTGGGGGGTACCAGCAAATAAATGAAGCCATTCGCTATGCTCATTCTTTTTTTGTTTTACCACATTTGCTAAAGCCTGGGGCTTTGCAAACGCTGCAAAACAAAAAACCCCGCTAATGCGGGGCTTCATTTCTTTGCGGAGAGGGTGGGATTCGAACCCACGGTACCATTGCTAGTACACGAACTTTCCA
>CAZTDX010000081.1:0-13971 GCA_964612425.1 uncultured Pseudobdellovibrionaceae bacterium
CTGCGACCTTCTGAATGCAAATCAGATGCTCTCCCAGCTGAGCTATGCCCCCAAAAAGTATTGCGAAGTGGGCTGAATTTGTACTAACGAGGCCCGATCGTCAACATTGATTTTAGATTTTTTTTTTGAATGAGATTAGAATTATTTATATCAAAAGTTGATTAAATTTATTTTAATAATTTCAGCTATTTAAGATGCTCTTTGCTTTACTGACGCCATCAGTCTAATGATCCAATCGCGCTCCGACTCCATCTTGAAGCCTACATTTTCAGCGCCCACTACAATTGCATAGTATGCTTTCTTAAGCATTTCTGCCTCTGGATTGAACAATTCAGGTGAACTTAGGGCCTCTTCAATTGCTTCAAGTACACTTACAAGATCTGGCGTTGTAACAACCCTTGGTAGTTTTTTTAAATCTAACCCCGTAGTCGGTTTTGGCTTAAAGCCAACGAGCTGGTCTGTGAGTAGGATTTTTTTGTTTCCAGACATGTTTAACTGAAGAAAGGGTCTTCCATCTTGATCTTCACGCCACATTACAAGCTCTAACTCTGCGAGAGCTACATGCAGTTTTCTTTTATCAGACAACTGAGTTATCTCAAGAAATGAGGAGCCACTCACCACTCTTAAGCCACTACTTCCTCCGATGAACCTGAGTATCTCCTCGAGCATCCCGCTAGTGGACGAACTAGTTCCTGATTGACTCAAATTATGCCTCCAAAAAGAAATTTAATTTGATATCGACATACCAATTTAAAAACTTAAACTTAAAAGCATAATTTATACAAGAGTAGTGTAATTAGGTTTTACATTGTTTGAGAACTCTTAGATGAATCTCAAAATGGATCACCATTTGAGGACTTTTAACATGATAAATGATCAATAGCCGTGTAATTCAATGAATAATTTTTTTTAAACCTTCGATGGTATTATTGTCAGTAAAGACACGTCAACAAGAACCTACGAGTTTTAAAACAATATTTCATTACCAAAGTCTTGTAACAACCAATTGCCTCTGCTAGCCTTTTAGTTTGAGGGAAAACTCTATGATCACAGACAGCCATCCGCTACAAATTTTATTTAAAGAATTGCAGAAACTTACTGAAGATGACGTTAGCGCGTTTTGCGGTAAAAGCTATTTTCAAACAAGCCAACTAAGATTCCAAAGTGGCCTTTTTCCAAAAAACCTCGTTATTGATAAAGCTCAAAGTGATTTCATGGCAACTTACTTCACTTTAAATGTTGATGGCCATGAGGCGGAAATTGCCATCCTAAAGAAAAAGTGGGAAATCAGCACCGATGCCGAAAAACTAATTTATCGTTTCATCCCAAGCGAACTTTCCCTTTGTCTCTTTACCTCGGTAAATAACTCCAACTTGCCAAGCAGACAGATTCTTTGCGACACTTTTTTGGTTTTGTGGTTATTAGCTTTTGAAAATGAAAAGTTACAAAATTGGTTTAATACTGAAGTAAAATTTAATTCAATAATCGAATTAAAACGCCCCTTCCTAAATGAAATGGCTCAGTATGAACTTAGTTTTAAAACTGTAAAATCGCTTTTAATATGTATCCCATCAGTTCATTCTAGCGAAGCTGATAATACTTTATTACTACCAAATGCTCCCGCTTCAATAGAAACCATTCAAGGGAAGTACTTTAAAGCATCTAATCAGTCTGACCACAAAATGAAAGCCTCCTCCCCAGAAAGTCGAGCGATTGAAACTGTTATTTATCAATGTGGATTGATTGAATTACAAGCGCTAATGTCCTCTGGGCAAATTGTTCCACTGAAAAATAATGAGGATATTATCTCCTTACTGGAAAACCACAGAACTGAAAAAGCCGATCGAAGAATGCTCGACAAGCTCTGTAGCATTGATGAAAATGATTCCCTATTAATGAGAGCCTTTGAGAGGAATAAACTTTTTTTAATCGACAAATTTTTTGAATCAAACAAAGATGTCCAATTGGTTTTTGGATACAATCATTTACAACAACGAAACTCCGTGCACTGCAAAGAATTTTCGATATGTACTTTCGGAGGAATCTATCAGAAACCCAAAGTTGCTACTAAGCTTTATGCAGGCTATGGTCAGCTCAATGTAAAGCTTGAAGTGCCCGACTGCATTAATGGAAGTGTTGTATCTAATCAAGTCGCGTATTTTTCTCAAACTCAGACCATCGTATTTCATAACTTTCATCAGGTCACTAAAGAGTTTGCTCATTTTATTTCTAGAAACGATTTCTCTACCGACATTCATATTAGTGAGAAAATCCTGGGTAAGAAGTATGATAAAACAATTTTTGGTCACAATGCTGTCTTTCAATTCTTGAAAAATCTTCACTTTGAACTTGGAACCGAAGTTTCCATTCAACACATTGAAGAATCAATACTAGAAGAACCTCTGACCACTCAGGTTATTTTGGGACAAAAAGATTTTCGGATAAGGCATAACTTTAAATATAAAAATCGCTCTCTGTTTTTTGCCAACTTATGCACGGAATGGAAACCCATTTTAGCTGGCCTACAGAGTGGCCTAGTTGGTGCTTTAAGTCGAAAAACCATTGAGGCTCAACTTTCAAATCGCAGAAGCCAAAGGCAAGTCGAGCACAAACTCATTTCTCATTCGGGAATTTACATAACGATTTTATTAGCAACAATGGAATGGAAACTAAAAGGGGAGCGCTTAGAGAAGTCAAAATCGCTTTTTTTAGAAGAACTATGGCAGAAAATTTACCTGTTGCTTGCGCCTAAAAATGACGTCAGCAATGCGCCAATACCATCGAATGAACTTATTTCTCAGAAAGTTAAAAGTCTAATTAATGAGTTTATAGATACTCTGCTCGACTTACTAGATAAAGATTTTGAAATTAAGCTCATCTTAGAAAATGAAATTTTATCAGTTAAAAGCGTCTTTTCTGAACAAGCTAAAGTCTTTTATTTTTGGCTACAACAGTTAACCCTTTTTACTAAGGGAGAGATTCTCACTAAATCGAATACGAAATATCTTCCTCCCGACTGGTTTGAGCTGCCTCAAAGCAAAGAGGGTAAATTGACACAAAACATTTTTGTCGGAGAAGTCGATAAAAATGATACAGAATCTAAGCTGTCACAGATGTTTTCATACCCCATTTTTAATTTTGAAACTCATTTTGCCCTTCCTTTAAACCGATGGGCGAAACTTCCTCAAAGTTTTCCAGAGATATCACTTTCTATTGAAGGTCATGAATTAGAATCTATCTCTGCTAATCAATTTAAAATTAACTTTGAGCTTTCTAATTCCAATGCAAATAGTCCCGCTGATAAGGGGCAAAGTGATAACAGAATTGATTGGTTTGATTTAAATCCAAAGTATTTCCTTAATGGCGTAGAGATTTCGGAGATTGAAGCTAAAAAACTCACCTTTGACGGGGTTCTAGAGTATCAAGGACGTTTTTATATTCTTGATAGCGATGAGTTTCCCGCTCAGAGAGCTTTGGAAATCTTTTGGCGCAGGCTTCAGTTCAATCAGCAAAAGAATTCAAAGTCGAGTTTTAACAAAGAGGCGACTGTTCCAACTCAAAAACATCATGTCCTAGAATTATTAGCATTACGTCGAATGGGAATTGAGTTTAAAGGCCCTCCAGAATGGGAAGAAATTTGTAACTACTATGATAATTTGTCACAACCCCGCTGCCAGCTCAATCTTGGTGATAAACTCAATGAAATGCTCAAGCCCTACCAGCTTTCGGGAGTGCAGTGGTTGTGGGATTTATTTCAATTGCGTGTTGGAGGAATTCTCGCCGACGACATGGGACTTGGAAAAACAGCTCAAGCTCTTTCTTTTTTACAATATGGTAAAAGCAAAGGATCAATCAAAAGGGTTCTTATTATAGTCCCTGTTTCATTAACCTTTAATTGGATTGCAGAGGCACAAAAATTTACTCCTGATTTGAATATTTCGGTCTTTGATCCGAAATTGCCAGAAACCACGAAAGCAGATATTATCGTTTGTACTTATAGCTTGTTGAGTCTTCATCACCAACTTTTTGAAAATATACTTTTTGATGTCATTATCTTTGATGAGGCTCAATATTTAAAAAATATTGGCACGAATAGATTCAAGTCTTCCGAATTTATTAAAGCAAAGTTTAAAGTGGCCCTCACAGGAACTCCCATTGAAAATAATTTAGCGGAGTTGTACTCTCTATTTCATCTTGTTGCCCCAGGCCTACTGGGTTCTCGTCAGGATTTTCAAAAAGACTTTGTAAAACCAGAAAGCCTTCCAAAGGAAAGTCTAGAGTTTTTAAAAGCCAAGTTAAAGCCTCTTATTTTAAGAAGAAGAAAACAAGATTTATCACTGGAACTTCCAGACAAAACAGAAAATCAAATTTATGTGGATTTCTCGGAAAAGCAAAAAGAGCTTTATCGAAATACAGCCCTTTCGTGGAGTCAAAAAGTGAATGAAGCCATTCACCAAAAGGGTAGCAATCAAAGTAAAATCTATATGCTCACAGCCCTATTAAGACTGAGACAGGTTTGCTCTGATCCAGCCGCACTCCCCTCTGTTAATTATACTGAAATTCCACCAAAAATTTCTATTCTCATTGATATGTTGGAAGAAATTACTGAGGAAGGAAATTCTGCCATCGTTTTCACACAATTTATGTCTACTTTTACAAGACTAAAAGATCTGCTCCAAAAACACCACATACAGTTTTTTGAAATGCATGGGGGCACGCCTCGAAAAGATCGAGAAACAATGCTAAAGAACTTTAGTTCGGACACCTCTGAAAAGGGCTCCGTGCTGTTGATGACTTTAAAAACCGGGGGCGTTGGTTTAAATTTGACGAAAGCAAGTTACGTTTTTCATTTAGAGCCCTGGTGGAATCCTGCCGTTGAAAATCAAGCCACGGATCGTGTCCATAGACTTGGACAAAGTAAAAATGTAACCGTTTATAGGATGATCATGAGGGAGTCCGTGGAAGAAAAAGTAGAGATTTTAAAGAGTCGTAAATCTCAATTATTTAATAATATTTTTGGTGATGACTACTTTTCGTTAGAATCTGCTAATGAAAAACTAAACACTGAAAATCCGGCGCACACCGCCATTACAAAAGAAGATTTCGATGTCCTCATTCAATAGGATCGATCGCTTATTTTCATATTTTTCTTCTAACTTTCTCTTATTCATTACCTGCGCAGGTATTTGGGGCTCCACTTGGATAACCATTAAGTTTCAATTAAAAACCAATGATTTTTCAAATCCTGATCCTGTCATTAGTGTGCTTTTTAGATTTATGATTTCCACGGCTATTTTGTTTGGTTTTGCCACATTTTCTAAGCTGAATCTTACTTATTCTAGAAAATACCATATTATTTTTTTCTTACAGGGGGCTAGTAATTTTTCTATCAACTACATTCTCACTTATTGGGCTGAGCAGTATGCTCCCTCTGCCATTGTAGCAACAGCCTTTACTATTCTCGTGGCTTACAATATTCTGGGAATGAGGTTTTTCTTTAATAAGCAAATTGGAACTAATGTCTATATTGGTGCTTTTTTGGGAATAGTAGGAATTTTATTTATCTTTAGTCATGAGCTCATCAGTTTTAAGTCTGGAAACTCCGACCTAAGAGGTCTTGGACTTGGCTTAGTCTCTACTGTTTTTGCCTCCGCAGGGAATTTATTATCTTACAAGAACCATTTAAATCGCGTCCCAGTGACCATATCAAATGCATGGGGAATGTTCTATGGTACTGTAACGACCTTTGTTATTGCTTTACTGCTCAATAAACAAATAACGTTTACTACTTCTTCAAGTTACTGGTTTTCATTGATGTATTTATCGGTATTTGGAACAGTGATTGCTTTTGGCGCCTATTTAACACTCGTAGGACGGATTGGAGCGGAGAGAGCTTCTTATACAAGTATCCTCTCTCCCGTGATTGCTGTGATTTTATCTTCCTTTTTTGAGGATTTAAAGCTTTCTTTGTTAATGATGTTAGGCTTAGCACTTTGTCTTGTTGGGAATTTTGTTACCTTAAGATCAAGGGCATAAATTGATATGAATAAAGACTTAAAACCCTTTCAACCACCAAAAAGTCCATTAAATTTTCAAACAGCAATTCATTTAACTGCCTCTCAAGCAAGTTCCAGTTTAAAGATTTGCTACTCCTTAAAGGGGGCCGTGGAAAGTCTATTGCTTCCTCCAATGCAAACTAAACCAGTCGCCCATGGACCATTGCAAGGCCGTGCCCATGAGCTTTGGAAAAATACCTGTTTTGAATGGTTTATTGGCTTAAAAAACTCCCCTCAATATTGGGAGTTTAATTTATCACAACAGGGCTATTGGAACTTTTATGAGCTGCAATCCTATCGAAGCGAACTCAGAGAGTCGGATCTCTGTACCCCAACAAAGTTCAAGTGTTCAACGGCAATGGAGGACAAAAGTAATTCGACTGATTCAAGTTTAGACGTCGAAGTTGATATTAATTTGAATAATTTATTGCAAAAATATCCTTCTCTCATTGAGGAAGGAATTTTGGCCATAACTGGGGTTATTCGTTGGAATGACGGTAATGTTTCTTATTATTCACTACAACATCCGAAGGATAAACCTGACTTTCATCATCGTGATGGTTTTCAAATTGAACTGAGCAATCTTTTTAACTCAGTTTTAAAATAGAAGGATTTTAAACAATGGTTAAGCTTGGAATTGATCGCATAATATCAGAACAGAGTTTTAAAGAAGAGCTGGCTCATAAAAAAATTGCTTTAGTTGCACATCCCGCTTCTGTCACAAGCTCTTTAAAACACTCTCTCAATGCTTTGATTGAAAATAAATTTAATGTTGTTTCAGCCTTTGGTCCACAACATGGAATGAGAGGCGAAAAGCAAGACAATATGATCGAAAGCGATGATTATCTTGATCCGGAATTTAAAATTCCCGTGTTTAGTCTCTATGGTTCTACAAGACGACCCACAAAAGAAAGTTTAAAACTTTTTGATGTTTGTCTTTTCGATCTCCAAGATGTTGGAACTCGTATCTATACTTTTCTGACAACATTAAGATACATGATGGAGGCTTGTGCTGAGGAGCAGAAGTCACTTTGGATTTTAGATCGACCTAACCCTGCGGGACGTCCTGTGGAAGGGATGTTGCTTCAGGAAGGATGGGAGTCATTTGTTGGCGCAGGTCCGTTGCCAATGAGGCATGGACTCACTCTCGGAGAATGCGCTCTGTGGTTCAAAAAATATCTTCATTTAAATTTAGATCTAATAATTGTTTCCATGAAAAATTATGATCCTGAACAAGGACCCTATTTTGGGTGGCCAGCAGAATTGTCGTGGGTGAATCCTTCTCCCAATGTTGCAACCCCTCATATGACGAAATCCTATCCTGGAACAGTGATGCTTGAGGGCACTCATCTTTCGGAAGGGCGAGGAACCACCAGACCCTTGGAACTTTTAGGAGCACCTGATATAAATATTAATCTTATATTAAAACGAATGGATTCCTTAGCCAGTGATTGGCTTCAGGGAGTTATTATTAGACCTTGTTATTTTGAGCCTACATTTCATAAACATCAAAAAAAATTATGCCAAGGATTCCAGCTCCACGTAGATCACCCTAATTATAAACATCAATTGTTTAAGCCCTATCGTCTTATAAGTTTATTCTTTAAATCTTTACGATTGGAATATCCCCAATACCCTATCTGGAAACAATTTGATTATGAGTACGAAACGGAAAGGCTGGCCATTGATCTCATCAATGGAAACCCTCAATTGAGGAATTGGGTTGATGATAAAAGTTCAAAAGTTTCCGATTTTGAATCGATCGTATTAAAAGATGAGGCCCATTGGAGGGCCATACAACAGGAGATCAAAATCTACTGATTTTTTGATCTTATTTTTTGTTATTTTAGTTTACAAATTAAGAGGCGCGATTGGCTTGTTTTTCAAGGGCTTTTCGGTATTGAGATTGCTTCATTTTTGCCAACAAGTTTTCTTCTCTTAAAAGAAATTCGAGCTTTTCCTCTAAGGTCTCCAACAGGGTATCAAAGCTTTCATTTGATCCATTTTCGCCAACAAAAATTTTTCCAACAATTTCTGGAGCCACATAATTGGTAACTGCCAACCTTAAAGTGGAATAGACCTCTTTAACCTGTTTGGTTAACTCACGAATATCTTGCCGTGTTTTCAACAACTCCCAATCGATCAAACTATCATTTACAATTTCATGAACAACTTCGATATCCACAGGTTTTTCAATAATATGAATCACCCCAAGCTCAAGCGCGGAAATGGCATCGTCTTTATCTAAGTAACCTGAAAACATGATTGTTGGTACCGTAACTCCTGCTTCGCTCATTTGTTTAAGAGTTTCAAGGCCGTTGAGGACAGGCATCTTCAAATCGATTACAAGGACGGCAGGTCTAATTACTTTATTCCGAATAGCTTCAATAAATTTGTGTGGATTATTAAATTGAATGACCTCATAATCACTCTTTAGCTCATCAGCGATAAGCTCAGTAATTTCTCTTTCATCATCAACCAAAGCTACTAAAGGTCTATCTGATTCCATGGTTACTTTTAACATTGGGTTCCTCTTTTAAAAAAAATACACAGTCAAAAAGCACTGTCTCATGGATATTCTACCCTCTCAAATTCGTATAAAGGAGTCTATTTTTGAAGCTGCTTTTTTATCCAGTCTTTAGACTAGAACAGATAGGTTTCGCTAAAAGTGATGCTAGCTTTGCATTTTCCGATATTGACATACCTTTACCCGATGAGTTTTAAAGCTGTGATGAAATATGAGAAAAAATTCACTAAGCCACCAAACCAAAGTTTGATCTATAAGCCAGACTTTGTTTCACTAATTCAAAAAAAGGAAATTCTTTCATGGCTTTCAACGCTTCACCCCCTTTGGGAGTATCGATACTCTAATAGTAATCCACCTCCCAAAGACAGTGAGCAGAGACGACTTCTTCGTCCAGTATATTGGCTTGGGAATTGGCAGTTTGCCTGTCTCAATTACTTTCATCCACCAAAAAATATTTATAACTGCTGTGTGGAGGCTGAGACTTTTCCTCCTCTCATTCAGGCTCTGGCATCACAAATTGAGTCTGAAGCTCATTCCTTTTTTGAAAAACGAGATATTCCCACGGGCTGGCATTTTAATACCTGCCTAATTAACTTTTATGGATCGCAAATTAGTGATGATGGTAAAAAACTGGATGTGGCTCGTGTTGGTGAGCATAAAGATTTTGAACCTGGTCCGGTGGGCTCCATCTCCTTTGGAGAGAGAGCTTTATTCCAATTTGTGACAAGCCAATATAGAGCGGGTCAAAGTCATGTGATCCTCCAGCAATGGCTCACTGACTCTTCATTACAAGTATTTGGTGGAGATAAATTTAAGAAAAAACTATTCCACCGTGTACAACGAGTAGAAACAAAAACTGGTAAAATTATCGGTCCGACTATTTCAAATTTTGAAACGAGACGAATTAATTTTACCTTCCGCTATGTGCCCAAAGAATTCATTATTCCTTATCAAAAATTACCGCTTCATTTACAAAACGATATTTTACCTTACGTTAAAGAATTGGGCCAGCATTCAGAATTTTTTCAAAACCTCATTGAGGATTCAATTGAGAAATAGAGTTATTGGAGACAATAAGGACCGTCTTTAATCCTCTGCTCAGTAATTCGAAGTGGTAAAAGTCCAAAAGACAGCAACCGATCATTGAAGCACTTTAAACTAAATTCTTTTCCGAGTCGCGTCTGGGCATCCTGAAGCATTTTTTGAATTATCAAATAACCAAAATAATACGAAGGTGCTTGCCCAAGATCGGAATACTTATATCTTTGCAACTCAAGCTGTGCCATTTCCTTAGAAACACCCAATTCTTGAGTAAAAAGCTCTATCACTCTTTGATCTGAAATTTGAAGAAGTTGAAGTTGTGGGTCTAAGAACATTCTCGCAATTCTCCATAATCGCGTTTGGAGAGCAAACAATTTTTCTTCAGGAGTTAAAAATGGATAAACTAAATCTTCTGCGTATAAAGCCCATCCTTCAACATTGACACTATTCATGGCATAGCGACTTCGAATGATGGATACACCCTGATCTAACATTTGACTAAATTGCAAATCATGGCCGGGCCGCCCTTCATGGGCCGTAAAAATCATTGCGGCATCTTCAGATGAAAAGTCATCAAATGGAAGACCTGTCCCGTAGCTTGGCACCACAAACTCTGGTCTCTCACCATTATTATTTACCAATGGTGGCTCCTTAAGATGAGGAACAGGGATTGCCTTCGATTCAGCGTCTCCGGCCACGCGAATCTTGAGTGGGAATCTTGGTAGAGAAACTAAATTATGTTCGGTAATAATTTTTTCAAGTCGTTGATTTGTCTTCTGATACAGAGCTTCGACTTGCTTCAAATCAGAAACTGGTTTTGATTTTAAAAACTTAATCACTTCAGCTGGCGCTGGATTAGATAACTTATGCTTTTCAGCAACTATTTTAGCTTGTTCCTGAAACTTAACAAAAAGTGATTTGTAATCACTCAATCCTACTGAGATAAGCTGATCGGGAGTGCTGTCAATACCGCGTTGTTCAAGTATCTGGGCATAAAGTTCTTTGGGAACGCGTGCGTCTTTTCTAGCAAAGGGTAAAATTTCCTTTTTTATGAAATTATTAAAATCTTGATTTTGTTTTACAAATTTTTGCCAATCGTCAGCCCAATCAATTCGACCTGATTGTTTAAGTAAGTCTTCAATTCCCTTCATATAGGAACTGGTATTTTTTAAATACTCTTCCACTTCGCCAATGTAAGGCAATAATGGTTCTTTTCCTTTATATTCTTTCCAATGATTTCTAAAAATGGCTTGAGAAGCTTCAAGGAGCGGAGAATGTTTATTGTCCCCACGAACATAAACTCGGAACCTATTTACAGCATTCTTTTTTCGCTCTAATGAAGTTTGAGAATTAATTAATACTTCTAAATTTTGATAAATAAACTCTGTTGCAGGAAAAAACTCAATTTCGCGAACTTTTTTGCCAAGATCCATGGTATTGACTTGATTTTGTAACCACATTTTTAAAATTGTATAATCTGTTTTTAACTCTAGGTCCTTAATCAATTCTTGTTTTTTATTTAAGTAAACAATCCAGTCGACAAAAAGTTTTCTGTAAATCTCGTCACTATGGTTAGCTAATAACATTCCTTTAGAATCGTACTCCTGCAATCCAAACTTACTTCCAATCTCCGGCTTGATGGCAGATAATGCTTTTGTAAATTGGAGTGCCAGCTGATCTGATTTTTGAGTCCACTGAGCTTTGTTGATTTTGCTGTTGAGAGGATTAGTGGCATTGGTTTCCACTTTATTGGGATGGATACAAGATTCGAGTGTGAGTAAAATCATTATTAAAATTATTTTTTTCATAGAATTTCCTAAAAACTAATTAACTTTCGTAAGATAAAGCTTGTTCTAAAATATTTCTACCAAGATTTTTTCTTTAGGTACCTGCGCCTCTATTAATACTTGTTTAGTCTCTTTAGCCATACTTTCATTACCACAAATAAAAAAGTGGGATTCTTGAAGGTTGGTATTGAGTGTTGATATTTGTTTTTGTAGATAGCCAGATCGGCCTTTCCATTGCTCATCAGGGCGACTCAACACAAATTCATAGTTAAAATGAGGATAACGCTTTTTTTGATTTTCTAAATAATTTACATAAAAAAAATCTTTTTGTGTGCGAACTCCAATTAAAAAGTGGAACTGAGACTGAGGCCATTTTTCTAGATAGGTTTCGATATAACTCAAGTGAGGTGCCAAACCTGATCCTGTACTAAGGAAAAATAAATTCTTCGAAGGCGTTTCTGGAAAAAATAATTTTCCGAAGGGGCCTGTGAAGCGAATATCCTGACCACTTGTTAAACCCCAAAAGAACTTTGAGGCGATGCCTTCTTCAACATACTTTATAAGAAGACGAAAGTGTGTAAAATCTTTTTCACCAGAAGCCAGCGAATAAGCTCTTAATATCTCTTTCTCCCCAGGATTTTCCGGTGGCAAATGGAGCATTAAAAACTGACCTGCTTTAAAGGCAAATGACGCTGGTTCTTTTAGTTTAAACTCATACTCTCTAATTTGCTCTGTATGTGTATGCACAGATATAAGCTCTGCTGTATAAATTTGTCGTTTTGAACTCAATTTGAACTCCTCATTAGGAATAGCTCTAGCTTGTGGTTGGTTTGCGACTTATGGAATTATAATCGCTAATCCTGAAGGATTTTTACAATACAAAAAAACTATCATTATAAAGAAATGAGTATTTTTTATTGAAAATCCTGTTCTTGCTATTATATACGGCACAAATTTGGTCGCTCATAAGATTATTTAATCAATTGTTGTAAATTAAACCTTAATTGATGAAAGAAAAAATAATTCTCAAGTTGACATCACTAAAAAATCGTTTAGATTACGAAGCTCTTTTTAAGTGACCCGCTAGCTCAGTTGGTAGAGCACATCCCTTTTAAGGATGGGGTCGATGGTTCGAGCCCATCGCGGGTCACCACTTTCTGCTCCAGGTCCCCATCGTCTAGTGGCCTAGGACATCACCCTTTCACGGTGAATACAGGGGTTCAAATCCCCTTGGGGACGCCAATTATTGGTTCTAGGTTCTACTCACTCAATGGTGGAACTTTTTCAAAATCATAATTTTGATTCTACTCTCTTCATGGTGGGTAACTCCAGCAAATGTAATGCTCCCCCAAAAACAATACCTATTTTGGCTCTACGCCAAAGGTCTTATCGGCAGAATCACATACTTTTTTTATACGATAATTATTTGCTAATTATCATATAATTATTGTATAATAGAGAAATGGGAATACGCAAGAAAAGCAATGATATCAATGGAAACTACCCTATATTGGGTTTCAGAATCGCCAAGACCGAGAGGGATGATTTTCTCAACGCATTCGAGTCGGTTCTGGAACTTCTCCACAATCAACCAGAATATCGACGGATCAACCTGAAAAAGAATGCGGTTTTTTTGCGCGCACTTGAAATCGGAATTGAGCAAATCAAAAAGCGGAAGTCTCTTGGGTAAAAAATCCGTGTCTGAGACCGAGTTTCAACCTGTCGTCCTTGTGACCGGCTGTAGTTCCGGAATCGGATTGGCCTTAGCAGATCTCCTTTATAAGGAGCCGCACTATCGAGTCATCGTAACGGCACGAGCCAGTTCTCTTCAGCGCTTAAAAGAAAGATTTCAGGAAAACGAGCGATTTTGGGTAAGGAAGCTCGATGTCACAAGCGAGATTGAACGAAATGATTTGATTCGCGAAATTTCCAAAATCTGGCAAGGTGTCAACATCCTCATAAACAATGCAGGCGTAAGTTACCGAGCCGTCGTTGAGCATATGAATGTAAGCGAAGAGCAGCACCAGTTCGATGTTAACTACTTCGGACCAGCGGGCCTCATTCGCGCAGTTCTTCCACACATGCGCAAATTGGGAAATGGTAAGATTATCAATGTGTCTTCGGTCAGCGGCATGCTCGCTATGCCGACAATGGGTTCCTACAGCGCTTCGAAATATGCACTCGAGGGACTTAGTGAAGCGTTATGGTATGAAGTGAGGCCACTTGGCATCAATGTGAGTCTGATTCAACCGGGCTTCGTCCGCTCAAAATCTTTCTTAAACGTGGTTTATTCTGCCCAATCAGGGCCCGAGCATGGAATAGAGGGTCTTTATGCTGACTATTATCAACACATGACTCCTTTCATTGAACGACTTATGGGATTCAGTTTTACCACTCCGGCTTCGGTTGCCCGTAGGATCCTCAAGACAATGCAAACAAAGAATCCATCGCTTTGGATTCCGGCCACTTTTGATGCTAAAGTGTTTTACTATCTCCGTCGTTTCATCCCACGAAAACTCCTCTTGGAGCTGCTTTTCGCGACACTTCCGCGCGTGAGGCG
>CAZTDX010000082.1:0-13182 GCA_964612425.1 uncultured Pseudobdellovibrionaceae bacterium
CCTGCGATATATCTCATTACAAGAATTTTCCTAAGCCCGCATTCTCTGGTCGGGCCTGTTACAAAAATTTAGTATTATCAGGTATTTGTATTACAAAAATATTTGCCCTACTTTTTAGACGGCGGGGAAATAAATTTTTTGTAACAACCCACAGGTCACCCAGTGGGTGAAGGCCTATTACAAAAATTTTCTCCGCTTGGATTTTGATAATAAAAAACCCGCCGAGAGTGTCGGCGGGTTTTTTGTGTTTGAACCCTTAGTTTATGATCGGTGGCTATCCGCTTTTGCGAGCCTTTGTATAGGGCTTTAACTTGCGAGAAAGTCCTTTAGTGTCGCTGCTCTCAAGCTTAGCTATGTAATGCCTAAGACTTTTAAAATCCCTATGGCCGGTCTGTGACTGGACTAATAGATAAGGAACGCCTGCCGTTAATAAATTCATCACGTAGCTTGACCTGCAACTATGGAATACGGGCCATAGCTCCTCACCCTTGTGATTTTTTTCCGGAATGTGCCATTTTCCCGCCTTGCCATTCGCTATCACGGGGAAAAAGAAATTCTTTTTCGGGGCTTCGTAGCTTGTGAGCTAAAAGATATTTTCTAATTCCCGTTACATCAACGGTGCGCTCTTGCCCTGTTTTTGTTGGCGTGAGTTTTTCGGTTCTCCAATTAAAAGTGGATTTAACTACTATGTAGCTGTTTTCTGGGTCGTCTAAATGGATGTTTTCCCAACGAGCCGCATAGCCCTCCCCCGAGCGTAACCCTGTGTAATAATGAATGTAGAGGGCCGCTGAGAGCTTCGTTAATGGCTCCATATTCGGGCCGTGTAGCTTGTCTATGACCTTTTCCATTATCTCAGGACGTATCCATATCACCTTGTAAGGTTCGTCGTTTTTATCCCGTGGTAAATAAATTCCGTGCGCGGGATTAAGGTAAATACTGGCGGCGGGGCCTAAGATATATTTAAAGGCCGTGCGGACATGGCGCATGTAATGTCTCTTCACGCCGTAGGCGAGAACGCTAAACTCACGGCTTCTAATCATTGTCTCAATGTGGTGAGCGGAAATTTGTGAGAGAAATAATTTTTCCCAATGTCTTGTGTATTTGTATGCCGCCTTAGCCGTCTCCAATGAACCTTGCCCTAATGGCTTGTAGCTATTTTTACTGTCTTCAATTTTTTGTTCTATGTGCTTTATGTATCTGCCGTATGCGGCTTCCCATTTCAATTGACCGTCTCTGTGCCGCATGTCCTCTTGATTGAGTTCAGCCGTAAATTTCTTGCGTAGTTGTCGCGCCTCTTGAATGAGCTTTACCTGTCTCTTTTTTTTCGTGCGGACTTTTCCATTAATCCGCTTTTGAACCACAACCAAAAAGCGATTACTATTAACCATTCTGTAAATACACTCCTCAACCTTCCTAACTTTGTCGTGAGGGCTAAGGTATTTTTCTTTTTTCTGTGGCTTTTCGTTTTGATTGTCGTCCATAAATTTTTCCTTCTCTCTTGTCGGTAAAATTATGAAAAGATTGAACTAAGCGGCCACGGGTGTGCGGCTCTCTTTGCCCCGTGTTTTCTTAAATTCGGTGAGTAGTTGCGCGTAATAGTCGGGGTTCAATTTTCTAAGCGTTTTCGGTGCGTGATAAATCCAAAGGTCTTCCGATTTCTGGGGCCAAAGTCTTGACGAGTTTTCTAAAAGGTAAGACCGAGTAAAGGCCATTTCTAAGTAGAGGCGTAAGGCCATAGCCTTAAATTCTGTCGGGCTTAGGTCTTGTTTCTCTACCGAGTAAAAAGCACGGCTAAACTCTGAGGGGAAAAGTTTTTCTCTCACCACTAAAAGACGGTCTATATCTGGCCCCGTTACGGCGTCGGGGAAAATCTCATTCAAATCCAAGCCGAGCCGTGGGGTATATCCCGTTCTCACGGCTTCAGTAAATTCGGGGCTGTCTTTTTTAGGCGTGTAAATCACTTTAGGCCCGCGTATTCGGTTAAAGATGACCGATAAAAACGCCCATAAAGACCAAGCGATTACCAATCCGATAAAGATAGGGATTAGGTAAAACGGGGAAATTAGAATTAACATTAATGGATTATTCATAGTAAAATAATACTACGACATAACGCAAAAAGTCAATTTTCTTTTGTGATATTGTAGTATTGTTTTACTATGAGAGGATAAGGCCAATGGCCCAAAATGAAACCTTAGATATTAAAGCTCTGTATAAAAAGAAACGGCGGAAAATTCCATGCCTGAAACTTGCCGAGGCTATTGAGAAAAGCGGCTTATCTTATGGGGAAATAGCCGAGCGCCTTGGATTAAATCACTACCAAAATATAACCAAGCTAAAGACCGCCGAGAATATCTCTTTTAAAAAGCTCTGCGCCTTAGCCCTTGCCCTTGAGTGTAAGGTTAAAGACCTTTATGAGGAATAGCTGTCAAGGTCGTCCATACGAGCCTTAGCGAGTTTATGAACCATTAGGACTTCACCTAATTTTAGGTCATATTCTCCGTGGAAAACTTTATAAGTGTCCTTACTGATTTTTACGATTGCGATTGAATTCGGGTAGGACAAACACCTAACTCTAAATACGATAAAATCATCTTCTCTAAATTGTTCCTCTAACCACATAAGACCTATCTCCATCTATTTTTCCTCCTGAAAAATAAATGGATCTACTCCGTTAAACTTTGATGATTGCCGCTGCTGATTATTAGGAAATTAGAAAAATAATTTCCTAATAATTATTCTTAAGAGGAAAAACGTTAGTTTTTGATGATGAACAACTTTTGATGGCCGTTATTTTTTATCTACGGTGTCGGTCGTAGCCCTGAAACGAAACCCCACGCGTTCTTGTATCAAGTCCCAGTTATATTCCGCCGTCTCCGTAATCCTAACGAGTTGCTTAGAGCCTTTGCTGAGCGGGTCAAGCTGTATGAACCTAAGCCGTTCAAGCTCCCTGAGTCCCGCCTGAATAGTGTTATACGATAAGCCCGTAGCCCGAGATAAATCACGCCGAGAAAATCCTAAAATTTTCTTAGTCTGTAAGGCGGGATTATTTTTTAGCCTGAGATGAAATAATAAAAGTATTTGTAAGCCTGTCGGTAAAATTCTTGCGTTAATAAACCAAGGATTAAGTATCTCCATAAACTGAGGCCCCCTTTTGTCCTCAGTTCTCTAAATAGAAAATAGCCCCAGTTCTTTTTTCTTATTTTTCTTCCCTTTTGTTCCCCTACCTATTGGAAACGCCCACGGACTTAGGCGTTCTCAGTGAGAAATGGTTTTTCCCATTTAGGTAGGAAAAGGGGGTACCAATGAAAACCAAACAAGTGCCATATATCTTTATTCCGTTTCCGGCTTTTCTGGCCGAGTGTGAGGAACTCACACCACAAGAAAAGGCTGTTCTGCTTTTCCTAATGTCTTCAACTTATAGAAACTGGAACCCGTCCTATAAGGAACTGGCGAGAAAGCTCAACATAGGGAACTCAACAATTACACGGGCGATTACTAAACTCCGTTTATTAGGGTTCATTACCGCTACGGTGTCTATTCACGGGGAAACTTATAAAAACAAAGTTAATCAATACCGAGTGAATTTAAAAAATCCCGCCGAGTGGTGTCCTACGCTTGAATTAAAGGCGAGCATAGAGCGGTGTTATGAATTGAACGGCTCCGCTGCGCCCGTATTTTCCTATGTGTATTTGGATAATAAAACGCTGGCCGAGGATTTTGAGCGGGCCTTATCCACGGGGGAAATACGGCGAACCCGTGCGGTGCCTTTGGCAATGGTGGATAAAATTTTATCCACGGACTTACCAATAGAAATAAGAATGGAATTTGAGGAAGAAAAATTTAAAGCATTCAATATCCCGCGTGCGTGCCGTGAGTTTATTGGGTGGCTTGAAATAAAAAAAGACTATTTAAACGGTGAACAAGTAGAGCGATTAAAAAATATCTTTATCAGTGAAAATTTAGTGACTGAACGGTGGGCTTTTTTGCGCGAACCGTTACTGACCAAAACATCCGCCGAGTTTTTGGCCGTCGTGGAAATAGAGCGAGAAAAATACCAAGCCGAACGGGATAAAAAATTATCTCCGTCTTAATTCTATTTATGGAATATGGGAAAGGTTGGTCGTCCTAAAAAGTTAATCACGCATTTTATTGGTGTGGTTTTCTATCTTTTCTTTGTTTCCGTTTTTGTCCTTTTCCTACTCCCTGCCCCGCTTACCTTTATGGTGGCGGGGTTTTTATGGTTAGTGGGTGTGATGGCGAATGCTTTTAAATAATTTCCTCCCTGACAATGATGACTGCTTTTATTTTCTCTACCGCTTTGCCGTGCGGTCGTGGCTTTTGTTCTTGGCCGTGATTTTTTCTTATCCCGTGGTCAGTTTTTTTGACCAAGCCTTGACGGGGAAACAGTTTTTAACCCTTTGCGGCGCGTTTGTTCTTATTGTGGTCGTAGATTTTCTAAGCGTGTGGATTAAGGCTTACCCGATTTATAAAGAACGGGAACGAGTAGAATGGGAAAACTGGGGCCGTAAGAAAACCCGATAATTAGTAGTAGTATCTTATTGCTATAGGCCATCATAAGCTCCATCCCTTGCCTTGACTAAAAATATGCGAGGCTCCATAATTTTTAAAATATAAAACGAAAGTTGATAACGAGGGCGAAATGGAAAATTCAATACATAAATTTGCTGCCAAGGGTTTTGATATTTCTACTGACGCTTACGAAAGAGGACGGCCAGAGTACTCAGCTGACGCCGTTGATTGTTTGATCCACGCGCTTGATTTAAATAATAAAAAACTGGTTGCTGATATTGGGGCGGGTACTGGAAAACTCACTAAGTTACTTAGAAAAAGCGAAGCGAATATTTTAGCGATTGAGCCGGTTGAAGGAATGAGAAAAAAGTTTTCTTCAGTATTACCCGATATTGAAATTTTAAACGGAACTGCGGAAAAAATTCCTTTGGAAGATGCGTCCTTAGATGCCGTAGTTGTCGCTCAAGCTTTTCATTGGTTTAAAGGCGATGAAGCTCTTAAAGAAATTCACCGTGTTCTAAAACCAAAAGGGAAAATTGGTTTAATTTGGAATGCCCGCGATGAAAGCGTGGATTGGGTTTCAAAATTAACAGACATTATTGATCCACATGAAAAAGGCGCTCCGCGCTACAAAAGTGGCGAATGGAAAAAATCATTCAACACCACCACTTTGTTTTCACCTCTAACTTACTATAAGTTTGGATATGTTCAGTCGGGCGATGTTCAAATGGTGGTAGATAGAATTGGCTCTATTAGTTTTATTGCCTCTTTGCCTAATGATGAAAAAGAAATTGTCTTAAATAAAGTAGCGAATTTAATTCAAACCCACCCTCTCACTAAAAACTTAAAGGCTATTGAGTTGCCTTACCGAACGGACGTTTTTGTTTGCGAAAAAATTTAAGGTGATTTTGGGCTGAATAGATTTTTGGAATGGGTTTTAAATTTCACCCACTCGTCACCCAACTATTTTTGTAATGGCTTAACTATATGATTTTAATTGGAAATATCATTTTTAATAATTATTAAAATCATCTCCGCCATTTTCGTGTCAGTCACAAGTCAGTAAGAAAAAATCAATAACATAGGTAAGACTAGTTTTTAAATCAAAATTAATGTCCCTCAAAAGAATGGTGAAGAACCTGTAGCCTTTTGTAGTCCGTGACGTAGTTCTTAGTAAGGCTGAATCATAGCTTTGGTTTTGGGAGAACTAAAAAACTTGATCCATAATTACGCGCTTGACAAATTGTTCGGAATAGCGTACAGTCACTCATGGTTTCTCTTCTTAAGCTCAAAGATTTTACTACGTGGTACGACTCTCAGACTGCAAAGATTAGGGCTCAGATTGACAGTCGCTTGGAGAAAATCCGAGATTTTGGACATTACGGACACGTTAAAAAATTAAGTCCTGTACTGTTCGAAATCAAATTTAATAATGGTAATAGAATCTATTACACAGAAAAAATTATTGACGGTAAAGCTTTGATTCTCATTCTTGGAGGAAATAAAAATGGACAAGACAAAGACATTAAAAAAGCACAAAAAGATGCAGAAAAAATCCATAGTGATTAATGGATTAGAGTTTGAGAGTCATGATCCATCTGCAATCTTTAAAAATCATAAAGAAATAAAGAAGGCTCTCTTTGAAGCTTTAATGGACGGCGATAAAGAAGCCTTTATTGATATTTTATCTGGGTATGTGCGATCTCATAATATTTTAGAAGTTTGTCGTAGAACAGGCTTGAGTCGAACTGTTGTTTATGAGGCAATTAGTGATAACGGCAATCCTTCACTCGACACGCTCTGTAAAATTATGACTTCATTTAAAAAGGCAGCTTAATTAAAATTGCAAAAAAATATTGGTTTGATCGTTCCCACTAATGCAGAAAAATTTATTTAATTGAACGGGAGCGAAGCAGAAATAACAAATATTATTTTAAATTACGGATAGTTAAATTAGCAGTGCCAATTCAAGCAAGCGGTTCGAAAGTTTGTGCTCCCTCTCCGCCATTTTCTGTCTAAGGAATTAAAGAAGTAAAAACCTAACTAAATTAATCTGAAATCTTAATTGATTTCATTACTTTACAATAAGAAGTCTTCTTCAATCAATAACGCAACTTAATAAGGCAAAATTAAATCTACAATTTCTGACTGGCTATCAAACAGGTCACCAAATCCTGTGCAAGCTTCAATGATAGCAAGCTATCTCGGTGTAAGCCTACACTATTTGTTATTTGGCACTGAGGACCCCCAGGAAGCTCTACAAAGGATTTTGAAAGAAGTGGTGAACTTTATGCACTTCAATGGGATGTAGTAAATTTGGAACAAAATAAAATAAAGGTTTGCAGAGCTTGGAATAACTTGGATGGATTTAAGGAGACTAAATCAGGTGATGACAGAATTATCGATTTAGCACCCTCCCTCAAGCCACTATTTCAGGAGCTTTGTGTAAATCGTATGGATAATTTTGTTTTACCGCGAATACATAAGTGGGACAAGGGTGAACAAGCAAGAGAACTTCGATCATTTCTTATGGGCATGGGGTTGCCGATGATTAGATGCTCGATTTCACCAAAATGTACCACACTAAGAATATAGGCACTGTAACCCCTTTGTGGGGAACGCGAGGAGACGGCTAGTAAGCATTTGAAAAGGCTTGATATAATAAAGAGACTCATAACTGCTGTAAGCTATGGCGATTTAACTTGCTAAATATGGCAAGTTAAGCTACTCTCCCAATGTGGGTCGTCGCGAGTATAAAGTCTGCATTGTAGTAAATCAAAAAAGGATCACTAAAGTGATTATTGATCCCCATTATGAAGAAAGACATGCTGACTCAATAACCGATGAAATCATTCTTCAGTTAGTTAAATACTAGATGGAGAAAATATTATTCCTGTTCAAGTGAGCCCTCCATATTCCTATTTTGTTCAAGACAAGATTGAATATGGTGGAAAGCTTTATAAACTCATTTGGCTACTCGAAGACGATGAAATTTATATAGGTGTTGTGAATGCCTATCGAAGGAGGTAATCATGGCTTTTCCAAGCAAACCTGAAATTAAGAGGACCCTAAAGAAGCTTAAAAATGTAGAAGGAACTTTAGCTGAATCAGCAAACCCAACACCTTTGGAAAAATTTCGACACGATATTCAACAAAAATTTGTTGGTTATATTTTAAAAGAAAAAATTTCCCAAAGGGAACTGGCAGAGATTCTTGGTATTGATGAGGCTAAAGTCAGTAAGATTCTTCATAACAGACTTAGTGAGTTTTCAACAGATCGCTTGATTAGCTTATATGAAAAGATAAATCCCAAAGTAAAATTGCGTGTTGGATAGGGCGATGTTGTACTCTGTAGTGAGTTAAGACTTTGCAGCTTAATATCATTAATGAAAATTAAACGACACCCTCTCCGCCAATCTTGATTTTTCTTAAACTCAGCTAACAGCTCAAATGGTTTTTGTAAGTCAAATCGCACATTTCCATCAATTAAAACTGGGTTCAAAACCACTTTTTCCAGCAGTTCACGCCTCTCTTCGGGGGTCATTACTTTCCATAGAGATTTCGCATTGATAGCGAGTTCAAAAACAGATTTTGCAGTTTCTAAAACCTGTAATGCTCCCCCCAAAATCATCGCATCCAGCTTGGCCCCTTCGGGTAAATTTTGTGGAAGCTTTTTGGCGTAATACTCCTCTGGAGTTAAATAACCCAATGTTTGATGAGGACGGTTTTCATTGTAATGCTCAATCCATTTTTCCGCACTCCTTTAAATAATTGTTTATTGGTTTTAATAGGAGGTAACAGAAGTTTATGTTCTTTCATAATACTGTAAACTCTTTTCCTACCGATGGGAATTTCATAGCGACCTTTTAATATGGCCGTAACCTTTCGGTAGCCATAAGTGGGAGTGTTTTTAAAATTTCTCCCTTTTGGTTTTTCATCGACCGACAGCTTTATCGAATACTGAGGCCGCCCATTCATCATCCGTCTGATTCCATTTTCGAGGAACCCATACATCAATGTACTGAGGCTTCCCTGAAAGCACATTGCCATTTTTGTCCGTGGATCTTGTAACAGCAGTGACTTGTCGGCCCCAAGGCTCGGGTTTATCGGGAGTTCGAGCCTTTTTCATAGGTGCAACTTTAGATTCAATTTCTCCATTCGAAAGTGGGCTCACAAAAACTGCTAACCTTGAATAAGCAGAATCGCCAGAGTCGGGAATACCAAATGTTTTCACTCGGTTTTTCAAAAGGTCTTTGATGTTTGAAACAAAACCAACACAAGACGAAATACACCAATGGTTCATTAAGACTTTAACTTTCCCTGTAAAGTTATTTATACGTGGTTTGAACGATCCTTCACGACAATCTTTATTAGGTTCAGCACAAAACTGCGGAATAGGAGAGAAAAAACTTCCAATTTCTGTTTGTGCAAAGGATCCATCCTTCTTAATATTTTCAAACAAAATTTCTTTGCCTTTGTTTCCCCAGAAGAGACTTTCTAAAATTTCCTTTTGCTCGAATTCATCAATTTTTTTGAACTGAACATAGAGTTCTTGATAAGCCTGAGAGTAAAAGAGTGCGAAGTACGGAACTGGACTTTGGCCACCAAAGTTATCAATAACATCGAGGATTAAAGTTTTGACAGACGGTGACTTTTTCTTCCAATAATTATTCCAAAAAATCTGAACTTCTCCATCAAGAACGGCGAATGGCGATTCTTGATAAAGAAAACTTTTAATTCTTAGAGCGACAATGCGGCTATCATTTTTGGATTCAAAAGCACAGAGATTTTGACCTTCATAGACGAGAGAAAATCCTTTATAACGGAGAGGAGAAATGCCACAAGGAAGTTGATTGTCGGTCATATCATTTGGTTGATTTGGTCTGACTTCAGGTATGACCGCAAACTTCAATTCTTTTCCGTTTCGACGAACAGTTAATTCTAGAGACTGATGTCGATTCCAGCTCAATAGCTCACTACGAAAGTTGTCGAAAAACTCTATTTCACACTGCTCTCGGTAAGGGAATTTACAGAAAATAAAATTCTCATCAGTCCATTCTTGTATGGGACGAGAATTTATAGAAACAAGTTCATCGCCAGTTTTTAAAACAGTCTTAGAATTTTTGCGTACAAAAATTCGAAAGCTTGAGCCATTAAAGTTGCGGTCTGCACTCACAGGAGAAAATTTAAACGGGAGTAGAATTGAGCCCACTACAATCTGCTCATCCATTTCGGGAATCAAATAGACTTTGGCATGTCGGTTTGTGTAAGTTGCGTCGAATCGTTTAAAGACTCGGCCAAAATCATAAAGCGTTTGAGCTTCAACAACTTCCACACTTAGTTTTTCGACCGTTTTATCCCAAGACTCTGGACGATTTTCTCGAGGAAGTAATCCTTCGCCGTCAATTCGACTCATTTGCTTTGTGAGTTCGAGTACCATTGCCTTTCGAATCTCTGGAGAGGGAAGTTCATACCTCCTTTTTCCAAAACTTGTTTATCTACCCAAGTGTATACATCCGCAGTTTCAAAAATCTTTCTCGCTTTATCCTCTTGAATTTCATATGATCTCCGAGGCATTGAGTTTAGGAAGTTTATAGGCAATTAGAGTGAACATCAATAGGCAAAGACAGTGTAAACAGTATTTTTTCATCCACTAGGTAATAGAAAGAGAAGAAACATCTTGTAATGATTAAAGTTGGGGGAGTGTTTTATAGAGAGTCTTATTCATTTCTTTTGTATAACGAATAATTCCTTTGAGTTCTCGAGGGCAATTTTGAACTGATTCGATGGGCAAATGAACTTTTGTGCCATGATGACTTAAAAGAGCTAGTTGCACTGATTTATTCTTGAGTTTGGAGGCTTGCCCTAATGGGATCAAATTGGATCCGCAAATTGTTTCAATTTTTTTTCTATTCTTTTCGGGATAGGAAATAAGACATTGATAGTCACCATGATCGCCAAGCAAGAGCATGAGCGGCGAGAGTTTGTTTTTTTGAACATATTTTAGGGCGCTGTGATTCAACAAATTTTTATGCAGTTGAAGTTCGAATCTACAGTCATTAAGGCAAGAAAGAATGTGAAGGCTTGCCGCTAACCCATCACTGGAATCAATCGAGGCGTGGCAAAATGGTTTTATTTTTTTCATGAGTTGTGGGTTGGGGTTTGGACGATAAGCAGATTCAGGAAATCGATTTTTATGATTATAAATAATTCCATAAGCGAGAGCGGGGCCGGCACCGAGGGCGCGCTGTCCTAGGATGGCAATATGATCTCCATGCTGAATGCCCAATCGAGTGAGAGGCGGATTATTTTCGCAAAACCCTACCGCTGTTGACATGATAGAAGTGTCATGACTTACGCCGGAGTCGCCTCCTAATAAAAAACAATGAGAGGCTCTCAACGCATCAGAAATCCCTTTTTGACAAAGCAATTTTTCTTTTTGACTGCTTTTCTCAGACCAGATGTTTGTAATCATCACTCCCGTTGGAATGATGGCCGCTGCAGCCATATCAGAAATAGAAACCATTACCGACATCCACCCCCAGGTGTAGGGATCGTTATAGAGATGAAAGCTAATTTCATCGGCAATGGAGTCAGAGGTGATGGCCATAAATTTCTTTAGACCAAGATTTACAATTTCCACATCAGCAGTAAAGAGTTTGTTAAGCTGCTTAGTTTGATGTGGCATATGAGCTAAAAGTGGTTTCAGCTCTCTGTATTCACGAAGTGAGTCTAAATTATTTAATTTCATGGACTGATCCCTTCAATTAATTTTTTTTGGCCAGAATTTCATATGTAAAAGGAGAGTTAGATATTGTCAAAAATGAATAAGTAGTGGTAGCGTCATTGCTTTTAAAATGATTGGAGTTGTGTCTAAAGTGAGTAAACTAAAAATATTTTTAATTTTAGCGCTAATATATTTTAAAAGTATTTTTTCATTTGGAGTTGAAAATTCCAAAAATTATAATCGCCTCATTAAATTGGGAGCGTCATCAGTTTTGTGGGTTTGGTCAGAGTCACAAAAATCGCATTCGAATACTGAGAGTTGTCAATGGTGTAATCCTCCTAGGCTAGATACTGATGTTAGAGATAAAATTAAGTGGGGTGAGCCTAAAAAGGCTGATGATTTATCCAATATTATGGCTTTTGGAGTCTTACCGTTAACAGCTATTGCCGCGATTGAGTATTTAGATTCAGGTTCAGATTTTGATAAAGCGGAATCTTACTATTTGCTTTCAGAGGCGGTTATTTACTCATCCCTGTTAAATCAATTTGTTAAGTTTACTGTGAAACGCGAAAGACCCTACTCCCATTTTCTTTCTGAGGAAGAGAAGAAAAAGGATAAGGACTATTATGATCAAAACCTTTCTTTTTATTCAGGACACACAAATATGTCATTTGCAATTTCTGCGACTCTTGCTCGTCTTGTTTTTAAGGACCCAAAGTATTCAAATTATAAATGGTCTTTCTACGGAATGGCTGGTCTGACTGCCTACCTAAGAATAGCCGCAGATAAGCACTACTTTACAGATGTTCTTGTAGGGGCGTTATCTGGAACTTTATTTTCATATGGTCTTTTAGAAAATCAAAGTAATAATTCCAGTATTATGTTTTTACCTAATTCAATAGTTTATTCTTACGCCTTTTGAATGGTGGACCATACTGAGAAACAATAGCTAGGGATGTTGAGGAGCCATAGTTACTATCGTTTTTATTCGTCACTTTCTCAAATTGATTCTAAAGTTCGCACACCCTTCTTACGATAAGAATACTAGATACTTGACGCAAATATCCAGAGGACTTGAAATGCTAAAACAAATTCAAATAATGACAATACTTATATTTTCGGTATTTATTCTCTCCTGCGGAAAAATGGATTCAGGAATAAGCTCGATTTCAAAGGAGGATCAACCTTTGCAAGCTGATCTCTCTCCTGGCTCTCCTGGGGGGGGCAACAATACTAATACACCACTCGTTCCAACTATAATTTTACCCAATGAAATTGTACTCACAGGAAATTGCCCTACAGGAGCCATCTCCGTAACCATTTCTACGCCGGTTAATCAAACAGTAAACTGTATCAATGGTCAATTCGCAGCCACCATTATTCTAACTGGAATCACTGACGGCAGCTATAATTTAACTCTTAATTTTAATATTGGTCCTAATGGTAATCAGGATCTCATTCTGGATCACTCTCAGGCTCAACTGAACATTACTAATTATCAACAAGGGCGTGTCATTCCCGTCACCCAAGCTAATGTAAATAATTTAGAGTTAATTGGAACATGCCGCTCAAGTATGAATGAGGTGATAATTCAAATTGGCAACATCACAATCAACAGCGCTTGTAATAATAACACATTTAATTCGATTATCAATTTAAGCGCACTCTCTAATGGACTCTTTCGTGGCTCGTTATCTCAAGCAGATACAAACGGAAACAAATTTATTAAATATTTTGAAGTTTTTAAAGACACTACAAATCCTGTTTATCTTGCCAACCACTTGCAATCTGCACTTTATAGACAGCTTCAAATTAGTGCCAGCATTGAAGGACAAAATGTCAAAAGTAGCGTTGGTGGTGGTTACGTCGTAATTTCATCAATGGGCCAACCATTACCTACGTTAAAATCTCGAATTGGTACA
>CAZTDX010000083.1:0-12610 GCA_964612425.1 uncultured Pseudobdellovibrionaceae bacterium
GAAAATACCTTACACAAATAAAATTTGTTGATCGAGGCAAAGCTTCTCGAAGGCGTAGATAAGTGGGGTTGAGAGGCAAACTGAGGGCTCCGAAAAGCGGGACGCGTTGGAAGAATCAAAAGATTTAAAGCGCGGCCCTTATTCAAAATTCAAATTAGCATCGAGGTGTGGAGGCCGCTTTAAATCTTTTGATTCTTTCATTTCGGTGAGGCCATGGATGGCCGTCCCGAAGTTGCCTCTCAACCTTACTTACCTACGCATATCGTGAAGCCCATGATTCAAGCACAGACTTTTTGAGTAAAAATGTGATATAGGGTTAGAGTTCCTCTACATTGAGAGAGATTTAAACTTTTTCAACGAAGAAGTAGGCCTTTTTCGAGCTGAATCTATTTTACTTTTTACGGACTTCCTTTAGAAAGGACTCATTAAGTTCATCATAGAGATCTTTGCTTCGCGCCTTGTTGGACTCTGGAGAGGTCTCTTTACGACTGGTTGCTTCTGGCTTTTTTACCTCTACTGGTTTTTCATTAGAATTTTTAATTCGACGAATATTGAATTTCAGATATCCTGTAATAGGGCTTTGGATTTTTTGTGTCCCTCTTGACTTTACATCAATCTCACCCGCCACTTCCGTGGTCTCATGTTCCAAGCTGGATTTTACTTTCATTTGAACCAAATCTAATCGAGCCGTGGCAATGCTGGAGGCCAAATTAGGATCTGCGTCCTTGACGCCTTCCAAATACAATTCTGAAGTGATCTGAATTTTTGAATTATCAAGCCCACTCACTACTTTTTTTACTCGACCCATAATACTAATAAACTGACTTGTTACTTCAGAGGTACCAGGAAGAAATAATTTATTATCAGGGATGACAAAACTGATTTCGCTGTGATTAATCTCTAACTTTTCAGCATCAGCTCCAACGTTATCAGCAATATAGGAGAGGGCCAGCCTGTCATCGCCAAACTCAAAAACATTCGGCGTTTTATCCATCGGCTCCATCAACTTAGACACCGTATCAAGAGGCTCATTTAATAAATCTGCAAACAATTTTTCTAGAGTGAGTTCTGCTCCAAAATTTCGGAATTGAAACTCAATCACACTCGGTGTTGAAAAATAATCGGAAATACTTTGTCGAGCTTCTGGACTGATACTCAGAAGCCACATACACAAAAAGAAGGCCATCATCGCAGTCATAAAATCAGCAAACGCCACTTTCCACGCTCCGCCGTGATGCCCACCACCGCTGATCGTGATTTTTTTGATAACTGTGACTGACTTTTCTTTTGCTGCCATTCTTTAAGCTGCTTTCTTTTCTTTCAGTTTAGTTTCTAATTCTTTAAATGTGGGTCGCTCATTGGGAGCAATCGTTCGTCGAGCATACTCAACACAAGTATTCGGATTCGCCCCTCTTTGCAGAGCAATAAGCGCGGCTTTAATCACTGATAAAAAGCGACCTTCAGCTTCAATGTCGTTGAGCATTTTCGTCGCAATAGGACCAAAAAATCCGTAAGCTAAAAACACCCCAAGCATCGTTCCCACGAGAGCGTGCCCCACGAGAGATCCAATTTTTTCCACACCTTCCGTAAGGTGACCCATGGTTTTCACAATCCCCAAAACCGCGGCCACGATCCCCAGTCCTGGAAGACCATCGGCGATGGCTTGAATGGCGTGTTGTGCCGCATGTTCTTCCGCGTGTGCGGCTTTGATGTCTCCGTCCAGTAAATCATCAACGTCATATGGTGATAAATCGGCGGCAAGAGTGGTTTTCATGGTGTCGCAAATAAAATCCACGGCATGATGATTTTTCAAAATTTTTGGATAAGCTGTAAAAATATCACTCTTGTCTGGATTTTCGATATGAGCTTCAACAGCTTGTGGACCTTCTTTTCTAAATTTTTGAAATAGATTATACAAGAGCGATAATAGTTCAATGTACTCATCCTTTTGAGGACCCTTTGCTGACATCGCGTGAATGGACATTTTCATTGCCATTTTTACCGTTTTGATGGGATTACCCGTGAGAAATCCACCAATAGCCGCTCCGAAGATAATCACTAACTCTAAGGGCGCCGCATGCATCACTGGCCCTAACTGACCTCCGGCGGCCACAAAGCCTCCGAATACGCAGATGATCACGATGATTGCACCAACAAATCCCATTTATGCCTCCGCAATAGAATGAATTCTCAAACAATTCCTGTTTCTCTTCGGATTAAAGTAGGAATTTTTAAAGGATTTTACTTTTTTCTAGACCTTCTTAGCGCCCTTCATGATACTGATGTTTACCTACTACGAGGGATTTATGCGTTTAACTTTGAATTGGGTGCAACCACGACACTACTTTCTGCTAGTTTTATTGAGTCTAACTTTCAATCAAGCTTTTGCACAAAAAGGTTTAGCGCAAAATGGAGACGTAGACCTGCCCCTCAGTATTACCCAGGTGACTTTAACGCCCAATGATGTTCCTACAGAACAACAGCGAACCCTTCAAATTGAAGTACAATTAAAGCCCGAATTTAAAGCCTATCTCGATAAATTTGCGATTAATATTTTAGAGCCTTATCCTACTCACCACACAAAACTCGACATTACTCCAGCACTCAGTTTTTATGATAAATTTTCAAAATCAAACAAATTGGGAATTAAAGGGACTGGACTTATCAAAACCACCATCGAAATCCAAAGGCCTCTTGATGAAGGAATTCATAAACTTCAACTGGAGCTTAAATTTCAAGCCTGCTCTGAAACTGTGTGCTTTTTTCCGCAAACCATTACCAAAGAAATTGAGTTTAATGTCATAAACAAAAATAGTTCACCTAAGGACATTAAGGCTAATAACTTGCTCGAAGAAAATTTTCTCAGTGCTCAAAAGCGCGGACTTCCCTATTTGTTTTTCTTTGTTTTTTTAGCTGGAGTACTAACCTCTCTAACTCCGTGTCTCTTACCTATGCTACCGCTCACCATCGCGGTGATTGGAAAAGGTCACGGCCATGATAAAAAATTCAAAAAATTTATCAATGCGATTACCTATGTTTTTGGAATTGCAATTACGTACTCGTTTCTAGGATTATTAGCGGCATCGAGCGGCGCTCTGTTTGGAAATATCCTCAGTAATATGTGGACGCAGTTAGGATTTGGGTCTGCGTTTGTCCTGATGGGACTGGCGCAATTTGGTTTATTCGAATTGCAGACTCCACTATGGCTACAAAATCAATTCAACAAACTGGGTCATCAATCCGGTGGAATTTTTATTTCTGGTCTTATTTCTGGACTTATAGCAAGCCCGTGTGTTGGCCCTGTTCTTGTCGGAATTCTTACCTTTATTGCGCAAACACAAGATCACTTTTTGGGTTTTTGGCTCATGTTTGCCTATGCCGTGGGACTTGGGCAACTCTTAATTATCTTGGGTGTTTTCTCAGGATTATTGTATCGATTTCCCCGTAGTCCATGGATCATGAAAACTTCCAAAGTAGTTTTAGGTTTTACTTTGATAGCCAGTGGATTATTTTACTTAAGCCTTTTGTGGCCTAAACAGAATGGTATACATACCGGACCCGTTTCTGAAGTTTCAGCAGAAAATTTAAATACTTTAAAATCAAATTTAATTTGGGAAAAGTATGATGAAAAACTTTTAGCAAAGAGTAAAGCTCAGCACCGACCCGTTTTAATCGATTTTTATGCTGATTGGTGCTTGGCCTGTCATGAGCTTGATGAGAAAACATTTTCTGATGCTGAGATACAAAAAGAATTAAATAATTTTACTTTGATTCGTTTTGATGCCACCAATGATTCAGATCTTCTCACAAAACTTAGAGCTCAATATTCAATCGTTGGCTTACCTTCTGTGATTTTTTATAATGCCAAGGGTGAGTGGCTCAAGGATAAAACTCTCAATGAATTTGAAAACCCTGAAAAATTTAAAGCGCGCCTTCAGCAAATCCACCAGCCAAATCATTAGCCGGTGGAAAAAATTAATCATTATTATCTCGAGTTTTAATTGGGCTGGTTATCATCAGCTCTTGAACCATACTCCCAGCTATACTCCACATCAGGAGCTAAAACTTTTAAGTACTCAATGAGCGCCTCTTTATCTTCTTTCGTTAAATCGGTTCCGTATTCATGACCTGAATTGCTATTACCGATTTTTGAAGTATCAAAGCAGGTGCTATCTTGAGACGATGAGCATATATTGTTTTGGCGGTCATAATCTACATAGCCCAAAGTTTTAGGATCTAACAGACGACTCTGAACATTAAAAGTTTTTGGTCTCTGATTCGCTGGCTTTAAGAGTTCGGCGATGGAAGGAACTGAACCGTTGTGCAAGTAAGGAGCTGTTGCCCAAACACCAGAGAGTGATTTTGCTATGTAACCTGAGTTTGGCTTAATTTTACCATAATCGTTGCCAGCACTTTTTTGATCTTCTTCCGTAAAACCATAAAGGGTGTCACGGAAAAACTCTTTTCCTCTCAAGCTTTCGAAAGCGTATTCTTTTCTCACATCTTCAGTGTAATTATATTTATCAAAAAATACAGTTTTAAGCCCACTTACGGCATTATAAATCACATCTTGAAAGCGTTGAGGGCTCCCTTTCGCATCAGTAATGGGTAGAGTTGCATTGATGGCTGTCATGGGATCCGTTTCATGTATATCAAGCTGTCCTTTCCTTGCTTTTTCATGTCCCTCTTCTGTTGTATAATCCGTTTTGAATGAAATTGTTTTATAATTTCTTAAGCCCTTACCTGGTCCCACAAAATGTTCGAGTTTATTGGCTTCGTGACATCCAGCACACTTATTTAAGTACACTGTTTTCCCTGTAGGTAAAAGTGCCGAGTTAATTTCAAAGGACTTATCTTCTTTTGCCACATCAGCAAAAACTTTGTGCCATTGAGGAAATTGGATTTTATGAACCAAGTTCTCCAAGCGATTGAGGTTATAAACATTTGAAGTTGGCGTGCCATCACTGCGAACCACAGCACCTAAGCCCAACGACTGACCCATATTACGTAACACGACAGAATTTGTATTTCCATTGTAGTGTAACATCGCTTTGTATTTGATACCCCAAATCCATGGGTAGGAAACTTCGCCTGTTAAATCAACTGGATTATTTCCACGCAAAACCATATTGCTGATACGACCAAAGGCATCTGTTCGGCCAAATCCTGCAATAGATTCTTTAATGAGCGGATTATTACCCACCATCATGCCGCCCAAAAAGCGCATACGATCCTTCAACTCACCGATTTTATCTTCTTTTGTAAAACCATAAGTGACCCGTAGTAACGACTCTAAGCTTGCTGCTATGGCAGCACTTCCCTTATAAAGCCTTTCTGTTGGTTCACCAATATTTAATAAATTATCTACAGCACTCTTTAAACCAGAAATCCCAGAGTCTTCTGCTTTAGTTTTCAACTCAGTACCTTCTTTAGCAATTAATAATGTAATAATAGTACTGAGCTTTTCGATATCAGATACTTTGGCTAATTCTTTAAAGAATTTTTTATCTGTTAATGACGACGTTGCCAAACCAAAATTAGTCTGAAATTCATTAATTAATTCTTTGGCTTTCGTCTGAGCATTAGGAACATGCAATCGTTTCAAGAAGCCTGTCATTTCTTTCTCATTTGTAAAAAGGGCAATAGTCGAAGCCATCATATCTTTAAAGTACCCTCTAATATCTAACATATTGGGTGCTCCATCCATTCTAATCTTGAGTGGATGATCTATACCTGTTTTATTTATCTGTATTTCACTAGAGTGACAGAGCGAACAATTCGTTCCAACCATTCGGATGGATTTTACTGGGTTGAGATTTCTGTCAATAACTTCTTGATAGAGCGGTGAACTAGGTTTATTAGCAATCGCATTTTTAATTTTAACATTGTTCGATGGAGTATCTTCACTAAAGGCATCCGATTCTTGAGGTTTTTTATCGCTCCAAGTAGCCGTAATACCAACAAATGGCATTAGATAATGTCTTTCCTCTTCTTTTCCATTGACGGTGACTTTAGTTTTTAATTCAGAGTTATAATTTTCTTTTGGAATAACAATCACTCCAAACTTTTTATCTAAATCACTCAAAAAGGGAGATTTCTCCGTCGTCCTTCTTGTAATAAAATTTATCCCTTTTTCAAAAAGGCTTGCCTTTTTACCTGTTGTTTGACTTTTTAAAGCCATAAGCCATTCGTAAGGATATATATCAGCTCCTTCGCTGAGATGATTAAAATCAGCAGCATCCGTTCCTAGGAGTCCCGGTGGCACTTCACGCTGACCGGCCTTTCCTAATTTTTCACTTGCAATGCCACTAACAGAGAGGGGCACAATCATTCCTGCAACGGTAATATATTTAACGATTCTTGAAATACTCATGATCTACTCCTTAACAAACAAATATAAAATATTTAATTAAAATACTTCGATTTTTATTGCTGCTAAAATTATGCCAATAATTGTAGCCCTTAAACTTTCGACGTTATCCCCAAAAACTGTCAAACTGTTAAACAGTTGTAATAAATATTAATTATTTATATCGCACCTAATGATCTATTTTCTATGAAGATTTTTACTGTAATTTTGATGTTAGAAAAATAACATCTATCGTATCATTCTGAGATCTGCTAAATTCTTTTTTAAATTAGTCCATGCACTTTGAATTGTATAGAATCATATAAACTAAAATATTTACTTTAAAGGAGTTCAATATGAAAATTAAAATCGTATCTAGTTTACTAATTCTTTCTTCTGCCTTTTCTGCATTTGCTGGTGATGGAGATGCACTATTAGCTAAGACAACTCGTGAACGTGAGCAAAAACAATGTGCCATTGAAATAAAAAAATCATGTAATGGTTTACGTATGGACCCCCTTTACGATTCTCATTGTATGATCGGGAAAATGGAAATTACAAATGGTCCAATGAAGGGAAAAAAAGATAATCGTTATGTTGTATATTATAATCAAAGACTCAAAGTTGTTACCTTCGTTGACTTACTCTCAAGCTGTAAAGTAGATCAAAAATACTTTGCTGGAACTCTATCAAAATTTGAAGTTTTTAATAATAACCTATGGATGTTAATTAATGGTAAACCTTACTTTTTTGATACTAATTCAAAATTACAAGAACTTTTATCTCAAAATGGAAAATCCTATAATAACGGAACTGCATTTGTTCAAGATATAAATGCATCAACTGATGGAAGTAAAATCACTCTTAGCAGACAATACAGTGTTCATAGTGATACAATTCAAGTAATTTCCGTAAAGGCTAGTGAAATTAATGAAACTAGGACTCAAACTGTTCCTCCAACACAGTATAATACTCGAGTAAAACAACTTGACGCTGATGCAGATATTTATTTTTAATTACTAGAAATTGCTGAAGTAACTAGAATCTCTAAACTAATACTCTAGTTACTTCAAAGCTTCACGAATAAGTGCAGAGGCTTGATCCATTGCCCAAACCACAACGGCGATCACGATCACAATCGTACCTACTTCGTGCCACATGGCTTGCCCTTGATACTTGAGGAGCATTGTACCAATACCGCCACCACCGACAAATCCAATGATTGTGGCCATTCTTACGTTCGTATCCCAGCGATAAACCGTAAATGAAATATAAGGCAAAATCACTTGAGGAACTATAGCAAACCAAATAGTTTGAAAAAAGCCCGCGCCCGTTGAAAGCACACCCTCAATGGGTCCTTCACTCACGGATTCAACCATCTCGGAGTATTGTTTTGCAAGGGAAGCTACAGAATGAATCATCAAAGCGAGCATTCCTGCAAAAGGACCAATTCCCACCCACACGGAAAAAATAATGGCCCAGATCAGCGCTTCAATCGATCGCATAAAATTAAAAAGTGTTCTTAAAATAAAGTAAATAGCTTTAGCAGCTGGATGCTTCATGATGTTTTTCGCGCAGAGAAAACTTAAAACAAAAGCAAAAGGAATTGCAAGCGCTGTTGCGATGAATGCCATAAAAATCGTAACAATCACATTTAAAATGGCTTGAGGCAAAATTTTCCAATTAGGGGCAAAGAGAGCATCAAATAGTTTGAGAGCACCGGCAATACCCTTTTCATCCAATACATCCCATAAACTGGCTTTAGTTACAAGGCCACCCACCCAGAGAGTGAGCATCAACGAAAGCACAAGTTGCCATCCCCAGAACGAACTCAATAGCGAGTCTGCCGTATTTTGATGTTTTCGATCTGGCGGAGCAAAAATAATCTCGCCCAGAGAACTAATCCCTTGCTTCAAAAGTGCTTCGCTTACTACCACACCTAAAACGAGCAAACCAAAGGAAAGTCCAAAATAAAAGTTCATGTTTTCTAAAATAACTTCTTCTTCGGGCGCTTTAACTAAAAAATAAAGCACCATGATGACAAAGGAGAAATTAAGAGAATCAAACATCCAACGACGAAAACGAAACTGATCCACGAAATGACCTTTCTAATTAATTGACATGAACTTCTTTGGCACCTTCGCCGTAAATTCTTTCAAACCACTGATCATCGATTTCTTGCGGCGAACCTTCGTAAATAATCTCTCCCGCCTTCAACGCAATTACTCGAGTGGCATACTGCCTGACAAGACTTAAAAAATGAAGATTACAAACAATTGTTATACCTAACTGCTCATTCACTTTTTTTAAATACTCCATCACCGTATGGCACGTTGCTGGGTCAAGACTTGCGACTGGTTCATCGGCTAAAATAATTTTTGGATTTTGCGACAGCACGCGAGCTATGGCTACGCGCTGCTGTTGACCGCCCGAGAGATTATCCGCACGAAGTTGTGCTTTCTCGGCGATCCCCACAAGGGATAAATGTTCGAGAGCTTTTTTGCGATCACTGGCAGAGAATAAACCAAAAACACTTTTCCAGGCTGAAGTGTAAGCTAATCTGCCAAGAAGAACATTTTTTAAAACAGTAAATCGAGGCACTAAATTAAAATGTTGAAAGATCATTCCGATCTGGCGACGAATGTCTCGAACCGCAGCCCCTTTAACTTGAGCAATATCTTGCTTTTCTTCAAATAAAATTGTTCCAGAGGTGGGATCATGAAGCCGATTTAAACACCGAAGTAGAGTCGATTTACCAGATCCCGATAATCCGATAATAACAAGAAACTCCCCTTCACGCACATCAAAGGAAACTCCCTTAAGAGCTTTAACTCCGTTGGGGTAGGTCTTGACTAAATTTTTTACTGAGAGAATTAACTTCTTTGCACTCATCAAAACCCCACCACACTTCAATTGTTATTTTTTCATTACTTCTTCAGAGAGCTTCCCTAGCGATAACACCGATTGATAATCAGCATCCGTCACCGCTTTAAAATCATCGACACCATAAATAGCTTTGAAAGCAGCTTTTCCTTCAGGAGTTTTAATAAAACTAATGAAGGCATTTGCAATTTTGGTTTTCATTTCTTCTGGCAAATTCGCTCGAAAAACGATGGGATCATTGGGGATAGGCTCGGAAAGTTCTAATATTTTAACTTTCTCTTCCACATCTGGATATTGGGTTTTTACAAGACGACGGGCATCTTCAATTTGTCCCTCGTGGGCTGGACTGTGGAAAGTCGCGCCCGCTTCCACTTGTCCATTATAAACCATGGAAACCACATTATCGTGTTTCATCGCAAAAACAATTTCTCCAGGCTCAACCCCTTTATCACGCAACATTTTCAGTGGAAGCAAATATCCAGATGCCGAAGCAGGATCAACGAAGGCCACTTTTTTTCCTTTAAAGTCAGCCAATGTTTTAATCGGACTTCCCGCTTTAACAATAAATTGAGATTGGTAAGTATTGCTGCCGTGTCTTAAGATGGTGAGGCGAGCTTCCGCTTTATATTTGGTACGCGCTAAATAGTAGCCATAAGTATTTAGAGCAGCCACATCGGCACGATCAGTTCCAAAAGCTTCAACGACGGCGATATAACTTTGAGGAATCGAAATTTCAAACTTGTAGTTCGTTTCTTTTTCTAGATAATCTTTTAATTTTTTAGAAGAATCCTCGATCACTTTAATATCCACAGAAGGGACAAAGAATAATTTGATGGGGTTTCCTTCGCTACCCACTTCTGCCCTTTTTTTAGTGCAAGAAATTGTGCTTAAAAACAATACGGAAACTAAAACTAAAATGGATTTCATCTTTGATTCCCCTTCTTATAACTTTTTAAATTGAGGTGTCTCGCCTTAAAAAGCTCCGAAGGATTAGCAAAAATTATTGATTCTTCCAAGGAATCTAGACTTTAACGCAAAGCATACTTTGTCTCTACCTAAGGTTTCTTTGTCCATTTTTGGTTGAAATGCTGGTGTGATAACAGAAGTTGCTCGGCAAAAGCTTTCCCTACGGCATAAAACCGAAAGAATCATGTGGAGATCAATAATGATCTTGAAAAAATTTCTAAGATTAGAAAATAAATTGACGTTTAAAAATATACCTCTTACTTAGCCGGAACATTAGTTGGAGGTTATCATTACTTCCACGCATAGGCTTTGTAGTGGATTTTGGTGGCCGTAAATTTGTATTTCGTCAGACTCCGATTTTAGAAACATTAATTAATTTAAAAAAAGAAGGCTTTTCAATGAAGGCCATCATGGAAATTTCTCGTAAGCAATTCAATGAGATTTCAATGAGTGATCAAATTAAAGAGGATCATACATTAACAGTTCCCTGAGTACTTTGCTTAGCTAATTCCGAACATCACACGGCGAGTTTTGCATAGATTTATCTATGCACTCACTCCGTCACACCTGCCGAATTGAACCGGATACTCGGTTCATTGTCCGATTCTCGTCACCAGAAATGCGCCCTATTTGAAGAAGGGACTGGAGCGACCCTTGCTATGGCAACTTGTGCTGCCGAGCTTGAGAGAAGTTCAAAAGAAGAAAACCCCCATTTTAAGAATGGAGGCCTCTATGAGAGAAACTAGTACAAAGAAACGTTGTATTAGCTATCGTCATTGGCTGAAGTTTTCTCAAGAACTTTTAAGTCTAATTTATTTAGCCTTAAAAATTTACGAACTACTTCAATACCTGCATTTGATTTAAAGTGGCACGTTACTGGATTTATGGCACGTCTATGGATGAGTTTCGAGGATGTCCCTCTCTGGTCTAACGGATAGGACTTAAAATCTAAAGGGTTTAATTCATGGATAACAAAACTTCAGGCTCGGCAGCACTTTTTTTATAAACCCTTGCTCCAGAGTTCTTTTATGAATTGATCTAGGGGGAATATTTCTAATCCATTTTTAGTGAGGCGATGCACTCCCAAATAAATAGCGATAGTACGTTTTAAATTTTTTGTTTTTTTCTCTTTAACAGAAAAAGTCATTTTTTCAAATTTGGAATCCCATTTTTTTGCTAGCTTAACTTCAACACTGATAAACTCAGCAGGTTTACTTATAGTTTTTCTTTTAGTTTCAATGATAAAATCAATATCTCCAACTCCAGGCACATTATAAAAATAAATATTCCATTTTAATTTATTAACTTCCGCATAGGCGCGCAGTTCATTTAACAATAAACCTTCAAAATAAAACCCTCGTCTTTCAGGATGATCAGATAAGCTAGTAATACCTTCTGCGGCCCGAGCAATTCCGGGATCAAAGAAATAAAATCGAGGATGCTTTGTTTCATTTTTAAAAATATTTAACGGATAAGGATGCACCAGAGTCCCCACCAAGGTATCTTCAAGGATTTGGAACCATGATTTAATTGTGTCGCCAGACACCCCGACTTCGCGACTGATGTTTTCGAAATTAAGAATCATTCCATGATATTGCCCTGCTATTTCAATGAAATGAGAAAATTGCGTGAGGTTTCGGGCCAATCCCTCTTGGAAAATTTCTTCTTTTAAATAAGTTTGCACATAACTAGAAAGATATTCATCAATCATTTCATCATCTTTTTCTAAAACACTCTTAGGCAAAGTTCCGCTCCAAAGAAGATGATTGAGATTTTTTTCACCTGCTAACTCAAAGAGGGTAAGAGGAAACATTTTTTTTGTTAAAGCTCTTCCTGCCAACAAGTTAACCCCGGATTTTCTGAGCTTTCTCGCACTAGATCCAGTCATAATAAAAATTAACTTTTTCTCTTCGATGAGACGATGAACTTCATCTAATAATTCAGGAATTTTTTGAATTTCATCGATAAATACAATTTGTGATGCAGAAAGATGCCCCGTGAGTTCTTCTAAAGTAGAGGGCTTACTGCTCAAAACCCGATTCATTTTAGCTTGTAATAGATCAATAGTCAGATCAGGTTTTACAATATCTTTTATAAAAGTACTTTTACCAATCCCTCTTGGACCAAAAAGTAAAAGTGACGATCGGGGGAACTTATAGACACGTTTATATTTTTTCATCCTCAGTAAAGAGGATAGCAGGAATTTCCTAGTAGTACTAGGAAATTTAAGCATTTTTTCCTAGTACTACTAGGAAATTCTCCACAATTTAATTTGCTTAGCCACTATGCCAATTCGACTTTAGAAAAAGTAAGGCTGAAAAATGGAAGAGATGACCAATACTTAGTCAGATCTATGCGAGCTTACTCAAACATAATCAATTTAGTTTGGCATCAATATCGCATATTGAAACA
>CAZTDX010000084.1:0-12577 GCA_964612425.1 uncultured Pseudobdellovibrionaceae bacterium
ATAGCAACCGCCATTTACCCAAAGAAAAGTTGGTTTCGATCTTATGTGAGACTCAATGATTTTAGCAGGTCAAGGTACATTAGGTCCGTTGCTTCTGATTCTGGAAAAGCTTTTGTGTGGACTCTTGATAATAAGGGCTATGCTGTCATTGAAAAAAGTTTGCCAAAACTCTTTAGCACCGGATTCAAATCAGAAAATCAATTTCATGATTTTCTGGTCACAGCAATTCATTTAGGCGAATGGCTCTCCTGTACGCCCAAAGGATGTGCCACATTCTCTGAGCAGGAACTTCGCCGGATTCACCAAGATTGTTATCCGAAGTGGGTTCCAATTACTGATACTCACAGGCCTGATGGATATTGGAAGGTTGTCGAAGGTGGCAACGGGCAATCCAAAGTAATTGCTCTGGAAGTTGAATTGTCACTGAAGTCACCTTCGGAATACCGCGAGCTGGGCGAGTTTTATGGCCCACACAATGGTGCGGCTCAAGTTCTATGGGTTACAAAATCAGAATCATCGGCAAAGTATATTCTTAAGCATCTTGTGAGTGGCTTCGATGGAGACAACAACATCCATAGCTTTGTCAGTTTAGACCAGTATTACGAGACTCAGTGGCAATCAAAAATAATGGTTGGCAAAGATCAAGGAACTACTATCGCCAATTTATTGGGAAACATCGGCGAAAGTCCTACGAAAGATCTTTCGGCAATGTTTTGTCTAGATGGACGAAAAAGCCCTTTGATTTCAACTACGAAAGAACACATCAGGAAACACGATTTCGGGGGCAGTAGAAGATATATGGACCACGAAATATATAGGTTGAGGAAAATGAAAAAATATTTTCTTGTATTGGGTTTACTAGGACTATGTGGATGTATGACAATGAAGTCCAATAAACAGAATGATACTAATAAATCAAATAAAGACGAATCAAAAGCTCCATTTTTAACATCACCAAAAGTTAGAAAAGTCTGGATTCCTGAAAAAATCGAGAACGACAAATTTATCGAAGGACATTGGATGTGGGTATTAGAAAGGACGAGCACATGGAGCCAGTAAAAAATAATTCTGAATTGGAGTTAACAGAAAAACGCTCCAACTCGTCGGCATCTAAAATTGATCGTGTGGTGCTCGATCCTGCAACCATGGAAGCTGTTAAGAAATTGTCGGACCAAGTGAAAAATGCATTAGGCGATTTAATCGAAGTGACACAGAAGGAAGTTATCAATTTCCTTTTGCAAGAGAGGTCCCAACCATTCACTGAATTGGAAATTGCAAAAATAAAGGAGCGCAATTTTGACATTGTAAGAGCACTGCAACACGCCACTGAAGAAGCAAGAAAAGCTAAAAATGAAGGGAAAGACCTGTCGGTTAATGAAATCCTAAAATATTTTCAGACGCCTATTGTTATTGAGAAATCGCCCTCAGTAAATCGTCGGGGTCGAAAGAAAAAAATAAATACACCGACGGAATCAAATGAGCCAAGCATCGTCGATTCTGGGGCTAAATTAACAACTGAACGGGCAAATAAAGGCAGTTCCATTTTTCAGAATCAGGACTCAAGAATTGAGATAAACAGCTCCCATTTAGGGAGGTAAAATCACCTTGATTTGTGAGGGAAAAATGGCGATTATGCCTTCCAAGGGTTTAACAAATGTTGAGCCCACGATCTTTGAAAATCGAATAGTCTGTGAGTGGTTATCATCTGCCCAGGTTGCTGCTTATTTTGGAATTTCTGAGAATGCTTTGCGAATAATGGTTTATCGCAGGCAAATCAAGTTTTCCAAATTGGGTCGGCGACTTCGATTTCATATAAAGGATGTACAGGCTCTCTTAAATTCGAAGGGAGCCCAACGATGATCAAATCCTATATGAAAGATGGGAAAAAGTTTTATGAAGTTTATATTGCCGAACGCGATGACAATAAGAAACTTGTTGCGCGCAGAAAAAGAGGAATTACTTCCGAGAGAGAAGCTAAAGAAGTTGAATATCAATTTAAAGCTGAAGTCAGAAAATGTATCGAAGAGCGGCCGGTAGTAAGTTGGCCGATGTGGCACGAGGAAGTGCTAAAGCGAATTCGACTTCAGTTTAAGACCTCAACAGTGGTGAATTACGACGGTTATCTTAAGAAGTGGATTCCTCAAAGTTGGCAAGAAAAAGGACTTGATAAAATTACGACAGAAGATGTGTACGAAATGATTCAATGTTCAAGTGAGAGACTTGGTTCTATTTCGCAAAAGAATTTATTAAAGATGCTGCGAAAGATGTTTCAAATGGCAATTGATGACGGTTTGATAACGAAGAATCCCACAAAAGGGATTGTGATTAAAACCGCTCAAGCCATGCAGAAAGTTTTAACGGCAAGAGAAGTGGATTTGCTTCTGCGAAATGCCAAGGACACAAATCACCGCTTTTACCATGTTTGGGCCTTTGCTTTGAAGACAGGCATGAGATCCGGCGAAATGTATGCGCTAAAAAATAGCGATGTGGATTTAGACGCTGGATTGATTTCAGTAAATAAGCAATGGACCAATAAGGATGGGACGCATGAACTCAAAACGGGAGATTGGCGAGTTGTACCGATCAGTACCGACCTAAAGGAGCTAATTCTGGAATTGAGAACGTTTCAAGGTTCAGACCATGAGTTTGTGTTACCAAGATTGATGGAGTGGACCCATGGGGATCAAGCCAAGATATTGAGGGATTTTTGTCTTTCGATTGGCATCACCTCGGTGAAGTTTCATGACCTCAGAGCCACCTTTATTACCAACATGCTTGCCCAAGGTGTTCCCCTCGTTAAAGTTATGGCCATTGTCGGTCATAAAAAGATGGAGACGACGGACATTTATTTACGACTTGCTGGTGTGGATGTAAAAGGAGCAACGGAGGCCTTGGGATATGCGGTTCCGAAGCAAAGCGGCGAAAACGTTATTTCAGTACATTTCGGAAAATCGTGAAATTCAAGATGACAGATGATGACAAACAGACTATAGTTGCGAGTGATTTCGGTGACTTACGTGCCAAACGTCAGTCACCCCATTTACAACTCTATTCGAACCAAAAACACATTAAAGAACCCCCGTTATTGATGTAGACCCAAAATTTTATCCGCGTAGTCAGGTCATATGCGTAACTCCTGGGTTAACTAGTCCATCTATACTTCTTAAGGCTTATTACCACTGAAATCCCAACACTTCACACCATCTGCATCCAAAGCGCAGGTATGGTATCCCCCCGCAGAAACCTGAGTTGGCTTATTGAGCACTGGGACGTTGGCTTGCCCATAATAGCCCTCACCTCAGCACTTCACACCATCTGCATCCAAAGCACAGGAATAATTTTCTCCTGCTGAAACCTGAGTTGGCTTATTGAGCGCTGGGACGGTAATTTGCGCAACACCATTGTAACCCCAACACTTCACTCCTTCTGCCTCCAGAGCGCAGGCATGATAGTTCCCCACACTGATTTGGATAACTTTGTTAACATTCTGTCCTATGTCCGCAGCTCTGCAATTTTGAGTGTAAAGCTCCGCGCTTGCAAATATAGCTAGAAAAAATGCTATCAAGTTTTTCATAAAAGCTCCTAAATATAGAATGCCATTCCATACGTTTTGGGATTAATTTCCCATATTATCAACCAGAAGGTATCTTAGGAGATGAATATAGTGCATTTTGAGGAAGTTTTAAACTGTTATTATTTAGACATTCGGCCCATAAAAGGGGATAGAAGATATAGACTCGAATTGATTGACGATATTTAAAGCCTTTCCCATCACCTCCGGCTTAACAGCTAGGATGAATCGAATAGGAATCGGAAAGCTCATCACCCATTGCCTGATACGCTGATATGGGAGAACCGAGTCCACCAGGTGAGTGGCCACCTCATTCATTCGCCACCCTCCGCAGGAGACCCCCCCCTGCGTTAGCAACTAACCGCTGCATAAATGCGACTCCACTAAACTCGGGTCAGATCAATAAACAATGGACCAATAAAGATGGATTCCATGAACTTAAAACTGGTGACTGTCGTGTGGTTCCAATTAGTAAAGATTTAAAGTCTTTGTTGATGGAACTCAAAACAAATCAATCGAGTGATTCTCTTCAATCATCATTACCGATGAATGGAAAGGATTCCGGCGAATTTGTTTTGCCACGACTGATGGAGTGGACACATGGTGATCAGGCAAGAGTTCTTAGAGAGTTTTGTGAGTCTATTAGAATTTCATCGATTAAGTTCCATGATCTTCGCGCAACCTTTATTACAAACATGCTTGCTCAAGGCGTTCCGTTGGTAAAAGTTATGGCCATTGTTGGTCATAAGAAAATGGAAACAACGGATATTTATTTGAGATTGGCAGGCGTTGATATTAAGGGTGCGACCGAGGCTCTTGGTTATGCTGTACCTCATGAGGTTGATCAATCAAATGTAATTTCAATTAATTTTACGGGCCGTAAATAGGATTCGGCCCTACATAAACTTTTGAAGTCAGTTTTCTAGTGATGATACCAGGGTAAATAAATCTTAGGGTTCTGCGTGCCGGGCTGGCCTGGACTTGTCGTTAAGGGTCTTTACTTGTCACAAAAATGTGCTATTATTGTGACAGGAATTGATTATGAAAAAGCCACAAGATATTGAAAATAGGGTATTAAATCGAATATATGGGTACGGTAGGGGTAACTGCTTTACTCCAGATCGCTTTTTAGATCTTGGATCGGACGAAGCTATCCGAAAAGGCTTGTCCCGACTTGAGACTAAGGGGACAATTCGAAGAGTTTGTAAGGGTGTATATGAGTACCCCAAATTACATAAAGAGCTTGGTGTTCTTCCTACGAATATAGAACATTTCATTGATGCGATTTCATTAAGAGATAATATACAGGTTCAGCCTTCTGGCGCATTTGCTGCAAATTTGTTAGGACTTTCAGAACAGGTACCAGCTTTGATTGTGTATTTAACAGATGGTCGGGATAAAAATCTAAAGATTGGCAAAAGAACTATTAAGTTTAAGCGAACTAGTAATAAAGCAATGGCTGTTGCTGGAACAACTAGTGGCCTTGTTTTTGAAGCTCTAAAATTTATCGGTAAAGATAACCTTTCTGAACAAATGATATCTAAGATACGAAAAAAATTAACAGAAAAAGATAAGGCAAAGCTTTTAATTGATATGAAATTTGCGCCAATATGGATGCATAAGATTTTAAGAAGTTTGGTGGAGACATAGGTGAAAAAATTTAGTTCTCTTAGTAATGAAGAAAAATCGTCCTATTTGGATGTAGCATCTGAAAAGTTAGGATTGGCAAACCAAATTATTGAAAAAGATTTTTGGGTCTGTTGGCTTTTAGAGAAACTGTTTTCTATTGCAGCAATAAGAGAAAATTTGACTTTTAAGGGTGGAACATCGCTTTCAAAGATTTATTCAGTAATAAATCGATTTTCAGAAGATATCGATATATCAATTGAGAAATCTTTTTTTGGATTTTTTGGAGATAAAGATCCAGAAAAAGTAGGGAGCAAAAAAAGAAATGAGTTGTTAAAAGAATTGACTATCAAATGTCAAAGTTTTGTTAAGGATGAACTGATCAAACTTCTAGAGGATAAAATAAAACTTGAAATAAGTGGAGATTGGAATATTGGTCTTGATGAGAATGATCCTGATCAACAAACAATTTTGTTTCAGTATCCCTTGTCTACTTCGGTATCTACCGGTTACATACGACCCGCAGTAAAAATTGAAATAGGAGCAAGATCAGAGCATTGGCCAGTGAGCAATAAGATCATTACATCATATCTTAAACAATCACTCTCCGATAAAATTCATGAAGATCCAATTGAGGTAAAAGTACTAAATATTGAGAGGACATTTTGGGAAAAAGCTACAATTTTGCACATGTATGCTCACTATCCAACAGAAAAAGCTGTGCCTCTTCGTCAATCGAGACACTATTATGATTTTTGCTGTCTGATTGAATCTTCATATAGTGTAGAATCAGAAAAGTTAACTGATCTACTTGAAAGAGTTGCACATCATAAATCAATTTATTTCCGTGCAGTATGGGCACAATATGAAATTGCAAAAAAAGGTTCACTTAAGCTTATACCAACAAAGCATATTCTCGATAGTATGGAAGATGATTATAAAAAAATGGGTGAAATGTTTATTGGGTCACCACCAACTTGGAGTCATATAATTGAGGTCATAACTAATTTTGAGCATCGCTTTAATAAAACTGATTCTTAGGGTGATAAATGAAGTTAAAAAAGAAAAGAAATACAAAAGTTGAGAATCGACTGGCAAACCTAAATGAAAAATTGGGAAAGCCAGATTTTGTGATGAAACAGATGTCTCATTATATGAAAGATGGTGATGTTGCTTCGATTACTGATTTGATTGCATCTTATATTTCAAATTCTCCAAAGTATAAAAACCAGGAGCAGTTTGCAGAGGCCATAGGTACAACACGCCAAACACTCCATCGCATGCTTTCACATAGTGATGCTGTTTCGTTGAAAGTATTTTTTAATGCCATCGAACAAATCCATAGTGACAAAGAATCTAAAGCATAAATTTAATAAGTTTACTGCCGTTGATCAGGGTAATAAAGAGGACTAATATGAGCAAAATTTTAGAGACTTACATTTTCAAAGGATTTGGTTTCGATGTTCTTCTTAAAAATGTTGCTCTTAGATCGGTTCATGGCGAAGAATATCCAGATATTAATATGAATGAAGTTAAGTTGAGGACAGCCAAAGCTCTACTCAATAGCAAGCAAAGAATTAATGGTTATCAATTAAAGTTTTTACGAACCTTTTTAACATTATCCATTGATGATGTTTCTCATAAAATTCAAGTACCAGCATCGACATTGAGAACATGGGAGAATAACGGGAATGATTTTACGGGACTTACTATTGAGCAAGAAAAAGCATTTCGAATTTTGGCGATTTATAGGATTATTGAAGTGAAAAAAACCAATATGGTTTGAGCTTAACTCTAACCAAGGAATTCACTTCTCCCAAAAAGCAAACGGCTTTGGATTTAGAAGAAAATTTGGATTACTCTTTTGTTTCGAATGGATGATTGCAAATCATTAGTTAAGCGAAAAGAATTTAGGGCTTCAGACATTTGTCGAGTCCTGTAAACACTAATCGTGACTAGTACAAATTAGTCGATATAATTATACTGTAGGTATATTTTTATCGATTTTCTTAAGCTAGAATTGATCTATTCCGAAATTTTTAAAGATAAATGAGATTGAGTAAATGGATTTTATGGAATTTAGAAGTTGCCATAGGAACGTCTAGTTTTTGTTGTTTCAGTCAATTTTATTAACTATCTGAAAATACAAGATAATATTTAATATTAGTTAAGGTATGCATTTGTTTTGTCTATCTATAGGTAGACAAAATAATAAATATCGTCTATCTATAGGTAGACGATATGTTTTAAAAGGTCTACTTAGAAGTGAGGAACTTATGGCAAAAAAAATGTCTGATTTGAGAAGAAGTCAGCTGGATCGCTTTTTCAAGTCAGGAGTTAATCTGAGAGAAGTTAAGACGCCTAAATCAGGATGGATTAAAGAGATTCGTGAAGCGCTAGGAATGAGTCTGCACGATTTGGCGGACAGGCTTGGCGTTATTAAACAAAATATAAGTAAGCTTGAAAGAAATGAAAGTTCAGGAAAATTGACGCTGGCATCACTGGAAAAAACGGCTGATGCCTTGGGGTGTGAATTGGTTTATTTTCTTGTTCCTAAAACTTCATTGCAATCGATAGTAGAAGAACAAGCTTTGAAATCAGCAAAAGAAATTGTGAGTATGACAAATACGACAATGGGGATTGAGGATCAATCAGCTTCTAAAAAATCACAAGAGTTATTAGAGAAAAAATTAGCAGCAGAATTTCTTCTTAAAAAAGATCGTCGAATTTGGAAATCAAAATGAAAATAGAGAATCCGCCAGGAGCGACCCCACTTAATGAAGAGGCATTAAAAGGTTTGATACCATCTTTAACAAATCAAGGAGAGTTGAATGAGTTTGAAGAGAGAAATATTGCCGAAGCTATTGGATGGGCATTGAGAAGTCGAAAGCTTAAAGCTGAATTGTTAACGGCCACTGGCTTGAAACTTATTCATAACAAAATGTTTGATCAAACCTGGAAGTGGGCTGGCGACTTCAGGTCTAAGGATCTTAATATAGGTGTCGATTGGCATAGAATACAAAGCGAACTTGGGCAATTACTTGGTGATGTTAGGTTTTGGATCGAAAATAAAACTTTTCCAATGGAAGAAATTGCGATTCGATTTCATCATAAACTTGTTTGGATACACCCATTTTTAAATGGCAACGGAAGGTTTTCACGATTAGCTGCTGATCTCTTAATGATTTATAATGGTCATCAAAAATTCTCTTGGGGATCGGAAAATTTAACTTCTACATCAGTTGCACGTGACACTTATTTAAAGGCATTACGTAAGGTTGATAAAAACAGTGAAGATATCGAAGACCTCCTTCAATTTTCGAAAAGTTAAATTGATGAGCCAAATTTCGATTTAAAAAACCAAGTGATATCAATTGAAATAGAAACCTTAAGAAGTGTTTACCCTGGTTGTCAGAACGAGATTTCTGTATAATTCAAAAGTGGATGGCTTCTTTGGAAGGCCACGTTTTTTGTAAAATGGCACTTAAGTTTGATGAGTCAATTTCAATATCTTTAGCAAATACCCGCAACGAATACGAGGTGCTCTTGCGCTGCCGACTTGATAGGGGCTCTCTCAAAATGTGAAGATAAAAAGGCTCATGGGTTTCCATGGGCCCTTCTTATCTCTTCTATTGTTCTTGTCAATAAATTTGACCACAATGTGCGCCAAGAGGTTGGCGCACAAACAAGGAATCATTTTAAAGCGGTAAAACCTAAAGTGTTACTTGCTTTAAGCAAAACTCGGCGCAATTCCAAACGGATAATCAACAGTTTCGCAGTATTAATAATACACTTCTTAAGGATAACTTGCCTCCAGTCGCAATTTCCGGGAAACAGGTTCTGCACTTCGCACCCAAGCTAAAGCATCTTATGAAATTTCCACTTTATCTAAATCAATAATGCTATCATTTCAAAATGATCCTTTGAATCACAAGGCCAAGTTTGGGTAGAAGAAGAATAAAAGTATCCCGAAACCAGGGTATACCTAGTAGATATAAACCCCGCAATGTTAAAATGCTAAGAGTTTCAATATGTTGCAAAAAATAAACCTATGCTATATTACTATCAAATAGGAGTCCATTATGTCTGAGCAAAAATCTAAGATCGGCAAAAAAGGCGCTGGCCGCGAAATCGCAAAAAAGTTAAGTGAAATGCGTCGCAAGCCGCTTTCGCAAAAGATTCTTAATATAGTGAACGAAATCAGTGAGCGAGAGCAAAAGAATCAGATTATTATATCAGGGTTAAATTAAAACTACTATGATTCATATGGTAGAAAAATAGGATTGTGCCTCTTTAAAACAAAATAATATTTATTTAATTGTCAAAGTTATAGATCATTCTAAAAATGAGATTTTTACAGAGAGTCCTATAAATTGAACTTTTGAACCATTATTATTTTATTGCATGATAAATAAAGATTAAATAATAGTATGAGCTATGAATCATAAAAATCAATCGGATGAGCTATTTGATATTGCCAAAATCTTTTTAAAATTGGGATTTACTTCCTTTGGTGGACCAGCGGCCCACATTGCCATGATGAACCATGAATTTGTAATCAAAAGGCAATGGCTCACATCAGAGCATTTTTTAGATTTGCTCAGTGCTACTAATTTTATACCGGGACCCAACTCAACAGAAATGGCTATACATATTGGCTATTCTCGAGCAGGCTGGAAAGGCCTCTTGACGGCAGGTATTTGTTTTATTTTACCGGCGGCACTACTGGTGGTATTGTTAGCTAACCTTTACGTTCAATGGGGAATGTTGCCAAACGTTCAGGCCTTTTTTTATGGAATGAAGCCAGTAATTTTAGCGATCATTTTTTTGGCCATCATTTCATTTTATAAGACTGCCGTTAAAAACAAATTTCTATTATTTCTAGGGTTGGCAACAATAATAACATATTTTTTAGGTGTGAATGAATTGATTCTTATTATAATCGCCGGAATGATATCTTTTATTTTAAATCGACACCAAACTAAAAAACTGTATTCATTAATGATTTTAAATTTAATGAACTTATCTCCCATTGTTTCATCTACTGGAATTCAGGGAGCATTGAGTGCTGAGCAATTTGTGATTCCTTTTAGTTTATCCAAACTATTTTTATTTTTTATAAAAGTAGGTTCAGTATTGTTTGGCAGCGGTTATGTATTGCTGGCTTTTTTAAAGTCCGATTTAGTTGAGCATTGGCATTGGCTAACAAACTCCCAACTTTTAGATGCGATAGCTATAGGTCAATTTACTCCTGGTCCAGTCTTTACAACGGCAACTTTTATAGGATTTTTATTAGGTGGAAATTCTGGAGCAATTTTAGCAACAGTGGGTATCTTTTTACCTGCGTTTATATTTGTAGGTATTTCAGCACCCTGGATTAAAAAAATCAGGAAATCAATGGCCATTGCTTCTGTGCTTGATGGAGTCAATGTAGCATCACTCGCTGTGATGATTGCTGTAACACTGCAACTTTCAAGGGAGAGTGTCTTTGATCCTTTAACTTTGGTCTTGTTTTTGTTGAGTTTGCTCGGAGTGCAGAGATTTAAAATAAATTCTGTTTGGCTTGTGATTGTTGGTGGCGTTCTTGGATTACTTATAAGTCCTAAGTTTTAATTAAAAAAGGTAAATGATTAGTCTTTTTCCACAGGCTCTCAATGGGATCGGGAAGCGGTGAATAATCCTTATTAGACTCGACCTTTTGCCTTTTGATTCTTCTCAATCTTTCATTAAAGTGAATAGGAGAGCAAATTAGGAAATTATATTAATTCAAAAAATTTGGATTTCTGAGTTTGCCACTTAATAAAATAAATCTAGGGTTCAGGAGGATTGAATGGACGCAGCAAGAAACGTAATGGATAAACAGATAACTACCTCAACAGAAGAAAATATCAATAATTTAAATTTAACTCCAGAGCAAATCCAAGATTTAATTGGAAAGGTTGCGGCCATTGATCGCTCCCAAGCAATTATTGAATTTGACCTTGATGGTAATGTAAAAGGAGCCAATAAAATATTTCTCAATGCTTTCGGTTATAATTTGAATGAAATTATGGGCAAGCACCACAGTATGTTTTGTGACCCAGAGTATGTCCGATCTCTTGAGTACAAAAATTTTTGGATTAAATTAGGTAGAGGTCAAAGTGATTCTGGTGAATACAGAAGATTGGGTAAAGGAGGAAAAGAAGTTTGGATCCAAGCAACTTATAACCCGATTTGTGATGCCAAAGGGCATCCAGTGAAAGTTATCAAGTACGCTTCAGATATCAGTCAGCAGAAATTAAAAGATTCTGAACTTCAAGCTCTTTCTAAAACTCAAGCGGTAATTAATTTTAGTTTAGATGGAACTATTATCGATGCAAATGAAAATTTTTTGAAATGCACAGGATATAAAAAGGAAGAAATCATTGGAAAGCATCACGAATTATTTTGCGAACCCAGTTATTCAAAAAGTAAAGCGTATCAAGAGTTTTGGCAAAAATTAAGGGCAGGACAATTTGAAGCTGGAGAGTTTAAAAGAATTGCTAAAGGGAATCGAGAAATTTGGCTTCAAGCTGCCTATAACCCAGTATATGATCTTAATGGGAATGTATTTAAAGTGGTTAAATATGCCACTGAGATTACAGCTCAAAAACAGGAATGGCTGGCGCTCATAAAAACATTAAGTAACACTTCAACACAAGTAGCATCAGCATCCGAAGAGTTAAGTGCAACGGCCTCTCATTTAGCCTCAAACGCAAAAAGAACAAATGAGCAATCCTCAACAGCATCAGTAGCGTCAGAAGAAGTTGCATCAGGTGTTAGAGCTGTAGCCGCTAATGCAGAAGAGATGACCGCCTCCATCAAAGAAATTTCAAAAAATACGGTGATGGGATCACAAAAGACGCGTGAAAGTCTTGCGAGAGCTCAAGAAACTACAAAAGTGGTAAATCAATTAGGGGTTAGTAGTAAAGAGATAGGCTCCGTAATAAAAGTGATCAGTTCCATTGCTCAGCAAACAAATTTACTAGCACTTAATGCTACCATCGAAGCTGCAAGAGCCGGTGAGGCAGGTAAAGGTTTTGCCGTTGTAGCTAACGAAGTAAAGGAACTCGCAAAGCAAACTGCAAAGGCAACAGAAGAAATTTCAAATAAAATTAATGCCATGCAAGGGAGTACTGATAGTGCTGTATTAGCCATCGGCCAGATTTCAAAATCAGTGGATGAAATGAATGAAATTTCATTAACGATTGCTACGGCAGTGGAAGAACAAACGGCTACGACCAATGAAGTTTCAAGAATTGTAGCAACGTCAAGCAGTGCAGTAGAAGATATTTCAAAAACTATTAAAGAGGTTTCGCATTCCGCAATGCAAAGTGCAACAGGTGCCTCGCAGTTATTAGA
>CAZTDX010000085.1:0-12533 GCA_964612425.1 uncultured Pseudobdellovibrionaceae bacterium
ACTTAAACAACTAACCGCTGCATAAATGTGACTCCACTAAACTCGGGCCACACCACTGTTCCTCGAGTTGAAATTTCAATTTCAAATGTGTTCGAAAAAATATCCTTATTGGGTAATTCATTAACAGAAAGCCAAATTCCGCCATCAACGAGCTTGGCCTTTATTTCCTGTCCACTCACAGTTTCTCTGATTTTAAAATTTTGAATGGAAGAAATAGGTTTTGTAGAAAGAAAAATGTGATCTGCTTCTGATAAATTCATTTCTTTTGTAGGCTCTATTTGTTGATTAATAGGCTTACTAAAGGTTACTTTAGTTTTTAGAGTTGCAACATAAACTGGTACCTGAAAGACGCCGCGCTTTTTTTCTTTGCTGCCAACGGTAATAGTAGTTTCACTTGTCATTGGATAAATATTTTTTTCAGATATCGTAAGGACAGGGGAGGAGAATGCGACCTTTTCACCCCATCCCTTTGCTACTTCTTTCTGAGCAATGGTTTCATACTCTCTTCGGCTACTAATCTGATCTTCAACCTGCGATAAAGGCAACATTAGCCCTAAGACTAGGCTCAGGATAATAAGGACTTTTTTGGTTACTGCATTGAATTCATTTTTTTGCTTCTGTTCGTTTTCCATTTTAGAACCTCCTGATAATTCATCATCGAATACCAAGATGGAATGACTATGAGGCGAAGGTGAACTCTCTGTGAAATCTGAAAGGCATTAGCATGATTTTTTGTCTTCAATTCTTCAGCAAATAATCATAGTGCTATAAAATATGAAGAAAGCGCCAAATACTTTTGCTGAAGAAGTTTATTTTAAATGAGACAGATCATCTCCCTTCTGTAAATTTTATACATTTAAACGGAAAAATTGTAGAACAATAGGTTTACAGGTAGTACTGAATTTTATTCTCTTAAAAATTCATTTCAATTCATAGTTTTGGGGGTTTTATGTTTATCCGTTTATTTATTTTGTTCAGTTTGGGGTTTACTTTACTCAATCCCTTTTTGTCTCCAGCTGTGGCACAAAACTTTGATTTGTTTCTTTTTTCGCCTTTAGGAACAGAGCTAGAGGTCACTTTTCAAGCCAAGTACCTTACAGAATTTAAATCCTTAGAGCAGATGAATCGTTCATTGGGAACAAACCGTAACTATTATATTAATCAAAAAATTGATCCGACGCTCAAATTTTTATTTGGACCACTCACACATCGAGGTTGGGCCGGTGTTAAAGCCACTAAGAAAATTGACGTGAATTGGTCTTCAGCCGTAGAAACTGAGCGAGGCGTTGAAGTGCCCTACACTTATATCGGTATTTGGCTCGTGGATGTTAATTTTATGGATCAGAGTACTACGAGCTTTGTACCTGTGCCTTTTAATCTTCAAGTTATTTATTCTACGGAATGGAAACGATGCAGTGATATGAGTCATGATAGCAGCAGCTCATTTTGGTATTATTGGGACCCTGAGAGAATTGGCTGTGATCAAACAAACGGAAATGAATTTCAAAATGTCAGTGTTAGTCTGTCAAATCCCTCCTCCGAAACTAAAAAGACTTATCCAGAATATCAAAAGTTGATTCAACAAATACAAGGAAAACCCACACTTCCTATGACCATTGCGTTTGGCTATGTGGAAGAGGTTGATAACCCGAATCCCGAACAAGATATGGATTTAGGAGCAGGTGAGTACCGTGAATTTATTCAATCTCTCAAAGCCCTGATTCCTGAGGATGCTAAAGTAGAGCCTATTATGAGAGGTGAGTATCCCTATTTTAGAGGTTCTGATTATGCTATTGGTAAACGGTATTTATTTACAAAGGATGGAGTTCAAATCATTTTAAAAGTGGTCACGAACGCCGGTATTGATCAAATGATTTTATTCGCCCGAAGTTATGCGGAAGAGCATGATAGTTACTTTGCTTGGCTCGGACATTCTCGTGTGGGCTCTGGATTTGATGCGGCTCGATTTAGTAATATGTTGCGTGCTGAACCAAACATTTATTCACTGACAAAAAACTATCAGCTTGTTTATTGGGGAGGCTGCAATAGTTATTCTTATTACACAGAACCATTTTTTAAAATGAAAGCAAAACTGAGTGCTGATGATCCCAACGGAACCCGCTATTTGGATATTATTGCTAATGGTCTACCTTCTTACTTTGTATTGAATGCAAGTAATGCACTAATTCCATTAAAAGCCCTCCTTAATTGGAATACGCCAACAAGTTATCAAACTATGCTTCAAGAGATTGAGGATCGCGCTCAACGAATGGGAATTCATGTTCTTGCTGTCGTAATTGGTGATGAAGACAATCACGTCAACTAACCGAGCTGATAGTTTTGTTACCACCCATTTAGATGGTATCGAACTGAGGTAACAACAATCCGACGTTTAAATCGTAAGTAAGTTTTAATAAATAATGCTGATTGGTTGTGAAGTAAGTTCTCCCACCATTTTGCAGGCACAAACTCGGGTATAATGACCGTAACCCAATCCCATTGTGGATCCTTTGATAACTCTACAATATGATGGATGAGTGGCTCATTAAGAGACCGATAGGGAGACGATAGAATTTTTAACTTAATCTCTGGGAAAAACTCTTTCCATTCTTTAGATAGGCGTAGAGTTTGCTCTGGTTCAATATCGACATAAAGAGCGTAAACTGTACCTGAAAGAGTATTGGCATAATCCATGGCTTTGATAATACCACGGTGCACACCTGAGACGGGAACCACAATAATATGCTTGGATGAAACTAAACTCTTTGTATTTGGTTGCAAAACTCTCAGTTCATAAGCTGATTTAACATAATGGCTCCGAATTTTACGAAATAAAATAACGGAAAGTGGAATAAATAAAACAACAACCCAGGCTCCACTCAAGAATTTTGTTATTGATATGACCAATAATACTATAAATGTTGAAATAGCACCTATTAAATTAATAATAAGAGATTTCTTCCAGTTGGGTTCTTTTAATTTATAATGATGAACAACCATCCCCAATTGAGAGAGGGTGAAAGATAAGAATACGCCAACAGCATAGAGGGGGATGAGGTAATGGGTTTCTCCCTCAAAGTAAATAATTAAGGCCATGGCTGCTAAACTTAATCCTAAAATACCGTTGGAAAAAACCAGACGATCTCCAAGACTGGAGAGTTGACGAGGCAAAAATCGATCTTTTGCGAGGAGAGAAGAAAGTCTTGGAAAATCAGCATAACTTGTGTTGGCCGCAAGAATTAAAATCAAGGCCACAGAAGCTTGGGTAAGATAGTAAAAAAATGTGGGACCAAAAACTTTAAGTGATAGCGAAGAAATAACGGTGTGGTTTTCAGCTGGAGCAATACCTAACATATGAGATAAAAGTGTAATCCCCATAAAGTAAAATCCAAGAATGCTTGCCATCCAAATCATGGTGATTCGTGCATTTTTGGGACTGGGGTCTTTAAAAATAGGAATACCATTGGATATGGCTTCAACACCAGTAAGGGCAGAGCATCCTGAGGCGAAGGATTTCAGAAAAAGAAAAACTGGTATGGCTGAGTAACTTTCATGGACTATTGGAGCTTGCGCTAAAAGATTGCCTGTTGCAATATCGTAGATCCCTTTTAAAATTAATATAAGAAAAGTGAAAATATACATATAAGTAGGAATAGAAAAAATTGAGGCAGACTCCTTAATTCCTCTGAGATTTAAAATCATAATGATTAAAATTGTTATGACACCTAATAGTTCACGATGAGCCCATAAAGTTGGAAATGCAGAAGCAATATTTTCTACACCAGCAGAAACAGAGACTGCGACGGTGAGAATATAATCAATAAGTAGTGAGGCTCCAGCTACTAATCCTGCGGTCGTTCCCAAATTTTCTTTAGCAACAATATATGCTCCTCCTCCACTAGGATAGCACCGAATTGTTTGTTGATAGGAAATGGTGACTATAAGTAAAACAAGTGAAATGAGAAAAGCAATCGGCATGGACCAGCTTACGGCAGTGGCGGCAAATGCCGAAAGCGGAATTAAAATTTCCTCGGTGGCATAGGCAACGGATGAGAGTGCATCAGATGAAAGTACGGCTAATGCTTTCCATTTAGGAATTTTCTGATGGGAGATTTCTGAAATTGCTAAGGGTTCACCGATAAGTAATCTTTTTATAGAATTAATGTCTGGCATATGACTCCAATTTGTTTATTCTATCACTTAGAGGTTTATTTTAAAAAGTCGTCAAAGAGAAAAGTCCTAAAAGTATCAAGAGCCTCGTTTTTTTATATTTTCTTTATACTGAGAATAACACGGCACGTATTGCTTTCGACCAGAATAAACTTTTTATCAACCTATTATGAAAGTTCAGTCTTTACATTTGATAACGGGGTTACTGTTCCTTAGTTTTTTTAGTTATTGGTTAGAGCCTTATATTGGATATCAATCGGTGGGGCTTATCTTATTACTCCCTATTTTTATTGCGGCATTCACAGCTCAAATGAAATTTGTTTTGGGAGTTGGTTTTATTTCAGCTTTAATTTGGGACTTCTTTTTTATTCCTCCTAAATTTCATTTATCTATTTCAGGCACACAAGATAGGATGATGATTCTTACCTATTTTACTGCGTCTATGATTATGTCTGTGATTGCTAAAAAATTTCAACATGAACAGAGATTAATTGAATCAGAGCGTTTATATCGCGCGCTCCTTGATTCTGTCTCACATGACTTGCGAACCCCCTTAACGATTATTTTAGGTTCGGCTTGTGTGTTAAATCAAGAAGAAGTAAGTAAAGAATTGTCTTCGAGTAGTAAACATTTGATCAGTGATTTAATATCTGCCAGCCATAGGCTATCTGATGTTATTAATAATTTGCTCGATATGTCCAGAATTAAGTCAGGAGTACTGAGGCCTAAAAAAGACATTATCGACATAGCTTTATTTTTAGAAGATTTTTTAAAGAGACATCAGGAAGATTTGAATCAAATAAGTTTTCAAATAGAGTCAACGATAGAGGGGCTTTATATTTTGGGTGATGAGGGGCTTTTGGAAAGCGTATTTTTAAAAATCTTTGAAAACACAATTAAATATGGTGGATCTTCTAATAAGGTAATAATTCATTTTTATTTAGATGGTGATCTTGTAAATATTAAAATTAAAGATTGTGGTCCTGGAATTCCTCCAAATAAGTTAAATCATCTATTTTCACCTTTTAATTCTGACTCTAACTCCAACTCTAACTCAACTCAGAATATTGGGTATTCTTACTTAGATTTGACAGGAGGAGGTTCTGGGCTTGGATTAGGATTATTTATTTCTAAATCTTTTATTGAAGCACAAGGTGGTAAAATGTTTGCTGAAAATAATCGAGAAGGTAAAGGCTTAATAATTACTATTGAGTTTCCTCGTTATAAAAAGTCTCACACATTTATTGTAGACAATGAACTTACAAAATAGAATTTTAATTATTGATGATGAACCCTCAATTGGCCGATTTCTCCGGGAGCTGTTAAAGCATACCTATGAAGTGAAGTTGGCCCACTCTGGACAAGAAGGTCTACAGTTTGCTGCAGATTATCGGCCACATTTGATTGTTCTCGACCTCAATTTGGGATCTGAGGATGGCTTTAAATTATTAAAAAAAATTCGAGAGTGGAGTCATGTGCCGATAATTATATTATCAGTTCGAAATGACGAAGCTACAATCGTCTCGGCATTAGATGCAGGAGCCAACGACTACCTCACGAAACCATTTAGTCCATTAGAGTTGTCTGCAAGAGTTCGGGCTGCATTGAGAAGTACGTTGATCGATACTCAAGGTACAATCATAAACTTAGGTTTATTATTTATAGATATTGCGGGACATAGAGTGAAGGTGAATGGAAGTGACATAAAGCTTACAGTAACAGAATTTAACTTATTAATTATTTTAGCTCGAAACCACGGTAAAGTTGTTACTCATCAAAATCTTTTAACTTCTGTATGGGGACCTCAATTGAGCGAACAGACTCAATATTTAAGAGTTTACATGGGACAATTAAGAAAAAAATTGTCAACGGAATCCCTTAACAGCGATTTAATTAAAACCGAACCCGGTGTTGGCTATCGACTTAATGTGGTAGATTAATTACTTTTATTTATTTCGATGCCAATGGGATTCATTGGCAGGGGCCATCATCCATTGCAAAATATCTTGTGCCACATCACTGGGGTTCAATACTTTACTTTCAACATTCAATCTCGGATATGAGTGGGGAGGTAAGAGCTGTGTGTCCATATACCCCGGACTGTAGAGTCGAATATCTAATGTAAATTTATCGGATGGTGAAGATAAGTCATTTTCATTGATGATTGAGTTTATCAAGCCTTTTAAACCATGTTTGCTGGAGGCGTAGCTTGCGGCATTCGGGTCTGCTTGGGATTCGGCAATGGCCGAGCCAATAAATAAAATTTGTTGAAGATTGGAATTTCCTTTTGCCACATCAATAAGAATTGAGTGCAAGAGTTCACTCGGAAAAATTAAATTAAGATTCATGGCCCACTCGTGCGCATGCCAGGGCCTTTTATGAAAAGGTCCATAGGGGCCGCCACCCGCACAATAAATCAATCGGTGCGGTTGAAACTCTCTGAGAGAATCATGCAGAGTCTTCAATGACTCTTTTTTAGTGAAATCCAAAGCGAGCAATTGAAGTTGATTGCAATGCTTTTGGTAAAATGAAGTATCAACGAGGTCTTGGATTTTTCGAGAGGAAAGCAAGAGTTGAGTGGAAGGAGGAGAGGAACTCGTAATCGCTTTTGCCAGTGTAAGTCCTAGTCCTCGACTCGCACCTAAAATAGTAATCCTCTCGTTGAGAAATGGCTCCACTGATAATCCTTATTGATCGTTAAGATTTTTAAGTGGGATTGCTTTTTATAAAGGCCTCTAAATTTTTACCCGCCATTTTTTGGACTTGGGACTGAACCGCGCGAGTCCATCCCAATAATAATCCCAAAGGCCCCAAAGCTTGAGAAGACCATTTCCAGAAGCTAAATGTGTCTGTATGTTTTATGATTTTTCCATCTTGAAAAACAAACTGAGCTAAAACATGATTAGTCACTTTGCGTCCGGTGGTAGAAAAGGTGTAAACAGCAGTCCATCGAGCTTGGCCCGTTTTATCATCAGCAGTAACATCGGAGAATTGCAGCTGGAGATCTTTTCCGCTCACACAAAGCATTTTCCACATAGATCCAATTTTTGAACCCTCTAATTTAAAGACGGCATCTTCAAAGCGAGCAGAAGGATGGTAGAGACTAGCCATGGTGTTACCGTCTTTTTTTTGAAAAGCAGAGTAAAATGTTTCAATCAGTTTTTTATTTTGTTCAGCAAGAGTGGAGTTCATGGGGTCCTTAAATTATTGATTTAAAAGTTGTTGAAGTTCGCCTTCTTGAAACATTTCCATCATAATATCGCTTCCACCAATGAGTTGCTTGTTAACATAGAGTTGTGGAATGGTTGGCCAGTTTCCGTATTCTTTGATGCCTTGACGGATTTCAGGATCTTCAAGAACATCGACAGCCTGAAAAGGCACATTGAGTTCTTGTAGTATAGCTACGGCCCGTGCAGAAAATCCACATTGTGGAAAAGAAGGATTTCCCTTCATAAATAAAACAACTTTATTGTCGCTGACAATTTTATCGATTTTTTCATGAGCAGATGGGTTTGTGATTGTTTCGTTCATTTTTCAAATCTCCTTAGTCTTCATGGTGAGTGCGTGAACTTCACCGGTTTTTAGTTCTGGATCAAAGGCTTGCATGACAAGTTTATGCTGTTGAATGCGAGGCAGTCCATTAAATTGATGAGAGGCGATGTGGACCTCCCAGTGGTCTTCTGTTCCTGTCAGGTCTATAACCTCGACTTTTGCATCAGGGAAATGTGTTTTGAGCCGAGTAAACATTTGTTCCTGGTTCATATTGATCTCCTTATTAAGTTTAAATCCTTTAACAGAGTACGCTTATAATGGGAATTAAAGTTTCGATCAATATAATGTTCGATTTCAGCTTTTCACCACAATCTTAGTAGGGTTTTTGTTTCAAATTGTGGGGTGGGATCTTGCCTTCGAAGTAAAAATCGCCTAGATCTCAGATATGGATTTCTTTATTTCATCTCCCGCAGATCATCAAAGACGGGAAAAGTTAAAAGCACGCGAACTTCGTTCCTCTCCTTGGTGGAAAAACCAACTAGCAAGGGGAGTGTGTCATCATTGTGGCCTCAAGTTTCACCCCAACGATTTAACGATGGATCATTTGACCCCCATTGCAAGAGGGGGAACAACACGTAAAAGTAATGTGGTGCCTTCATGTAAGCCTTGTAATACTCAAAAAGGTCATAAGACAGCTGTCGATGCCGCCTTTGCAGAACTTAAAAAGCGTGAGGCGGAACTATTCGGAGGTCTTCGCGGGGACGAGAGTCATAACTTCGATCTCATAGATTAAATGAGCGCCCTTAGGAACTGACGGCCCAGCCCCTTGATCTGAGTAAGCCATTGTTGAGGGTATAAATAGGCGGCGTTTACTGCCTTTTTTTATGCCAACCAGCCCTTCTTGCCAACCATCAATCAGTTCATCTTTTCCGTAAATAATCTTCATGGGTTGATGGCTGCTATAATTATCACCTACTATGGAGCCCTTTTTATCTTGCCTGGTTTCATCATAAATCCACTCTCGGTAATAAATTTCGAGAGTATCTCCCTCCTGGAGAGGCTCTCCCTGACCGGGTTCTAGCTCTTCTATCTTAAACTCAATCATGGCATGATTGAGTGGTTTTGCTGCTTCAAAGTGCTGCCGCTCGCACTGCGGAGTGCACCCGACGCCTAGCAAAACATTCCATAAAATCAAAAAGTTACTTGTCACCCTTCTATGATCCATAACAAAAATAATAGACAAGATTTCAAAGGATGCAACAAAAGGACGGATATAAGTGAATAAAATCACAAAAAGTAGTACTGCAGAATATTTTGCCAAAAACTTACAGCAAGTGGGTTTTTCGTCGCCAACAAAAGCGGTTTTAACCACCTTAAAGGAAGCTGTAGATAACTCCCTTGACGCCTGTGAAGGGGCTGGGATTATGCCATACCTCGATATTATTATTGAAAAGGCGGGGACGGGGTCCAGTAAAAATTCGGATCTCATAAAAATCGTAGTGGAAGATAACGGACCCGGTATTGAGCCTGAAGATTTAGCAAGAGTTTTTGGTGAATATTTAGCCTCTTCTAAATTTGGCCGTGGTCAGTGCACAAGAGGTCAGCAGGGGATTGGTATTTCTGCGGCAACAACATGGGCCCAGTTAACAAATGCAAAAGGTGTTAAAGTTATTTCTAAAACCAAGAAAATGCGTAAAGCCATTCGTGGAATCGTTGAAGTGGATATTCGTAGTAATACCGGCGTGTTAAAGAACAAAGAGACCATTGATTGGGATAAAGAAAGTGGTGTTCATGTTGAATTTTTAATCGATGGTCGAATTCAACTTAATGGGGACGGAGGACTGCTCACTTACATTGAAGGAACCGTGCTTGTTAACCCTCATCTTGAGTTGCGCTATAAGTTATTGGAGAACGAGCCGGTTTTAGTTCCCAGGGTTTCAACAGCAATTCCTGAAGTACCAGCTCCAACTTTGCCTCATCCTCATACAATGAAGTTGGGTGAATTTATTGCGCATGCTCACCTTTATGGCAAAATATCATTAGAGAAATTTTTAAAAACGGGCTTTTCTCGAGTGGCCGACCAAACCATGAAGGACATTGTAGGAAATGGTCTACCTAAAAGTTTACTCGATAAGTCGTTAACAAGTTTTAAAGAGGATGATTTTAAAACTATTTTTGCGGCGATTCAAAAAACAGATCTCATGGCCCCCAGTACTAAATCGGTTTTAACAGTGGGTGAGGAGTCATTATCAAAATCGATCATGAGATTAGGTAATGTTGACTTTTTTTCGGTCATGACTCGAAAACCAACCATTTGTGATTTTAAACCCGTATCTGTTGAAGTGGCACTAGCGCGGTTTCTTGATCGCGGTGAAGCTGATAATCCCGTTCAAGTACTTCGTTTTGCCAATCGCGTGCCTTTACAGTTTGATAAATCAGCGTGTGCCATCACTCGCGCGATTGAAACTGTGAATTGGAAAAATTATGGTTTGAATCAGCCTAAAGATAGCCTGCCGCTCGGACCTTATGTTTTTGCGGTGAGTGTGGTTTCTCCATTTATTAAATTTAAAAACGCTTCAAAAGAAACCATCGATAGTTCTGACGAACTCGTTGAAGAAATTCGTCGAGCACTGATGCAAGCCGGACAAAAACTTTCACGGCATATCAGAAAAGAAGAGAAAGAAGCCGATTTAGAACGAAAGCTTGCACATATCGAACAATTTGGTCCGATCTTAGTAGAGGGCTTAGTTCGAATCGTAGGAGCTTCAAAAGAGAGAAAGTTTAAAGCCGCCGAAGGCTTAAGAAAACTTCTTGGGCGTGATTCAAGTGAGGCGATGAAAGAGTTAAAAGAGGCCGAGGGGCGTTTGGCAGCACAAAAGAAAAAAGATGCCCATCTTCATGCCTCTGCTGATGAAGTAAAATCGAAAGCCAATGAAGAGTAAGCTAAGAAAATAATAGATATTTATGTTTTTGGTAAAAAAAGTTTAATAAGGAAATGATGAAATGGCGAAATTATTAAGAATTAGAGATTTAAAAATTGATATCCCGAAGGAAGCCGTTCGATTAGCGGAGCAAATGTTAAAAGATTTAGAGGCCTCAAAGCGCCCTGTGCTTGAGGCAGTGAAGTGTTCTTTAGACAATTCTTTTTATGACCCAAAAGTAGGTTACCTCACTCCAGGAGATAAGTCGGTGCGAACCGAGTTAAACGTTTCTAGTGTGCAAAAACTGGCACGAGTGGTCTTTGTTTTAGAGATTTTATTACGAAACCTCGAAATCGGTGCAGTAAACACAAAAAGGGAACTTTATTATATTGCAAAAGGTTTGATTAAAGGAGGCTCTCAATTAAAACCTCTTGATTTTGAAGATCAAGATGAGAGTGACTCGATCATTGATTTTATTGGCGATATGCTACGAGTGTACCGTGAAGAATTAAATTGCTATGCCAATGATCGTGGAGGGCAAACATACTCGCAACAATTAGTTGTGACCGAAACTCTTCCTGATGGAGAAAAGGCAGTGGTTGATTTAGGCTCACTGGGAACAACTCCCTTTCAACCGAAGAATCGACCTCAATCTCTAAAGTTAAAAGCCCGCAAGAAAATCGATTTTTGTTTAGTTGTTGAATCTGAAGGTACAGCAGGAACATTAGCGACGATGGGTTTTACCAAGAGAAATAACTGTATTTTGATGGGTGCTCAAGGCGTTCCCAGTAATGGTGTTCGCGGATGGTGTAAACTCATTGAAGATCAATTAGAAGTTCCCATGTATTTTTTTGGAGATCTGGATGCGTACACTTTGCAAAATATCTTTCGAACTTTAAAGGCTGGGTCTGCCGCTAGTTTGATTCGAAATAGTGATTTTTCCGCACCTGATGTAAGGTTTTTGGGAGTTCTCCCTGAAGATGTAAAGAAATATGATTTACATTGTTATAAAGTGAAGGAGTCAGATCCTGTTGAAGCCAGAGCTCTTAAAAAAGCAAAAGATGCTCTAGAAAACGATCCGTTTTTTCAAGATAAAAAGAATAAGCGCTTAGCCGATATTTTAAGGTGGTTGGTGAAAGAAAAGCTTCGTTGCGAACAGCAGTCGTTTTTTTCTGTGGACCCCCGAGATCCGCTCAAAACCGAAAAAATTATTTTAGAAAAAATTAAAGCGGGATCTTATGTCTAAAGTGGCTCGGAGAGGTTCAAGTAGAGAGGGGTCAGTTTTGGGCTGTGTATTTGAAACAGCCATTGGCCCTTGTGGAATGACTTGGACTCCCGACAATAAAGTCAATGGATTTTATTTACCAGAGCCCACCCAAAGTAAGTTAACAAAAAAGCTTGAGAGGGTTGGCGTTCTTATTAAAAAAGCAGAGCAAGTCCCATCCGTTATTTTAAAATTAATAGGAAAAATAAAAAAACACCTCAGCGGTCAGCCACAAGATTTTTCCAAGGTGGCCGTGCGCTTGGATGCCTCAACAGAGTTTCAACAAAAAATCTATTCTATTGTAAAAAATATCCCGTCTGGTGATGTTGTTACTTATAAAGAGTTGGGAGAAGCCTTGGGGGGATTGAAGGCCTATCGAGCCATTGGAGCTGCCATGGGAAAAAATCCGATTCCGCTCCTGATTCCCTGTCATCGCGTGGTCGGCAGTAACGGAAAACTAGGTGGTTTCACCGCGCCAGGAGGGCTTAAAACAAAAGTGAAGCTCCTAGAGTTAGAAAAGAAATTTCATAGTTATTAAGAAGTGCTCTTTAGATAACTTTTTTGTCACTTCAGTGAATCCCATACATCATGATCATGTAATTGTGAGTGTAATATTTTCTTGAATTAGAAGGAGAAATTTTAGAAAGTTGTGGATGGTTGAAAAGGAGAAGATAGCGGCATAACCT
>CAZTDX010000086.1:0-12513 GCA_964612425.1 uncultured Pseudobdellovibrionaceae bacterium
GTACAAAATAAAAATTCATAGACAAAACTGTCAACTCAAATACTGACTACTGCAATTAAAGATCTAAATAAAAATTAATTCAGAATTTATAAATCTTTGGGTACATAATTTTGTGCACTGCTATTATCCCCCCAACATTGAACACCAGCATCTGTTAAGGCACAAGTCTGATCTGCACCAGAAAATATTGCCCTTGGATTTTTCAAGTTTTTTGGAACCTCAGTTTGGCCATATTCATTTTTTCCCCAGCATTGAATACCATGTTCACATAGAGCACAGACATGATTGTTAGGAGCAACGAATTCTGAATGCCTTACTCATCTAAACTAATTGCTTACCCTAAAAGTTGCTAGGAATTTTCGATAAATTACTATTGACACAGCCTCGATACTTCATGCTCTCGCCAACAATCAACAGGTCTCTCTGGCACTTTAGCCTAGTAAACTCATTCGAACTCACGATTGCTAATCATGACATGGTTCTAGGTTTTTATGGCACCATCAAAAATACTAACGATTGATTGAAACAAGCTACTGGACTGATAAAACTAGCCCAAGGAAGATTTGCCAAAAATACCAAAATTCATTACCTTAGACGAATAAACAAGAACCATTTTTAAATTATCTCAATAAAAAATATTTATAAATACCAGGGGGACATATGAACAAGGGAGTATCAGTGTTTTTAGGGTCTATCATCATTTTAGGCTCTATACTATTTTTTGGATGTAACAAAAGTAAAGATTCATCTACAAAAAGTTTGCCAACGGCGAACTTTAAAGTTCATCTCAATAACTCTACCACAACGCAAATTTCATCAATAAAGACATTATCAGTTGCCACAAGTCTTCGTGCAAAACTAGGTGGTGTAGATTTACTTAATGAATGTACAAATGGGGCGCCTCCGGGGGACTGTCTTGATTTAGGTAAAGCGCCAGATCCAGATATTTGGGTCAATGCAGGTTGTAATGATGATATTGCCCAATGCACAACTTCGAATACTCAATTCTTTGAGTTAATCGACCCAACGGCTGCAAACACGGAATTAAATTCACAAGGTCGTTCCATTGAGGTTGGTACTTTTACACATGTAAGGGTTTACTTCCTTAATAACGATAACAATGATGCCATAGAATGTGATGGGGTCGCCAATGCCGTTAGACCTAATGCGCCTATTACTGTCGCATTGGCTTCACCGCTTACCGTCGCCGAAGGTGACAGCGTTACTGTTACACTCAGTTATGATCCTTCAGCCGTGGATTGTGCAGACCAGACCACTCTAACTAATATGTTTTCTGGCATGACAGCCTCCGCCACTATAAACTAAGAAAATCCAGATTGGGCAACCTGAGATGTTATCATTTATAACTCAACTGCAATTTTTTTAATGACCTCTCTAAACCATTGATGCTGTGGACTATAGCGAGTTCGCTGATGCCAAACAAGTTTAACTCGAATCGATGACACTTCAATGGGAGGTGTAAAGAGATTTAAGTTATATATCTTAGAATATGATGCAGCAATTTTGGTTGGAAGGGTTACAATATAATCGGACTGCGCAATAATGGAAGCCGGAACTCCAAAACTCGTAACCCCTGCAATTACTTTTCGTTCATAACCTTTCTTTTTAAGCGCACTAAATTTAAATCTTTAGTTCTGATATTCATATAATCTATTGCTCCTATTTGAACTATCAATTTTACATTATGATTAATTTATGGGAGTTTGCAAAGCACAGAAGCGATCAACTTTAAAATAAATTAAAAAGGAGAACTAAAATGAAAGCGATAATCTTTGAAAACTTTGGAAACTCAACAGTTTTAAAACAAGCCACTGTTGCGAACCCAATTCCCACTAAGGGCGAAGTCTTAATTAAGATCACCCATACATCAATTAATCCCGTAGATTGGAAAATCAGAGAAGGCTACCTCCAATCTATGATGCCACACCAATTTCCTATAATACCTGGATGGGATGCTGCTGGGGAAATCGTTGCTCTTGGCGAAGGAGTATCTCATTTCAAAGTGGGAGATCTTGTCTACTCCTACACTCGACTTCCAACTGTTCAATCTGGAACTTATGCTGAATTAATTGCTGTCCCAGAGTCCTATGTTGCACTTCAACCAAAAACTTTAAAATCATTTGAATCAGCTTCAGTCCCCCTCGTTGGTCTTACAGCCTATCAAGGACTCCACGAGGTGGCTAAAATTAAAAAGGGTGACAAAGTCCTTATCATTGGCGGTTCTGGTGGCGTTGGCTCTTTTGCGATTCAACTTGCTAAAATCGCAGGGGCTAGTGTTACAGCCATCGCTAGTAAATCCAACATAAATTATTTAAAGCAACTGGGAGCTGACCACGTAATTGATTACACTTCAGAAGATATGAAAACCAGTGCACTTAAATTGGAACCCAATGGCTTTGACATTGTTTTTGATGCTGTAGGAGGTGAGTCATTAAAGATCGGAAGTCAACTCGTCCACCAGGGGTCTCATGTGGTGAGCATTGTTGAAACTCCAGAAAATGGATCCTTTCATTTTGTTTATCCCAATGGAAAACAATTGGAACAAATGGCCCAACTTTTTGATGCCGGAGTACTACACTTGCCAAGCATTCAAGTTCGTAGCATCAGTGAAGCAGCTGCTGCTCAAGATGAAAATCAACTACGACACGTTCAGGGAAAAGTGGTTCTTGCCATTGATTTTGCACTGTAATTTGAAATAACCAAGCAAAACGCCACAGCTTAATTGCTGTGGCGTTTATTAAAATCAAAAGTCCAAACAAATTACTCATTCTTTTTCATCTGCCAGAATGATTTCTTTATAATATTTCACAGTTCTATCATCTAATTTTAATTTTGAATCGTTCATGCATTCATTAAAGGCTACAGAGCGCGACTTTTTTTCAAGCTCTACTTTTTTCCCTGCACATTTTCGAAATTCAAAATCGACTCTGGCATAAAACATCGATTTCATAGTGCTATGAGGTTTACCCACTGGAAAACTTTTTGCTACGAGGGGATCAAGGAATGTTCTTCGGTAATTACTTCGATCGTAAAATTTTAAGTCATCTTCAAAGGGAAAACCCTGCGTTCTTACAATGGAACTTGTGGGCGGTAATTTAGAATTATTTAAGGTTTTACCTAAGATTTCGTATTCAAAAAATATTTGCTCTAATTCACTCAAGTTCGATTTGCAACTTTCATACTTAGCTGAAAACTTTTTGAGATCAGGTTTTGAACCAACACAATTATGAAATTTTTCTGGCAAGCGACAAAGAAATAAATCTTCTTCACGAGAACCTTCTAAAAATCTCTTTAACCGATAACTGAGCGAGGTCAAAACATTAACAAAAACACTGTGGTACTTATCATCGCTTAAACATTTTCTGAAAAAATCACGGTCATAATTAACTAGATATTCCTCAAAAGTAAATCTTGGATCAGGAATATTAAATTGTCCCGTTGACTGAGCCTCCTGATCGAATTCAACGACAAAACTTTCAGGAAAGGGACTTTTCACACGTTCATGAAGATCTTTAATAAATCCAATTTTATCAGAGACACTTGGGTTTTCTGGTGTTTCATAAAAGTTAATATTATCGGAATGTCCAATTTCACCAAGGCGGCCTTCAAATTTATGTAAATTATTTAGTTTTAAAATTTCTTTAACTATTTGTACCACTTCAACTTCAGCCACATAATCACCTAAGCATTTATGGTGACCATAACCTAGATGAAGGTAAAGTGAGTCTTTATCATTTACACCACCACGATCAATTCTGAAAGTTTTTAAATCTTTTGCACGAGGATCATTTTGGACTCTTTCAGGATTATCATCAAACATTGCTGATTGAGTCCCTACAAGAAGGACTTGACCTTGCTTAACGTGGTACTCACGTTTTGTTCCCGCAGCAATTGTAGCATTAGTAGTTGCATATCGAATAACAAATGGATTCACAGGATCAAATCGTAAGGCTTCCCAGATAATTTGACCAAGGGTTTTGTCATCATTTTCCTCAATAGCCTTTTTAGCCATTGCTAAAATAGCATTATTCTTTAAAATAATATTTAAACTTTGAACAACAGCTGCCTGGGTAGTTTCTATTCCTCCGACAAGAGTACCCATGATGTTGGTTTTTATACGACCATCATCAAAATTAAGAAGCTCATTTTGGGGAACCTTAGCCCTTAATAAACGTGCTAATACAGTCTCATCTGTTTCATAGGATTTATTCGATCTTTTTCTGTTAATTAAATCAGTTAAATAAACTTTCATTTCTTCAGCAGCCTTCGTCGCATCAACGTCATACTTTCCTATATTTTTGGCGTTGTGAAAAAAGCTATACTGTGTTGCTCGAGACCAACGATAGAGACTTCGTAAGTCGGCATCTTCAAATCCAAAGTAGCGACGCGTGATCTCTATGGGCACCCGGCGAGCTATGGCATTGACAAGCTCTACTCTTCCATTCACAGCGCTTTCAGCTAAACTTTTTCTAGTTAGCTCGGCAGTCATTTTAGCAATCTTAGCTAAATCCTCAGGCATCATCATTTTGCGCATCCAAGGTTTTTCCTTATTCATTTCTTGCTTGTCATAGCCAAGCATAAACTTACCAACGCTATTATCCATTTTATCTTGATATAACCGCACGGAAAATACAGTCGGATTGTCCAAAACTTCTCGAACGTCTTTATCCATTGTTACCACCAGAGTGCTCAAAGAACTCGTTACATCCATTTCTCCTGTTGATAAGTGCAGACCAACAAAGGGGATCGCACCTGTTTCAAAATTGGGTGTCTGACTATTACGAAGAAGCTCATAGAGTTCAATCGGATTATTTCTGACCCAATTTGTAAAAGTTGAAATTTTTTGAGCTTGTACTAAGTTAGCTTTAGTATATATTTTATTATGTTCTTCAAAAAAATTCTTACCTACAAACTCTGGAGGGACTTCATATAAAGATGCGGGCTGCCTTTCATAATTGTAATGCACATTCGAATTCACATTTTTAGTTGCACAAGAGGTAAATTGCATTCCAATAAATAAAGCCAAAATTATTTTTTTCATAATAAATCCTTTGCTATGACTTCACTATAGTAGAAGCAATCTCAATCGGCAATATGGTCAGCATAACAAAGTATCCAGTTTAAGACTTTAGTGTAAGGGAGGAAGCTTTTACATTTTTCTGCATGTTGGTCTTAATTTATTTTATAAGATTAAAGTCTTGATAAAGATATTATATTGAACTCAACTAAACAAACTCTACTTACGAATTCAAATTGAAGAGACATCTGAGCCATCGATCCACTCGATGGCATTGTCTCTCTTAAACCAAGTAATTTGCTTCTTTGCAAGTTGGCGCGTGCTGATCGTTATTTTCTCTTCCAGTTCTTGAAGTGATTTAATTTCGCCCATTAAATAAAGCTGAACCTCTTTATAACCAACGCTCCTTAGTGGCTCCCAATCAGACAAACCTTTTTGGATAAGTCCTTGTACTTCCTCAATGAGTCCCATTTTAAGCATTTTTTGAACTCGATGATGAATGCGCTCATGAAGTACTTCTCGAGCCATATGTATACCAATTTTATTGAGTTGATAAGGAAAGCTCTGTGCCGATGACTTCATTTCACTCTTAAGCTCACTCGGTCGCTTCCCTGAAGAGCGCAAAATTTCTACCGATCGAATCAAGCGGTACTGATCATGGGGATGAATTTTCTGCGCAAACTCTGGGTCATGATGTTTTAACTCTTCATATAAACTCAACACACCTTCAGAAGTTGAAGCTATTTTAAGTAGTTCAGTCTTAATTTCCAGAGAGCACTCATCCACACTGTACATTCCATATTCTAGGGCTTGGAAATAAAATCCTGTACCACCAACAACGTAAACAATTTCTTGGTTTTGATTTTTTAAACCTTCTAAGAGTGAAAAAAAGTCGCGCCGAAACTCTCCTGCCGTATATTTTTGCGGAGGAACAACATGACCATATAAATAATGAGGGATGAGTTTTAATTCCTCTAATGACGGCTTTGCGGCACCAATCTGTACTTCTGAGTACATTTGTACACTATCGCAATTTACAATAACTCCCTTATTTTTTTGCGCCAAATTCAATGCCAATTCTGACTTACCAGAAGCCGTCGGTCCAACAACAAAAGTAACTTTCATATTATACTTCCACTCGTCTCAAAGACGACGACCAAAGTCTTTTTCCAACTCGGGCCAAGAATATGTAACGCTGACGGGTCGACCATGAGGGCAAAAAGATGACATGGGAACCTCATCCATTTCTTCAAGCATGCGCACCATCTCTGCATGAGATAGGCTTTGCCCGGCACGCAATACCGAATGACAAGCCATTCGTGCCGCGATTTCCGTTATCGCTTTTTCTAAAATAAGAGAGTCGCCCCACTCGCTCATTTCGTTACTGATTCGCTCCATTTCTTCCACTAAAACCTTATCTTTGATAAGAGCAGGCGCCGATTTGACTCCAAGTGTGATTGGCCCTAAAACTTCTAGTTCTATTCCTAATTTTGAAAACTCATCTCTACGTTTAATGAGTAGCTCTACTTTTTCTTCATTGAGATCTATAGCCAATGGAAATAAAAATTGTTGAATTTCAATTTTTCCCCCACGCCACTGATTCATCAAGCGTTCAAATGCGATTCGCTCATGAGCTGCATGCTGATCGATAAGTATGAGTCCCTTATCACTTTGACAAACAATATAGGTTAAGCCAGCTTGTCCAATAACTTGAAGCAAACTCCAGTGCCGAATTAAAATCTCATTTTTTGAAGCCGTACTTGGTGGAACGACAATGTTCGACATTTCACTTTTAACGGTTAATAAATCTTCTTTTTCAGAATTTTCAGTTTTTGTTCTAAAATGCGTAATCTGAAACGCGTCATCTTCAAATTGAAGGTTATAAGCAATAGGTCGAGGTTCTTTTACTATAGATTCTTTTAATAGTGGTTCTTTTATTATCGACTCTTGAATTGCAGACTCTTTGTATGAAAACTCCTTTATCCCATTTGATAAAGAATTTACAGAATCATTTTGCGATTGAATCCATGGTGCTTTCTCTAACGTGTCTCGAATAGAAGCTTGGACCGCACGAAAGGCATCCTGTGGGTGTAGAAATTTTACTTGAGACTTTGTCGGATGAATATTGACATCAATTTCAGAGGGATCTGTTTCAATAAAAGACACGACAAAGGGAAACTCTCCATGCATCAACAAGTTACGATAAGCTTCCATCACGGCAGCTTGCAGTGAGCGATCTTGGATAAATCTTTTTTGTGCAAAAAACCAAATGTTCTTGGATACACGACTGACTTGATGAGGATCAGAAAAATAAGAACGAGCTTTAATATTCCCTCTTGTCGCAGTTCCCTCGTAAAGGGGTTTGATTTCGAGGATATTTTCGACGCGTTCTTTCTGAGTCGACTTTGGCCAAAAAAATAATAGTTTACCTTCATAGAGCACACGAAATTCAACGTGCGGATTAGCTAACGCTAATGCTTTTACAATAGTTTTTATTTGTCCAGACTCTGAAGCTTCACTTTTCATAAACTTTAGGCGAGCTGGAACATTTTGAAATAAATCTTCAATCAAAATGGTGCATCCACGGGTTCGACTAACTGGTTCAACACTCAACTGCTTGCCAAAACTAAAAGTCATCCGATGCCCCATTCCTGAGTCATCGGTCGAAGTAAATACAGTTACTTTACTTACAGATCCTATCGAGGCCAGGGCTTCCCCACGAAATCCAAAGCTTGATAATTTCCAAATATCATCGGACGTTTTTATTTTACTCGTTGCAAAACGGAGAAAGGCCTTAGGAATATCAGCGACTGGAATTCCTGTACCATTATCTGATACCTTAGCCCATCGTCCTCCTTGTGAGAAATCCACGGCAATTTCTGTTGCTTCTGCATCAAGACTATTTTCAATAAGTTCTTTAACCAAATGAGCTGGACGTTCAACAACCTCACCCGCCGCAATTTGATCTACAACTTCAGGAGCTAAAATTTCTATCGACATAGGAACAAGGTGCTATAAAAATCACACAGGGATGTCAATAAGTGAGTCAACTTTTTCGTGATTAAATTTATACGAATAACAATTTACACTTAAGTGCCACGACTCCATGCCGATACAGGTGATGACTGTTTTTTTCAATGGAGGTTTTTGTGTCTCAATCTGGTGCACGTAAATTCAAAAAAGGCGACCTCCTTTTTTCAGAAAATGAACCTGTAGCCTCACTTTTATTCATTCAAACAGGACGAGTTAAATATTTCATCCCACGCGGAAAAGGAATTGATTTTCAAATTTTAAATGCGCCTTTTGTCTCAGGGGAATTTGCTCTATTTTCATCAAATCGTTATCCTTATTCCGCCATCGCATTATCAGACTTAACAGCATTTGAAATACCCATTGACTCTGCAAAACAAACACTTGAAGCCGCCCCTCAGTTCTTTAAAACCTTAACAAAAGGCCTCGTAGAGCAGACTAAAGGTCTCATTAATGAACTTAAAAGCAATAAATTAGAACAAGACCCATCTCCTTGCCCGCCTGAAATTATACCAAGACTTTTTGGGGGGGTTTTCCATACAATTGAACACAATCACAAAGTGATGTCAGACCAATCTGTCGAAGTGGATTGGAGCGTCATGAAGAAATACACCCACCGAATTTTTAATTTAAATCAAGAGAAGGTTGAGGGTGTTAACAACATATTAATGAAATTTGGACTGGTCGATTATAAATTTGAAAAGCTTGATGATGATCCCGATGCACCAGAGCAGCTCACTAAAATTTACTACAGAAATTACAACATACTTGAAACATTTTTTGAGTTTTACCAATTTTATTTTTATAAAAGTGGAAAGCAAGATATTTTAAAATATGAAGAGCCCATTTTTAACATTGTGCGTGGACTTTTGACACTTGCTACTGACATTAATCCTGATAAATCAGGTTTAGTAAAACTCGATTTAAATCAACTACTAGAACATATAAAGCGTGAGTTTAATCTCAATATCATGGCAAGTCATTGGCAAGTTTTAGAAAACAAGGGTCTCTTCTCAAAGCGTGCTCAAGGCCCCGATGGAAAATTTTATATTAGCTTTCATTTGGATGACTTTCAAAAAACTTATCTCGCCTGGAGATTTTTAAGAGAAATTTCTAAATGGAACACCCTTGGCACTGTGAATCCCAAAGAGCCTGAGTTTCCTGTTGCCGCGACAGTAAATACAGAGTCGTCTGGAGCACTGCAATGTCCAGATTGCCAAGCCAACATTACTGCTCAGCAAAAGTTTTGTGGGCAATGTGGATGCAAACTTTCCCAAAGTTCTGCTGCTTAATATTATAAACAAAAAAACTCTACTCACTGACAATTTGACTCATTGAGTACATTTTATCGAGACAAACTGCAACAATTCTATTTAATTATTCAACTCTTCATTGATAACCAAAAATTTGAGATCATTATTATCCTAAGGGAAAGGAGAAGAATATATGGTACCCTTAAAAATAGATTATAAAAACTATGAGGATCATCCCGATTTAACTCCCCTTATACAGGAGCAAGTGGATAAGCTTGGTAAATATTTCGATCGTATCACTTCTTGTCATGTGGTTGTATCTAAGCCTCATAATCGTCGACAAAGTGGTAGCAACTTTCACATACATATTGACCTACACATACCGGGAAATGTGGTAGCAATCACTCGAGAACCTGAGCGCGATTCACGACACGATGATGTTGGTTTAGCGATCAGAGATGCCTTCAAAGCGGCCAAAAAAAGTATGCAGTCTTATATTGAAAAATTAAGAAGTGATATTAAATTTCACCCAAAACCCCCAATTCAAACAATAACGGAGTAACCCTGAAAGTGTGTAAGTTTTTTTAAATAGCCAACACCGCACAAAGACCCTCTGCAAAAGAGGGTCTTTCTAATTTAATGTTCATTCTTAAATCTACCTGAAAAAATTATAATCCTATTGTCTTTTATTTCTATTCTATGCCATAAAATACGTCTGAAAAGTTGAACACTTATCTTCAAAACTAGAAAGTGAAAGTATGATGCTCTCTCTAAAATATATTCTAAGCGTTTTAAAGTACAAAAAAAACTCACAAATGAATCGCAATCAAATGCTCCAAGAACAAAATAAAAGTTGGATCAAATTATTAAAGTTTGTTTCTAAAAACTCTCCTTATTACTCCAATATCACAAAACAGCTGGGACGCCCCCTTGAGTCCCTCAAACCGGAGGACTTTCCAGTTCTCACTCAGGCGGACATTGATGTGCATTTTAATGAAATCGTCACAAATCCCCAAATTAAATTAAAAGACCTTATACATCATGCTGAAACCCATACACCAAACCAACTTTATTTAAATCGATATCACATTTTGAAAACATCAGGAACTTCAGGAACACCTCATTACTTTATGGCCGAAACAAAGGAAATCATTGAGTCCATTGCCCCATCAGTAGCGCGAGGACCTGTCGTTAAAAAACTAAAGGAGAAAAGAAGGATCTGCATGCTGGGGCTCACCAATAGCTATTGCAGTTCTAATCAAAATCTTAATGTTACTAATCAACTTTGGATCGCTAAAAAATTTGTAGACTATAAACTTATTCCTATGGATCAACCCATTGATAAAGTCATTGAAACACTTAACCAAATTCAGCCCCATGTGGTGAGTGGGTATGCTAAGTTATTACTGATCTTAGCAGATGCCCAGAGAGCTGGTAAGCTTCATATCACACCAGAGTCTTTAGAGTCAGGTGGTGAGCCCTTACTTCACACGGATCGCAAATATCTAAAAGAAGTTTTTCAATGTAAAGTAAACAATCACTATGGAAGCACAGAAGGATATTCCATGGGAATTTGCCGTGACGGTGAGGATTCCATGGAACTCTTTGAAGATCACATTGTTTTTGAAATTAAAGATAAAAAAGTTTACATTACTAACTTGCATAATTACACCATGCCGCTGATTCGATTCCAAATGAATGATGTACTTGTTCCCATCCCCAACCACCATCCACGTCCCTTTTTGAACGTCGAATGTGGTGTTGGTCGCCCCGAAGGGATCGCGTATTTCATGACAGAATCAAACAATCAAGTGACAGTCCAACCCATCGAAGTTGACCCTCTCATGCCTGAGGGAGTTAAAACTTTCAGACTTCAAGGGGAGAAAGCAAACTTTGTTGAGTGCACTATTTATATCGATGAAAAATATCTACCCCAATCAGAAGACCTGAAGGCTAAAACGGAGGACTCACTCAAGTCCTATTTTACAAAAAAAGGGCTTGAGAATATTAAAATCGAGGTCACCATCGGTAGTGACTATAAAATTAACCCCTTTTCTTTAAAAGCACAAATTTTTAAACAAAATCCTACTGTGAACAATTAAAAAGTTCATGAGCCACAGACCTCAACTGTGGCTCATGAGCACTTGTGATAAACGGGAATTGAGTTCCATCCTCGTCATCGATTTATTCCAGGAGTCTAATATTGACAAATTCTTGAAACCCGATTTTTCTTTTTCTGTGATCTCAGCTCCAGTATAAAAAATAACGGGTGTTTTTGGTCCATTATCACTGAGTAATTGGTCTACCTTAACTAAAGCCTCAACACCCGTAATCGCAGGCATATAATAATCCATAAATACAAGTTTGTAATGTTTTGCGCTCATTTCATTCATTGCCTCAAATCCATTAGCCACATATTTAAATGGAATTTTTGCTTGCTCTAGTAATTTTAATAGAGGAATCACGGTTTGATACTGATCATCCACAATAAGGACATCGTCTGTAAGCATAAATTCATTACCTAAATTTAGTTTAGTAAGGACTAATCCAAACAAATAAACCATACTAAAAATAGGTGTGATTATTAATGCTGCCACTACAAATGCCCAACCCAAAATGAGTGGTAACAAAAGTAAGCTTATTATTGTAACTACAAAGAATTCCATAGGCCCCTCCCCAACTTTGTAAGTATTAATTTTTAAAAACTACCTCATCATTGAGATATTCTAAATTACTTTAGAAGTTCAAAAACTAATCTATTTTTTATTATGATAAAAGAAAATTGTTTAAGAAATGTTTGTAAATTATTATAAAATACAAATAAATTTATTATAAATAAAAAAATCTAAAACTGAAACGAATCAACCTAATCATTATGAGACAATAAATCGCATTGATATTAGTTTCTAGCTTGTATTAGTTTAGAAAATTAATTCCAGTACTTCAAATCATTGGGCTAAAGTTAGAGTTATTAAAATACGATAAGAAGGGTATGAAATTGGCCCCGAAACACCCTCAAGAAAAATTACGTCTCGAAGCTCTGAATTCACTAAAAATTCTTGATACTCTCCCAGAAAAAGAATTTGATGATATCACCTATTTAGCATCTCAGATATGTCAAACGCCAGTAGCACTAATTAGAGTCAGTTCGCTAATACGCATCAATCTTCACTCTTAGCCCTTGCAAAGCAA
>CAZTDX010000087.1:0-12503 GCA_964612425.1 uncultured Pseudobdellovibrionaceae bacterium
TGAGCCGAGAAGTTCGCTTGGGTCAGTAAAAATATCAGGGAAGCTTAGGTCTCTCAGGAATGCTTCGAATACGATCCACACATAGTTGTGCCCGAGCCTCCAATCGATGATCTGGAATATCCCACTCCATAATGACCTCCTAACAAAATAAGTACTAATCGCTACTTTATGAGCAAAGGCGAAGAAAATACCTTACACAAATAAAATTTGTTTGATCGAGACAACGCTTCTCGAATGCGTAGGGAAGTGAGTTGGAGAGGCAAACTGAGGGCTCCGAAAAGCGGGACGCGTTGGAAGAATTAAAAAAATTAAAGCGGCCCTTATTCAAAATCCAAAATTGCAATGACGTGTGGAGGCCGCCTTTAATTTTTTTTAATTCTTCCATTTCGGTGAGGCCATGGATGGCCGTCCCGAAGTTGCCTCTCCAACTCATTTCCCTACGCATATCGAGAAGCCCCTGATTCAAGCACAGACGTTTGTGTAAAATGTGATATGTGATATAGGGTTAGAGTTCCCCAACTTTAAAGATTTTACAATTGAGTGAGATTTAAACTTTTTCAATGAAGAAGTAGGCCTTATTCAGCAGAATCTAACTAGAATCAGTTCAGTAATGGCGAAAACACTCAGAGTTGGCACTATTGGTATTTATTTTTTAGAGTCCAACTGAGATATTCCATTGAGTTCTGTATCAAGGTTTTCTAGAATTTCTCGCCTAAAGTTTGTTGGTATTTTAATTCGACTATCTAAATTTAACTGAGTTCTACGACCCAAAAGATTCTGGCCTTGGTTGACTTCACCTTTAATTTTTACATCCTCTAAATTAATTTTTTTGTCTAAAAGAGCCGGCGCACTTTGACCAAAAAGAGAACTACCAAAAAAAAGGGTCAGAGTTGATAAATAAATTTTTAAAATCAATTTTCTCAATTGCGCATCCTCAATGGTGTTTTTTATTTTTAAATCCCAGCAATTACTAGAATACAGCTCCTTCAAGCCAATTTCAACTGTAGTTAATATAAATTAGTTTTTGCCCCCACCTATTGGCTCAACAATAAAGTTTATAGAACTCCAGCCTTCTTCAATTAACACCCTCATAATCTTTTTTACGTCTTCGACCAAAGCACCGTCATCGGCTTGGAGATTTATTTGCCCTCGAAAGAATTCCTTACCGCCAATAATGATTTCCGTTTCCTTTATTTTTTTTAACATCGCTCTTAACTGCGGGTTTATTCCATCATTTGACTCTTCAACATAAATTGATCTTTTATCATTGCTCCCCTCAGCATCAAAATAAATTTTATCTTTAACTAGACTTACTAGTGGATAGGACTGCAGTGGCTTACCATGATCCGCTTTTGGCAACTCCACATTCTTACCAATAAAAAAAGCCTCCCCACTAGTTGAAAAATTCATTAATAAATAAATGACAAGAACAGAAAACATATCCACCATGGGAGCTAAATTTAATCCAAAATTACTTTTATGAGAGCGACGCTCATGCAGAAGATGCCTCGTATGCGCAAGGTCCCACTGTGGGTGAATATGGTAGCCCGGTATCGTTATTACTCGACTAGCATTCCCTTTAATTTTCTCCTGGCCCGCCATGCACATTCTCCATTTAGTAAGGATTTATTCCAATTTCAGACCAACCTGATGATGATACAAAATCATAAAGCCTAATCAGCTGGCCATAGGAGGCTGTTGATTCACTGCTAATCACAATATTATTAGTAGGGTATTTTTGCTTCCATTCCTTCAGCTTATCAAGTAACTTCGGACTCCCTGGTATTTTTTTGCTAGCACCAAATACAACCTCTAAGTTATCCTCCTGAGCAACAACCCTATCTGAATAAAGCACGAGACTTAACTTAACTTTTTTTTCATCATCATTTTTTGCCATAGGAGGAGGAGTCGGAGCCTCCGATGAAGAAGATTTTTGCTCAACCTGTACTTGAACAGATTCCAATTGCAGCCACGAAGCCGTCATTAATAGAAACACAATCAATACTGAAAATAAATCAATAAGTGGAGTAAGATTGGGTTCATGTCCGCCACCGCTTGCCATTTTAAATTAACCTTTAAAAATCTTATCTTTGTTTGATAAGATAAAATTTAGAGTCGAAACACTTGCCTCATGAACATCATCAATGACTTTTGTTGACCAGGAGTTTAACCAACCCCAAAATCCAAAAAGTACAATTGAAACGGATAGCCCAAAACCCGTTGCATTAAGGGCTTCTGCAATTGATGATGAAAGAACCTTAGCTTTTTCTGCGGGCGGTAAATTAGCAACCGCTCCGAAGGCCCCAATCATACCAGAGACCGTACCAAGAAGACCAATGAGAACAGCTACGTTTGCTAATGCCGAAAGTAAATCTATACGACGACTTAACCTCGGAATTTCACGCAAAGCTACAGCATCCATTGCTGTTTGAACTTCTTCAGGACTTTGACCGTTAGAAACAGAAATTAGCCCAGCTCGAACAATGTTTGAAAGTGGGCCCTTTGACTGTGATACGGCACTAATTGCATTTTGAACCTTGCCTTGCATACAGTAGGACCTAATAAAATGAAGTAGTTGGTCTTTATCAACACTACTGGCTCCATTTAAAGTAATAACCCTTTCGGCAACTATTGAAATCCCAATAGCAGAACAAGCCGCAATCGGTACCATTATATACCAATGGTCAATAAAAACTCGACCAAAATCTTTCATCATAAAATGCTCCTTTTTTTAGTGTTTTCCAAATGGAAATCCAATATTTGCAACAGTAGCTTTTCCGTTCTTAGAACTTGGAAATTTCATTTTACGAAAAATACTGATCACACACTCATTCAAAGAATCCGCGCGGGCCATTTCACTTCTTTTAATTCTCACTCCAGAGACACCACCAGAGGGCTCAATATCCCACTCATATTCAACTCTACCCGCTAGCGTAGAATCTGCAAAGAGAGCTCGTTCATAACATCGTTGCACATCTCCAAGGTATTTATTAACAACACTCATCACGGCATCATTTGTAAGCCCTTGGGAGCCATCCAGTTTACCGATAATTTTTGGTGATCCGAGCACCGCTCCCTCAATATTTCGCTTCCCGGTTTTAGAGCCAGAAGAATTCTGAGCAAAATTAATTTTTCCAATGGCAGCGCCACCACCATCCCCAGACTGAAATCCAGAGTTAAGCTCCGACTTTTTATTTTTTAATGCATTTGAAAGATTACTGAATCCTTGGTTTGGAGAAAATTTAGATGAGTTATTCATTGCTACGTTAAAATTCTTTGAATCCAACTTAATACCAGGATTTTTTGAAATAGTATTGCTCTTGAATAAATTCTCTAAAGCTACTTCGCTAGAAGGTGGTGTTTCTTGCAATCGTTTTTTTTCTATTCGCTCATAAGTTTTATCCACTCGCGCTTGCTTCACTTTTTCAACCATTGGCTTAGGAACAACTATTTCAGGCTTCTTTATTATTTTTTCAACTTTAGCTTCAGTCTTAGGCTCCACAGGACTAATAATTTCTTTTTTGGGTGGAGGAGGGGTGATAATTTGAGGAGGTGGTTCAACAATTAACTTAGCAATTCGCGGAGGTATGTCTGGTAACTTTGGGGCTTCTAATTTAGGTGCAGAGAGAAGTGCAAATATACTTATCACTGCATGTATTAGACCAGAAGTCCACGTTGCCTTTTTAAATTCCTCCCTATTCTCAATCCACGTTTTTCTTATAAAAGGTCGAGGAACAGGAACATAACGAAAATGAAGACAAATTCCGAGACCTAATTCAGCACTTAAAACCTCTGTAAGGTTCAGTTTTATAGTAACTTTTTGATTCGACTTTTTAAGCCGACCTTCTCTTGTAAGCATGCTTTCATCATAAGGCATTTCCCCTGAAAAGAGAGACCAATGACTCTCTGAAGATAAATCTATATACCCACCATCATTTGCATACTTCCCCATATATTTAATGGTTTTCTTTAGAAAAGGTATATAGATTGGACTTTCTTCTTTATCACTAAGAAGAATTTGATCCCCAACATAGAAGTTTCTAACATCAAAAATATCCCCATCCCATGAAATAACCGCTTGCAAGCATAGAAGACTGGGATGAGTGTTTTGCAGCCCTGGAACTGGTAGAATGGAAAACTTTACAGGTTGATCTTGATTAGTTTTTTGCTGATGAGTGACGAATTTGTCTTGGCTTTGATCATTAAAAGGAGCCTCTGGTAACTTTGGTTTATATACAACAATTGACTCTTCTGAAGTTATTCCAAGTTTTGACACCGTTACAGGTAAATCAACAATGTTTAATAATTTAATATTGAATGTTAAATCAACGACTTTAAAACTATCAGCATTTTTTTCTAAAATAAAATCAATGTTTTTAGAACCCCTATAAGTGATTCCATTTCTAGAATTTAAATCTGAGACTCTTATTTGCCCATTATTATAAGTGATGGTCCCATGGGTACGACTTATATATTCAAAGTTCCCCAATTTAATTGAACACTCTGGACTTCTTCCAAAGATTATTGGAAACGTTGTCGTTTTAAGTTGTGCAACAACTTTGCTATTTTCTAATACTGTAATCTCAACTTCTTGATTGCTTGCCACGTTCTAAAGAATTTCAGTTATTTAGTTTGAAATCAAGTGAATGTATCTATTTTTTTTAGACAATTTTAACTGACTGACTTGAAGTAATTTCTTTTTGTAACCAAATTTTTTAAATAACGTTTTCTTAATATCAATCGCCAGCGGATCATTGGGGTCTTTGGCTATAGCTTCTTTTAAACTCGCCATTGATTGAGAATAGGCCCCCAAACGAAGCCACGCAAGACTCATAAGCGAATCAACCTCAGAAGAATTTGGGTCTAGATCTCTTGCGCGAGTCAGCATTAGGAGCGCCATTGGTTCATCTTTATTTTCAATGCGATCAACGGCATAGGCTCTTATAAGCTCACTTGACCTTGGGCTAGCTTTTAGTTTTTGCCTTAGGCTAGTTGCGTTACTCGATGCTATTTGTCGCGAAGATCTCATTAAATAATTTTCCTTTACTTCGCTCCAAAAACTTCGATTTCTGCAAGAAATAACAAATCCACTTGCTAACTCATTCTGCTCCGCAACTTCTAAACAAGAAGCAAACCCACTTTCAGCATTTGTCTCATATTGCTTTATTTGTGGAGCAACGACCTTTTTAAACTGATCTGCAGAAAAACCAGAGGGAGGTGGAGTTCGCTTAAGAAATTGCGATAAATTATAACTGATGTTTGCATCAAAAGAAATCGCAGCCAATTTCCAAATTCCAACGCCTTGTTGAATTACGCTTTGTGCAATAGTGCTGATTATTTGCTGCTGCTCCAAGATTGCCTGTAGCGCTTGCATTGTAAATGGTTTTACTTTAGTTAACTGATCATATTGACTAACAGCATCTTCCATCAGCATAACCCCTGCATGAGCCCAATACTCTTGCTCCTCTGGCGTTGAGGGCGGAGATGAAAATGCTCTTTTCATCATAGACATACCCTCCTGACGTTTACCCAATCTAACTTGTGCTAATCCTTGAAAATAAATTCCCGACAGTCCAGAAATTTGGCTCGCCTGCCTTTCAAGCTCACTCCATTGGCCCCATTGACTTAACACCGTCGCTCCACGACTTGCTTGTCCAAGCATTTTATAAATAACAAATGTTTTGTCTGTTTTTCCAGACATTGAATAAAGACTCGCAGCCTGCTCTAACAGGCTTTTCGATGTTGGATCATCCGGATACTTTTGCCCATAAGTCGCCATGTATGATGCCGCCCTAACGAAATCAAGCAAAACTAAACTTAACTGACTCATTTGGAGCAAAACATCCTTAGCACGTGGATTATCTCCATAAGTTGCCATATACTCTTCTCCAACTCCAAAAGCCTGTTCTTTTGTGCCAGATTTAAGCGATATAAAAGCCTCAAATAGTGCTTGTTCTCCCATTACCGAATTCTTGTTTTTTTTTGCAAAGGCTACAAATTCTGCAGCATAAGACTTTGAAGAAAAATCTCCCGCCAATGATCTTACGTTCTTTAATTGAGCCTGCTGAACAGACAGCTTAATTTGGCCCCTTGTTTTACCTGAAAGCCCATTAATAGATAGCAACGACTGACCAATTTTACTCAGTTGATTTAACTTATTTTGTAAATAATAACAATCCAATGCAAGAACCGCCGCAGACTCAGTCTGCTCAGAATTGGGATACTCTTTTACAAATTTGATAAACTCTTTTGCTGCCCGCTCAAGTTTTTGATCATCATAATATGATTTTGCGAGATTAAAATCCAACTCCGTTAACTTGGGATCTCTGGGGAATTTTTGTTTAAAAAGCACAGCCACTCGCCTATATAATTCTCGGGACTTTACTTTACTAAGTAAACTTCCCTTTTGCTCACCCATTGCCTTCAGAGAAGCATCCAAACTTGAAATTAAATACTCTCTTCCTTGCTTACTCTGTTTAATTGTAGGGTTTTCATAAACCATTAGATAGTCATAAGCTGCATCGACAAACTTTCCGCCCAAGAACTCCAGTTCCGATTTATTTTTCATCATATCTATCACACGAGGGCTATTAGAAAAGATTGTGAGGTACCCTTCATATCCATTTAAAACCTGATGAATATCTTCCACACGCTTACTTGAAACGACAAGCTTGTGTTGACTTGTTATAATAAACCGAAAAGCTTCTTCATATTTCAGTTTCTCTTTTCCACCAAATTCTTCATTCCCAGAAACTGCTCCCGTTAATAACATCGTGGTTAACTCTTTTGAGATCCATAATGGGTACTCATATTTAGGATTCGCTTGGGCTAAGTTAAAAAAATTCTCAAACCACTCTCTTTTACCTTTAGTCTCTTTAATAACTCGAAATAACTCCAAGCTTACCTCTAAAGATTCCATGTTCCGCTTCTTAAACTCTAATCTTTTCGAAAGCCGTTCCAAGGCTTTGCGATAGCTTTGAAAATCAAAAGCAATTTTTTTATAAAAATTTATAATATCTCCGGCTTTTTTTAAATTAGGTAGCTCTAAAAGAGGCAGTTCAAGCAATGGCCAGACAGATTGAACAAGAGCCTCCTCCTTATATTCTGCTACTTCTTTTGTTAACGGCACATCTTTTGTGATAACGGATAGGTACTGATCAAAAGCCTTACGCCAAAGTTCTTTGTAAGTATAACATGATGCTATTTTATTAAATACTAAAAGTAAGTCTTCACCTTGAGCCTTTTTTGATGCCTTGAGATATTGATCTAATGCAAAATCAAAATCTTTTTTCTCATAAAAAATATTTCCAATTTCCATAAAACTTTTAACAGCAAAAACAGAATTCGGATATTGTTCAGAAGATTTTTTGAAGTATTGTAGTGCCTGATCTGACTCACCGATAGCTTTTAACTCTTGACCGACGACATAGAGAACCTTATCGATGGATTTATAATTGGGATACCTCTGCATTAATTGCTTAAACGCCTCAATAGCATCAGCTTTCGCTCTTTTTTCTGCAGTAAGATCAAGTTCTGACTCCGGAACACCCTTGTTAGACTCTTTTTTAAGAATATAAAGATAATTTCCCTTCTCTGTTAAAAGTTCAGCCAGCATATAGTACATATCAGGTAAATATTGAGTCGATTCAGGAGAGGCGATCTTTTCTTTTGTTAATTGAATTGACTCTTCAATTTTAATTAAGTGATCTTTATAACTCTTTAGCTCTGCTGTGTTTTTTAATGTTTCAGACCTTAAGAGAACCGACTGAGTTAAAGTAATACAAAAAATGACTAAAATTTTTAACCGTTTTTGATTCAACAAATCATCCCCCTTGGCAACGATCTGATATTAGAACTTTAATGTTGTTAACCTCAGAGCGCCAATACTCAGTTGTTTGTGGCCAATAAATCTTTTTGATGGCAAACTTATCAATTTGTTCCGCCCTTACATTTTTGCCAAGAGTCTTTGGCCTAATTTTGTCAAGGTCTGCTAAATACTCCAATAAATTTATTTGTTCTCTCGTTTCAAGAAGCTCTTCAGCCACTTCCTCAAGAGGCGCTTTTAAAAGCATTTTCAATTGCTCTTTTAACTGCCCCTCTGCAAAATCATACTGCGGTATAAGGCTCCCAGTAAGATTTTTTATGTGTCCTAATATAGACTTTACTTGATCTTTTTCGGCTCGAATTTGCGTTATCAACTCGGCCCAAGGCAACCATTGGGCCTTTTGAAAAACTAAATTCAATAACTCCACGCTGGTTATTAGCTCCTTACCCGATTCTATTATAGAAAATGCACCTTCATACTTTTTATGAAATTCAGCGGCCACCTTTTTAACCTCGGAAAAATAACAAAGATCACGGAGTATTAGCATTTGAAGTTTATATTGATCAGGATGTTGACTTTGTGCCAAGGATGGCATTTTAAGTGAATGCATCATACCCAATGCTACAGCATAATCCTTTTTTAAGTACCTAATCCAAGCTCTCTCAATCATCGCCCGACCATATTCCCGTGGATTTGAAACAAGCTTTGAATATATTTTATCTGCACCATCAAAATCCTTTAATTCAAAGTTGAGCCTAGCAATTTGATGATTCACCCGAGCATCTAAATCTGGATATGCCGCTGTTTTCTTTAAAATTTCTAGCATTAACCTTTTGGCCTCAGCAGGTCGCTTCAACCTTACCAAATCAATGGCTTTAAGAAATTGATACTTTTGTAACCAAAAATCATCGCCGCTCTGTAAAGTCTTTTTATTTGCAATCGCCCAATTTTTGAAGCCTAATTTTAGATTGTGACGTAAAAGATAGTAATTTATCATTCCCATTAATGATCCAGGAACCTCAACAAAACCGCCCTTACTCAAGATAATTTCTAAATCTAAGTCGTTATAGTTTACAACCGCTAAAAGGGTATTTAAATTTTCTAAAGCCAAATAAGAGGGCATAGACCCTGGAAAATTATTAATAACTTTGAGGGAATAGAAATAGGAACAATAATATAATTTCAATTTTAAGCACCTTTTACCCAAAAGCGCTTGTGCCTCTGCTCCAGTTAAACTGGATTTATTCTTATCTTGAATATCAAAAAGAACCTCAATGTCATCAACTGGATCTGATGAGTCAACATTCATTTTTTGATAAAGCTTTTCATCGATAGGAACATACTTCCAGTTACTCATTGGTCGAATCGTTTGCCCACTGAGAATATAAGTATAAAAAGTCACCAATAAAAAATAAATTTTTGTCCTCAGCATCTTGCTGCACCTTTCTAATAAGGCTTATTATCACCAAACTCATATGCTAGGCCTACGCTTAAATACATGATAATGTCAGAACTTTTGTTTTTCCCCTGGTGAGCATAAATTCTACCATCAATCTTATAGGAAATTCGTGGAGAAGAAAAAAATCGGTAATACAACCCACCTCCAAATTTTGGAGCCGTATCCCCTGATGAAAACTTCACAACACCAACACCAGCGACAAGACTAAGAGCCCCGTGAACCAAGCTCTGGTTAAAGAGTAAATTTTTTGAGTATATCGGAGTATAAACAATATTTGTGCTAAGCGTATTTTCAATTGTATCTAGCACCCCTTGTGGACGTACGTTAAATTTATTTATTAAATCCTTTTTCAAATTTGTATCTTCATTTTTACTGTAATGTAACCGAGCAATTTCCCACCCCAAGTAGGGAGTAAAAAAATGTGTAAAAGTAAGCCCAGGAGCGATACCCTTAAAAAAGGCGTCGATGGGAAGCGACGCTATGTCAAAAGTGAGATCATCCTTGGGGTTGAATAGCTGATTCTCAACCGCAACAATTTTCGGCGCATCAAAGGCCTCGTCTGGTAAATTGGCAGCTAAAGAATATCTATTGAGTAACAGAAATAAACTGTAGAAAATAATAAGTGTTTTCATAATTTTGATTATTTATTATTTTAACTATAAATGGAACACAATTATTCTTTAAAAGCTAACCTTTGATGAGTTTTACCGATACACATATCTTGTTTAATTCTGTGAGATAGCACTCTCATGATTCACGCCCACTTCAATTCGGCGCGCTGCACAATAAACTCTTATCCAAAAAGACCTCTAAACTAAAACTTAAAGAGTAAATAAATATTATTGCATTAAGGGATTGTTTTGACACCAAATTGCGTGGTTAATAAAGTAATGATGAAGATTAATTAAAATTGTAAAGCAAAATGTAGGCTTTGTTTAGTGGCTCCAAGTATGTTTACTTATGTTTACTTAAGACAGATAGCTGCGGTAGGATCCTTAGAGCAAAGATAGGTTTTGATGGAGGCATTTTCTTGCTTTAATTTTTCATTTTCCGATTCAAGAGATCGGATTTTTGTTTCAACTTCAACTTTATCCGCTTTGTTGGACTCAATGTTTGCAATTTGACGACTTTGGATGGCTTGATCTTCTGCAACTTTTAAAAGATTTGTATAAATTGTTTTTATTGACTCTGTGATCCATGGTATGAAGGCATCATAGTAAATTTGCAAAAAGCCATCGTCGTTTACTCTTACAAATTCTGGAGCCACTTTTTGAACTTTTTGCGCTATATAACCCGTTTGTCGATTTGCTGTGGAAGCAGTTTTAAAATTATAAGTTACGGCCTGAAGTTTTAAAATTTTCTCTAAGGCAAATTCTCCAGTAACATTTTGAAAGTTTTCCTTGAGCCTTTCGTCTGACGAGCATGCAATTCCACTTCCAGAGGACGCTGGTGTGATAGTGCACGTGCCATTGGTATTTTGGAAGTTCGCTACAGCTTGCCCCGATGCAACGGATGAGCTTCCGACATGCAATAGAAGAGATGGATTTGTATTGCCTATGCCGACCTTGCCTGAATGGTCGACACGCATACGCTCGAGCATTGAGGCAGAGCCATTTGCTGTGGTCTCAAAAGTCAAAGCTGTTCCATGTGCGGAATTGTAGGCGTGTGTTTCGGTACCTACCCCCTGTATTGCTGCAGTCTCATAGCCACCACCATTCAACATCTTGACTTTACCAATCATACTTCCTGCACTGACTGAGGCCCTTTGCATGCTAAGTGATCCCCCATTGCTATTAATGATACTTACTGACCCGTAATTGAGTGAACTTGTGCTAGTTGATGTTCCCGACTTAATCGCGCCATCAACAGTAAGTTTCGAACCTGGGTTGTTAGTTCCGATACCGACGTTGCCGGAGCCATCGATTCGCATTCTCTCAGTCCCTGCACCATCGGCAATCAAGATGATATTGTTGCTTGTGGCAATAGAGGTTCCATCATTGGAGCCTACTACGACATTGCCAGTACCTGAAGTAATGCCTGCACCAGCATTGTAACCTATGCCAATGTTGCTGGTGCCCGAGGTCATCCCCTTTAGGGCTGAATGACCAAGGGCTGTATTCTTGGTACCAGTATTGTTTGCTGGAGTCGCACTTCCTTGCAGTGAATAAGCACCGATGGCGGTGTTGAAGCTTGAGCTAGATGTGAGTGTGCTATCAGCATAATACATGGAAGCAAAGCCGATGGCAGTTGATTCTGTTTTTGCACGGTTTGAGGCGAGCGCCGAAATCCCCATTGCGGTGTTGTAGGATCCTGTCGTGTTTGCGGCGAGTGCCTCCTCCCCAGTTGCGGTGTTACCGCCTCCCTCCGTGTTTGCGGCGAGTGCAGAAGCGCCAGTTGCGGTATTAGAGACTCCCTCCGTGTTTGCGGCGAGCGCCGAGAAACCATTTGCGGTGTTAAGGTTTCCCATCGTGTTTGCGGTGAGCGCTAAGGCACCAGTTGCGGTGTTACTGTTTCCCTGCGTGGTTGAGGTGAGTGCTCCAATGCCTAAACCGGTATTGGACTGACCCTCAGGACTGTCTACATGTAAAAGAGCCCCTCCGCCATCTCCAATAAAGAGTGAGCCGCTGTATGAGCTTTGATCCGGTAGATAAAGCACCTGAGTGCCATTGATCCCGATTTTGCGATCAGAGGTTGAGGATGTTCCTGCAATTTCGAGGTGAAAACTCGGAGACGAAGCTCCAATCCCCACTTTGCCATTCAGTATTGTGTATCCAGTGCCACTGGGAGTGAGAGTTACGTTTTGATTCGCTCCACCGGCAGCGAAAGTCAGTGCTCCAGTTCCGGTGATAGAGCCATCACTAGTGCCAGTTCCACCATTGGCCACAGCGAGTGTTCCGGTTGTGATGTTTGAGGCGCTTACAGAGATATTAGTGAGTTGACTACCGTCGACTGCAGGAAGTTTTGAGTTGGCATCAAGTTGCACGATATTATTTGCACCAGTTCCTACGTTGAGGGTGGCCGCAGTGCCAAGACCGGAGACGGCAGTGTTACTAATCGCAATATTACTGCAAGTCATTGTATCAGTGAGTGAACTCCAAGTCATGGTTTGTGCGACAGTACAAGTCGAAGCAGGGAACATGGTATTAGCTGGAGTGACTGTCGAGCGAATATCAGCAAGACTTAAATAAGTTGGAATATAAGTGGATGTTCCGTCATACC
>CAZTDX010000088.1:0-12343 GCA_964612425.1 uncultured Pseudobdellovibrionaceae bacterium
CAAAACCCCTCCTTGAACTATTGGTTACGTGAAGGAAAATCCTCCAACGCAGAGGTTGACTATATTATTGAGAAAACACCCTACCTTATTGCCATTGAAGTAAAATCTGGTGCTGCCGGAAAGATTCGTTCACTCCATCAGTGGATGAAAGAGATCAAATACAAGAAAAAATTAGCAGTTCGTTTCAATCTATCTCAAGGGGCAAAGGAAAGTGTTTCTTATAAATTTGAAGATGGACAAATAAATTATACTTTAAATACCTTTCCCCTTTATCTAGCCTCATCGCTTGAGAAGTTTTTGAAATGATCCCATGAAGTTATGATCAATATGGCTGGGCGCGTATATCTCTAACAATTCATGTCGAAACGTGAGCTTCTTTGTTTTAGTGCTTGCTAATTTATTGAAAGCTCAAGCAAATTGAGCATGGTCTAAATCGTATAATTTGGACTACTTCGATACTAAGTTTTAATATTTAGCAATCGAAGCTCGAGGTTTTAAAACGTAGGAGGGACGTCAATGAAGCTTAATTTAAATCAACCAACTAAACAGAATCGAAATAAGCCGCTTACACAACGGCAATTCAAAAAAACACTCATCTCACTCTTTTTCTTTGGGGTAAGTCTTTTTCATTTGGGAATGACCCATGCGTCTGCACTAAACTCATCTGCATTACACCCCCAACCACTTCACTTTGACCTAGAGATGACTGGTGAAGAGTACTTAAAGCTTCATGAAGCGCAAATGATCACACTTGATAATCCTTTAGTTAAATATATGTTTGATGATATTTTTGCTACAGGAAAGCGCAACCTAGACTGGATAAGAAAACTCAACCAAAATAGACCTTCTCCAATTTCCTTGAGCACCCCAGAAACTCAAAATGGTTTTCCCATTACAGAACCCAGAATATATAATCCCACACTGATTCGAGAAAGTTACAATCAGCTTCAAAAGGATATGCCTCAAGCTCTTAAACAAATTATATTTGGAACTGACACTCTCCCCTCCGAACTTCCCACCACGGTAGAAGAATATATTATTTGGGGACTTAAAGTAGACAGAGTCTATCAAATTGCTGCCCGTTGGAAATCCATGGAGCCCTTTATGGATTATCTTAAAGACGCAAGCCTAAGAGATATTCGAGGTTATTATTACTTAACCAACACTCCTGGCTATCCTGATGCCTTACAAAATTGGAATCAAATTTCTCCAAAAGAACAACCACAAGTTAAAGAATGGCTTAAGCAAGTTTGCGTGAATGATCTTAAGAACGTAAGACGTTGCCAAACCCTTCTCGACCAAGCTGTTTCAAGTCAAAAAGTGTTTGATTTTTTTAAAGATCATCAATCAGCTGCTGCTGAAATTATTTCTGATATGATGAATATCCCCAGCGGTGTTCGTTTTGCAAAGACCCAATGGCTTACTCCAGATACATTTGCTATTCCCTTTGTTGACCCTAATGATAATGCAAAAAAAGCTTATCTCTCAGACAACATCCAAGCGGAATGGAAGCAACTTCCCTTTTCATTACAAGTTCAGTTTGTTCCACAAAATCAATTTGGTGTTGAAGTTATCTGGCAACCTGGAATCACGCCCCATGTTTCTGGCTTAGGTTCCAGTCAAATATATATGGATTCCAACGCACCGATTTCGGAGTATGATGTGCAATGGACCATTCGTCATGAATTTGGTCATGTGCTCGGATTTCCAGATTGTTATACAGAATTCTATGATGATAATTTGCAAGCCATTGTTGGATATCAACTCGACATTACAGACCTAATGTGTTCACGACGAGGACATTTGAAAGCTCGTCACGTCAGTGAACTTAAAAATGTTTATCAATAATTAAAACTCACAACAGACACCAAGGGGGACTCCATGCTCAATAAAGAATTTGCCAACAAAACAATTTTTATTTCTGGCGCAGGGACAGGAATTGGAGCTGCAACGGCTCTTCTTTATGCTGCCCATGGCGCCCATCTTGTTCTTGTCGGCCGTCGCTTGGAACCCCTTGAGAAAACAGCCATGAAAGTAAAAGAACTCGGTGGCAAAGCGGAATGTCATGCCATCGACGTGAACAACACAACAGAAATGAAAAAATTAATATCCTCACTACCACAATTAGACATTGCTATTAACAATGCAGGGGTGGAAGGCCCTGTGGGTGACTTTATTGATTTGAACGAAGATGATTTTGACCATGTGATGAATACCAACCTCAAAAGTGTTTGGCTTTGCATGCAAGAACAAGTTCGCTGGATGCGAAAAAATCAGAAGCCTGGACAAATCATCAATAACTCTTCTATTGCTGGCATTCGCGCTTTTGCGGGCTCCAGTCTTTATGTAGCAAGCAAACATGCTCTCATCGGAATGAGTCAAACCATTGCCTTAGAGCAAATTCCCTTTGGTATTAGAATTAATATTGTCTCCCCTGGAGCTGTTGAAACGCCAATGCTCGATCGAATTTTTTCAAAACAAATGGAAGGACTCAAAAGAACACAACCTAATAAACGGTTAGCGCATCCTGAAGAAATTGCTGAAGCGATTTTATGGCTCACCTCTGAAAAATCAAGTTTTGTCGTTGGTCACAATCTAGTGATTGATGGCGGAAGAACGATTTAAAACGCGAGTAAATTCAATGCCAAGTCCATCAACTTCCATGTCACAAGTTATTCCTTCTACTAAAGTTTTATTTGTTTGCCTCGGCAATATCTGTCGCTCCCCAACTGGCGAGGCAATTTTAAAGAAAATTGTTAAAACTAATAATAAACAAGAACACTTTATTATTCAAAGTGCCGGAACTGGAAATTATCATATTGGCGAGCGACCAGACCCTCGCACTCGTCACCATGGCGAAAAGCGGGGACTTGCTTTTGAAAGCTTAGCCCAGCAATTCAACCCTAAAATTCATTTTGAATACTTTGATCACATTCTTTGTATGGACGAGAGCAATTATAATAATATTCTCAACCTCGACAGCATGAAGGTTTACCATCAAAAGGTAAAAACTATAATGAGTTTTGCACCGCACACTGGCTACACGATCGTTCCTGACCCTTATCTGGGGGGCCCCAACGATTTTGAATTGGTGATCGATCTACTTGAGGTCGCTTGCCAGAGTTTTTACGACTCACTTTAATTTCAAGATCAGGATCTTTATAAAATTCTCTCTTTTAGCCTGGTCCTATCGACTATCCACTTGTCGAGGGCCAGGGAATAATTTATTTGAAACTCACACAAAAGCCAGTCCAGATCCTTCAGTGAATGTAGAAAACACCTTCTAACCCCCTAACAATTCTATAAGAATTTCCGAAATATAAGATGGTAATTAAAGTGAATTTGTTTGCCGTCATTATGTGGAGGATCATTGGATTCCAGTCTGAAACGGATTTTAATAGCTGCCTTTGTTTCAACTCTAGGGTGTACACTCACCTATTTCTGGCATATTAAAAATGAACCAAAATCTCTCGGTGATTCAGAAGCCGATATCATAGCTTACATTTCGAAAACGAAACAGGAGACTCACCGTAAAGGAGCGAGCAAAGCGCTTTGGGAACCCGCCGAAGAAATGGATCGACTTCGCTCCGGTGATTCTGTGAGAACCTCCAGTAACTCTGAAGCGCGCATAAAATTTTATGGCTCCGAACGATACATTGACCTTGAAGCAGACTCTATGATTGTGATTCAAAAGCAAGAATCAGACATTAATTTAGAACTACTGGAAGGGTCATTATTTGTAAACGGCGTTGATAAGAATAATAAGGGTTCAATCACACTTAACTCACTAGAAGGTAAAGTGGACTTATCAAAATCTGCTGCACAGTTATCAGGTTCCTCCAAAGACAAACTTGATTTAAAAGTTATCAAAGGTGCAGCCCAGTACTTAAAATCTGGTGGCAAGGCAGAATCCATTCAAGAAGGTAAAGAGGGTGGAATTGGTAGAACAGGAGTCACCGTTCATACAGAAAAAGTTAAAATTCTATCTCCTGATATTTCAAAACCCTTTTATACAAATGCAATAACACCATCGCCAGTTCTTATTCAATGGCTGGGGTTTGCTCCTCATCTTCAAGTCTCTCTTGAAAGCGGAAGTAGTCGAAAAAAACTTTCTCCCACATCCGTTGAAAAACTTTCACCTGAAAAATTTCAAGTTGTTTGGAAACCTGGAATTTATTATTGGAAACTCAAAGCCACAGATCCAAACAAGACAAACTCCACGGTTGAAAGTCCAATATATAAAACAGAAGTTGTGGGACGTTTTCCACCAACTCCAATTGCACCAGAACCTAACTTCACCATTCAAACCCGTAAACCCAGCGAAAATATCACACTCCGTTGGAACACACCTTCTGATTTTAAAGACGTCCTCATTGAATTAAATAGTGAAAAAAACAATCAAATTGTATTTAGTAAAAAAATATCAGCATCACAAAACTCTCAAGACATTCCCAATTTACCTCTAGGCACATATACGTGGAAATTGACAGGTTATCCAAACGATGGCGGAAGTCCGCTCATAAGCCCTACTTACAAATTCTTTATTAATGAAAAAGTTCAGGTTAAAGTTCCCATTGCCTGGAATCCTCAAATTCCTCTCATACAACATTATGTGAATAGTGACCCTAAGCTCAGCCTGCAGTGGGACTCTGAATATGCAGATAAAGTCAGTAAATGGAAAGTGTTTATTGCTCCTGAAGGTGCAGATCTAGCAAAGGCTGCCCCCTTTGAGGCCTATCAATTGAAATTTGACAAAACTTTTGATAAACCTGGAAAATATAGAGCTTTCATAAGAGCTCTAGATGAAGACGGTGAAGTGATGGGGACTTCAGACGTAAGAACCTTCTCACTTCAAATGTTACCGCAGCTTTCCTCACCTCGCTTTTTACCCGACGATGCCTCTGAATTTTTAGCGCGGCCCGATGGCTCTGTGAATTTAAAGTGGTCACCCATTGATGAAGCCACTAATTACAATATTACTATTAGAGATGCAGATGAGAAAATTATTTCACAACAAACTTCAACGGCTGAATCGCTAAAACTTTCTAATTTAATGCCAGGAAATTATTCAGTTCAAATCAATGCAATGGATAAATATGGTCGTCCTGGAGAGATTGGAGCAAAGAGAATGCTTCAAGTGCCCAACAAGAGCGAAGTCAAGGCTCCTACATTAAAGAAAATTAAGGTTAATTAATGAAGATAGTGTTTTTATTTATTTTTATACTTAATTTGTTTAGTTTAGCGTCCCTTGGATTCGCTGAAGAGATGGAACAATCCTCAATTCCAGACAATATGCCTCCCCGACAAATTCTCAATCAAAGTTTAACACAAGTTAATAAATCACGTCGAAGTACAGAATTTGAATGGAGTTCGATCAAGGAAGCTAAATCTTATGAAATAGAAATTATTCCCATCGAGAGAAAAGATGGCATATCAAATCCCTTTTTATTTAAAACGGAAAAACCAATGTGGAATGGTGAATTAAAACCTGGAAAATACTCCATGAGACTTCGCTCTCGTGATAAGCGAGGTGTTCCCGGAGACTGGAGTAAGAGCGAAAGTTTCTATGTTAAGCTTTATGCCCCAAAACCCACCTCCCCCATTGATAATGAAGCCATTAACTCAAAAGAAATTGACACCTATGATTTAAAACTAAAATGGGAAGAGCAAAGTGAAGCTTCTCGATATGTTATTCATATTGAGGATGATTCCAAAAGCTTTCTGCAAGACATGGAAACTAACAAATTTGAAGTAAAATTAAAAGTCCCAGTCGCTAGAAAGTATCAATGGAGCATTAAAGGCTTTGATAAAGAAGGAAATGAAGGTGAACCATTTGAGGAAATTATTCCATTTACAGTGATTGGCAAAAAACTAGAAACGCCCAAAATTAACTACCCAGAAACAATCTTTGTAAGACAATTAAGTTGGAAAAATATCAATTTGGCAGATTATTACACTTATACTCTTTATAAAAAAGCGAGTTCTAGACAATGGAAAAAATTTAAAGAAAATAAAATTACTACGACACAACTTGTTTTTGATCCTAGCTGGAAAGGCGGAGAATATAAACTGACTGTACAAGCTCACGCAAATCTTCGTGAAAGCTCTAATACTTATTCAATTAATTTTGATGTAGCCAATGGCGAGAGAACCCCAGCGGCAGAGCATTTTGCTCTATTAAGAAAATCGATAGATCGAACTAATGATTGGTACTTTATCGCAAGCTACCTCATCACTCAAATTACCTATTCCTCTACTAACTGGGATCAAGGTAGCAGCTCTCGATTTCAAGGATTGGGAGGAACGGGTCGACTCGGCATGGGATTTCTCGATAAAAGTTCCCCCTATGGTTTTTTAGGAATTATTGATTACAGTGGGTTTTTAATTGATAACAAAAATTATAAATACCCAAGTACCGAATTGCACGGAATCTATCGTTGGGTTTCTACTGATGCCGGAGAGTTTCGAGCCTCTGCTGGTGCTTATTATAAAGAGTTACCTGAAATCATTAGTGATATAAACAATAAAAGTGTATATACAATTAGTCAAATAAAAGCCTTTGGTTTTCATGCTGGAGGAGAATATTGGCTTCCCATTAATTCTCGCCTAGGTCTTCAGGCTAATGGTCGAATTTATCTTCCTCTCCAGGGGAGCGCTCCTGGTGGCAAGTCCCCCTCATCAGAACCCAGCTACCAACTGGGCCTTCTCGGAAGCTTGAGGCTTAACACAAAGACAACAGGCTTAGCTGGGATGGCGTACAGAAAAGATGTCATTAAATATAAAGTGTCTGATTCTTCCATGCTCGCCGAAGGTCATCAGTTCAACGAGAGTTCTGTCGTGGGAACATATTTAAATTTTTATTTAGAATGGGATATTTGATTTTATGAAAGTTCATGGTTTGACAACAAGTAAATACAAGGAGAGCCAATGCGTTTTCCAATTTTTGTAAAAACAAATTTGATCACAATCATCTTACTTCTCTTTGCTGCCTTGCCAATTACAATTTGGTCTACTAATGAATTTGAAAAAACCTCACGCTACCAAGAAGAAGACATTAATTTAAAATTAGCGTTTTCCAAAGCCAACGAAATAAATTATATAATTGAAAATTCAATTGAAAAAGCTAGAAATCTCGGAACTCTCGTCTTGAACTCACAAGCTGAGACTTCATCAGATTCGGAGAGCAAGCTCGACTCTGCCTTTAAGCAAAGTAAAGATATTTATGCCTTAGATCTCTACTCTGTTGATCCCAATACTCAAAAATTAAAACTCCTAAAACGACTAACAGACTCTGAACGATTTGCGACCTATAAGTATGATTCTTCCTACATTGATCAACTCAGAAAGTCACAAAACTTTCCCACTCAAGATGTGATACAAAACAAAGTCCTCATTCAAAACTCCAGTGTACCAAAAGGTATTCCACTTTTTACAATTGGATTACCGTTGGCCAAAGACAATCAGGGCAAGGTTTCTCATATAGTTATTGCTGATTATAGCTTAGCACGCTTACAAAAATCTTTTGGCTCTAACGGCTATCGTACTTTCTTCTTAGTCGATGAAAAAGGAATCACCTTAGCCCACCAAGATGATAATGAATCTATAAATAGAACTAATTTAAGTAATCATCCTATCGTTAGTATGGCGATCAATAGTAAAGAGCCAAATAACCAAAATCGATTTTATGATAGCAAGAAAAAGGGTTACTTTTATGGAACATTTGTTCGATCAACACTGAATACATTTGTCATCAGCCTCGTTCCTGAAGATGTCATTCTTTTGCCCGCCAGGAAGGTTCGTCATGGGGCCTTTTTCTTTTTAGGAATTTTAATTTCAATTTCTTTATTGGGAGTTTTTATATTTTCGATGACGATTACCAATCCCATTGAAAAATTAGCAGGTCTTATTAAAGTCGTTGCTAAAGGAAATTTTGGTGTTTCCGCAAGACGTGTGATCCGCTCAAAAGATGAAGTAGGGGATTTAGCAAAAGCTTTTGATAATATGACTGAAGGATTAAAAGAGCGCGATAAAGTTAAGACTTTATTTTCTAAATTCCATGGATCAACCATCACTGAAGATTTACTTAATAAACAAGTGGGCGTTGGTGGCTCGAATAAACAAGTCACCGTCTTTTTTAGTGATATTCGTGGTTTTACTTCTTTTTCAGAAAGTCGCACTCCAGAAGAAGTCGTCGGCATGCTCAATGAATACTTTGCTATCATGGTGCGGATCATTCAACAGAATCATGGCATTGTTGATAAATTTATCGGCGATGCGATCATGGCCGTTTGGGGTGCTCCCAAAACTACATCGCGTGATGCTCAGAACGCCGTGCGAGCCTGTTTAGAAATGCGCCGCGCTTTAGGCGAATTAAATCAAAAAAGAATTTCCAAAGGACAGCCACCAATTTTAATTGGAATGGGACTTCACACCGGACCTGCAATTTCTGGAACCATTGGTTCTGATGATCGTATGGAGTACACCGTCATCGGCGATACGGTTAACATGACCTCTCGAATTGAAAGTTCAACAAAAGCGTTTGGCACAGACTTGCTTGTGAGCGAAGCTACGGCCAAAGTGGTTGGAAATGAATTTGCGCTTACTAAAGCTGGAGCGGCTGAGGTCAAAGGAAAATCAGAACCTTTAAATCTTTATAAAGTGATCGGCTACAAATCAGAAACAGGAGATGTAACAGAGATTTCAACGCCCTACTCTTCTTATGAAGCCGAACATGCTGATAAAGTAAAAGTGGCCTAAACTGCTCTGAATAATTGATGTAAACTCTAAAGAAGGCTTTAATCTTTTAATTGCCGGTTAATTTCGGCACTTCTATCCACTGCTCAGCCGTTGGAAAACTTTTAGGACGTAACTCACACTTATTTTGATACTTCCAAAAAGCAGTTAGTGCCGCCCACAGGCTATCAAATGCCACAAGAGAATCACAAAATACATTTTTATCTTGATCATAAATAAAAAGATCAAGCTCTTCACTCAGTTTTGTTAACACATACTCACGGGATTCCATTCCCTTCGTTGAACTTCTTGTTTCTGCTACAATATATTTTAATAACTTTTGTTTATGAGACCACCGAAGCAAACTCAATCGTGGTAGAACTTCAATGAGTTTTAATTTTCGGTTTGCTTTAAGGCGCCGACTTAAAAATCGACCTCTGGCAAGCAAGGGAGCCTGATTTGCTCCCAAGGCGTCACCAATACTCCAGCTCCCCTCCAACTCCTTGGACCACTGTATTTCAGCACATCGACGAGTGTAGGGAGTGAAGAGTCGATGATTTTTATTTATTTTTAAATCACTTTTAAAATGCTTCCACATCCAAACAATCTCAGGCTCCTCACAAACTTCAAAACCAGGACAAGGCAAATCACATCGAAAGCATTTGGGGACACTCAGCGGAACGTCCATTGCAAGAATTTCAAGATGGTTTTTGAACTCTTGAATTGTTTCAAATAATTTTAAATCAGCGGAGACTTCTCCTTCAGAGCGTAGGCGATCAATGACTCGACTTATTACTAATTTTTTGTGATCGAGATAATAATCTAAAACCGTTAAAACGGTACGATCTGATTTTCCACCCCCGAGAGAAAGCCCCATAAATCGCACAAAAGGGACAGAGTGTTTTTTAATTAAATCCGATGTATTTTTATTTAATAATTTTTTTTTGTGAGATTTGGCTTTCTTAATTTTTTTTGCCATATCACTCGTTAACCAAACTGGAGTGTGGCTTTGCTTTTAATGGTTGAAATCCTGACTGAAGGCAAAGCTCTTGGAGTTTTTCTTTTTGTCCAGGATAACTCCAGATTAAGACACAGCCTCCGCCACCAGCGCCACAAATTTTTAATGCTTCGGCACCAGCATCTAAAGAAATTTTATGGAGTTTTTCAATTTCAGGACTTGTTATTGCGGGAGCCAATTGAATCCGCGCGGCATACTCCCGGCGAAAGAGTTCTCCAAGCTCATGCCAGTGTCCAGCACGAACTTTTCCACTCATTTCTTCGGCAACTAATCGAAGACTTGAAAGGGCTCTGATGGTTTGCGGATCTCGAGCCACTGATTTTTGCAATACTTCAAAATTATTCATTCCACTGTGATGAGACCGACCGGTGTAAACTAAAAGCATCCGATCTTCAATTTCTTTTATATTTTTATGGTCATAGACATTTTGTTTAATTCCTGTGGCCGAATACTCCAACACATTAATACCGCCAGAAACAGCCGGGTAATAATCTTGAGTTCCTGTTGGTGTGAGCAGGAGTTGAGCCTCTAAATTGTGAGCGACTTCGACCAAATGAGACACGCTCGTGAACGGATTTTGCAAAGTGGCCTTAGCAAAAACCTTCAACATACTGATGAGTAGGCTTGAGCTTCCCCCCAATCCTCCACCCACAGGGCTTTCGGATGAAGTTTTTAATTTAAATCCAAATTGAGGTTTAAAAAAATCTGTGACGATTCTAAATAAGGCAAAATCGGAATCCGTATCTTGAAGCGATTTTTCGTAACTTATATAAACTTTTTTTTTATTTAAATCCATCGATTCAAAAGTGATGGAGGAATCGTTAGGAAGAATTTCTAACTCAGCAGTGGTAAAAATATCAATAGCTATGTTAACGGTTTTAGCACCACCAAAAAAATTATAAAGAGGCCAGAGGTCTAATGTTCCCCCAGCCAAATCAATTCGAGTTGGTGACTTTACTTTATAAATATTCGTCACTGTGTTTTTATTTCCTCATTCTTTTTTTCAGTGGGTTTCTCTTGAGTTGGTGCCTTCTTGTTATTACTGTCTGGAGTATTAGTGGGAGGAGTTTCTTTTTTAATGAGTTTGTCAGTTGTAAGTGCCGCAATATCATCGCTTTTTAACACAAAGACATCTGGATAGGTAGACGACTTAACGTAAAAGTAAGTTTTTTCAATTTTATTTTCTTTTTTCTTGAAAGAACTTCCTACTTTTAAATCCCATAAATTTTTTCCTGTTTGATCAGCTAATATAAATTGCTTCTGAGAGGACTCTAGCCCTGGGGCTGAGGTTTTGCCATCCATAAATTCAGTTACTCGCAGTTGCTTCAACCGTTCAAGGAGTTGTGTCACCTCACTCTCCTCGACAGTTCCTGGCACAGAGGCCTTCCATTTGTCGCCCTCTTTAGAGAGCTCAATTTTATTTTCTGTAATGATATTAACTTTCTTTACTTCGTCTTTATTAAAATTAAAAGGGACCTCTCTGTCTCGAAGATCAGTCAAATTAGATTTAACTAATTTTTGCACAAGCATGCTATCAACTTTGGCTACTTTTTTTAAATCTCTCGCCCAAGCATGCCACATCTTACTTTTATCCTCTGTAAACTCAATAGAAGTTGTTTTGCCACCCTTTAAATAATAAGTTAATTTTAGATGTGGCCTAGAAAAACCGAAATTATTGAACTCCGTAGGATTAGGATCATTTTCCAATACATGTTCTGTCGCTTTTAATTCTTTCCCAACATTAACAATTTCTCGGGTCTTAGTTTGATCCAGTGCCCATGTTGGTTGGCTCACCGCAAACCAGCGTCCTTCTTTAATATTGAGTTTCAACTCTCCACTGCCTTGAGCAATAGAAACAGATTCTAAATCCCCAAGCTCCTCTCTTAAAAGTCGCTTGTCTCGTAACTCTTTTGCTAACTTTTCGCCGTGAGCAGACCAAACGGCGTTACCAACATAAACCACCTTTTCTTCATCTTTTTTGATAAATGGATCCCCGTCGATGCTCTTCTTGGAAGAAATTTGAAGTTGAATCTTTTGTCCTGATTTAGAAGTCACGACTATTGTATCTGCGGGCTTATCAAGTCCATATGTAGCCCAATCAAATGTTTCCTCTTCACCAATTTTTTCCACTGATTTATCGGTTGTGAGGGATTGCACCCAAGCGTTGGATTCATCGGCATCAGCTAAATCGACGACGGGCTTATTAAGCGTCCAACCCTTGTCTGTCTTTATCAGCTCCAAATCACCCTTACTATTTTTTAATTCGACTTTGGCAATATCATCTTTAAGAATAGGAATCAGGACAGCGTCCTTCTCTTTTTGTTTTTCCTTTTCTTCACCGCGATAATAATCAAAATAATAAACAGAAGACACAACTACCACAACCATCAGATAAAATATGTGACTCGATTTGAATTTCATTTTCATCTCCTTTTAAAAAAAGAAAGAGTCTAGTTAATCGCAATAGCAAAACTCTTTTCGGTGCCGCCAAATTTAAAAAAATCGAGGCGCCCGAAGCTCAAATCGAACGAAAGCGTAGTTCCCCTACGTTGAGTGAGATTTGAGCGAGGCAACGATGAGTTTTTTCAATTT
>CAZTDX010000089.1:0-12115 GCA_964612425.1 uncultured Pseudobdellovibrionaceae bacterium
ATCCTTTATACTGTTTAAAGAGAGATACTAATTCTGGTTGCTCTTCTAAATTGATTTCAACAAAAGAAGAGTAACTCTTTCCAAAATTCCTTACGAGCCATGTTTTACCAACTTGACGTGCTCCTCTTAAAAGAAGAGGTTTTCTTCGGGTTTTATTTTTCCACTTCTGCAGTTGCTGACTCGCCAATCTTTCCATAATCCATCCTTATCCTTGTATAATATACAATATATGTATATTATACAAGGATAATTTAAGTGAATCTAGGCCAATAGGAAAGCTTTAGGCCATTTAGACTTTCTCAAAATTAAACAATATACCCAACTGCCGGCTTTCCATTATGTGTATAATTTTTAATTACACTCACTAATTCGTATTCATTTCCGGCAACCAAATTTAATACTTTTAATCTTTCATTATGAGCTACGGCCGTCTCTATGACCTTCTGATCTAATTTTTTCAATTGCATTTTCAGTTAAATATAATTGGGCAGTATTGGAATTTACAATATTCAACTGGAACCACTCCACACTTGTTACCTTTGCTTGATTTTCAATATCCTTACTGTTAAATGATGCTTCATTATGATAAATAATACCTTTGCTAGTGATAATAAAAGCGGTAAAATTTGATTCAAATTTTTCAGAAAGCTTGTCCTGTTTTTTCTGAATCTGAAGAATTTTCTTCCTTATTTTCCATTATCCAAATACCCGCAAACTCCTCCATGACCTGATTTTTCTGGCCTTTTGAAGAATTATTTTGGCAACTTGTTCCTAGAAACATCAGTATTGAAACTATATTAGAGTTTTATATTATTAATCGAATCCACTTTCTTTTTTAATTTTTTAAAATTTTCTGGTAGATTACTTGAAACTACAAATAAAAAAGGTTTACCAACAGGATTTCTCATCCACATAAGAGACGGCTTACCTTCAGCGTCGCATGCGATATCTTTTTGACCAATACAAGGCTGCCATGGAGACTTTCGGAGCTGAACGAGCTCTTCATTTATAGTCGCATTTTTTAAATAAAAATAATTGATTGTTGGATTAATCATGCTTGCATATATCGACTTACTTCTAAGTTCAAAAATCTTGTCTCCTATATTATACATTTCTGAGTAGGAAAGAAAATCTCCTCCCATAGGTTGATTTAAAAGAAAATAAGCTGCTTTAAATTCTCCATCAATAATTTGTTTAGTTATGAGTTCATAGCTTAGCTTCTCGAGAGGCTTTAAGAACTTAGCTGTCCCCTTTTCGCTCTTGATCATTTCACGAGTTCTATAAACGTCAGCAGCATAAATAAGGCCAGTTACTAAAGAATAAGAAGTCGTATTTAACGAATTCACTAAAAATGTGTCTACGTCAGCTAACTTTGATATTAAATTAAATGACTTATCTTTTAAGGATTTTAATTTGTAGTAGAGCAAAAGGTTATTAATGGTTTTAAATAAATTAAAGGGTTGTAGTTTATAAAGACTTGCCGGCACTTTGCAATTTATTGGACCTGCACTAATAATCTTCTCTAAACGGTCTATAAATATTTTTTGTGTTAGCAATTCACCTTCAATGCGTGCCATTTCCTTTGGACTCAACTTGCAAGCCTTGTCACACTTCTCTAACAACTGTACTTGTTTAACAGTGCTCAAACTCGAATTTTTATTTTTGGTCTGAATATCCACTAGACTCTTGATATCATCAGTCTTCTCTAATTTTCGATAGATTTTAAGACCCTCTTCTTCAAAGTTAGCTTCAGCATCAATCGTCAGCGCAAGCGCCATGGCGCATGACTTTGCTTCCTGATCCGACATAGGCGCCTTTGTTTTATTCAGCAACTCGATGATTTCTGGATTTAAAGTTTCATCTTTTAAATTTAAAGCTAATATAAAAATGACTAAGATGAGTAAACTGAAACCCAAAATTTTAATATATTTTCCCAACGGTTTTTTCATTTTTTCAACTCCACACATTATATTTAAAAGCGATTCAACGAAGAATCGCATCAAACATGTACTTAGTCACATCATTTTTTCATTCCGCAAAAACAACAAGAGCTAGCATTTTTATGCTAGCTCTTGTTTAGAATTACACAAATTCTATTGAGTCGTTAAAAACTATTAACTGCTTGATCAGCCTAACAATTTTAACGCTAATTGGTTCACTTGATTGGCTTGTGCTAAAGTGGAAGTTGATGCTTGCAATAAGATGTTATTGCGAGTCATCTCTGCAGAAGCTTGAGCCACATCGGTATCTCTAATACGAGAATTCGCTGCACTCAAATTTTCTTCACTAACCGCCAAGTTATCAATTGTTGATGTTAAACGATTTTGAAGAGCTCCCAGATTCGCGCGCATTCCGTTAACCGTAGACTGGGCCGTATCCAGAGACGCCAACGCTGATTGCGCACCCTCTTTTGTTGTGTAGTTAACATCTGCTAATCCCAAAGCATCAAGTGTTGCAACGTTGCTGCTAGCATCAAATGAAATTCGATCTTCTGATTCATTATTGTAGATACCAACTTGGAAATCAAAAGCCGGTGTAGAGCCGTCCAATAATTTTGTTTTTCCCCAAGTTGTTACGTTAGAAATCCTTTGCATTTCATCCTTTAACTGTTGAACTTCCTTGTCAAGGAAACCTCTCTCAGTTTCACCAACAGTATCAGATGCCGCTTGGATTCCCAATTCACGCAAACGAACGATAATGTTTGAAACTTCATTCAAACCACCCTCTGCTGTTTGCACCATGGAAATACCATCGTTAGCGTTACGATTGGCTTGTCGAACTGATCTGATTTGCGCTTTCATATTTTCAGAAATCGCTAATCCGGCAGCGTCATCGGCAGCAATATTAATTCTGCTTCCGCTCGCTAATTGACTCATACTTTTACCGATATTTCGTTGTGAACCAACGAGATTTCTCTGCGCATTGATCGCAGCAATGTTTGTCGTTACTCTAAATCCCATATTTATCCCCTTTTACTATGGTTTATTAAATTTCAAAATCGCCTCCTTGTGATATGTTTTAAGTAGAGCATCCGAGCTCAACCTTTTTAAAAAGAACTAAACTTCCAAAATGTTTTTTAAACTTCTTCCTTGATGCGCCCCCTTTCTTTGCCACTCTTGAAAATTAAATTGATGGCATACTGTTGACGCTTTTCTATCGGTGTGTGGGTGTGTCTCTTTACGAGACTTAAGAATCGTTTTTGATTTTTTTTGTCATTTTTTTGGCGGTATTGAATTGATTCTCACTTTCAGATCTAAAGTCTTGCGGGGCACCGTGGAAACTCCTGGACTTAATTTTAAATCCGGCGCACCGAAGAAGAATCGTCAGTGCCACCAGGAAGGTGCATAAAATACTAGGATGGTAAACTCCACGGAAAGGGAGACCATGAAAAGGATTTTATTGAGCCTTCTCATATTTTTAATTCACACATCTGTTGCGTTAAGCGCAGAAATCCATGTGATTCAGGTTAAACGAAATATTCCCATGACAGATGATGAACCCATCTACAAAGACTATTATATCTCTGGCGGAACAAAAAATGGCTTAAAAACAAATCTTGTTGTTCCCGTCGTTCGATGGATCAATTTACGTGAAAATAATCAAGCTCAAGACCAAGCGCTAAAAATACTCGAACCTGTCGCGTGGCTAAAAATAATTTATGTCCAGGATCAGCTTTCTATTGCGCGTTTGTATGAAACAGCAAACTACAAAAATGATCCCGTTCTCGATCAGCCAGGGGTTATGATGGGTGACCTTATTAGTCTGGAAAATTCTTATTTAGCAAAACCAAACAAAGTTTTACCTAGAGATAGCATGCAAGTCATTGAAAGTAAAAAAAGCGAAGAACCAAAACACGAAAGTAGTCGCAGCAGCAATACCACTCTCCCCTCTGAAAAAATTACTAATCAAAAGTCTCCAGCCCAAAATGGTGCGCCTGCGGGAGCTAACGACTCTTCGAATTTACTCTCCCCCGTTGTAACAGTTCCTTCAAGCCCTTCAAAAGAAGCCGCTCCCTCGCCGGTTGTGGCACAACCTCCACCATTATCGACCGCTTCAGCAACCCTTTCTTCTCCCAACACTGACGCTAAACCCACAGTTATCAAAGACAACGCCACTCAAGAGACCACTCCTGCCTTTTCGCCTTCTGCACCGTCACTAACGCCTCCACCTCAAGTGCCAGCGTCTGGTCAGTCGCCCTCCTCTGCAACTGCAGATCCCAATATGGAAGGGTCTATATAGATTATCTTTTATTGCGAAATGCTTGCTGACAACTTTAAAAATTATCGATAAGGTCCTCGCTCTAATCTTCATATGAGGGCCTAACCATGAGTACAAGCAGCTCCCCTAACGAAACTTATTTTAAAGTTCGCATTAAAAAAATACCCGCGAGCCTTGAGTCTGACGTTACTGAATTAAGTTTTCAGCATCAATGCGAAGGACTCTCAGAAGCACTCAACTATGTACAAAAAGATCTTGTTTATGATCCTGAGATTCGCCCGCAACGTTTTCATGACGTCGATGTTTTTTTTACTACAAAACCAGACTCCGATTACTTCGAGTCCCTTAAGCAATTGAGCGAATCCATTTCCTACGAAATTATAGAAGAGGTCCATAAAGATTGGCTTGAGGAATGGAAAAAAGGGTTTAAGCCCTTTCGCCTTGTTGGGCCTTTTTGGGTGGTGCCCTCATGGTTTGAGTCGCCGCCAGAAGCTGAATCGCCTTTGTTTATCGACCCCGGGATGGCATTTGGTACAGGAACTCATGCCACCACACAAATGGCTGCTGCTCTTATTTACCGAGCCTTTAAAAATCGAGTGGGCGAGACCTCCTCTTGGTCGGTTCTCGATGTAGGAACTGGCACCGCCATTTTGGCTATGCTCTCCAAAATTTCTGGGGCAAGGTCCGTAACCGGAATTGATATTGACCCAGAAGCTCGACGAGTGGGCCGAGAAAATGTTTCTCGCAATCAGGTTCCTGATATTAACATCCCTGATCTTCTCCTTGAGGAAATCCCTGAAACTTATAACCTTGTTGTTGCTAATATTATTGATGGTGTTTTATTGACACTCAAAAACGATTTATGTCGAGTCACGCAAAAGGGAGGTTATTTAATTATCACCGGTATTTTGGAGGAGCGTGAAAATCGTTTTATGGAAGAGTTTTTGCAAAACACCTCTTTAAAGATTGAAATGCGACTCACTAAGGATGAGTGGGTTGGATTTTTATTATCTCATTCGTAAAAATTTATGCGACGCTATTTTTTAAATGAAAAACTAGAAATCAACCAGGACTTGACCATTCAAGGTGACCTTTACCATCATATTTTTGATGTTTGCCGTCTCCAACAAGGTCAACATTTTGAACTGATCAATGAGTCCGGGTGGGCCTACCTGGTGGTCGTCCTTAATGTCGGTAAAAAATCTTCCAGCGTAAAAGTTCTGGAAGAACGCTCCATCCCTTCGCTGAAGCTCCCCCATATTCATCTTTATCTAAGTTTTCCCAAAGTACCCACTTTTGAATCGATTGTGGAAAAGTCCGTGGAAATGGGTGTAAAAACGATCATTCCCTTTCTTTCTGACTACAGTCACATTAGGACAAAATCGCAATTTCCCTCCGAAAAAATTCAGCGATGGAAAAAAATTATCTTGCAAGCTATGCAGCAAAGCGCACGAAGTGACCTACTTCAGATTCAAGAAGTGCAAACGCTAACGTCTATTTTAGAATCGCTCAAGAGTCCGAGCCCAATAAAATCCTTAAACGTCATCGCCTACGAAGGCGAATCTCCCTGCACATTAAAAGACTATTTGAAGAAGTCTAGAGCTGCGGCAGTTTCTGAATCGACTTCAAGTTCTCAAGTAGACGGCAACTCTATCATTCAAAAAATTAATGTTTTCGTAGGTAGTGAGGGCGGGTTTTCCGACCAAGAAATCGAAGCCTTTAAAAAACTCGACCTTGTGCCAGTCACATTAGGCGATCAAGTTTTACGAGTGGAAACCGCTTGCATGACCTTAGTCTCAAGCTTAAAGTATGAATTTGAAATATAAAAGTTTTTAAGATGATGGAGACGTCAATGGAAGAATTCACATTTAAACCATTAACAGAGGGACTTGGCTTTCATAATAAAAAAGAAGGCTCCAAAAAAAATACTAAACCCAACGAATCTCTTCCGGTGTCTTTAAATCTAGAGTCAGCAGAACTAAAATCAAGTGGAGAATTGACAACAAAGTCCTTAAAATCACCACTTCCTAAAAAGGAAATTTTGCCCAGCGCACTGGAAACACCCTCCAAGGAAGTCATTGATGATTTAGTTCGTAATTTTAAAAAATCCAAAGAGGCTCCAAAAGAAATCTCCAAAGGAACTCAACAAAGAGAATTACCCCAAAAGCCACAAGTGATCATCAATCCTGTTATGCCCTTAGAAATAGAAGAGGAAACTCCTCTTCCCTGGATGCTCAGTCCCTTCATCGTCGACGCCATGCTGGTTCTGGCTCTCGTATTATCTTCACTCATGGCTATTCTATTAATCACGAAAGTCGATCTCATAAAAATTATAACTGAAAGTCCAGATGATATCGAGCTTTGGCTCAGTCTACCAATCATGGCAACCATAATGTGTTTAGCCTATATGTGCTTAACACGACTGTTTTTAGGATCTAGCTTGGGGGAATTGATTTTTGATATTCAGGTCGGAACTGACGAACAAAGAGACAAAATCTCTTTTAACTTTTTAGTTTTCGGACGAAGCCTTATAGCACTATGTACGGGTCTCTTTATTTTACCCATACTATCATTAATTATGCGCAAAGATTACCTGGGAACATTTTCAGGTCTTAAACTCTATAAAAAGCAGTAACCATAAACAAAAAACCGAATGAGTGACTTTAAGTGGGACAAGTACTTTCGAGAGATCAAATAAAAAGCGTTATACCTTCTTTATTGCATGAAAAACAAATTGTGTTTACTAATGGATGCTTTGATATCCTCCACGTAGGTCACATTCGCTATTTACAAGAGGCTAAAAAATTAGGAGATCTTCTCATCGTTGGCATCAACACTGATGCTAGCGTAAAGAGACTCAAAGGACCCACCCGCCCCCTTCAAACTGAAGATGACCGCGCTGAGATTTTATCTGCTCTCGGCTGCGTTGATTTTGTGATACTTTTTGATGAAGATACTCCCCTCAATTTAATAAAAGAGATTAAACCTCACATTTTAGTTAAGGGCGGCGATTGGAAACCTGAAAGCATTGTCGGAAGCGATTTTGTGCTAGCTCATGGTGGAAAAGTGCTTTCCCTTAATTTTGTCGATGGTCGCTCGACCACAAGCATTGTTAACAAAATAAAGTAATTTTTTCACCGAAGAGGTAGGCCTTTTGCAGCAGAAACTAAATAAATTCTATTGGAGCAAATCCACCCAATGGTGTCTTCAAATTGGTGACTTGGCCTTGATATAAACGCGCAATGGCCATTTGTATACGATCTTTGTAGGCATAAAAGCGCAGATCATACTTTAACTTTGTAGAAGGAAATCCGTTGGCTTCAAAAATTTGTTCTGAGGCAGGGCAAAACTCTTGCACTAAAGTGGGAGCATTTTTTAATTGATCAAAATGCACACGACTAATGCCCTCACCACGATACGTGCCTTTTGATCCAAAAGATACCATGGGTTTAAAAAAATATTTTTTCTTTTGCGCCCAAATTTCTGAACTGTTTTGTTCCTTTAAAATCGTAGCCTCTAAAAGTTGTGGCGCAATTTTTGTTAATGAATGATGAAAGGGCGAATTATGATCACGACACCACAAACTCCAATCAATAAGCCTTTGCTTATCAGCCAAAAGAGCGTATTCATGAGGGTTAGGACTCAACGCCACTGCCTTTTGAGAATAAGCCTCTCGCATCATCTCATGAGTGTTCTGTTCAAAATAAAAATCCGTCGTGCGATTATATATGAAATCCAATCGCTGATCCATTACATTGAGTTGACCCTCTTGCCACTTTAACTCTGAGGGATCGGCAATAAAAGCTTTAAGTCCAAATTGATTAAATAGTTGTTCGAAAAGCAAAAACTCCAAGTAGAGTTTTTGACTGGATGGAGCATCATCAACAATTGCAATCGATGAGAGGGGATTTCTGCTAATCTCACTCAATTGAAATTCTTCTAAGATATTTTGCTTAATTTCATTCAAGGTGAAATCTATCACGGGTTGTGGCAGATTTCGATAACCATAGAGAAAATAACCCATGAGTAAAAAGGCAGCGTTGGTATTAACTTCAATCAATTTTAAATTACCATTTTGGTCTAAATGAAAATCATAACTCATACAAATGGATTTATTACCAGGGTCCCTCTGAGCCACTGACGGAATCCTTGGGTAAACATTGGATTGATAGTAAGAGTTTTCTCTCAGAGCAAAGAGAGTTTTAACCACATCTTCTGCTTGGTTCATAATTTTTTTGGGTAGCTTTAACTGATAGGGAGAAATTAAATTGTCAGAAAGCAATTCAATAGAACTTTCGGCCAATGCAGGAAATTGATTTTTAATATAGTTGAAATAGGTTTGTTTCATTTTATCTAGATCTGATCAAATCAAGGACTTCACATAAAATCAAGGAATGATTGACTTTGTCCTGCTTTTTATATCAAAAAGAATCATGCGAATTATATCTTGGAACGTCAATGGCATAAGAGCTATATATAAAAAAAACTTCATGGGGATTTTAGAAAGAGCCAATTCAGACATTCTGTGTCTGCAAGAAACAAAAGCTCATCGCGATCAAGTAGAGCCAGAAATTCAAACCTTGAAATATCCCTACAACTATTGGTCCTCTGCGGTACGAAAAGGGTACTCCGGCGTCGCGACCTTTTGTCGCAAAGAGCCCCTAGCTGTTTCCACAGGCATTGAGTACCCAGAATACGAAAGCGAAGGTCGCATTGTTATCACTGAACATTCTCATTTTTTACTCTATAATATTTACTTTCCCAACGGTGGCTCCGGCGATGTGCGCCACCAATTTAAACAAGAATTTCTGTCTCGACTCTTAGAGCACTTAAAAATCAAACTCCAACAAGGAAAAGAAATTATTCTTGTTGGCGATTACAATATTGCTCACAAAACAGAAGATGTTTATGATCCCATCCGACTTTCAACCGTGAGTGGTTTTTTACCCGAAGAGCGTCAGTGGATGGATGCCTTTATCAATTTAGGTTTTATCGATACTTTTCGATACTTCAACCCCACTATGAAACAAAAATTCTCCTGGTGGTCTTATAAGGAATTTGCCCGAGTGAATAATCGTGGCTGGAGAATTGATTATATCTCCGTTTCTAAAGGTTTGGAAAAGTATTTAGTCTCTGCTGACATTTGGGACCGCGTCGAAGGCTCTGATCACTGCCCTGTCGTTTTAGATTTAAAGCTGGATCTTTAGAAAGTCTTAATCTTTTAGCCTGAGACTTATTAGTCTCAGGCATCACCTTGACTCCCTACGTTTTAGAGTTCCTCTGTTTCTTTGTTCTGATTTAACACATTGGGGTTATAATCTAATTTAACCAAAGCATCTCTTACGGCACTGGCAATTTGGTTATCATGAGAATCAACTAAATTGTTTAATGCGTTTGTTATATCAATCAAACTTTTTCTTGGAACTCCCGTAGAGTGACCACGACGATCACGAGGAACCTCACCAGATGGTTCGCTTTGGCTGCTAAAATCGGAAGTCCATGTGACTAGCGAACTTCCCACTTTGACCACCAAAGGAATCGTTCCTAATACGACTTGAGGTTTATCACTTTTTAATGTTTCAAAGAGCACTTTTAATTTATCTTCTTTAGCATAAGTATCGAGAACCAATTTATAGTAACTATTAGAGTTACCATTAACTTCTTCTTTGCTCTCTAAAAGAAGTGATAAGCTTTCTTTGCTCGGAGTCGATGCGAGTCCATAAATCATAATATTTTGCATCTCAGGATTGTTTTCTTTAATCAACTCGCTTTCAACTTGATAAAAAACTTTTTTTCTTACTTTTCCATTTTGATAATCATGAACAAATTCATTCATTAATTCCTTCGTTGGGTGACTTAAAAATTTTGATTTCCACTCACTCACAGACTCTTCTAAATTTCTTTCATTATTTGCATGTGAGGGTGTTTTATTGCCATCCACATTGGTATTTTTATCATCTGCAGGAGCGATGGGCGCAGCATTGTTATTCTCGGCGGATTTAGCACCCGTATCATTGCCATCATTATTCATATTATTTTCTGGATGATCCTGCGTTTTTCCATTCTCCATTTTTGAGTGAACCTCTTTTCTCAGAGATTCAGCTTCAGGACTCACTGGAGACGTTGGGTTCTTATTTAAATTAGGATTAGGTAAACCTGGTTTTGGCAGAGCAGCTCCCGCAACAGTCGGTTTTCCATTATTGGGAGCGACGGGTGCCCCTTGAGCTGTTTTTGGTGAGTTGGGATCAGTGTTCTCTACATTCTCAATCTCTTCATTTTTTTTCTCTGAATACTTGCTTTTATCTACAAAAGAACGGTCCCATAAAAATAACCCTGGGATATATTCTTTCAACTTAGGAATGACGAAGTTAACAAAACTCTCATCAGTCTCCAGAGGAGTCTTTCTTTGGCCACGAGAGAGCTGCTGACCGCTCCAATGAATAAAAAATCCCAGAGCGATTACTATAATAATTGTGATTTTTTTGATATCCATGGCTCCTCCCTGTTTTTATAAGAGGCACAAAGCATGCCAAGCAATAACTATAGTATTTGTTTATAAATTGAATCATTGTGATATTGAGCCAAAAGAGACATCGTCTGTGTCAACTTTATAGACGATGTCGTGATTTTCCATCAAATATCATGTCTCATTAGGTGTCAGTTTTATTACAGTTGAAGTAAATATCTGGGTATATTAAAATGATACATAAATTAAATATATTTAGAGGATTTAATGATCACCTTTATTCAGATTTTAGATTCTGATATTAATCAACTCACTAGCATGCGAGGACTTGCGTTTGAAAATTTTCAAACGCAATACTATCACTCTGTACTTTTAAACTATCTCACGGGAAATGACTTCGAACTCCTCAATAATCAACACGAACTAGAACGACTGATTAAAATAAATCCCGAACTTTTCATATTACTTCAAGTCGTCAAACTCCGCTATTTAATCCGTACTTATCAAGTTACTGAAGAAACCATGAAGGAGTTTTCAAATTTAAGTCACATTCCTTCGCAATGGCTTGGTGAGTATTTATTTGTTTTAAGTAGTGCGGCCTCGACTCTTCACGCGCATAAGCTTTCTATAGAATATTCCCTTCAGGCGTTCCATGAACTCAAGCGCCTTGGAGCCAAAAAAAAGGCTGTGCGTGCTTTAACCAACGCCATCGCATCAGAAAGTTGCATCCGACCAGAAAAACATTATCTCTCTGATCTTCTCTATGCCTATCGTGAAGCCAAAGCCATTCAGGATTTTCCAACAATAGCAAATACGCTGCTCAATCTTTCGCGAGAATACCAGCGTCTTAGTCTTTTTGCCATGGCTACGAAATATGCCAACCGTGCACTGGCTTTGTATTCAAAACATAATCATGGTGGACTCGATCATCTATTGGGTTTATGTCACCGCGCCTATCTTTACGCCCAAATTGAAGCCTATAAAGAGGCGCAGCAAGATATTGAAGCCGCGATGGGTTCTCCATTTTTAGAAGTAAAATCAGCAATAGCAATAATGTTAGAAAAATTTCCTAGAATTAAAATTTCTTATCAACCAGAAAATAACATGAACTCCTTATCAACCACAACAACATGGATTGATCGCAAAAGTGAATCTTTACCAGAACCCAGAACAAAACTAGAAGTTCAACTACTCAATCTCCTCATTCAGCGACCACAAACTAAAACCGAACTTTGTTCAGCATTGTATGGAAATAAAATTGAATCAGATGTTGGTGCAAATCGTCTCAACAATTTATTAAACCGAGTGAGAAAGCAGAACCCAGGCTTAATCACTTTCAGAGAGAATAAATATTTTTTATCGACCGATATATATACTACTGAACTAACCAATAAAATCTTGAGTTCCTAAAATGCTCATAAATGTAAAACT
>CAZTDX010000090.1:0-4976 GCA_964612425.1 uncultured Pseudobdellovibrionaceae bacterium
TCCAGTATGGAAAACTTACCGCCAATTAAGCATTAAATTTGGGAAAAGCCTGGTAATAAAAAATTACCGAGGCATCTTAACTACAATGCATTTGATTATTATAATGTTAGAAAAGATGATAACGAGCAGAATATTTTATCTAAAATGCCAGAAAAAAGTAAAAGCAGCATAACAGACAATCTACAAAAATTAAATCGCATCCCCTCTATTAGACCACCATTTCCAAAAAATAAACCGTTCGTTAAATGTCTTAAAATTGAATATGCAAAAGACAAAGTGAAATACTTCAATAACTTATCTAAAAATGAACAAAAAAGTTGTCTCATTAGATTAGTCGCAAAAAAGTACAATGGTGGTACTATAGATAACTATCCTGATGAAATAGCTCACTGTACTCTAAATACAGAAAGTGATTTCAAGAGATTAAAAGCAAAACTGAAAATGACGACCTTTAATAATCAGTAAAACGAAGATGCCAATCCTGGAAGTAGATAGAGGCTGATTCCTCTATGCTCATCAATAATTTTTATTTAATAACGGTTTTAAAGAAATCATTTCCTTTATCATCGATGATTATAAAAGCGGGAAAATCTTTGACTTCAATTTTCCAAACGGCTTCCATTCCCAACTCTTTAAAGTCCAACACTTCTACTTTAGTAATACATTCTTTACCTAAGCGCGCGGCTGGCCCTCCGATTGATCCTAAGTAAAAGCCCCCGTACTGTCGGCAGGCCTCTGTTACAGGAAGACTTCGGTTGCCTTTACCGAGCATTATTTTCGAGGCGCCAAGGCTTTGAAATAAACCAACATAGGGGTCCATTCTTTCACTAGTGGTAGGGCCGAACGAACCTGAGGCGTAACCCGCAGGTGTTTTTGCGGGGCCAGCGTAATAAACAGCATAATTTTTAAAATAATCAGGAAGTGGCTCTCCTCGATCCACCATCTCTTTGAGTTTTGCATGAGCGATGTCGCGAGCCACGATCATTGGACCATTGAGCATCACGCGTGTAGCTACTTTTTGTTTACTTAATAAAGCCAAAGTTTGTGAAATGGGTTGATTAAGATCAATCGAAAGCACTTCTGCTTGGGCATTGTTCTGTTGCGCGGGAAGAAAACGAGCAGGATTAGTTTCTAGTTGTTCTATAAATAAACCATCTTTAGTTATCTTGGCTTTAATATTGCGATCGGCAGAACAGCTCACTCCAATTCCCACTGGGCAGCTTGCTCCATGTCGCGGTAGTCGAATGACTCGCACATCGTGAACAAAGTATTTTCCTCCAAATTGGGCGCCGATTCCGGTCTCCCGTGCCCACTTTTCCACGAGAGTCTCCATCTCTAAATCACGAAAGGCTCGCCCGCCCTCATTGCCACTCGTAGGAAGTTGGTCAAGATAACCAGTAGAGGCGTATTTGACTATTTTTAAAGTCTCTTCTGCCGATGTGCCACCGACCACCAACACTAAGTGATAAGGGGGACAAGCGGCAGTACCTAAAGACTTCATAGCTTCTTTGGCAAAGGCTTCAAAGCCTTTAGGGTTAAGTACAGCTTTAGATTTTTGATATAAATAAGATTTGTTTGCACTTCCGCCACCCTTAGTGAGCATTAAAAAATGATACTCATTTCCTGGTTGCGCATAAATATCAATTTGAGCCGGAAGATTTGTGCCCGTATTTTTTTCCTCAAAAAAGGTGAGTGGAGCTAGTTGTGAAAATCGTAAATTCTTTTTTTGAAAAGTATTATAAACGCCTTCAGATAAATACTCTTGATCATCCACACCAGTTTGTACGAGTTCTCCCTTTTTACCGATAATAATGGCTGTCCCTGTATCTTGACACGAGGGGAATTCTCCTTCGGCCGCAATGACCGCGTTTCTGAGCAAGTCGAGTGCCACAAAGCGATCATTATCAGACGCCTCTGGATCTTTGAGGATCGCCGAAAGTTTTTCTAAATGACTTTCTCTTAATAGATGAGAGACGTCTTTGATAGCCTCTTCGCTGAGGAGTGTGAGCGCGTTGGGGTCAACGATCAAAACTTCTTTTCCCTGAAAGATTTCAGTTTTGACAAAATCTTTAGTGATCAATCGGTAGTGAGTAGTATCTTTAGATTTTTCATAGAGGGGAAAATATTTAAAGGGCATTTGTTTATTATCCTTTATTTGAATTTTTTGACTCAAAAATATTGTTTATATTATTATTTAGTTTAGTTGAGATAATGCCAATTCTTCCATCGAATACGGGTCAGTCGTTGATGAACATTTCTGAGCTAAAAGGCTTTTGAGTTGTTGAGCTAAAGCACTTTGAGATTGAGACTCTGGGTGTTTCCATTGGTAACCACGACAATCAAACCAGGCGGGAAATGTTTTTGTATTCTTTTTTGGCTCTCTCGTTTCATTGAATACATCCGAAATATTTTGGGACAAGAAATCAGAGGCTTTTGATGGAGAAATAATTGCAGCTTCTTCTAAGTGCAAAATAATTTCAGAAGGGGTAACGTAGGCCACGTCATTATCATCTAAATATTTTGAAGGGCGAAGAAGATTTAACTCAGGATAGAGCCAGTGCACAAAAGTGAGAATTTTTATTTTAGAATTTTTTAGTGAGCTACGAATAGTGTGAAAGGTGTTGGGATCTTGTTCCCCATTATCTCCAACTAGGATGAGAATATCAGGAGACTCGCTCTTTACTAAACCAAGAATCGTTTTCACTTTAAATTGATCATCAGAGAGATTTTCGCGAGTTTTTAAATGCTCACTTTGTGGAAATTGAAATTGGTTTAAAAATTTAGAGTGACTGGAATGCATTAAAAATTGAGGAGCATTAGAAACATAATAAATCGAAAAGTCTGATGATTGATTTAAAAGATTATATAAATCGGACATCCCTGTAAATGTTGAAAAATTAGAAAATGCCGTTGATGCACTATCAGATTTTGAACGAATGTGAGAGATTTTAATCGTGTCATCAATGTCAGAAATAAAGAGTATTTTTTCAGCAGCACTGCTACTAAGGCTAGTAAAAATAAGTAAACTTACAAATAAATAAGAAATGTTTTTAAATAGCTTCATAAAATATCCCTCCATTTATAGGCTGGGATATCATCGGACCATTCTATTGGGAAGAGAAAAGTTAACGAACTAAATAGAGTAAAATACAAATATACTGACACACGCTTCCACCAAGGACAAACATGTGCCAAATGCCATGGAAGTGTTTAATTTTTTCATCAAAAATAAAAAAAACAATTCCGCCTGTGTAGAGTAAGCCGCCCAGAGTGAGCCATGTTAAGCCGCCAAAAGGAAGCGCCATTGCCAGTGGCTTCAGAGCAGCTAAAATCATCCAGCCCATCAAAATATAAATAATTAACGATGGCGTTCGAGTGTGTTTGGCGAGTGTAAGTTCGTAGGCAATTCCACAAAAAGCTAACGTCCAATTGATGGCAAGAAGTGACCAGCCCCAGGGGCCGCGTAGTGTTATCAGGCAAAAAGGAGTGTAGGTGCCGGCGATTAATAGATAAATGGCGATATGATCCAATTTTTGAAATATTTTTTTAGGCCGCCCCTGAAGAGAGTGATAGAGCGTCGAAATCGTGTAGAGTAAAATCATGGCAGCGCCATAAATGCTCGCACCAACTATTTTCCACACATCACCAAAGAGTGCGGCTTTTGTAATAAGGACTGCGGCACCCGCAATCGAAACCGCAGCTCCAATGAGATGAGTGATACTGTTGAATCTTTCTCCGTGGTAAATAGGACCCCCCTATATTTAAAGAGAATAATCACTTCTACATATTAAATACTAGCAGTTTTATTTAATAATTTCATGTCCAAGTGCGCCCAGATGTTTTGCTAGTGTTAACAATTGGTAATGATTATTGAAGATTTTTATCAAATTGAAACGGAAGTAATGTGGAGATCGATGGTCCTCGGAAGGGTTGAAAGTCAGTTCTTTTAATAACTTGTAGAAGGCATGATTGAAAATTTTTATCTTTAATTTCACTTTGGGTAATGAGTGAGTCTTCAACTTTTCCATAGCTGTTAACCGTAAAGTGGAGTTCAACAACTCCTTCTAGTTTATTAGGATCTAGTTTTTTTGAACTCTTTTTTTGGATCAATGTCGTATAGCAACGATAAAAATGGTTCTTCTGTCTGGAAACCCGATCAGAAATCATCGCTCGAACTTGGGCTTGAAAATCTTTTACATCTTGCTCGGTCACAGGGGTGAGCAATCCCTTGGATAGGCTTAAGGGAGAATCACTTGCTGGAGTGGCAGGGTCGGGTGAAGCTATCGTGACAGTTGTGGGGTTGGTAGACGACGAACCCATTGCGTTTGCATTATAAGAACTGGATAAATCATTTGAGTTTACAAGTGTTGTAGGAGTTGTATTTGTTGTCACAGTCTTAATGGTATCTAGACTTTGTGGATCTATGAGCAGTAAGTCCGGCTCTGTTTTTGTTAGAAACTCTTGAAGTGATTTATCTTGGCCTTTGTGAGAAACCATTACGGAGTTAGATTCTCCTTCGCGAATAACTTCTATGTCACCTCTTCTTAAAGCCAACAATGTTGCATTGGCTTTTCGTGTCAATGTGATAAAGGAACTTGGGAGCAAGCGGATTTCGGCACCCTTCTTAAATCGCAACACCATTTCGCCATCGGTTCCCGTAGCAAGGGACTCATTTATTTTAATTTGATTTGATTTTTGAGGACTCAAACTCTTGAGGCTTCTTCTGGAAACCCATTCATTAGTTCCTTTGCTAGAAATAATAGTGGCTAATACGCCTTCTTGTTTTAAAGACGAATAATACTTTGGCCAATATAAGCCCAACCCTAATGCCAATAGACCAGCAGCAACTAAATACCTCATAAATCCATTATGAATTGAAGAGGTTAGTCTGTCACGAAAGCTTATTTTTTAGATGATGTATCCTGATCTGAAGTCTTGGTTGCCGCAGCACCTGATGTTGCTGGCTGTTGTTGATT
>CAZTDX010000090.1:5076-11975 GCA_964612425.1 uncultured Pseudobdellovibrionaceae bacterium
GTTGTCGTTGTTGCTGCCCCTGAAGGAGTGGGTTCAGTGCCCGCATTAACTTTTGCTGCCGGGGGAACTGGCGACATACCATCAACCACCGATTTATTAGTTTTTCCAGTCAGCATCGCTAGTGTGATGCAGCTAATGGAAAAAGCGACGGCAAACCATTGAGTTAATTTAGAAGCTAAACTCGTAGCTCCCGTGGCACCAAGTACGGAGTTGGAGTTGCCAGCACCACCGAAGGCACCCATTCCATCACCCTTGGAGTCTTGAATTAAAACAAGGACGATCAATGAAATTGTAATAATAATATGCAAAATCGTCAAAAAAGTGATCATAGATACTTATGCCTCCAAGAAGAACTAAAATAGAATTAAAAGTTAGTGTTGAAACACTGCCAATCACATGAACCTGAATGGCTCTTATAGTCAATTGTAAAATTTTAGTAATAAAAAAAACTAGCATGCCATTGAGGTTGCCGTTAGATTGAGTCCTTATGTTGATTACTCAAGAGGCAGATCTTTCCGCTATTGTATTAAAGGAAGTTGAGTTTACTTATCCTAAAGCTCCGCGTCCAACTTTAATGATTAAGGACTTTAAAGTTCCTAGGGGTCAAAGGCTTTTTATTTATGGGCCCAGCGGAGTTGGCAAGACTACATTATTAGAAATTTTAAGTGGTGTTCTTGTCGCTGAAAAGGGCCAGACCTTGGTCCTAGGTAAAGATCTTTCAACCCTGAGTCCTTCTGAGCGAGATCAGTTTCGAGCAGAAAATTTAGCTTATATTTTTCAAAACTTTAATTTACTTCCCTATTTAAATGTAAAAGAAAACATTATTCTTCCGCTCTTTTTAGGAGAAAAATCTTTTTCAGAACAAGAAATAACTCAAACATTAGAGTCACTAGTTCAGAGATTGGGACTTAAAGAGTTACTCAATAAGCCTGTGACTTCGCTCAGCACAGGACAGCAGCAGCGAGTAGCCGTTGCTCGCGCATTATTGTCAAAGCCCAAAATACTTTTTGCCGATGAACCAACGTCTTCACTGGACTATGACAATCGGGAAAGCTTTTTAAAAATATTATTTGAACTATCCTCAGAGAATAATACCACAGTTTTGTTTGTTTCCCATGATCGAAGCTTAGAGTCCCTCTTTGATAGAAAAGTATCATTTACGGAACTCAATTTAATTTAGGGAGCGAGAGGTTTTTTAGAAATGGTTAAACAAAATAAAATAAATTTAACACTTCTCCTTGCTGCAAAGTCTTTGTTGCATCGTAAAGAAACTGTGTTTCTCACCATAACCTCTTTGGTGCTTAGTGTTTTTTTACTCTTAAGTCTTGACCAATTGAGGCGTGCTGCTAAAGAGGGATTTACTCAAACGATCAGTCAGACTGATTTAATTGTGGGAGCGAGAACGGGGCCAACTAATTTAGTTTTATCGACCGTATTTAATCGAGGAACTTTTACCAATAATATGAGCTGGGAGTCTTATTTAGAGTGGAAGTCGAGACCCACCATTGAGTGGACGATTCCATTGGTGCTGGGAGACGGACATAAAGGTTATCGAGTGGTAGGTACGACCGAAGATTTTTATCAACATTACAAATATCAAGGTAAAGAGAGTTTACAACTAAGCGAGGGTTCGTGGAGTAGGAACGATGCTGAGATTGTTATTGGAGCGGAAGTCGCAAAAAAATTAAAGTACACTTTGCAAGACAAAGTGGTGCTAGAGCATGGTGTGACGAATGAGGTGGGAATGTTGCATCATGATCACGACCCTTTCCACGTGGTGGGAATTTTAAAACCCACAGGGACGATTATTGACCAGTCTCTTTTTGTGAAGATGGAAAGCTTGGAGCATCTTCATCATGAAGAAAAGGACAATGACAGTGAGAAAAAAGATGAAAAAAAAGATTTAACCGCTTTTTTTCTCAAACTAAAAAATCGAATTGATATTTTAACCATGCAACGTGAAATCAATAACTACACGAAGGAGCCATTATCTGCGGTGATTCCTGCAGTCGTGGTCAATGATATTTGGCACATGCTTTCTTATGTTGAAAAGGCACTTCAAGTGCTGGGTGTTTGTGTATTATTTGTAAGTTTATTTTCAATGCTCACGATGCTGCTGTCTTCGCTCAACGAGCGCCGAAGAGAAATGGCTATATTGAGGGCCTTGGGGGCCAGTCCACAGTATTTATCTAGTCTTCTGGTTTTTGAGTCCTCATTGATGACAGTGTGCTCATTAGTTTTGGGATTTGTGTTACAAGGAGCAGTTAATTTTTTTCTGCGTGATTGGTTAAAGGAAAATTACGGACTCTTTGTAGATAGTTTTAGTCTACAAACAGAAATGCTTTATACTTTAGGGGTCATCTTTCTAATGGGGCTTGCTGTTGGTTTGGTGCCAGCGATTCGTGTGTATCGAATCTCTTTGAAAGATGGACTTGCCGTTAAATAATTTTGAATTGGATGGTGTAGAATGAAAACTGTGATGAGTTTTATTGTTATATTATGTACCGTAGGAATAGCGTGGGCTATTCCTTTTCAGGGCTCTAATCTCCTTATTTCTGGTCCGTCACCTTATGCTACAGAGGTAGGTGTGAAGATTGCAAAAGCCGGAGGGAATGTGGTGGACGTGGCCGTAGGAGTTGCTCTGAGTCTGTCGGTAACAAGTCCTTATTTTGCATCTTTAGGGGGTGGGGGGTTCGCGCTGGTTAAAGTTAACTCTAAAGTAGAAGCGTTGGATTTTAGAGAGATGGCGCCAAAGGCCACAGCTCCTGATTTTTATGAAAAGCTTCCCAAAGAGGCTTCAGTTAAAGGTGGGAGTGCCGTTGGAGTTCCTGGAATACCTGCAGGGCTATGGGAGTTGCATAAAAAATATGGAAAGCTCAAATGGAAGAGTTTATTTACAGAACCCATAAAGTTAGCGCAATCAGGCTTTCGCGTATCAGGAGAATGGGTTGAAAATACGGCGGCGATGAAAGATGTCTTTGATGCCGGTGGCGTGAAACATTTTTTACAGACTGATAAATCAGTGGTTAAACCAGGAACTTTTTTTCTACAAAATGAATTAGCGCGAGCACTGACATTATATCGTGATCAAAATGTAGTTGGATTTTACCAAGGTGCTGTGGCTCAAGATATCATCAACTCGGCCAAAAAAACAGGCGGAGTGTTAAGTAAAGGGGATTTTACTGAGTATAAAGTGCGCTGGCTCGCTCCGATGGTGACCCAATTTAAAGACCACACGCTATACTTGATGCCACCACCCAGCAGTGGAGGAGTGGTGATTCAATCAGCGTTTGAACTAGTGAATAAAATTAATTTAGAAAAACAAACTTTATTTAGTGCTAATGAATTTCATTTATTGGGAGAAGTCCTTTCTCGCTCCTTTAAAGGGCGGTCTTTATTGGGCGATCCCAGTTATAATAAAAATCCTCTGGAAGAGTTATTAAATAAGGATTATTTAGATTCCATGGCTAAAAGTATTAAAGTTGATCGAACGGTTGATTGGGAGGGCAATCCCAAACTCAATAAAGAGTCGACAGAGACGACCCACTTCTCGGTTATGGATGCCAAAGGGAATGCCATTAGTATGACCATCACACTCAATGGAAACTACGGCTCAGGAGTGGTTTCTGAGCAATTTGGTATTGCTCTTAATAATGAAATGGATGATTTTACAACTAATCTTAAAGAACCCAATATGTATGGTTTAGTTCAAGGAGCATCGAACTCTGTTGTTCCAGGAAAGCGCCCGTTGAGTTCAATGAGCCCAACCATTGTGGAAAAAAAGGGAGAAACGATTCTCTCGATTGGAGCTCCTGGGGGCCCAAGAATTATTTCGGGAGTATTTCAAGCTCTCTATCGAGTGTTTGTCAATGGCCTTAATATTGATCAAGCGATTCAGGCCCCAAGGGTTCATCACCAGTATCGACCTCATCGATTATTTTTAGATCGAGATCGTTTTACTCCAGAGACGGTAAAGCTTCTTAAAGATAAGGGACATCAAATTGAATTTGTTAAAGCCATCGCAAAAGTTTATGGAATTTATCGTAACCCAGAAACGGGAGTGTTGGAAGCTGCCTATGATTCTCGTGGCGAAGGGGCCGCAGGCGGTTATTAGGATTCAGCTCGAAAAAGAGCCTAATTCGAGGCGGAAAAGTTTAAATCGAACGAGGCGTAGTTCCTCTACGTTGAGAGAGATTTAAATTTTTTCAACGAAGAAGTTGATTGGTGCAGGGGGAATTTATTAATACTTTTAATTACGTTCAATATTTAAGAAAGCATTTGGGCTTAAGTGATGTTTTACTAGCAACGCCCTTAGAAGAATTAGTTGAAGATCTAAATATTGAGGACAATGGTAGTGAAAGCTCAAGCAACGGTAGTACTGAAGTTCAGTTTCATTCCATTCAATGGGAAGTGGAGCCGCCGCCGGTGGTGGAAAATCAAAAAATATCTGCGATCTTTGTTCGAGTCATTGATCCAATGCAAACGTCTCTTAAAGAGGACATCGAGGCACTGACTTTATTTGATAATTTACGTAAGGCCGTTGGTTATGATGTCGATACTGCGCCCTATCTTGAAGTGAGAACACAAGATCAAGATGAAGTCTCTTTAGATCATACTATGAGTGAATACCTGATTCATTTTTTAACTCAAAAAATGAATCAAGAAATAAAGATAAAAATAATTTATATGTATAAAGAAAAAGTATTGAGCCCTCAATCAGCCAATAGAGAGTGGATCATCCCTGATCCCTCTGTATTGGTACAACAAACTCAATTAAAACGTCCCACTTGGGATTTGTTAAAAAGCTGGAAGCAAACTTCAGTAGAACCATAAACTTAGGTTCTACTGAAATAGAATTTTAACTTTGCTGGAATAAATTTACTAATTCTGCTGATGGAGTGATGCCATCGAGTTAAGAATAAAATCTGAAAATGCTGGCACATTGGTGTAAACACCATAGCGTGAGCAAGAGCTATCGCCCCAGCTTGTAACACCGACTACAAAGAATTCGCCGTTTTTCCCTTTCATATAGGCTGGGCCACCGGAGTCACCCATGCAGGCGGTTTTTCCATCAACAGTAGTATAAGAAAATTGTGCTGAAGTCATTTTTGGTTCTGTAATGCTGACATCAACTTTCATTAGCTGAGTAGGAAGTGTAAATTCAGATCCCGAAGTGTAACCGTAACCTGCCAATGTAATATTGGCACCCTTTTCAATAAGATTTATATCTGTGCCGAGGGCGACGGGTTCATAGCCAGCGGGTGCTTCACCATCCAGTAAAATAACGGTGAGGTCGGGCATGGCTACTGATTTTGCTTTTTTAACCATTTCGCTTTCATAGTTAGGGTGAACAAGAACTTTTTTAACCTTTAAAAAAGTAACTTGTGAGTCAGATTCTTTGGTAACTCGTGGGAGACCAAATCCTACACGGAGTCGTGCGATTAAACTCTCAAGTGGTATTTTTAAAAAAACTTCAGCAACGTCTTTAATACAATGACCTGCTGTTAAAATAACATCTTTGGCAATTAAAGTGGCAGTGCAAATACCTTGAACCGAGCCATCATCGCGTTTTCCTGCTAAGTAAAGAGCGACTGTTGATTTTGCTACTAGCTCATCGGTCTTAACGGGTTCGCCATTCACTATATAATTAGAATCTGAAAATCCAAGATGCAAAGATGGCTCTTGTGAAGTGTTCGATAAATTTTTACCGAGCTGATTCTGTGATGGCGAGCACGCACTTAATACTGCTATGCAGCATCCAATGGTAATCGTTTTTAGTTTACTTTGTTTCATATATCCCCCTCCAAATTAATGGTTCATTAGCAGTAAACAAAGAATAAGATTATTTCAAATTAAATATTGTAATACCTCACATTAATCAAATTGTGATGAAAAAATAGTAAACTATTTTGAACACGAGATTATGAATTTAAGCTCATTACAGAAAGTTTGTACTCTTTTGATAATCGTCTCATAAAATGATTCTATTTGTTGAGGATTGGAAAGGTCAACCTGGGTCTATGTTTTTCTAAATTCGAGAATCACATCACTTGAAATGAATCGATAGAGTTATTTTTTTGATTCGAATTCATCAAGGGCTTTTAAAATATCTTTGCTCTGTTCGCTGGTTGAAGCGTGTTCGTCCATCCAAATAATCTTACCTTTATGAACGACGAAAGCTTCGCGTTTTGCAAAACCAAATGTCGTTGGGACTTGGAAACTGGCAACGATTTTTTTATTGTCATCTGCGATGAGATCGAAGGGTAGCGTGTATTTATCTGCAAAATGTTTTTGATCTTCAACATGATCCGTTGAAACGCCGATCACAGAGACGCCTCTTTTTTGGAGGGTTTGAAAATCGTCTCTCAAACTTTTTGCTTGAGAGGTGCATCCAGGAGTGTCAGCTTTTGGATAAAAATAAACGACAGTGAATTTGTTTTTGTTATAGATTTCGTTAAAATCAATTGTTTTTCCAGCTTGGTTTATTCCAACGACTTTAGGAGCTTCGTTTCCAACCACTAAAGCGTTTCCAAATTGGCTGAAGCTCAATAAAAGATTAAAAAATAAAATTGTAGCTTTCATAGATTGGGACTCTCCTTAAATCTAAAGATTCGACTCTGCAAAATTTAAATGGGCTTATCTCTTTATGGCAACTATTATTTTTTAATTCCTTGAACTCACTCTCTCCAGAGTTCAAGAGTACCTGAACTCGCGAAACAGAAATTCTGCTTCCGAAACTGACCCCCGATTCACGAAACTAGCTAACCTGATAACTTGACGGTTTGCTTGCCTGATTGTTTATATTACTTAGGTAAATTCGGCTGCCAATCAGAAGAGCGACCCTTTAACTAAAATCAGAAAATTACTTTTAAGCGCGGGTTACTTTTGTGTTTACAAGA
>CAZTDX010000091.1:0-11964 GCA_964612425.1 uncultured Pseudobdellovibrionaceae bacterium
TGCCAATGGATGGAAGACATTTCAAGATATGCTCATTGTGAATGATATAATGAGATTTAATAAAGATGTGGGTAAAAGTTAGGAAAAGCGGGACGCGTTGGCCTTTTTCGAGCAGAAGCTTAGCGGTAGCGACGCCCCCATCCTCCCAAAGGTTGAGCAAGTCTTCGCCCCCAAACTATGAGAAGAAAAAATCCAATCAATAACATCACTCCGCTCAGGATTTGCCCTCGAGTGATGTCCAAATAATCAAATCCGATTTGAGCATCAGGCATTCTAAAATTTTCGTCAGAAATGCGAATGATCGCATAAAAAATAACAAAAAGTGCACTGATCACACCAGGTTTTCTTGGCTTATACCAAATAAACCATAGGATGAGAAAGAGAAGAAGACCTTCTGTAAGGGCCGCATACAATTGTGAAGGATGTCTTAACACTAAGAGCGGAGCAAGAGCATCCGTGACGACTTGATTTCCCTCTTGAATGGCCGAAACAATTTTATTTAAAAAATCATGAACCGATATTTGAGCTGCGAAATCTGTTTTACTTTTATCTAGTAGGGTCAACCAATTTTCTTTAGTCATTCCTAGTTTATCAACAACATCGCCGAGCTGTTTCATTTTTTCTGGTTCTTGGCTGCTCCATAAAAAAATATCCGATGGGAACTTCACACCTAGAGGAAAATCAGGAGCACTTGGCCTTCCCACTAATTCTCCATTGATAAAATTGGCAATTCGCCCAAAAAAAATCCCTATCGGACCACAAATACAAACCCAATCGAGAAGATGAAGTAGATTCAATCGGTGAGCCCGGGCAAATAAAAAGCAGGCAATAAAAAGTCCGATCATTCCCCCGTGGGAAGCCATACCGCCCTCATTCACGGCAAAGACACCCCAAAATGGAAGCTCGCTCTTAAACTGAGTTAACAAATCAGGGCTATAAAAGAATACATAACCGAGTCGTCCCCCCACCAAAATTCCAATCGCACAGTAAGTGATGAAATCAGAGACTAAGCGGACAGGGATTTGGGCTTTGTTAATCAATGCCATTTTATAAATCATAAAATAGGCGCAAATAAAGCCACCTAAATAAGCTGTTCCATACCAACGAATTCCAAAATTTCCGTAGATTTTCCAAAGAAAAGGATCCAGTGTGTGTACCATTTCGCTCTCTCCCATTAAACAGATTAACACCTATTGAAACGAAACACTTATTCATTGGCAAGAAAGAATCCACTTCTACCCTCCGAGACTCTCTGATGATACACCACGGCAACAAACAACCCTTACTCTCCCCAGATCATAAAAAAAAAGGTAGAGTGATTTATGGCTCATATTAATAAAATATTTTTTCGCGGTCTTGTTTCTATCATTCCTATTTTTGTTACGCTTTATCTCTTGTTTTGGATGGTATCTTTGATGGAGACCCTCGTTGGACAAGTGCTAAAGTTTTTTATGCCCGCCGGGTTTTACATTCCTGGCCTCGGAGTTATTTCAACGGTCATTCTGATTTTTATTTTTGGATTACTACTGGATAATTTTATAAAAACAGAATTGATCAACAGCATAGAAAAAAAATTAAAATCCATTCCCTTCTTCAAGGCGGTCTATTCACCGCTGCGCGATTTAATGAATTTATTTGCGCAATCAAACTCCTCGACGATGAAGCGGGTGGTTTTAGTTAAATTAGCCAATGGCATTAAAATTTTAGGAGTTGTCACACGCGAAAATTTTTCGGACTTACCCTCAGCGCTTCACGCCACCAAAACAGTTTCTGTTTACTGTCCTTGGAGTTACGGTATGGGTGGATTCACCTTGCTTGTTACTTTAGATCAAATTGAGCCCCTCGATATTCCCATCGAAAAGGCGATGAGTTTAGCCATCACTGGATGGGTGAAATCTGAATCGAAAAACCTGAGTGGTCAGAATAAAGAAACTTCAATTCGGGAGAGCTAAAACGTGAATCAACGAAGAACGACGCTGGGTAAAGCCCTCTTTATTAATCAAGATCCCAACCTTTACGGGACCTTTGCAGAAATTGGAGCCGGCCAAGAAGTGGCTCGCTATTTTTTTCAAGCAGGCAAAGCTTCGCAAACCATTGCAAAAACCATTTCTGCTTATGATATGATTTTTAGTGATGAAATTTATGGGAGAGAAGCCAACGGTCGTTATGTCTGTGAATCTCGCCTCAATAAAATGCTGCAAAAAGAATTTGATCTTCTTCCCGAGCGACTGGATAAAACTCGTGGCTCTAATACTCATTTTTTTTCCTTCGCTAGTACCGTTGCCACCGGTTCTGAATCCCATCGTTTTTGTCATGGTTGGATTGGACTGCGATTTCAGATTCAGCCACATAGTCCTGTGAGCAATGTAGTCATGCACGTTCGAATGCTCGATCGCCATCGTTTACAGCAGCAAGAGATTTTAGGAATTCTTGGTGTTAATTTAATGTTTGCAGCGTTCTTTCATCGACAATCTCCTGACGACTTTATCAATATCCTTGTGGAAGACATCAAAGAGGGGCGCTTAAGCATTGATCTTATTCGCTTTAATGGCCCGGCTTTTCATCACTTTGATGATCTTATGGTGAATTTAGAATTAGTCCGTCGAAATCTTTGCGATGCCATGCTCTTTGGCCCTAAACATGATTTATTGTTTGGCGGTGATGTTTTATTTCAAAAATCACTGATTGTAGAAAGAGCGACATTTGCTCCTCCTACCAATACGCATCTTGAAATTATTCATAAAGCTGAAATCCAAAGCCATAGAGAGACGCATCACAATCCTGTGATCATCTGCGAACTCTGCCTTCCTGAAGCCGAGTCTTTTAATCCGCAATTAAGTCTCACCGAAGATTTGCGCCATCGTATTAAAATGATCAATGCGTTAGGATATCACGCCCTCATCTCGCGATTTCCACTTTATTTTCAGCTCAAATCCTTTTTGCGTCTTCACACAAAAGAATCCATTCACTTTGTAGTTAATGCGACTCTCTTGGAAAAACTCTTTGCGTTGAAATTTTATCAAAATCTGGAAGGCGGACTACTTGAGGGCTTAGCCCTCTTGCTCGATCACAAAACCAATCTCTACGTTTATCCCCACAAAGACGATTTACAGTGTGTGACGATGAATACTTTTTCAATTTCAGGACCTGAACAAAAAATTTTAGAGTACTTTAAAGAAAAGGGATGGTTACGAGAACTGGGTGATTGCGAGTTAGCACAACTTTCATACCACTCGATCGACATCCGCAAACGCTTACAGGAAAATCAAGACATTTCAAAACAAGTTCCGGCCTCAGTCCTGAAATACATTTCAACTCACAAGCTTTATCAATAGCAGGAATTGGGGATTGCAACAATGTCGGGATTAAATTTATTTTATTTATATCGGAGGATTCGATGATTCCAGTCATATTATCCGGTGGAAGTGGCACGCGCTTATGGCCCGCCTCAAGGGCTCATTTGCCAAAGCAATTTTGTCATTTATTTAATGAAACGCTTCACGCAAGTACTATTAAGCGATTAAAGCCACTCTCTAATCCATGGATTATCACCTCTCAATCCCTACGAGATTTAACTCTTCGGGATGCGAAAAGCTTTAATATTCCAACTCAACAAATTATATTTGAACCCATTGGCCGAAATACAGCTCCTGCCATTGCTCTTCTCTGTCATTTTTTTGCTATGAATAATTTGATGGAGGAAGTGGTAGGTTTTTTCCCGGCTGACCATTTGATTGAAAATGAAACTCATTTTTATCAAGCCATCACGATGGCAACCCAAGAGGCCGAAAAAGGCTCTCTTGTTTTATTGGGCATTAAACCGGATTTTCCCGCCACGGGCTATGGATACATACAACTGGAATCTCCATCGAAGGAACTAACGTCCACCCTCACCATCAATACCATCTACCCTGTTGCGCAATTTCATGAAAAGCCCACGCTAGAAAAAGCCCAAGAGTTTTTAAGCGCTGGAAATTATTTTTGGAACGCCGGTATTTTTATCTTTAAAGTCAAAACCATGATTGAAGCCTTAGAGCAGCACTATGGTAACGACTGGAATCTCATTAAACAAATTAAGTTGGATGGTTCCAACTTGTTAGAAATTTACAATCAAGTGAAAAGCATTAGCATTGATTATGCTATTTTAGAAAAGCTCAATAAAACTCAACTCCGATGTATTCCCTGTGATGTAGGATGGAGTGATGTGGGTTCCTGGGATGCCTTGAGTGAAATCATGGGAACCACCTCCAATAAAAAAATAGAAATCCAATCTCAAAACAATTTTATTCATGCTAGTTCAACCAATGCCGACAAAAAATATGTTTTTATCGATACCGATGAATTGATTGTCGTCGACACTGAAGACGCCATGCTTATTTCTAAAAAAGGAAGCACTCAAAGCGTTAAAGAGGCCGTGGATCAGTTAAAGGCGATAAACCCCCAACTCACCAAAGATCACACCTATGAATTTCGCCCCTGGGGTCAGTATCAAATTCTTCGAAATGAATCGCACTTTAAATCAAAAGTTTTACAGGTCCTGCCTCAAGAGCAGCTTTCTTATCAGAGCCATTCTAAACGAGAAGAACATTGGATTTTTACTCGAGGTCGCGGTGAAGTTGTTTTAAACGACGAAGTCATTCCAGTTAAAGCCGGAAGCTACGTCCATATTCCACTGCAAGCAAAACACCGCATTCGAAACACTAGCACAGAGGAAGTTTTAGAGCTCGTCGAAGTACAGCTTGGTGCTTATTTCGGTGAGGACGATATTGTTCGCTATCAAGACGATTATCAACGATCACAATGATCGTCTTGGCTTTTAAATTTGAGAAGTTAAGCTAGCTTTCAAGCAAACAAGCCTGCACGTTATCGGATTAACTTGTTTCGAGATTCATCGTTCAGGATACATATCCATTGGTGATCTCGATGGGGGCCGCCTCGCTGATGAAAAGGACTCTCTTTTGACTCTGGCACCGTATACTTTAGAACAGGTCTATCATTAAATGCATTATAAAAGTGTTACTTTGAAAAAGCATTACATTTTCAAAGTAACACTTTTATAATGAAATCTAGTTAAAATAATTATATTTTCTAGGAATAGACACCTTATGAAAACTAAAGCCATTGAAAGACCCTACTTAAACCCCGAAAGTTCCTTTTTTTTATTTGGCCCAAGAGGAGTGGGCAAAAGTACCTGGGTTCGAAATCAAGTAAAGCCAACTTTTGAAATAGACCTATTGAATACCTCCGAAAGTTTTCAATTAGAAAGAAATCCTAATCTTTTGGAGGCAAAAATAAGTCATTTAAAAAAAGGAAGTCTAATTTTTATAGATGAAATTCAAAAAGTGCCAGCTCTCTTGGATGAAGTTCACCGATTAATTGAAAGCACAGAATATTCATTTGTGCTTTCTGGTTCTAGCGCAAGAAAACTGAGAAAAAAGGGAGTCAATTTACTAGGAGGAAGAGCACTTACACTTAAAATGTATCCCTTTGGGATGACTGAAATTGAAAAAAATTGGTCAATTGAAGACGCTCTAAAATGGGGTACTTTACCCCTGGTGTTCAAACAGCAAAAATTGGCGGGTAAGGTTTTATACTCTTATGTTCAAACTTATTTAAAAGAAGAGATTAAGGAAGAAGCTCTCGTCAGAAATATTGCTGACTTTTCAAGATTTCTAGAAGTTGCTGGGCAGCTAAATGGGCAAATTTTAAATTTAGAAAATATTTCAAGAGAAGTAGGACGTTCGGGGCCAACGGTTCAATCTTGGTTTCAAATACTTGTGGATACATTACTCGGAAACTTCCTTGAGCCGTATCGACCAGGATTAAAAATTCGAGAAACAGGGCATCCTAAATTTTATATGTTTGATTGTGGTGTTGCTCGTGCCTGCGCAGGACTGTTAAGTGAAGAAATTGATCCTCTGTGGAAAGACTATGCACTTGAAACTTTAATTTTTAACGAGTTGAAAATATATAACGAAATTTCAGGAAAGAATAAGTCTATTTATTTTTATGATTCTCCAGGAGCAGGTGAAGTGGATTTCATTATTGAAACTAGAAAAAAAACGATTCAAACGCCTGCTGAATTTATTAGTATTGAAGTTAAATCAAGTAAAAAATGGAAACGTACTTTTGAAGATTCAACCCGCTCTCTTGATAAATACTCTAAAGGCAAGCTTAAGAAAATGATTGGAATTTATTTAGGTAACGAAAGATTAACTTTTAATGGTTTTGAGGTTTATCCACTGATGGATTTTGTCAAAACACTCATGAAAGGAGAATTTTATTGAAATAACATTGCTGATTGAAGACCCCAATCAACTGTCTAAAAAAGTATGATTTGTAAAAATTTAAGCCACTTTGTATCTATCATATCAAACAAGATTAGTGTAGTTTGACATGAGCGCGCAGGGACCCATGAATTAAAAAAATTTTGGGGTAAAAAAATAATTAAAGTTTATTCGTTCATTTCATCCAATTCTGTAATTCCTGAAGTAGATGAACAAAATTTCGAAACAGACTCTAGACCTCTTGATTCCAAGCTCTGGAGTTCTGGAGTTCCAGAGCACTCGAACTCCAGAACTCAGAATCTAAAGATCCCACTCTAAATAAAGATTAAGATATTGCCCCTGAATCGAACTTTGATTGGTTGATTGCCCTAAACCTTGCGCCGTCTCGCTGGAGGTGGGGTATTTCAGATTATCCACTCGATAAGCATATCCCATTAACCCTGTTGCCACTTTATTTAATTTTAAACTTCCGAGCACTCCATACTGGAGACTCGGAGTGGATAGTATTTTTTTACCATTGGGACCACTTCCTGCCATGGGAAGATAAATTCGCCCATTCATTTGTAAACCTAATTTATTTGTTAAAGGATACCAATACTCTCCCCCCGCATGAACGCCAAGAGCTCTGATTTGCGAAACTTTAAAATCGTCAACCCTATTACCTACAATCTCTGGAATTTCTTTATAGTAAAATCCACTAGATACTCGAATCTCCCCCAGCCTTCCAGAACTCCATCGGAGATAGCCATGAACCTCTGCACTGGGATATTGATACATTTTTTGAGCGATAACAAAACCACTTAAATCCACGATCCCTAAAAATCCATAGGAACTTTGACTATTAAAATAACCCAAACCTAAGCGACCTGTCCCTCCCCATCCCGACATCTTGGGCTTTGAGAGCTGATCCCAATTCTCAGACTGATATTGGATTTGCGTGATTAAGTAACTGGCGATAAAGTACCAATCTTCAGTTCGATCAATGGATTTTTTAAGAATCGAAATTTTTTCGGCCTCGGCGGTTCGAATTCCCTTAGCTACGGGAAAAATAATTGAGTGAACCTTTGATTGCTCTCGGAGAGTTCCTACTGCCCCAACGGTTAATTTATATTCACCTCCTTCCCATTTTTGCTCAAAGGGCAAAGTGGTATCGGTGGTTTCTTGGTCAAGGACTGAATTCCATTTTCTTTGTTTATCACGATGAAGAAGATTTACTTTATATTTTTCAGCATACGCTACTTTTTTCCACTGAACATTTCTAACATATGTTGTTTCTGGTATTGTAACCAGTGGGGTATCTAGTTTTTTTCCAAAGAGCGTGAACGCCAGTGGCTCCTCCACACTTTCACTTTCATTTTCCAGTCGGTCAAAGCCTTTTATACTCCAAAAGTAGCGACGTGCCACTGGCAACTTTACTTTGAGTTCATTGTTTGGTGTCTCAAGCTGCTGCTTGAATTGATGCGCTTCATCTTCAACAAATAAAATATATTTAGAAGCTTCCCTTTGCTTTTTCCACTGAAAAGTCACCTCGAACTCTTCTGCTTGATCCGCGCGAATCTCAGCGCCTAAGGGCGGGCTCACAGGAATTGGCTTATAAAGCTTAACATAAAACTCTTCAGAAGGACTCCACTCTCCAGGTACACCTCGCCGGTCTCGTGAGCGAATACGCATTTTATATTTGCCGGGCTTAAGCCCCCCTTTCCACTCTGGTGCTTTTTCAATAAATTTTAATCGCTCAAGGGGGCGATTTTCTTTATCTAGTGGAGTCAACTCTAATTCGTAAGTTGCCGCACCCACAATAGGCTCCCACTCCATATTGGTGGTACGCTCGGAATTATTTTCAACTTTTTGCTCTTTTAAAGGCTCTCCACTTACTTCTTGCGCCCAAACCAAGGAGTGATTTAAAAATAAGGATAGAAATGAAAATAAAATACAACTCAAACTCAATTTATTGAATTGAACTTGAACTTCAATATTTTTTAAAATTAAAATTATTTGTTTATTTTTAAAATCCATTTTTAATAATTTCTCAAACCCAGTTCTTTTAAAAAACCCAAAAAACTCCTTTACTTAACTCATCGGTTTGAATCCAAAAAATCTCAAAATAATACTGCCCATGAAATCTTAATCGAGGGCTAGTTTTAGTTAACTTCTTGATAGACTCAACTTAGAGTCAGCTCGGTAATGGCGAAAACAGATTAGCTCGTACTTTTTTTGACTGTTATCGATGCAATTTTTCTCCTTAACTGCCTACTAAGGATCAAAATTGCGCTTCAACAGATCAAAAAAAATAACTTTGCTTCTCTATTTCCGGCATTACCGAGCTGACTCTACTTTTATCTAGTTTCTACTTAAAAAGAGCCTCATTCTAGGATGAAACGTAGACGCCTTTTTCAGCAGAAACTATTTAATTGTTTGACTGGTCATTAATTTTCGTTAGAAATAAGCACTTGCGCATCATTTATCAAACTTCAGCAACGTATGGAGTGAAATTATATTGCCTATGCCTGAAAATGAATTATCTCCCTCAAAAATGGAAAGAACTTAGTAAATTAAGAGAAACAGCATGGGTAATAAAATCTGCAGGCATAAGATCACTCCATCCTGATTGGATTGAAAAACAAGTTCAAGATGAAGTAAGGAAAATTTTTCTTTATGCAACCACTTGAATTTTACACTGAGTTTATTGCTCCATTAGAGTTAAGTAACATCCCTTATTTTGTTACTGGATCAATAGCTTCCATATTTTACGGTGAACCAAGATTCACTCACGATATAGATATAGTAATCCACTTATCACAACGTGATATTTTAAAATTAATTTCGATTTTTCCTTTAGAAAAATACTATTGTCCACCAGAAGAGGTCATTCAAATAGAATCTAAATGTCGCCCTTATGGACACTTTAACCTTATTTCTCATGAAAGTTTGCTCCCGCAGAATATATTATATTGCGCAAATTAGAATATTACCGTGAAGGTGGGTCACAAAAACATCTCGAAGACATTGAAAAAATGTTACCACAGATTCAAACCCATTTAAATTTTCAATTCCTAAATGAAAAACTAAATGAACGCGGCCTATTGCCTTACTGGCAAAAAATATTTAGAGCTTGATTCGTCATTCATATCTCTCAAAAAAAAATGACATTGCTAGCTAGCTTAAAAAAATCCATTGCCTAACTGCCCCTTTCGCATTGAAATCCCACACAAAAGTTACAGCTTGAAAGGATCATTCATGAGTAGTTCGGTTTCAAAAACGAGTCCTACAGAAGCGAAAACTCGCGGCAAAATTGTTGCAGGTGCCTTGGCCCCACACCCGCCCCACTTAGTTTATGCTGAAAACCCTCCTCAAAATGAGCCACGCTCGGAATGTGGTTGGGAAACCTTACGCTGGGCCTACGAATCCATGCGCCAAGATTTTAGCAAAATCGATCACGATGTTTTGATTATCTACTCTCCCCATTGGCGCACGTATGTGGGCACCCATATCCTAGCCACTCCTCACTTAAAATCATTGTCTGTTGATCCGATTTTTCCCAATCTCTTTCGCTACCACTATGACATTAAAGTCGATGTGGAATTAGCAGAAACCATTCATTCGGTTTGTGAACAAAAAAACATTCCCACCAAACTCATGAGAAATCCTGACTTTCGAGTGGATTATGGAACCATCGTCACAGGGCACTTAACAAATCCCACCTGGGATAAACCCATTGTTTGTCTTTCTACCAACTGCGTTTCCGCTTATTATAATCTCGATCGCATGCAAGCCCTCATGATGGAGTTGGGAGAAGCAACAAAAGAAGCCGTTGAAAAAAGTGGGAAGCGAGCGATTTTACTTGCTAGCCACTCGCTTTCGCATCGGCATTTTACAGTAGAAAACGAAATCCCTGAAGACATGAGTAAAGAGCACATCACCAATCACAGTCTTTATTTGTGGGATATGAAAATGATAAAACTTATGAAGGAAGGACGATCAAAGGAAATGATTGATCTCATTCCTGATTTTACTGAGCAGACCATTGCTGAAGCAGACTCCGGTGGAATCACTTGGATGATGCAAGCAATGGGTTATCCCACATACCCAGCAAAAGTACACGGTTATGGAACAGTGATTGGCACAGGAAATGTGGTTGCTCACTGGGCACCGCCGCCATTATTATCCACCTCATTAGGCGGCCCCTCCATTGAAGCCAAAGGAGGACTATAACCATGAACTCATCCTCAAATCCTGTTTTAAAAGGTTATGTATTACCAGGCCTCATTCATCCTCTTCTTTGCCCTGAAGCCAATCCCGGTTATCAAAAAGTGCGCTCAGCCTTTGAAAAGGTTCGTGAAGAAATTGAAAGTAGTGCCGCCGATGTTATTTTAATTTATAGCACCATGTGGCCTTCCATTTTAGGACATCAAATTCAAGCCATGCCAGAGCCCGAATGGACTCTTGTCGATGAGGAGTTTCATGATTTGGGCTCCGTCCCCTATAAATTAAAAATCGATAGTGATTTAGCGCATTGCTATAATAAACATGCTAAGAGCCGCGGCCTTCACTCAAGAACCATTGCCTACCATGGATTTCCCATTGATAGCGGATCGATTGTGGCTCTGAAATTAATTAATCCACACAATCGAATTCCAGCGGTCATCGTCTCCAGTAATATTTATGCTGATCGTGCTGAAACCGTCGTTTTAGCCAAAGCCGCAGTAGACGCACTCAAAGAGCAGGGGAAAAAGGCCGTAGCCGTGATCATTTCCACACTCTCCAATCGTCTCCACTCGAATTGGATTGATCCAAAGGACGACAAAATCCACTCTCTCAAAGATCAAGAGTGGAATTTAAAAATTTTAGAGTTTCTAGAAAAGGGTCGCCTTGAAGATGTCTCCCAGCTCTCAAGACAAATTCAAAGAGAAGCTCGTGTAAAAAAAGTTTCTAACTTCAAACCCTTTTGGTGGCTATCAACTGTGATGGGCGCCCATAATCGCTACAAGGGACACATTTATGAATACCAACCTATTTATGGTACAGGCTGCGCCGTCGTTGGACTCACTCCAGCCGTTCATGCCTCTCGGGATTTAGAATTTGATGAAGATGCCCCTGAAATTTATTCTGGTGATCGCAATGTTTTAAGTGCCAGCGCTGAAGCAATGTCTGATTTTTCTTCGCAATTTGTTGCTGGAGGCTTTGATCATGAAAACAATTAATGTTTATCCAAAAAGTCCTTTTGGAGAAAAAATTCCTGGTATTCCCACAGGGCGAGATGTCGAGTGGCAACCCCTCGTTGATTATCGTCGAAACGAAGTGAGCGAAAACACCATTCATGGCGCTATCGCTTGGTACAGTGGCGATGAGTTAATTCACTCTTTTGGTGGAAATGTTTTATGCTACGGTCGCAGCATGATGAAACTTTTTTACATGAAAGTTTTTACCAAAGAATTACAAAACACAACAACCTGGGAACAAAAAGCCATCAGCGTTTCAAGCCACAATGGTTCAGCGGAACATATTGAAGCTGCGCAATCTCTTCTCAGTGAAAGCGAGTGGGGATTAATGCAAACACCGCTCGACTTGCCACTCGTGCAATTTGGTCGTCAGGTGAGACGGCCTCGCCGCTGGTACAACAATTCTTCAGGCCATCATGCCGCTATTTTACTTGGCTGTCGCCTCAAAGGTTGGAATC
>CAZTDX010000092.1:0-11657 GCA_964612425.1 uncultured Pseudobdellovibrionaceae bacterium
TTGGCCTGGACCAAAAAGATTTTGTGAAATTGAAAAATTTAACAAGTGATCAAAAACCTTAGATAAGGACTAATCGAGAAACGTCTTCAAACAATATCGAAGCTATTTTTTTAATGTGTCTCTGATTTCACGCAAAAGAATGATTTCTTCTGGAGTTGGAGGTGGAGTTGATTGTTGTTCCATTGTTTTTTCACGTTTCAATGCATTCATCATTTTAATCATTAAAAATAAAGCCACGGCAACGATAGCAAAGTGAACTAAAACTTGAATAAATTCTCCGTAGCCAATAGCAACAGCACCTTTTCCATCCGGTCCCGCCGCTTTCAAAATCAAAACCATTTGAGAGAAGTCCATTCCGTTCAGCATCATCCCTAGAGGAGGCATCAAAATTTTTTCTACAAGTGCAGTAACTACTTTTCCAAAAGCTCCGCCAATAATGACTCCAATTGCTAAATCGACCATATTACCTTTGAGAGCAAATTCTTTGAACTCTTTAATCATTGACATAAGTCACCTCGCTTTTGTGCGAAGCTGTAATGAAGTTAGCTTTAAGAGTCAAGATTAAGAAAGCTAAAGTGTGGAATCCTGAACGTTTTAATGGGATTTTACATCTCTTTTTTTATTATAGACAAGATAAGGAAAGTATAGGTAGCCTTTAATCAACTAAAATATTCAAGGAGGATCGACATGTTAGTTAAGCAACAATCTAGATTGTTCAATGTAGTATCACAAGGGCTACTGTCGATGCTCTTGCTTTTAAATTCGGTTGTGTGGATTTCTTGTGAAAAAAAGGATAACCATTCGTCGGGAACTCCTGCTTCACCAGATGGTAAGCCAGGGGCAGAAAATCAGTGCAGTGATGTGGTTTTTGATATTAATTTTTTTAAAAATAAGGGCTTTGAATTTCCCATAATTATAAATGGGTATGTTATTCTGCCGCCCGAAAACCTCATTGATTGTCCGATGAACAAGAGCGAAATCTCTAGTGTTAATGTTGTTCGAAGACAAGGTTATTCCAAGTTGCGAATGATTCCAGAGATGAACGTGCAGAGCCCAATGAAGTTTGATGTTGCTGAATCTGTGGCACTTTTAAATTTAATACCAAAAGTTCCCAAGGAAGAGGATTTTCGAGATTTAGCTAAGGTCTTTTTGGAGCAAACATCAATCAATCAAAACTTAACACTTCAAAAGCTAAAAGAAATCTTTCAAACAGTCACACTGGCTGACCTGGGTTTAAAAGAACCCCAAATGCTTTCTTCAACTTTAAAATTAGGTCCCTTGGAGACAAAGTTATCAAAAGGCACCTCTGAGGATTCATCGACGGTTGGTATTGATCTAGTAAAAATTAAATTGCCTTTAAATGAGGGCGTAGAATTTGTTAACAAGTTCAACTCCGGTGAAGATTCTTTAGAGCTACAATTCATTGATTTAGCCTCAGGGAATTTGAATGAAAAGGGTAAAGCTTTTGCAAAAGCACTCAACTTAACCATCAATGTGGCAGGCGAAAATACGCAGTTTGTACCCCCTGTGGATCTCATTAAGAAATATTGGGATATCAATCAAGCAAGTCAGGGCTTTCAAGGATCTGTCGTTGCTCTTGCAGAATTGTGGTTAAAGAAAAATTTAATTTCAAAGTCTGATTTAATTACTGGCAATATAAATAGTTTATATTTATATATGAAAAACTTATGGTCAGCAGAGCCCTCAATAATAGATCGTCAAGAGCTGCTCGATGCCTTTAAAATTTTGGGTCAGTTAGAGCCCTCAGACTCTCCGATAGTTTTTAAATATCAATGGTTTTTAAAAATTCAAAACTTTTTATTAGATGATAAAGAAGCCTTAAGTGAAACATTAAAGTATTTGCAACTGAGTTTAACAGAAGCTCAAAGGCAGTTAGTATTAAATATGGCGAGCGATCTCAATAAGATGATTGGGAATTCATTCAAGGGACAGTCTGTCTGGTATAAGGCGAGGGAATTAGCACCAGCCCTAGAGTGGACTGATTCACAGTGGGCTCTGTTTAAAGATTGTTTTAATTGGTTTCATTCAGATGAGGGCCCTGGACTAGAAAATTCTATTTCTATGAATGAAGTAGAAAACTTGAGAGTTAATAAACAGATGACTCCAAGTATGTTATCATTGCTGAGAAATACATTTGATTGGCTTTACTCTTTCAGTGGGCCAAATTTGGATCGTTCGGAAGCATTTTCTTACACTAAGAAATATGTGTTTCTTAAAAACATGAGTAGTGACCAACTAACTCTTTTGCAGGAAATGTATGATTGGTTTTACTCACCGACGGGCCCCAATTTAAATAAGCAACAAGCGATAGAGGAATCTGATAATTTAGTGGAACGATCACTATTAAATGTAGAGTTGACGACTTTAATAAAAGATACCTTTCAGTGGCTTTATAGCTCCCAGGGTGTGAATCTTTCAAGAGGAGACGCCTTTAAAAAGACTAAATATTATATATTTAATAAAAAATTAACGGACACTCAGATTTCTCGTATTAAAGAAAGCTATCAATGGCTAAGCTCCTCTGAAGGGCCAAGTCTCGATCGCTCTAAAAGTTTAGTGAAAGCTGAATATTATCTACTTAAACGTAAATTAGGAGAGAGTGAGTTACAACGATTGAAGGACGCCTTTATAAAATTTGGTCGAGAAGGTGACAAGGCCCAAGCTTTAGAAAAGGCAGAAAAAGAAGTTTTTGGAAGCTAAAATCACAATTAAGTAAACGATACAAATAAGAATCTATAAAGTTAGTTTATCGGAACCACCACAATTTCAGGGTTAAATTCATCGCGAAGAATACCCTCAATGGCCATAAGGGTTCCCTCGGTAGCACTAGGACAAGTTCCACAAGCTCCTTGGTAATAGACATAGAGTTGGGGGTGTTCATATTTAACGATTTCAATATCGCCACCATCGCCTTGCAATCCTGGTCGAATCGTGCGGTCAAGAATTTCTTCAACCTGTCGTAGTTCTGGAGTGAGAGCTTCACGCTTTTTCTTTTTTTCATCTTCTGCTGTGATATTGGGATTGTGAATAGGCATATCTCGTTGAATCACAGCCGACACAAGTGGGCTTAAGTCATCAAAAGAAACATCTTCAGAGTGAGTGATTGTAATGACATTAGAAAAAAAATGTACTTGCGTAACCCCTTTAAGTTGAAGCAAGTCACGAGCCAGGGCGTGACTTCCGCAGTCTTCTTCAGTTGAAAAGGTGGCCTTCCCCTGCATGAGCACGGGGCGATCTAAAATAAATTTCCATGCTAATGGGTTCGGAGTGGGGGCTGTACGAATGAGGACTTCCGTGGATGGGTTCATTGGAGTAAATCCTTTGCTTTAAGTAAACCTTTTATTAAATGGTTAATGTCTTCTTCTGAATTATAAATAGAAAAGGAAGCGCGTATGCTACCTGTGAGTTTTAGCTTTTGTAAAAGAGGTTGTGTGCAATGGTGACCCGCTCTAACGGCAATCCCTTGTTGGTTGAGTAAAAAGGCGACGTCACTGTGGTGTTGATTATTAAAATTGAATGAAAACAGAGGAATTTTTTTATTTTGGTCTTCTGGTCCAAGTAAATTAATAAAGTTTAGCGATTGAAATTGCTTAAATAACGAAGTGACTAATCGGGTTTCATGATCAGTGATTCGAGAAAAACCAATTTCATTGATAAACTCGATGGCGGCACCAAGTCCAATAGCACCACCAATGTTGGGAGTCCCAGCTTCAAAGCGAAAGGGAATTTCATTGTAAGTGGTCTTAGCAAAACTGACCTGAGCAATCATGCTACCTCCTCCTTGATAGGGGGGAAGCTCAGAGAGCACAGATTCTTTGCCATAAACGACCCCAATTCCAAAGGGAGCAAACATTTTATGACCTGAAAATACATAAAAATCACAATCGAGATCTCGCATATCGAGTGGAATTTTTCCAACAGCCTGAGCGCCGTCAACAACCACTTTAATACCATTTTGGTGAGCGAGCGTGATAAGTGGTTTTAAATCGACAATATTGCCTAAGTGATTAGAGGCGTGTGTGAGCGATAAAATTTTAGAGCGAGGGGTGATTTGTTTCAAAAGCATCGAAGGAGTTATTGTGCCATCGATATCACATTCTATAACTCGAAGGGTGGCTTTTTTTCTTTCAGCCAAAAGCTGCCAAGGTACAATATTTGAGTGGTGTTCAATATCGGTAAGTATAATTTCATCATTGGGTTGCAAAGATTCGCCAAGACTATGAGCAAGTAAATTAATTCCTTCGGTAGTTCCTCGAACAAAAACAATTTCTTTAGATTGAGCATTGATAAATTTTGCCACCTGTTCGCGAGCATTTTCATAAAGTTCGGTGGCCCGATCACTTAAATAATGCGCGCCACGATGCACGTTCGCCGCTTCAAGGGTGTAAAACTGATTCATGCGATCAATGACTTTTTGAGGTTTGAGAGTTGTTGCGGCATTGTCGAGATAAGTCAGATCCTGACCATGAACTTTTTGGCGAAGAGCAGGAAATTGAGAGCGAATGTCGTTTATGTTGAAGCTCATACTTTTGAATTCTCCCAAAATTGATGGAGTCGTCCTCTTAAAAATTCTTTAATAGAGTCGTTATTAAACCTCTCGCAAAGATCAAGTAAAAATGCCTGGCAGAGGAGGGCATGGGCGCGATCTTTTGTTAAGCCACGACTTCGTAAATAAAAAATTTCATCGGGATTGAGTTGTCCAATGGCGGCACCATGAGTGGCTTTGACATCATCAGCAAAAATTTCCAGTTGTGGTTTCGTATCAACCTCGGCTTCTGTGCTTAAAAGTAAACTTTTATGAAGTTGCGAGGAGTCCGTTTTTTGAGCCTGAGGGTGAATATGAATGCATCCATTGAAAATGGCGCGGGATTGATCTAATAAAAGATTTTTACAAATTTGTTCAGCCACACAATGAGAATCAAGGAATTCAAGTTTAGTTTGTTGATCAATAACTCCCTTTCCCTTCGAGAAGCCAAGGCCATGGAGTTTAATGTCAGCACTTTGGTTTTTTGCAGAAACGGTAATATCGCGACGACACCAACCCTCACTCAACGCTCCATGAAAGTAGTGAATGTGTGAGGCCTCATTGAGAGAGATTGTAGTTCGAGACGTTGACTGCTCTTTAGATGATAGCTCACTCCACTGTAAAAATTCCACTTTAGCAAATTGATCAATATTGATTTGGTATGTTGAATTACACCAATAGACTTCGGCTTCAGTGGGGGGTGACATAATTTCGGAAGTGATTATGGAACACTGAGCGTGGGCTCCAATTTGAAATAAAATGCGTTCATGAAAAAGCGACTTCGTATCAGAGGCTGAAAAGCATTGAATCCAATGGAGGGGTTGATTCAACTTGGTGTGCTCTTTCATTTTAACTAAAAAGCCTTGATCAAAAAAACTAATGTTAAGAGCCTCTAAACTATCGCCTTTTGCTTGAAAGTGAGAAGAGTCAATTTCACCTTTTGTTAAAGCATTTTGGAGAGTTTCAATTTCAATAAAAGGAGCAAGGGACGGCGAGAGAAAAACAATTTGTCCATTCAGAGTAATGAGCTGATAAAAATCGGGATGGCTATAATCTTCAATTAATTTTTTTATCGAAGAAGGTATCGTGCCCGAAGAGGTTGTAATTTCATTTAAGTCTAAGTTTGTTGAAGAATAGGTATTATTAATTTGCGGAGTTATTTCAATTTGTAGTCGTTGCGTTGGCGAATATCTCCAAGACTCTAGCTTTTTACTAGGCCATCCTAAGCTTTGAAAGGCATTCCTTCCCAAATGACGAACCAGGGAGAAGGCCTGCGGCTCACCAACACGACGACTGAGTTTTTCTACAAAATCCATTAGAGGAGCCAATCGTAACCTCTCTCTTCTAGTTTTAGTGCTAAAGTTTTATCACCGGTTTCAATTATTTTTCCATCAGCAAGGACATGAACAAAGTCTGGCTGAATATAGTCGAGGAGCCGTTGATAGTGAGTGATAAGAATGATCGCGTTGTTTTTGCTTCGAAGCTTATTAACACCTTCAGCAACAATTTTTAAGGCGTCAATATCAAGACCGGAATCTGTTTCGTCAAGGATGGCAAGGCGGGGAGAGAGCACGGCCATTTGGACAATTTCATTTCGCTTTTTCTCACCTCCAGAAAATCCAACATTAACAGAGCGATCTAAAAACTCTGAGCGCATTTCCACGAGCTTCATTTTTTCTAGGACAAACTGACGAAACTCCGTCTCGGTCATTTTGTTCGCGCCATGGTGTTCGCAGGTGGCATTAAAAGCTTCAAATAAAAAATTAAAGTTACTGACGCCTGGAACTTCGATCGGGTACTGATACGCTAAAAAAATACCTTCTTTGGCTCTTTCATCGGGTTCAAGTTTTAATAAATCAGATTTTTCAAAATTAATTTCATAAAAGACCTCGCCAGAAGTAACTTCATAAGAAGGGTGGCCTGCTAGAATTTTAGATAAACTACTTTTTCCGGCGCCATTAGGACCCATGATGGCATGAACTTCGCCAGCATTAACTTGTAGATTCAGTCCTTTTAAGACTTCTTTTTCATCTACCCGAGCGTGAAGATTTTTAATTTGTAACATAATTCTTGTTTATCCTATCTCTTTAAACTTAACTTGTTTATCCAACACTGTTTTCTAATTTCATTTCAATGAGTTTTACCGCTTCAACAGAAAACTCTAATGGCAACTCTTTGAAGACCTCTTTACAAAAACCATTCACCAGCATCGAGATCGCTTTTTCGTTATCTAAACCACGGGATTGCATATAAAAAAGTTGATCTTCAGAAATGCGCGATGTTGAAGCCTCATGCTCCAAAATAGCTGAGGGATTTTTTACTTCAATGTAGGGGACGGTGTGGGCTGAGCATTTTTCGCCGACAAGCATGGAGTCACACTGTGAGTAGTTTCGAGCATTCTGCGCGCTCGGTAAAATTTTGACTAAGCCTCGATAAGTATTCGAAGAGCGTCCCGTTGAAATACCTTTGGAAATAATCGTGCTCTTCGTATTTTTTCCAATATGAATCATTTTAGTACCAGTATCGGCTTGCATAAAATCATGTGTTAGCGCCACAGAATAAAAACGTCCTTCAGAGTTTTCACCTTGGAGAATGACGCTGGGGTATTTCCATGTGATGGCGGAACCCGATTCCACCTGAGTCCAAGAGATTTTAGAATTTGAGCCCGCGCACTTTCCACGCTTAGTGACAAAATTATAAATCCCGCCCTTGCCTTCTTTATCCCCTGTGTACCAGTTTTGAACAGTCGAGTATTTGATCTCCGCTTTTTCAAGCGCAATGAGTTCGACAACGGCTGCGTGAAGTTGGTTTTCATCACGTTGAGGAGCTGTACATCCCTCAAGGTAATTCACAAAACTGCCTTCATCAGCCACAATTAAAGTTCTTTCAAATTGCCCTGTCTCTTTAGCATTAATTCTAAAGTAAGTGGAAAGATCAATCGGACAGCGAACTCCCTTCGGAATATAAACAAAAGAACCATCAGTAAATACCGCCGAATTGAGGGCAGAGTAATAATTATCAGATATGGGAACAACAGTGCCTAAATATTTTTGAACTAGTTCAGGATATTTTTGAACAGCCTCTGAGATAGAACAAAACACCACGCCCACTTTTTCCAACTCTTCTTTGTGAGTGGTGGCAATCGAAACGCTGTCAAAAACGACGTCCATTGCCACGCCGCTGATTCGTTTTTGTTCTTGAAGGGGAATACCCAATCGTTCAAAGGTTCGAATTAATTCAGGGTCAATATCGTTTAAATTTTTAGGGCCTTCTTTTTTCTGTTTAGGTGCAGAGTAGTAGCTGATATCTTGAAAGTTAATGGGAGGATATTGCACTTTGGCCCAATGAGGCTCGGTAAGAGTAAGCCAATGCTTAAATGCTTTCAAACGGAACTCAAGAAGAAAAGCAGGCTCCTTCTTTTTTTGCGAAATCCATCGAATGGTCTCTTCGGTTAAACCTTTAGGAGCTGTCTCCGAGGAGATTTCAGTTTCAAATCCATATTTGTAGTCATTTTGGTTCATAGTGAAGCTCCCTCAATAGTTCGACCTTTGCTCTTGTTGGGCGTTGATTTTTTAACTCCGGAGCTAGTTTCTGAAATTGTATTTAAAGACAAAGGCTCTCCGGCAATAAGATTTTGCAGCGACAAACTTTGATAAAAATGAATGAGGTGCTGATTTAAATTATGAGTGGGGTGGATAATGTTACAGTTATGTTTAATGCGACAGGTAGATGATAAACAACGAACTAATTTCATGGGGCCGAGAAGTGTTACTGAAAGGTCATAAAAACTTAATTTGGCGAGGTCTTTGATCAAAAGATAGCCTCCAGTAACACCTTGAGAGGACTGAAGCCACGACTTCTGGGTAAGTGTTTGCAATATTCGAGCAATAGTGTCAAAAGAGCAGCCGTAGGTGTCTGCAATTTCCTTGGCCGTCGATATCTCCCCCGGTCTTTTATTAGAAAGATGTTTGAGGGCAATCAGTGCATATTCGATTTTGCGGTTAAGTTTAAACATGACACCTCTTTAATTGAAAACAAAACGAAATTCACCTTTTTTTTGATAAATGCGATAAAAAAAAACGTATTTTGATAAAAGAGAGTTTTAATCACTACAGAGGCACTATGCAGGTTATAAAAGTTACCGTGGCGATACTACTATTAATGATATGCGCATTTTTTAGCCTTAGATTTTACGGTCTCAGCCAGCAATACCAAGTCTACGATCATCCTCTTATGAAAAAGCCGCTCCCGTGGGTTTTAGCCTGGGGAGGAGACTGGGAGGCTGGTCCAAGCCATAGTTTGACGGCGCTGCGGGCGGCAGCTCAGGATCGTGAATTGATTTTGGCCATCAATATACAAATGAATAAGGAAAAGCATTTTTTTGCGATCCCATCAGAGTTGACTCATCGAGAGCCGCAACCACTAGTATCAGAGATGACCGATACTGAAGTTAAAAATATGGATTTGGGCTCGGGACAGCACCCACTGATGCTTGAAGAGATTATCACTGAATTTCCTCAGTCCCCTTTGCTTTTATGGGTCAGTGATAATTTAGAAAATGTTGATTTACGACTTGAGCCGCTAATAAAAAAACATCCGCAACCAAATCTACTCATGATTCACAGTGAGTACGATAATGTGCTGAAGAGTTTGAAAACTCTCATTCCAGATCTACTCTATGGAACGGGAGTGGGGCAGCGAGTGCGAGCACTGATGCTGAGTTCCTTGAGGTTAGAGCCTATCGCCACTCTTGATGGAGATTTTTTAATTTCTCCTCTGAAAGGGCATGGTGTGGTGACCCTTTCTGAAACATTAAAGCAAGAGTTTTTAAGACGAAAGAAGCTCACAATTATAGGTCCGCTATTAACGCAGGAAAGTAATGATTTGGCTCTTAAAATAGGGGCGGATGGTTATCTTACGGCGTATCCCAGGGATTTGAAAAAGAAATTACTTCGCTAGTTCTACACCAACATTAATTTTGGAAATGTTTGTTGTATTTTTCAGATAGTCTTTAATTCCTGAAGACTCGGGATCAATATCTTTATAGATGTCGGGATAAATAAATGATTCACGCTCTGAAACGGAAGTCCCTGCTAATTGGATGATGGTTAGTTCAGACCCGTAGTGAGTCCAACCGCAGTCGGTGTCTAAATTTTTATATGTCGTGATTACAATTTTTAGTTCAGATAGCGGCTTAATTGCAGGTGGTTGACTCCAGGGGTGCAGTGCCTTTTTATGATCGTGAGTCAATTGAGCCAATAGTTCTTTCGCTTTTTTCGGTTCAAGCCGGCCATAGTCGCAAATTACTGTTTGTCCCTGGATTACTCCCCCTTGAAAGTTTCTCGAGTCACAGCCACTGGCAAAAGCCTGAATGTGGCTACAAAATAAAATTGAAATAATAAATAACTTTTCCATAAAACCTCCTCTAATTGTGAAAGTATTTATAAAAAATATAATTAAATAATAAAAATATATAATTTATATAAAATCCATGCTAAAAAAGCATTAATGAATTTGTTACATCTCGAATACTTTTATACTGTCGCTAGCTCCGGAGGCTTTTTACGAGCTTCAGAAAAACTGCGAATCAATCAGCCAGCAATCAGTCGTATGGTTGCAAATCTTGAGGACTATTTTGGCTTCAAGCTCTTTGAAAAAGTTGGAAGGAATGTGCGCCTGACCTCTCGGGGAGAAGAGGTCTTCAACAGTTGCAAGAAAATATTTTCTGAAGTTGATAATCTCAAACTCTCTATAGGAAAAATCAGTGGAGAGTGCGGAGGCCCCTTATTGATTGCTGCCGCAGAACCTATCGCGGGACACTATTTACCAGAAAAAGTGGCCCTGCTCCTTAAGCAACATCCCGACATTTATCCCAATATCTTTTGTGGTCCTTCTTCGATGCTTCTCAAAAAAATAGAACTGGGTGAAATAGAATTGGGTTTATTTTTTCACCTCCCTGATTTAAGCGAAAAAATAATTATTGAGGAGAAGATAGATGTTCCCTTTAGGTTGGTTGTTCGAAGTGACTTAAAAAAAGAGGAGCGCGTTTTAACCCACTTTATTGGTTCAAGAGAGATTGATGATGCTGCTTCAAGGCGATTCCCGACCCTAGAGCTATTAAAAAGTAAATACTCCTCAGCCTCGATTAAAACTTCGAGCAACAGCTTGACGGCACACAAAGAGCTGGTGCTTAGAGGAGTGGGCATTTCGGTGTTGCCAGAATTTCTCATTAAAGAGGAGTTAAAAAATAAAGTTTTAGTTGATGTGCTTTCAAAGGAAAAATTCGTCTTTCAAATGAAGGTCGTGCGGCGGAAAAATGCCGTGGCCACACTAAATTCGATGAAGCTTCAAGAATTTTGTTTATGAAGCATTTTCATTATATTTGTATTTCATTTATTGCCATCGAATCTGGTTGTTCCAAAACAAATGCAATTGTTCTGGCAATATCCTCCGCTGTTAATGCAGTTTCATGGGCTGCTTTCACACGATCCTTAATGGATTGATTTGAAATATTTTCGGCTAATTCTGTTTTTACATAGCCTGGACAAATTGTTGTGACTTTAATTATTCCTCTAAATTCTTGTTTAATCCCTTCAGAAATTGCTCGAACTGCAAATTTTGTTGCACTATAAATAGCTGTTGAAGGCAAAACAATATGGCCGGCCATAGAAGAAATATTAATGATATGGCCTTTCTTTCTTTCACTCATATGGGGTATAACCGAGGCTACTCCGTGAAGCACTCCTCTTATATTAACGTCAATCATTTGGTTCCATTCATTAATTTTTAGTTCCGAAAGATAAGAGATTGGCATCACTCCCGCATTATTGATGAGTACATCGATTTGGCCAAACGCTTCCACTGTTTTATCGATAGCATCCTGAAAATTATTCAGATCAGTCACATCGAGATGATGAATAATTACCTTTCCACCAAATGATTCAATCTCAGACTTGACTCTGTTTAGCCTATCTAATCGCCGAGCCCCTAACGAAACATTGTAATTAAGCTTTGCCAATTTAATGGCTAATGCTTCACCAATACCACTGCTAGCGCCTGAAATAAAAACTGTTTTTCTATCCATACTAATCCTCCTGTAATCATAAGTTAA
>CAZTDX010000093.1:0-11627 GCA_964612425.1 uncultured Pseudobdellovibrionaceae bacterium
GGTCTGATAAATTTCGAGCCATAACTGCATATTCACCCTTATCTTCTGAAGTGCGCACGATAGTGAAAAGATCAGAGGCCTCATCAACTAATACTACAATGCGATCAAGCTTATCACGTTTACAATCAATTTCTATGTAACCTTTGGATTCAAAGTATTGAAAACGGCGATCCATTTCTCTTTCAACCGCTCGCAGGGTTTTGATCGCTCCCACTTCATTTTTTGCAATATGAACATTAGAGAGTTTTTCAAAGGCTTTCATTTCCACACCCAATTTTAAATCAATCAAATACAACTGAAGATATTCAGAAGATTTTAATAATCCGATTAGGAGTTGTTTTTGAAACCAGCTTTTTCCATTTCCTGAAGAGCCTGCAATCAAAATATGATGGATCTTTAGTAAATCTTCAGTGACAAATCCAAAAACTCCTTCTCCGACTAAAAATGAAAAGGCACGATTTAATTGCGGAGCAACGTCATCAAAAGAAATTAATGTGGGTAACTCTTTTGGTGAAACGCGGATATCAATAAGACTTCGATTATTTTCTACAATGCGAATATCTTGCACAAACATATTGAGTGCTGATTCCAAGATCGCTTTTTTAGAGCTAAAAGAATTCACATCAAAGCCAATGGCTCGAACCAGAATCCTTTTTTGATCTTCAGTGGTCGAGACCACATCGATTACAATAGGCAATTCGCCTTTTTGATTTTTTAGCCCCAAAAGATCAATCGCCGATTGAAATTTGGCAGTTTTTAATTTGGCCATAAAACCTAAATGCATCAACCAACTAAAAAATGGAAAAAGCACCAATACCAATAACTGACTCATCATACTCAAATGGTTTTCTATCCAAGAACCTAATATTGAACACCCCTTCCAAGGAAGTACTCCTAAAATCGCAGGGAGATTCCACCTGGGTGAATAGATAATGAGCGAGGTAAACAAAATATAAAGAGTCCAAGATTGAAAACGAGTTTTTGTCCATGTATTTTTATTTTTTATCTGATTAAAAATCACCTTGGCCATAAAACCAAAAATGACAGAGAAGATAAATACGAGACTAGAAATAATATCAGAACCCGTTTTATTTTGTTGCTCGCTCATTATTTAAAATCCTCGGTCAGCTCAATAATCACTTCTTTTCCTTCAGGAACGATAACGTAACCACGCTCATTATTAATGGTAGAAGCCACGCGGCTCGCTTGATCTTGAGAAGCTCTGGTTAATCCTTGTAGTAGGGCATTTTTCATTGTGGGACGTGCCTGAACACCGTTAAGAGTGTTTCCTACAGACTCACGGTCGGTTAAAGTATCAGTTATTCCAGCAAACATATTTAAGCCAATAGAAGCCGCAATCTTTACACCGTTTCCGGTAAATTCTTCACCTAGAATACCGGGCGTGTAGTTACTCGCATCCAGAGCTTGGGCTGCAATTTTTTTAGACTCTCCCTCAGGCGAATTAAATCGTGTGAAGTTAATAGAAACTTTTTCGCCACTCCCTGGATAAGAAAATTTCCCCATTAAAACAGAATCTTTTGCAATGAGAATTCCACCAACTTCTGCCTCTTGTGTAATACGAACACGCACTAAGGATGGAGTTCTCGTATCAATAGAGTTTAGAAGAATGCCAATTAATTTTGATCCTGCAATGAAAGCCCCGGGTCCTTTTGAAGAGTTCCCTAGAACTTGTGGAGCAAAATATCTGATTGATACCTTTTTTCGCTTTTCTTCAGATTCTTTTCTCTCCGTATCCTCTTTTTGCTTTTGTCCTTTTTGAAAAAGGGTATTCATGGCAGTGGTAACAAGCGGTTGAGACTTTGCAGTGTCTTCACTAGCTTTTGCTGTCTGACTCGTATGTCGATAGAAGGTCTTATCTTCTTTTGGTGCAAACCAACTCATTAAAAGAGCTGAGACGAGCAAAATACTTCCCCCTATTGTGCTAACAGTTTTTATGCGGATGATAACTTTCCCACCGCTTTTTTGCTTAATCGCATTTTTAAATTTTTCTCGCAAACCACTTACAAAAGTGAAAACTTTAATACTTACCACCGCGAAGTTGAAATTTAGTACTTTTCCCCTTGTAACTAAATAAAAGGCTTGCGCCGCCTAAATCTACTCCCGTGACAATCACTCTTCCTTGAATCAGTCCTTTATCTTTAATTACCTCAGAGTCAAAAGCATGTACTTGATGCTCTAGTGGACGATTAGATTTTATTACGATTAGTTCAAGGTCAGAAGTTTTAATCTCTCCGTTAGAGTTATTCTTAATCGTAAACTCTACGATGGATCTTTTAGTTATACTCAAGCCTACCAGCTTTTTTAACTGGATTTCTAAAGTTCCCACATTCAACTTTTGCCCTAATTCACGAATAGACTCTTTAGTAATAACTCCTGATCTAGCAACAGGGCGCAGTTCTGTTTCAGGAATCCATTTAACATCAATAAAGGTATCGATTTGTCCATTTTTACTGGGAGTAAGATAAAATAAATAACGACGATCTTGACTCAATACTGTCAGATTAGTCGAAATATTAGCTAGGGGCTGGATAGTTAAACCCTCTTTTAATTTCTCGATGTTAAAATAATTTTTATTTCCACAAATCACTGTCTCAGGTTTAAGCCCTAAATATAAAACGGTACTTTGACCTAATTGATAATAAATAGGGTAAACCTTTTCACCTGAAGTTAAAATAGTGCGCTTATCTCCAGGCATTGAGGCTTGAGTGAAACTAGAAAAAAGTAAAATCATCAAATAAAAACTATTTCGCACCGTCTGACTCCGTAATAGAGGTCACATAGATTCCTGCTGGATTAACTCTTGTGGGATCTCGTTGAGTCATCCATAAGGTCACTGATGTGGGAATAATTAATGGAATTCCTGCAATTTTTAAAATGCGATCAAACGTGCAATGCACGCGGTCTGGTTGAATATCCACTTTTAAAAAAGTAATGGCTTGCTCTAACTTTTTTCCATTAAGATCTTTCAAATACCGCTGATTTTGCGCTTCTACAAATTTAGGGATTAAGTCCTCATCAGTGAATGGACCTATTTCCTTTGCTAATTTCTGGGCATTAAACTCATTCCAGACGTAGAGACTCACAAGGAATTTTTTTGTGAATTCTTCTACTTCATGTTTACCAATGGGGGCACTCTTGCGTTCTGTTGGATAAAACTCTTGGGTCTCTCCTGATGTAAGCACTACAATTGGGTTTCGATAACCTTGAGCTATAACGACACTCACTAAAACTAAAGCAATGGTGCCAATAGCAAAGGTTAATAGTTTATAAATATGTAAAAGTCTTTCTTGGGCTGTCCAAATATTGGGGATAGTATTTTTTGTCATAATTTTTATTTTCCTTTTTTATAATTAGATTTGAATTCTTTTGGTAAACCGATTCTTGAATACCTTTTTTTGAAATGATCAAAGCGAGGTTTTAACTTATCCTTCATTAATTGATATCGACCTGTGACGGGATTCGTGATGGGCTTTACTGCTAAGCCACCCATCGCTTTGATACCTCTCATTGCTTTTCCGGCCATACGACTGGTTGCCAACTTTACAGCTCCGGCGGTGGCAATGGCTGGTGCCATAGCTAGAGTGCTTGCAACAGATGACATGCCATCAGAAATAAGCGATTTTGTGGTCATTGGAATAAACAGCATGGATATTCCAACACATAAATTCATTACAATAGACATGAGATAGTCTTCCATCCCAGTGATCTCAGGCTGCAAGGCAAGCTTTAGTAATAACACGCCTAGAATACTCCATAGCACTTTCCAAATCACCACTTGAATAAGTCCCTTATAGAGACTCAAGGTGATATAGGCCGTCCCTCGCCCCACATACATGAGGATCATCAGGGGTGAGCAAATATACAAAATGGTCCACACAAAATGCGTAAGTGTTGTTGCTACAAAAAATCCCACATAGGCCACTATGTAAGCCGCCAGATTAAAAATATAAATGGCAGTTTCTCGCATGTTGAACCAATTATCGTGTCCAGAATAATTTGGTCCTAAGTTTTTTAAAACTTCCGCTAATTGTTGCAGACCATTTATTTGTTCCGTTACGGCATCACCAATGGTTGCAATAGAGTTCAAGCACCAATCAAAGCTATAAAGTAAGAGAACCGACATAACGAGACGACGGAGTAAGTCTTTGGTATTCGGGTTTTCATCTTTTAAAATCTCTAAAACAAAGAGGAATAAAAAGTACGGGACTAATAATACCCAGTACATTTTTATCATCTCACCATGAAGTTCACTTCCTACCGACGATAAATATTCAAACATTAATATCGCATTAGTTTCATGTCTGAGTTAAAGCGAGTAAATCCTGTTCCAAGATCTCGACTCACTTTTTGATAATTTGCCACGCCATCTTTAGATTGCTTATTCTGAAACGCCAATTGCTCACTTTGAAGTTTCAACATTTGAGTGTTGAGACGAAGTAATTGAGAGAGACTTTTCAGAATTTTTGCGCTCGTTTCTGCTTGCATTCGTGCCGCCCCTTTGGGAGAGGCTTCTCTGGCTTCAGCAGCAATAATTTCAGAATTTTTCTCTTCAATCTTAGAAAATTCTTTAAAATCATGAGCCATTCTTAAACTTTCAGCCACGGTTTCATCATGCAAGGTATGAAGAGAATCCTCAGGACTTTTTGGAACCTCACCATAAACATTCTTTATTTTTCCTAGAGCTGACTTAAATTCTTTCAAATCAGCCAGAACACTTTCATCCTTAATCGGAAGAGAGTTTAAAAGACCAATAGAGTTATCAATACCAGAATTAATCCAGCGCAAGTATTGATCAGCATCCCGTCCTTGTTGAATCATTTGCTGCAATTGAAAATAATGGCGGATATTTTGCTCTAAAATTTGCAATAATACAGCCACATCGCCACCCCAAAGATCTGCTTTAGTTGTGAGAGGGGCCATCAAGGTCACAGCAGTTAAAATCCATAATTTTATTTTTTTAATATTATGCTCCTTTAGTAAGTTTTTGTAAAATTTCAATCAATGGTTGATCAGCTGCTTTACTTTGCTCTTCTGCAATCTTTGCTTTATCAGATCCATCACTGGTACAAATCCAATAGCTCAATGGTTCAGGCTCAAGCCTCACAATGGCCATGTTTTCATCTTGAATAAACAAAAACTCACTATAGCGACCCTTAACAATCTCTAGGCTTTTTGCCGCTTCCACTTGAGAGTCATTAAAGCTAAAGGTGGCTTTAAAATCATCCCAGCCAATTTTTCTCTGTCTTAGCACAAATACGAACGAAGTGTTGGGCATCAGAGAATCCGCAAGCTCGGTATCAGATAAAAAGTCCTTATAGTTTTGACTAATGCACCAAATCCCAGCGTTGTATTTCCGAAATACGCGGAAGCTATCAATGGCAAATTCTTTTCCCATCTGTGAGCCTTTAAATAAACGATGGGCCTCATCAATGATCAGCATATAAGGACGCGATAAATCACTGGCGGCTTCATTTTTAATAAAAGAAGTGAGTAGCAGTAAAAAAATGTCTTTAAGCTCCTTATAGTTATCAAGACCTTTTACTTCAACTGTGACTAAATCCTTACTTAATTGAATATTAGAAAATCCATCAAGCATTTTGCCGTAAGCCGTCTTACCAGTCCATGAGAACAAAATATCAGAAAACTTTCTCATCGCTTCAACGGGATGTTCCTGCAATATTAACTTCAGGTTTGAAAGAGTGGGAATTTTTCCGTTCAGTTGTTTATAAGTTGAAAAGATAGCTTCTTCGAGAAGTGCCTTTTCACGCTTAGGAAGACCTGGCTTATCTTCATCTTTTAAAATCAACTCTAAACATCCTAAGATTAGTTTAATTTTAGAAGAGCTGGGCTCGGTTTCTCCATGCTCTAAATCAAACATATTAAGACAAATCCCAGAGTTTAAATTAAGATCGATAAACTCTCCGTCCATCACTTCAATAAGCTTTTCGCTTGAAGCTCCATTATCTATCCAAACAATTTTTGGTTTTGGTGTTTGCCCGCAAAATTGCAACATCAATTGCGCAATGGTAAAGGACTTACCAGCACCGCTTCCTCCAAATACTAGACCATTCCAATTGGGGAGTTCTTGAGCAAAGGGATCAATAGAAAAAGGTGTGCCTTCCCGATTAGTGAGTAGTACCACAGGGCGTACATTTCCTCTCCAGCCTGCAAAAATCGGCATCAGATGAGCACAATTAGAGGCTTTCATCTTTTTTTGTCTGAACCCCTCACAAACACCAGGAGCTGCTTTAAAAAAAGCATCAACTAGAGCGAAGGTTTCCACTAAACCTTCAGCTTGGTTCAGTGATCGAAAGCCTCTTAAAATTTCCTCTGTTTTTTGCTCTAGCTCCTCAATAGTTGTTCCCCAGATAATGACATTGAGATCACTGTGAATAACCCGCTCAGAACCAGCCATCACATCTCGTAAAAGATCTTCAATGTGTGTGAGCTTTGATTCATTTTCAATGTCAGAGACGTTGTTACTTCCAGAGGCCATGGAATTTGCAATCCGTCGTTTTAACTCAAAACCATCAATTTCTTTTTTCTGATCCAGCGTTTTTATATTCTGACTCAGGTGATAGTGAAAGCTCAGATGAGTTAACATCTCAATCATGGAAGCAAAAGTTGCACCATCGGGCAATAGCCCTAAAGTGATCACTCGGAATAAGTATCCATCACTACCTAGATGATTCTCTGAAACGGAGATATTGGTTAAAGCTAATTGTTCTGATACAGGAGGTGCAAAGGCATCAATATTACTGCGTAAAACTGGCAAACCAATCTTTCTGCTGCGTTTGAAATTAAAGTATTGAAAACTTAAATCAAACCATTCTTGATTTTTTAAAAGAACGGGGCCAAGGCTTGCAGAGCTAAGGGCTGATTCAATCTGCGTGGTTAAAATTTCAAATTTCTGTTTAAGCTGTTCAAACACCTTTTCTGGAAACCCTTGAAAGTGGGATGCCCTTTCAAAAAATCTCCGCTTAGGCAATACCAATGGAGCAGATCTTATAAAAAGATAAACTTCGGGAATATAAAAATTAGACTCCCTTAGTTTATTTTCTAAAAATTCCACACGAGCCCTGCGAATTGGTTGGTATTTAGGATCACAGTGCTCTGATATTTGCTTATGTTCTTCGATCACATCTTGAGCCGCATCCTTAAGCTGATAAAACACCTGAGCTTTAATATTTTGCGGTAAACCCACGAGCATGGTTTCAATTTTTTCCACAATGGCATTAGTTTCTTCAGGTGAAGCGGTGGAAATATCTGCTCCCGTAAGTTTGTACCCAACCCCTAAAGAACCATCGGTATAAACCATAAAATGATCCTCAAAGCCAAAGAATGGGATTTTATTTGCTATCATTTGCATATATCATCATCAGAGCCAGCCCAAAGCTCCCCAGGCGATAAATAATATTTAATGACCTCAAACAGATATCCATCTGGCTTGCCTCTTTTTCCAAAGTAAAGCCCAATAAATAAAATTCCTGGAATTCCAAAAATAAATATAGGACCAAAGGGAACACGACTTAAAAGTAGATTTAAAATGGCTCCCAGTAATAAAACAACTATGAGGTCAGTGGCTTCGATACCACCAACCTTTAACTTTGCATCGAGATTTCGATGCACTGAGGATGATTTAAGTTCTGTCACATGACCATCCCTTGAATCCAGCGGATAATAAGTGGGGCCAGCATTCCAATAAGGGACGTCACCGCCACGAGCACCATTCTTTGCCGAGCTGAAGCATCACCCGTGGCAGCGAGAATGGCTGCATACACAAGGCCAATGGCACTGGCAGCGGGTAAGAGGAATGAAATTAGTCCATTGGTTACTCCATGAACTTTAGATTCCAACTCACCACCGCTGAATTGAGCAAAGACCATATCCGGTGCCAGCGTCATTAAAATCCCAAGTCCGATTAACACCAGCCAAGTGTAATGAACTCTCATTAAGCAGCGGCCTCCATGACAAGAGGACGATCAAAGGGACCGATGTTCATAACAACCGGAAATCCTTTTGAAGCATTAGCTTCGCCAATTCCAATTTCGATTCTTTGAGATGGACCATCTTTTTTACACATAACTGATTCCACGCGGAATTGAATAACTTCATTTTGTAGCGCAATGGGTTTGAGAAAGATGGACTTATCTTGGCAAAAAGTATCTACTTTAAGCCGGTAATCACCATTTAACTCATTGTAAAAAGCGACACCTGCGGGAAATCTTTTACCAGTAATTTTGCATACCCAATAAAGGCGATGCATTTTATTTTTGTTTTCCAAATTTAACTCCTTAGATAAAATTAATTAATAAACCTGCATGAACCTTCAGTTTTTTAATTTATTTGATAACTCGTAACCTCCATTTTGGTGGGTATGCTTTCTTTAATACCAACCTGTGATATTCTATTTTCAATTTACTCAAATGAAGGATCTTTAAGAACAGCGTAACAAAATGGACTTAATCTCTTTTTAGAAAACTCTAATAATTTTTTAATGGATTGAATTTTAAGTTTGGTATGAGAGGCAATTTCTTCTAGAGATGCTCCTCTTAGTGCCATTTGAGTCACAGCCGATTCAATTTTTAGTAAATCAATCACAAGTCCTCCTTCTACGCGTTTGGTAATAACGTTAAAACTCCAATATAAAATTTTTTATTTATTAAATACTTCTTTTACTGAATCTACTTCGAATTGCGATTGTTCCACCCACAATCAACGCATTTAGCAGAATCAACTGCCCCATACACTTCTCCATCGCATAGAGGGCAGTATCCAAGAAAAGCTCTCATGATTTCTAAGAAAGATTTTCTTTTTTTCTTCTTCTTAAGACGGTAGTCTTCATTGTCATCAAAATCGTCTTGTGTAAATAGATCCTCTTCATTAGGAATTAAAGAGTCCATCTATGATTAATGATCCAAGACTCTTCTTCTTGATGATCTAGTAAATGATGTTTTTTTTCGATGGATTTCCAAGTTTCATAATTAAGATCTGGATGTTTCATAAATAGATGTCCAAAAGATCGTACAAACCAGTTTTGTTTTTTACTTACTTCTGGTTTAACTTCAATTGCTGCTTCAGCATTAAGAGTTTCCACTTCATTTGTCTCTAATTCTTTTTTTATTGCGTTCATATATTAAGCTCCTTGTTCATTGGTTAAGGGGTTGTTTTCAATTATTTGTTTTTTGTTTTCATTACACTGAATTGAACTGAGACTGTTAAAGCCATACTCTTTTGCAGCAAAGAACACGTTATCCATTCCTCCTTGCTGAACATCCCAGGCCGTGGAATCCTAACAGCATTCCAGACATAAGATATCAGGTCCAATAGGGGTTAATTCATCATATCCACAGTTAGGACATTTCTTAAAATGTTCTACTGGGGTTAGACGTGTGCTTGATTGCTCTAGAGTTGGTAGTAGCTCTAATTGTCCTTTGCTCATCAGTCCTCCACTTGTTAGGCCGATTTAATTTCGGCTCTTACTATTTATAATGGCAACTATGATGCCAATTTTGCTAAATAGGTTTTAATTAAAGCTAAGTAATTATTTTAGCTTATGAATTTATCGATACTTAGAATTTAATAGGAGTTTGAGAGTTGTTTAAAGTTTTAAAAATTAAACAATAATGTTTATTTATTTAAACACAGAAATTTAAAAATGTATTTATTACATATTGTTTTTTTAAAGACTCTAATCTAAAAACTACTTAGCAGATTAATAAACTGCTCTTATTTATAAGAGACAGTCCAAAGGGCTTTTGAGGAGTAAGATGAACGTGAACGAGAATAAAAATGCTATTTGTATCCTCACCATAGATGATCAATTAGCTGATAGAATGACGACTCGTTTTGAATGTGAAAGACTTTTTGCCAGACATTCTAGTGGATTCATTTTTGAGGAAGCTGCGACTGTTGATGAAGCCATCAATAAAATGACCAACCGTATTTATCAAATAATTTTACTCGATAAAGATTTAGGTAACGATGAATTTAACAATCCTATTTCTGGAATCAATTATATAAAACTGCTTCAAGAAATCCAACCTATCTCAAAAATTATCATGCTGACAGCAAGTGAAAAACCATCTGAAATCTCTTTAGCCCTGAGAAATGGCGCTTACGATTATATTATTAAAGGCTCTGATGAGGAAAAATCATCCCAGCGCGAAGCCTCTTTAAGAAGAGCCCTGATAAGTTCATGGGATAGCCTGGACTTAACGGTTAGCTCTCAATTAACAAAGCACGAGGGCATGTATTCAAAATTCATTTGTAAGAGCCCCGCAATGGTGAGATTTGATCAAAAGATTAAAGCAGTAGCAGATTCTCATCATCCTGCTTTATTATTAGGTCCCACAGGAATTGGAAAAGGGGCTATCGCAAGAAGAATCAATGAATATCGATCTAAGAGTCAAAATTCTAATAGACCCTTTGTTAATATTAATATTGGAGCTATGCCCGATAGCTTAGCTCAAGCCGAATTATTTGGACAAGATCCTTATTCTTTCACGGGTTCAGGCTCCAAAACCAAAACAGGACTTATTGATGTCGCTAAAAACGGAGATATTTTTTTAGATGAAGTAGGCGATGCGAGTGAAGAAATGCAACTTCGGCTTTTAAAAGTAGTGGAAGAAAAAGAATTTATTCGAGTAGGAGGTAGAAATCCCATTAAAACCAATGCACGCTTTATTTTTGCTACCAACAAAGATTTAAAAGAATTAGTAAAGCAAAATAAGTTCCGCGAAGATCTGTATATGCGTATTGCAGCTTTAGAGTTAGAAGTTCCCACTCTTGAGGAAAGAAAAGAAGATCTAAATGATATTATTGAAGCCATTTGCGAAAGAATCCGGAGCGAAAGACCTGAGAAAATAGTTTTCTCTAAAGATTTCCCCGAAGATTTTATGAAATATTTAAAGCGAGATGATATCCCTGGAAATATTCGCGGGATTCAAAATACGATTGAACGATTCGTAACTTTTGCCAATTATGATAAGCAAGGATTCCCCGATTACAAATTATGGAGAAATGTTATTGGAGTGCCAGACTTTCAAAAACGCAAAGGGCGAGATGGAAGACTCCGATTATCTGATTTAGCAACAATGGAAACGGATTTATTAGGAGAGGGATTTCAAAGCTATAAAGAGATACAAAGTCTTTTTGATCGAAAACTCATTGAGGAAGCCTTATTGAGATTTGGAAACCTCACTAGAGCAGCAGAGCATCTTAAAGTATCAAAGGCCACATTAAGTTTAAAAATGAAAGCTTTAAAAATCAAAGCTCAAAAAGGAATTGAATTATGTTAGAAGTCGATCATGAAGATAAAACTATCCATGATTTTAACGCCACTCTTGGTAACTTCAAGACTGTGCAAAAGCTTCTCGAGCTAGATAATAGTAATATAGAAACAGCAAAGATTTTACTCACAGAAACCATTAAACAACTTGAGGAAGCAAAAAAAGAATTTATTAAAAGAATTAAAGAACCCATAACTTCTAGCAATCACGCTGGAATATAACAAGAAGGGGAAGCCCATGTTAACACCAACAGCCATAATAAGTGATCTTCCCCCGAAAAAGTGGACACTATTTTATGAGGCTAGTGCTAAATCT
>CAZTDX010000094.1:0-11518 GCA_964612425.1 uncultured Pseudobdellovibrionaceae bacterium
CTCATTGCATAACAATGCTTGAGCACAATGAAAAGGGGAGGCGCTTCTCCATAAAACTGGATTTATGGTACGTCTACGGATGAGTTTTGTTTTTTAAATAAAATCTATCGAGGATGTCCCTCTCTGGTCTAACGGATAGGACTTAAAATCTAAAGGGTTAATTCATGGAAATAAATCTCAGACTCGGCACCTTTCAGCGACCTGGACTATGTCTGGCCACAGAATGTGACCAACTTCTTACTTAAGTTGACTTTAAAAAGGAGTAAAACATGAAAAATGTAATTTATACAATGATTGCCGTATTAGTATTAACCTTCCCTCATTTCAGCTTTGGTGAAGATTATCAACATATCTCTCCTGAGGTTTCAGCGATTTTGATCTCTAGCGAACCCTACGGAAACATCGTAAGTAAAATTATTTACACTCGAAATAATACCATAAAAGTTTCAAAATTAAACTTACTTTCTATTCCTATCATCTTACCTTTACTCGCTTTTCTGATGGAAAATAAAATAACTCCAATTGAGCTATCATTAAAAAAAGTTGAAGAAGAATACGAAAACCCACTATCCTTTTTTATAAATTATTCTTTTACAGCCAACGAAGAAAACTTATTAAAAATACAATGGGATTTAAAGCAACTTATGGAAAAATACATGACCGAGGAGTCAGAATAGAAAAAAAATATCCTGGCTCAAGCTCACTTTCAAATTTTCCCATTAATCATTACTGAAAAGCGAATCATTGCCAATCAAAAATTGAAATTAATTTTTATTTTCTACCGTGATAAAGCCAATATTGACACTGTAATAGTTTCTCCATAGGCTATACTCCTAACTTTTAAAATCTGAGGAGATTCCGAATGGCCGGGTGGATTGTCATTGTTGAATGGTTAGCACGTATTATTTTAATGGGCTTAGTGGGACTCTCAGTTTGGTCAATTTCAATTATTATCGAACGACGAAAATATTTAAAATCCTTTTCCCAAAGTGATTTGAACCCAGATCTGTACACAATGATAGAAAAAGAAGAAAAAGGTCCGCTTCTTTCTTGGGCGCAAAAAGCTGAGGGCCTACGAGCAGGCACAGTTCGCGCCGCACTGACTTTGAGTGGAAAAAAGAAAATGTCTGCTGAGGTGATTGAAAAATCAGTGGCTAGCTACTGGGCACGCGAACGTCAAAATCTGGAGCGAGGACTTCCTATTCTGGGTACACTTGGTTCGACCACACCCTTCGTCGGTTTACTGGGAACAATTTTAGGGATTATTGTTTCCTTTGGCGCTCTTTCATCAGGGATGATTGATTCACAAAAAATTATGTATTCGCTAGCAGAAGCCTTAATTTTAACTGCGATGGGATTGGCCGTAGCTATTCCTGCCGTTATTGCCTTTAACTTTTATTCAAGAAGTTTAATAACCTTGTTTCGTGAAGGGGAAGCCATTCGCGATGCCATCATTGCTCACTTTTCTGAAAGAGAGTCCTAGCAATGGCCGGCTCAAGCGGATTTGATCCTCAGAATCTCGATGGCATCAACGACATTAACATCACTCCCTTTGTTGACGTTGTTTTAGTTCTCCTCGTCATCTTTATGGTTACTGCACCCATGATGATGAAGGATATTATTGGACTCAAACTACCAAAGGCCGCAAGCACAGATGCACAAAGTTTTTCAACCTTAGCCATAGCCGTCACTAAAACAGGACAATTCCTCCTGAATGGTGAACTTATTACTGACGAAGTATTGCGTGAGAGATGTCAAACTGCTGCTCAAAAAAATCCTGAAGTCCAAGCGATTATAAGTGCGGACATTCAAACCTTCCATGGCGACGTAGTAAAGGCTATTGATTTAGTCAAATCAGCCGGCGTTTCCCAATTTGCCATTCAGGTTGAAAAGCAACAGCTAGAGAAATCATCGACGGAGAAGTCGCAAATTGAAAATCAATGAGTTCGCTATGCAAAAAAACTCCCTCAGGAGATACTTGCTCAACACACCGACAGGACAGTCTCTCTTGCTCCATCTGGCGCTCGTTGCCGTCTTTTCTTTAAGCTTTTTTATAAATAAAAAAAATTTATCAATTAAAATAAATATCCCCATTCAAGTAAAAGAAGTCATTCTGACGACGGAAAGCACCAAACCCCTTGTTGTTCAAACGGCTCCCGCTGTTCCTAAACCAAATAAAAAAGTAGCAGAGCCTAAAAAAATATTTGGCATAAACAAAAACACCTTAACCAGCAATCAAGCTGCAGATTCCGTCTCCATAAAATCCGGGAACACCATCGCCAAAGAAATTGATCAAGAGCATTTAAACCCAGAAGATGATCAAGCTCTCCCCGTACCCACAGATGAATATCTCATCAGCAAAATGCCCAAACTGAAAAATGAGATTCGAATCCCTTATCCTAATGAAGCTCGTAAAAAAAATATTGAAGGTCTGGTACTTATGGAGATTCTCATAGATGAGAATGGAAAGGTGCGAGCCGCTCAACTCATTGATGGCCCCGGTTATGGACTCAACGAAGCGGCCCTTGAGGCGATTTATCGCTTTGAATTTAGCCCGGCACTGGTGGATCAAAAACCTGTGGCGGTTCGAATTAAATATGGTTACCGTTTTATCTTAAATTAAGGATGATTCACATGAAGATATCACAATTTTTAATTTTATCGTTAATTCTTTCAATTGTTTCAACACTCGCCTATCAATCTTTAGCTTTGGCCCAACTCAAAGGGCAACTTTTAGAAAAGGGAACTCGCCGTCCTCTAGCTAACATTAATATTTTTATTCTTCCTGAAAAATGGAAAGCTACAACCGATGCGCAAGGTTTTTTTGAGTTCACAGAAAAACCAAACGCCGAAAGCGAAGTGATTATTAACCAAACAGGATATAAAAAATGGTCCAAAAAAATCAGCATGATTGCTGATGAGAACGACTCTTCAAAGCAACATAAGTTTTATTTAGAAAAAGAATCCTATAATTATCTTGAAACCACCGTCACCGGCGCTCGCGAAAAAAAAGAGGCTCAAAAAACTCTTTCGCAAGAGGAGTTCTTAACCATGCCCGGAAGTGGCGGTGATCCCGTGAAAGCCGTTCAAAACCTTCCGGGAGTGAATCGCACCTCTGGTGGTGATGCTCGAGTTGTCATCCAAGGCTCAGAGCCTGAGGATACTCTCTACAATATCAATGGACATGATGTGCCACTAATTTTTCACTTTGGTGGGTTCACCTCTATCGTAACTCCGGAGGCAGTGGAAAGTGTGGATTATTTTTCTGCAGGCTATGGAGCGGAATGGAGTCGCGCCCTGGGTGGACATGTTGGGCTCAATGTTCGAAATCCTAAAACGGATCGAATTCATTCGTTTGCTTTCGTGGATTCATTCAATGCCGGCGGGCTCGTTGAAGGTCCTATTAACGACAACTCTTCGCTCTTGGTTTCAGGTCGCTACTCCTACATCGGGCAAGTGCTTAAAAGTGTCATGAAAGATAATAAAGATTTTGATCTTACCGTCGCGCCTACTTTTTATGATATCAGCGCACTTTATCAAATCAAGTTAACACCTCAAGATGATTTTCGTATATTCACGATTGCCTCACAAGACACTCTCGAGTTTGTATTAAGTAAGCCCGTTGGTAATGATCCAAAAATTCGCGGTACTTTTTACCAAAACACTCGCTTTAATCGGATTATTCCCCAGTGGCAGCGAAAAATTGATGACTCTTCATCTCTTAAAGTTTCCTCTGCCTATGGAAACAATGATATCATCTTTGATATCAGTTCCAATTACTTTCATCTCACTAATCGCGCACTCACTAATCGCTTCGAGTATCAAAAAAAGTGGACTTCCAATTTTGATCATCATTTCGGACTGGATAGCATGGACGATTGGTATCAAGTAAAACTTCGCCTCCCGGCCACCTATTCCTCTGGTGGAGTTTCAAATCCTTTTGCCTCAGGAGATATCAAAGAAACTTCAGTATCAGGTCACGATACTCTTCTTGGGACCTATTGGGTGGGCTCTTACAAACCTGACGATGCCAGCCTCTTCACGTATATTCCCCAATTGCGGTGGGATTATTTTTCGCCAACCAAAGAAAACTTAGTACAACCTCGCTTTTCGGTTCGCTATCAGTACTCAAGTGATCTTCTCTTGCGCGCCAGCACAGGTTTATATTATCAACTCCCTCAACCCCAAGAATATGATTCCTATTACGGAAACGCTGATTTAAAAAGTTCCAAAGCCCTTCATTACTTATTAGGCTTAGAAAAAGATTTTCGCCAAGGTTCACAATATGGATGGCAACTCACATCGGCTCTATTTTACAAAACACTGTCGTCACTCGTTATTCCCTCTCAAAAATTAGTGGAACGAAATGGCACACAAACTTTTGAAAATTTTAATAATGACGGAAAAGGCCACGTGCGTGGTTTTGAGTTCCAATTAAAGTACAAAGACGATAGCAATATCAATTGGGTGGGCTCTTACACTTTTGTACAAAGCCGTAGACAGCAGCCTAATCAAGTGGAATTGCCTTCTCAATATGATCAAACACACACTCTCAATATCTTAGCTAGCTACGAATGGGATCACTGGAATTTTGGCACGCGACTTCGTTATGTGACCGGCACACCATACACGCCCATCGTGGGTTCTGTTTATGATGCCGATAATGATGTTTATATTCCTCGGCGAGGTGAGATTTTTAGTGGTCGTAACCCCAACTTTTTTCAATGGGATGCTCGTGTTGACCGGAAATGGGTTTTTGATACTTGGATCTTATCTGGTTACTTAGATATTCAAAACCTCACCAACTCTCAAAACCAAGAGGGAGTCACATATTCATATGATTACTCCGAAAAAAAATCGATCACCGGCTTACCGCTCTTGCCCTCAATTGGTATGAAAGGAGAATTTTAAGATGAACTTCAAATATATTTTATTGATATACTTTTTTTGTTTATTTCAAATTTCCTGTGGAAAAAGTAATTTTCCTAAATACTCTGCGCTCGATCGATTACGTATCCTGGCCATTACAACCCCCACTCCTGAAATTCAAAACCCCAGTGCTGGCACCACCAGCGTATCCATTACCCCTTATGTGAGCGATATTGGAGGCACAGGCGATATCACACTAGAAGTTCAATCTTGCTTTGATCCCGGAGTAAATTTAGGAGCCGTTCCTAATTGCACAAGCGGTTATCTGGCCTCAACCATTCAAACAATCACAATGAGCAGCGCTACTTCTGTAACGGAAGGCGTCTTTGGTAACCCTGAACGCACGGGCACGCCTCAATCGGGGGCTATTACAGTGCCAATACAAATCCCCCTCCAAGCACTCGATCCCTTCCCCGCGTATTTGCAGTACAATGGCATCAGCTATATTATTACGGTTAAAGCCACGAGCAACTCTGGCGTTGTTAGTTCCTTTCGCCGGATTTTAATTTCAAATAAAACTCCTAACAATAATCCTACCATCAGCGACTTACTGCTAAACAATAATAGTTTTACACAAAGACCCTCTGAAGGAACTTATCAATTAAGTTTGTCCACCACTGATACTCCCGAAAGTTATCAGTTTTTGACAGGCGATGGCGTTTATAAAAACCTCAAAGAAGAATATGAAATTAGTTGGTTTGTCAGTGAAGGTGTCATGGAAATCTCACGAGCCTTATTGAGTGATTTATTAGATTGGGTCGTGCCCGCCCCTAACCCAGCCCCTGCGCAAAAAGCAGTCCTTGTGGGAGTTTTACGTGATGGACGCGGCGGCGTTGCGGTAAAGGTAAAAACCCTATAACCCTTAACCAGCAATAACGGGCAGTCAGGCATGGCAAGTAATAGCGACATCTCGATAAATAAAATCCCTACGATTGGAGTTTTTGACTCTGGCATTGGTGGTTTTTCCATTTTAAAAGAACTTTTTAAAATTATTCCAGCAGCAACTTACTACTACTACAGCGACGAAGCTCACGCTCCCTATGGGGCAAAATCTGATGCCTATATTACTGACCGCTGCATTGCCATCACTCAAATGCTCCTCGATAAGGGTGCTGAGATTATTGTTGTTGCATGCAATACAGCTACGGCTTCAAGTATCGAAGCCCTTCGAGCTTATTTTAAAAACGTAGAATTCGTGGGCGTTGAACCCTACTTAAATGCGTACAGCAAAACTCCTGGAACCAACAATAAAATGGTTGTTTTAACAACAGAATCAACGGGAAACTCTGAGCGCTTTAAAAAACTCAAAACTAAATTAGATCCCCACCAAACCATTGACCATCTTTCTCTCAAAAATTTAGCCACCATGATTGAAACCCCTCTTACGAAGCTGAGTTCGATAAAAAACTCATCGAAGAGTTAAGCCCTCTCCAAGGCAAAAATTACACTCACGCAATTTTAGGCTGTACACACTATCCGCTAGTCAGAGAAAAGATTGAAAAAGTTCTTCACTTAAAAACTCTCTCTCCTTGTCCTTATGTCGCTCATCGCGTCCGCGATCTTTTAGAAAAATCTCATCAGCACAAAGATGTAAACTCCGCAGATCAACCTCTAACAAACCCTAAGACCTTTTTTTTCTTCTCCAGTAAAACTCAGAACTGGGAGGAAATGCAGAGACAAACTACTCTACTCTCAATAAATCACTCCAGCGCGTAGAGTAGGCTCGACTGCGCATCTGAGAAAGCATTTTCCATTGTTGGTCGATTCCGCAGGCCGCAAATTTTAAAGTTCCCTTTCCCTGCTGTTCGTTGACTTGATCCAAAGCTTGCATCAGAGCTTCCTCCCTAGGATTATCGTAAGTCTCAAACAAATCCATTTGGACCCTATCTTTTCGCTGAAGGTCCATCAGAATAACACCGGATCGTTTATACTCATAACCTTCTTTAAAAATCTTATCCAAACAACTCATGGCGTGCTTGATAAGTTTATTCGTAACAGCTGTTCCTGAAAGAAGAGTAAGTGTAGACGAATTATAGTACTGAGGAATATTTTTAAAACGATTTGTTTGAATAAACACCATGAGGGCACCAGCCACGCACTCCTGACTTCGTAATCTTTCAGCGGCGGAACTCACATGATTGGCCAGACTCTCCTGCAACTCCTCTTTCGCAAAGACCGCTCGCCCAAAAGAGCGGGTAGACATAATTTGTTTACGATGAGTCTCTCCGAGTTCAAGCGAAATACGATCTTCGCCGCGTAATTCTTCTAAAATATTTCGGCCAGTGATTGAGAGTAATTTTTGTATCATTTTTTCATTTGCATACTTGAACTCTTGAGCTGTGGTAATTCCTACTGAATATAATTTTGCTGCGGATTTACGACCAATCCCCCAAATATCTTCTACATTAATTTGCTTGAGCAAATCATCAATATTTTCATAATCAAACGTGCTTACGATTCCCTTAGTTTTTTCCTTGTGCTTCTTAGCAAAGTCATTGGCCACCTTAGCAAGCACCTTATTGGGAGCAATTCCCACTGATACGGGAATCCCAGTGTGTTGAAAAACAGTGTCTCGAATAGAACTTCCAAAATCTGTGAGTTTTTCTGACGGCACTCCGGCCATAGACAAAAAGGCTTCATCAACGCTGTAAATTTCCATATCCGGAGTAAAGCTTGCCAGAGTTCGCATCACTCGACGACTCATATCCCCATAAAGAGCAAAGTTAGAAGAGTGAACTGCGACATTATTTTTTTGACAAAAATCTTTTATTTTAAAATAAGGCTCACCCATTTTAAGGCCCAAAGCTTTCGCTTCGTCCGTTCGTGAAACGATACAACCGTCATTGCTACTCAAAACCACCAGAGGTCGACGCGCGAGCCTAGGCTGAAAGACGCGTTCGCAAGAACAAAAAAAGGAATTGCAATCAACCAAGGCCACTGAGTTCACGTTATTTTATCTCCACAATCCAATTGTAAATAAATACTATTTATCTCAATTTATGAATGCAATGAATCGCAACACCCCAAACTGAGAACTCCATTTCCTCTGATAAAAGAACGGGCTTATAACGACTATTCTCAGGGTGAAGCCACAGCTCCGAACCTTTCTTTATCAATCGCTTCAAAGTGAATTCACCATTGAGAACAGCGAGGATGATATTTCCAGAAACTGCGGTTAGCGAACGATCGATAATCAGTAAATCACCCTCATAAATTCCTGCCCCTATCATACTATCCCCTTTCGCTCTCACAAAAAATGTAGCGGCAGGCTTAGTAATAAGATGCTCATTCAAATCCAGCATCGAATCGATGTGATCATCAGCTGGGCTGGGGAATCCGCAAGATGCTTGAGACACAAACAGTGGTACAGGCTGACGGGATACTGCGTCTTCGCGAGTGACTTTATCATCATGAGAAACTGCTTCTTGGAGAAAATTTGTATTAAAGATTGTTGCTTGTTTGGAGTCCATAAGTCCACACAGACTAAATGAGAACGTACTTTAGGGCAAATGCTTATCATAGCCAGAGCTCTTGCAATAAGGCTCTTGACTGCTTAACTTTACTAATGCTTACATATTCTTTAAATTTATAGACCGTAATTGCAACACATCAACCAAAGGATGCTTCAATGAAAAAATTTTTTAATCCCAAAATCACAACATCACTTTTATTGTTTTTTATCTATAGCCAAAGTAGTTTCGCCACTACCCCCAGCGTTAGTTTTATTGAACCTAAAGATGGCGCTGTTGTTGAGGAAACCTTTAAGGTTAAGATGGACATCAAGGGGATGAAGCTCTGCCCTGCCAATACTCAAACAGAAGATAAGCAGTGCGGTCATCATCATATTCTAGTTGATACTCCTGCAATCCCAGAACAACAACCAATCGCCAACGACGAAAAACACATTCATTTTGGAAAATTGCAAACGGAAACTGAACTCAAACTAAGCCCGGGCAAACACACTTTAACTTTACAATTTGCTGACTTTGCTCACCGCTCTTATGGCAAAAATCTTTCTTCTACGATCACCGTTGAAGTAAAGCCAAAGAAAACGCATTAATACCAACTGTGGTTGGTAAGAGTTTTCTTCTGTCTTTTGAGAGGCAGGGGATTAGAGTCTTATTACAAATTGATTAGTCAGGATTTTCGCAAACAAATCTTTTATGAATTTGAAATAAAAGATGAAATAAATCTTCAACGAGTATCTTATTATTTTTTACGTGAATTTTTTATTCAATTAGTATAGTTTCATAGTAATGGAACCAGTAATTGAACTAAAAAATGTCAGCGTCACCTTTGGAGAGGAGCTTGTTCTTAAAAACATTTCCTTAACAATTAATAAAGGTGACACTCTTGTGCTTATTGGTCCTAGTGGCAGTGGCAAAACTGTTTTACTTAAAACAATGGCTGGAGTTTACCAGCCTTCCTCTGGTCAAGTTTTTTGTGAGGGTGTTGATTTAGCTTCTCTCACACAAGAGAATCGCGAGAAACTAGCTCAGCATTTAGGAATGCAATTTCAAAAAAGCGCGTTGTTTGATTCACTCACAGTCTATGAAAATGTTGCGTTTCCTCTCAAAGAACAAGGCCACTATGATGAAAAATTTATTGATACGCGAATCAAAGAGTGTCTCGAAGCTGTTAACTTAACAGCGGCCATACACCTCTATCCCCATGAAATTTCAGGAGGCATGCGCCAACGATTAGGAATCGCTCGCGCTATTGCCATGAAGCCGGATATTGTTTTTTACGATGATCCCACAGCAGGTCTCGATCCTATCAATGCCGATAAAATTGTTGAGCTGATTCTCGATCTTAAAAATAAACATCTTTCTACGATCGTCGTTGTAACTCACTCGATGGATGTTGCTTATCGACTCAACGGAACCATTGCCTTAGTATCAAATAAACAAGTTTTAATTACTGGCAATAACGAAGAAACGGCGGCACATACAGATCCCCGAGTTCAACAATTTATTCATGGACGACTACAAGGACCACTTCAATTTGAAAGTTAACTTCATTAGACACCATCCCATATTATCGACCCGACTCTAACTGAACTCTCTTCACTTTAGGGACTGAGATATGCTGACTTGTCCACTGGTTAAGATCGATAAATTGATATCCTAAAGATTTCAACTCTGTGATAAGAGTAACTAAACTATTATTAGTTGCGTCTTCCACATTTAATAGAAATGGGTGGTAAAAAAATGATGCCCAAGAATCTCGAATGACTAAATTTCTCTTGGCATCTGCAATAAGGTCCTCAACAGAACGAGTTTTTACTACTTGATCACTCAAATAAGGTTGGATATTTCCTAGATTTTCTGGCAACAAACGTTGTTGGTTATAATCACCATAAATTTCGTATGGAACAAATTGTCCAATAAATTGATTTTTTGTAGGACTTGAAATAATATTCTGATCGGTTAACTGTGCGAGCGAATTTAAATCGAGAGAAAAAGCTGAAAATTGAAGGGGTATGTAACTGGAACGCCCCATACTCCAAGGAAAGAACTTTGAAAAAACAAGGTTATCAACAGCTGAAGCTCGATAATGCGGGGTTACCCAAATTTGAGATTGAATATTTGCTGTTAAGAATTCTTTCTGTCCTAGTTGTAATCGCTGAATAGCAAATGCACCAGAATCCTTTTCTAATGGTTTGTTGTTTAATGAATCCCAAAACTCATAGTCGTCCCCAGTAATACCAGTGAAGGGATTGGCAATGCCATCGGTCGCATGAGTTACTCCGTGCCAAATAATAGTAGCGCCTTGGTCGCTGATTTTACGTACTTCCTTCAAAAAGTCTTTATAGTCATTCATTGAACCCTCTAACGGCTCTCCTTCTGGAACATAAGACAAACGAAAAGGATCTCGAAAAAATGGGATAAGTGTTAATGTCGGTTTTATTTTATATTTTTTTAGAATATCAATGCTCAGTTTAAAGCTTTCTATGTCAATTGCAGGATGAATATCCTCCAATCGCACTACCGCCAAATGTTGCTCTGATCTTGGCTTTTCATTGAGAAAATCAAATAAGATATCTGCTAATACCAAATACCGATCAGACTCATGAATAAAGCTTAGTGGAACTTCTGCGATATAAAAATAATTATTAGATCGAAGAGCCCATGGAGTTTTACTGATACCGTTGGTATGAAAGATACTAGCTAAAACATCAGAGCGCTCAGGGGCTGTTGGCTTTAAAATATTTATCTCAGGCGCTCCAATAAAAATATCTGAAGTTCCAACTCCCCAACTTTCATACTTACTAAATACTTCTCCTTTATAGTGAACATCACGATAAAATGTTGGCTTTGTTCCTAGCATTTCACTCACAGAAGTTATTGCAGAATATTCTAATCCAGCAATTGAAGAAAATTTGTAGCCAAATGTCTCTTCAAATACATTACCCAATTGCCAAATCGAATAACCCATCCATAAAATTGGTTTTGTTGTCACTTGAAAATCTTCTAAAAATCCCTTGGGAAGTTCATTATCATAATAAGAACCAATATATATTGTAGCATCGCACTGATCTTGTCTTAAAAAAACGGACTCTGGTTTACGCACATTTATCAAAACTATT
>CAZTDX010000095.1:0-11430 GCA_964612425.1 uncultured Pseudobdellovibrionaceae bacterium
TGAACAGCATTCCAGATTTTGCAATGATGTGAATTTATTTATGCGCAGCTATATAGCTGCTTTTTCAGGGTCGGACCCTAACACAGCCAATGAATTATTTAGGGGTGCACAAGTATTTTTAAAGCAAAACTCTGAGGCTGAAAAGAATATTGAGTTAGTGAAATTGGATAATAAGGGCGAGATATCGGAGACAATCAGAGTCATATCGGATGCAAAATTAAAATCAATTTCTTATTTTATTGGAATTGCGAATAGTGATGAAGCTATTGCTGCTTCAAAATATATTGAAGAAAATGAGCTTTTATTCATTACACCGTTTGCTACCAATGTAATGGTGACTCAATGTATGCGTCATACTTTTAGGGCTTGCTTTGATGATGATCAGCAGGGAAAAGCTCTTGCTAGTTTCGCTCAAAATCAATTGAAGAGTCATAAAATTGTAGTTATAACAAACGAGTCGTCATCTTATTCAAATGGGCTGTCTAAAATTTTCATTGAGAACTTCAAAAGTGATAGGCTAAGTCAATACTTCTACTCGAATTCAACAATTGAAAGTAGGAAAAAAGAAATACTAACTCTACTTAAAGTTTTAAAGCCCGATCTAGTATTCATACCTGATCATATAACAAAAGCTTCGATTATTGCAAAGTATTTACAGTCGGAGCTACCTTTAATTCGCTTTTTAGGCGGGGATGGGTTTGGGGGAAAAAAAATGTTTTTAAGTGTTGTAGGCGAGTCCAATAATATAGTTCTCAATTATTCTACACATTGGTCTTCTGATTTAAATTCTACTCTTAATAAAACTTTTATAAGTAATTATCAAAAATTATATGTAAATGAATCTCCATCTACAGGTGCTGCGTTAAGCTTTGATTCGTTGAATATTTTTTGGAGTGCATTTAAATTAGCTCCTGCAAAAGACATAAAAAGTATAATAAAGATTTTAGAGTCAAAGACGTTTAATACTACTATGGGTAAAGTTTCGTATTCTAAAATAAATCATAGCCCTTCTAGGCCTGTAGCATTGATGGAATTCAAAAATCAACAATACAAATTTTTAAAGACACTTACACAATGAAAAAAATAGCCATTTCAGATATAATAGCCAGCGCAAACCAACAATTAGTTATGGCTTTAATTTGGGGTGGTACCTGGCTCAACTTTAATTCATTTTTCATCGCCTGATAAATTTAGAGAGTGGCATTTCGATTTTAAAGCTGATATTTATTTAATTGATTATGAGTTTTTGGGGAGCAGCGAAACTGGTCTTAATCTCATTGAAGAATGTGATCTTCAGAAAAAGTCCATTTTAGTTACAAGTCGATTTGAAGAAGAAAAAATACAAGAAAGGTGCTTGAGTTTAGGAGTGAGGCTTATACCTAAAGGTTTAGCTTCTTATATCCCAATAAACTTTAAAAAGATTATTCCATTGGAAAATGCAAAAACAAAAGTGCGCTATGATGTATGTTTAATTGATGATGATAAGGATCTTGTTCATTCAGTATGGAATTTAGTCGCTAAGACGAATGATCTCAAAATAAAAATGTTTACTACGCCTGAAGAATTTCTTACGACAGTAGAGTTTATTGATAAAGAGACTCCAATCTACGTTGATGTTTCTTTAGGGAATGGTGTTAAGGGCACTGATTTTGTTCATGTAATACACAAGTTGGGTTTTGATGAAATTTTTCTAGCGACAGGTTATGATAAGGACGCGATTGAAGTACCTTCATTTGTTCGAGGAGTCGTTGGCAAAGATTTTCCAGAAGCTATGATTTAAAAATAAACAAAAATAATTTAAAATAAAATGGAGGGGCATCAGAGCAATTGCAATAATATTATACAAAAGCCAATGATGCTACTTGCTATTGCTAGCCCTTGGTCTATTGCAGTCCTTAAGTGCAGTTCTTTTGGCTTTCGTGCATCGTTTTTTTACCACTTTTAATGGCCAAAATTTTCTTAATATCCATAAATAAAAATCCTTTAGTCCTGACCTTCAAATCCCGATGAGTGGTTTATGAACTCTTCGCTTTCGCAGTACTATCAAAGAGCGCCTCGCTATATTCTCCTTCCTCAGGATAAATGTTTTGTCCGAGTGGCAGGACCCAAGCAAACTCCCTGGGAAGAAACCACAGAAATACAAAATATTTCTCAGACGGGATTATCATTTTCCGCACCCAATATTTTATTACCTCGATTAGGTGAGAATATTCGCATTCAATTTGAGGTGACAGGCTCTCGTCAAATGGCATGTTACGCTAAAGTAGTTAGAATGGAGCAACGAGACTCTGAAAACTCCCTTGTAGCCGTTGAATTTGAATCCATGAATTCAGCTCAGAAACTCAATCTTTATCGAGGTCTCAAAGGTAAAACTTTTAATGACAATGAAAAAGAAAATGTGCTTGAACATCCTCTTTCTTTCGGAGGCGAAAACTTTAAAGCTCCACGTTGGATGTTGTGGTTGTTTTTTATGTCGGTAGGGTTAAGCCTTTATTTGTCAGCCTATCTGCTCTTTGCGCTTTTTCAGTTTTTGTCTGATCCAAATTGGATCGATAAAATTACTTTAATTGCTAAAACTCTTTTTTCGATGCTTTAATCTTTATAATCTGCTCTGCGATTTCTACAAAACCTTCTCCTCCCCGTGAATTCGAAATAAAGAGAGGTGGAGATTTTAAGCTGTCTTTAAAATCACTAATATTGGCAACGCCAAAAGAGTGGGGAAAAAAATCAAACATGGGCTCATCATTAGGGGAGTCGCCTGAAAAACCAGCAATTATTTTTGCTGTTGTGGGAGAAATATTCCATTCCTTTTCTAAGTAGCGAAGGACCATGGTGAGTTTGTTATAATCACCGAACCAACCGTTCACATGAATTGAGCTCACTTTGGCTTGAGCACCATGGTGTTGGAAAATAGACACAATTTTTTGAATGGCACTGGGGGAGAGTGCTGGCACGTCTTCGCAAAAATCTATTGCTAAATCAAATAAGCGACAAAATTGATCAGAAGCAAGAGCGCAACCTGGAACAGTTTGTAGAATTTCATCTTGAATAAGAATTAGTTTTTTTTGGTTTTCTTTACGAGTGGATTCATCGAAGTAAAAATGCCGGTTCATTTTTTTTTCAAAGTAGCGAAAGTAAAATGCACCGTTTTCGCCAATGATTCCTTGTACAGGCCAAAATCGCGCGATCATTTCACACCAGCCTGCAGGTCGACCTGTGACAGGAACAACATGAATTCCAGCATTTGCTAAGGACCATAAGGCTTGATAAGAATGTGGAAGCAACTGACCTTCGTCTGTGATAGTATCATCAATATCAGTAAATAAAAAACTTAACGAATGTCTAAAATCCTGCACAGGTTTCAAGATAATGTCCTCTTTGACGCCATCGCAAATTTAAAATCACTTGTAAATTCAACTTGCGAAATATTTAAGAAGGTTTCATTTTGGAGATGTTGTTGTCAAGGGCGAAAGAATTTTGTTTTTAGGTGAGGGTATAATTTTAAATGGCTAAAAAAGATAATAATTTAGGGTCTGGAAAAAAATTAGTCATTGTGGAGTCTCCCACCAAAGCGAAAACCATTCGTAAGTTTTTAGGAAAGAATTTTATTGTGGAGTCCTGCATGGGACACGTCCGTGATCTTCCGCAATCAGCTAAGGATATTCCTGAAAAATTCAAAAAAGAAAAATGGGCCCATCTTGGAGTCAATGTTGATAAATCCTTTGAGCCAATTTATTGCATTCCTTCCAATAAAACAAAAGTGGTTCGAGAGTTAAAAAGCAAATTAGAAGATGCCGACGAACTATTTCTGGCGACGGACGAAGACCGTGAAGGGGAATCTATTAGTTGGCACTTAGTTGAAGTGTTGAAACCCAAAGTTCCTATCAAAAGAATGGTGTTTCACGAGATTACAAAAAATGCGATCGAAAAATCTCTCACAGAAACACGGGACATTGATCAAAATTTAGTGCGCGCTCAAGAGGCAAGACGAATTTTAGACCGCCTTGTTGGATACACCATTTCGCCATTATTATGGAAAAAAGTGGCTTACGGCTTATCTGCGGGTCGTGTGCAATCGGTGGCGGTAAGGCTAATCGTTGAGCGAGAGCGAGAGCGAATAAAATTTAAAAAAGCCAATTATTGGGGCCTCACCGCGGAGTTAGATAAAAATCAAGCGGCCTTTGAATCAAATTTGTTTACCTATCAAGGCCAAAGAATTGCAACAGGAAAAGACTTTGATGGAACGACCGGGCAGTTGATTGCACCTGCTGGCGGCGGCAAAGGAGTTTTACTGTTAGGTGAAGCTCAGGCCAAAAAATTAGAAAAAGAGTTGATCAGTGAAGCCTGGAAAGTCGAGGAAATCGTTGAAAAGCCGGTTTCAAGACGACCTGCTCCTCCTTTTATTACCTCTACCTTGCAACAAGAGGCCAATCGAAAGCTGGGATTAAGCTCCCGCGAAACTATGCAAGTGGCACAAAAACTTTACGAACAAGGTTTTATAACTTATATGCGTACGGATTCGACTTTTTTATCGCAAGAAGCTGTTCATGCGGCAAGAAGTTGTATCAAAGGCAAATATGGTGCGGAGTATTTACCAGCACAACCAGTCAATTATGCAGCTAAAAAAGTAAAAGGTGCTCAAGAGGCTCACGAAGCGATTCGCCCAGCAGGACAAGCCTTTGTGGATCCTGATGAAACTGGTTTAGATGGACTGCTCTTTAGACTTTACGATTTAATTTGGAAGCGTACAGTGGCCAGTCAAATGACCGAAGCTAAACAAAAACAATTGCAAGTTAAAATTTCTGCAGGTCCTTCTGTGTTTAGTGCTTCAGGAATGACGATTGAGTTCCCTGGATTTTTAAGAGCCTACGTTGAAGGTTCCGATGATCCCGAGGCCGAGTTAGCAGAACGCGAAGTGAGGCTCCCAGCACTCAAGGTTGGAGATCAATTGAAGTGTAAAAAACTAATATCTTCAGAACACGAAACTAAGCCTCCAGCTCGCTTTACAGAAGCGAGTTTGGTTCAGACCATGGAAAAAGAAGGCATTGGTCGTCCTTCCACTTATGCTTCTGTTATCGGAACGATTATTGATCGTGGTTATGTACGAAAATTAGGTGGCGCTTTGGTTCCAACCTTTACGGCTATGGTGGTATCGAAACTTTTAGAAAAATATTTGCAAGAATATGTGGATATTGGTTTTACCGCCGATATGGAAAAATCATTGGATACCATTGCTGAAGGAGACTTAGAATCTCTTAAGTATCTAAATACAATTTATTTTGGTAAAAAAGGTTTAAAAGCTCAAGTTGAAGCTCAAGCCGAAAAAATTGATCCCGACGAAGCGCGATCGGTGCAGCTCGAGGGACTTCCTCAGTATGCTTTTAAAGTAGGACGATATGGCGCCTATGTTGAAACTAAAAAGAATGGCGAAACTTTTAGTGCCTCCATTCCAGAAAAGGAAGCTCCGGCAGACATCACATCATCGGATGTTGAAAAGTGGATTGAGCAAAAACAAAAAGGGGCCGATAGTCTAGGGAAAGATCCTGCGACTCAACAAAATGTATATGTTCTGACTGGACGTTATGGTCCTTATGTTCAACTTGGAGAAAGTGATGGGGAAGGTTCAAAACCAAAAAGAGTTTCATTGCCTCCCCAGATAGACCCAGCGCAAGTTCAATTGATTGAGGCGCTTGATCTGTTAAGTCTTCCCAAAGTTTTAGGACTTCATCCGACGTTAAAAAAAGAAGTAAAAGTAGGTATTGGCCGTTTTGGTCCCTATGTGGTTTGCGACGGTGACTTTCGCTCTGTACCTAAGGGAGAAAGTTTTTTAAAAACCACACTCAATAGAGCGCTCGAATTATTATCTCAACCCAAAAAGGGACGTCGTGGTGCTGCGCAAGTTTTAAAAGAATTAGGCGTGCATCCAGGGAGTGGAGAAAATATTCAAGTCGTCAATGGACCCTATGGTCCGTATCTTAAGATGGGTAAGAAAAACCAATCACTTCCTGAAGGTGTAACTCCAGACCAGGTGACTTTAGAAAAGGCTATTGAATTGATGGGAAGTGTGGCTTCAACAACAAAAAAACCATCTAAGAAAAATTCTAAAGTAGGTAAAAAAGCTAAAGAGGTTAGAAAACCTGAAGAAGAAAAAAAGTCTAAGAGTGTAACACTTAAAAGCGCAAAGGCAAAAGTGTCTAGTAGGTCAAGTAATATGCCCATTAAGATAGCACAATCTAAGGATAAAAAGTCTAAAAAACCAGCAATGAAGAGTTTTGCCTAAGAGACGTGGTACCCTGTTCCTAAGTCATTGATTTTAATAATAACTAAATAAATGAATTTAGTTTTGTTGAAAGTACTGCTATTCTATCAGCGAAAGCGATAGATCAAAGTTGTTTAATTTATAACTTAAATTTTTTCGATGATTGACATTCGAATAGGGGCAAAAAATATGAATCGAATTTTTTCCGCAAAGATTTTTATTAGTTTCTTTTTAAGTTTTTTTGTTTTCAATGGAGCGCTGACTCAGTCAGTGTCCCAGGCCCAGCTTCTTGAAGAAGGGCTTAATTGCAAATTCCTTTATCCCATCGAAAAGGGTTATCTTGATCAACACATTTCAATACATGAAGCCGACAATACGGTTCGCGACCATCTAATCGAACAATATATTAAACGCCTTGATCCAACAAAAATATTTTTTACCCAAGCCGATGTTGATTATATACGACAATTAATGAGTAAGGTTTTTGATTTAGTTAAAAACCATGACTGTTCTTTTTTGGAAGCCATTCAAAAACGTTATGTTGAAAGAGTGAAAGAGAGAGTTGATTTTGCAAAAAAACTTTTAGATAAAAAATTTAAAGTCGATTCGACGATTGAATTTGAGTTTGATCCCGATAAGCGAACTTATGGTAAAACAGCCAGTGACATCAATGATTTTTTAAAAAAATATATTCATTTTCAAGTGGCAAACTATCTTATTACGGACTTAAAGTTGGAAGAGGCCACTGGGAACGTCGTTAGAAATTATGAGCGTCTATTAAAACGCACCCAAGATAAAAAAATGGGTGATATTTACTCTGATTATCTCGATAGTTTTGCGCGCTCTCTTGATCCGCACTCGAGTTTTTTCTCTCGTGAGGCTGAAGAAGAATTTGATATTCAAATGAGTTTAAGCCTAGAGGGGATTGGCGCGACACTCAGTTCTCAAGATGGATTTACAGTAGTAGAAGCCTTAGTTCCGGGGGGAGCCGCAGCTCGATCTGGTTTGATACAGCCTCAAGATAAAATCATTGCTGTTGCTCAAGGGGACAATGGCAAATTTGAAAATGTTATTGAAATGGAACTTAGAGATGTGGTGTCTCGTATTCGAGGAAAAAAAGGCACTAAAGTAAAATTGTTGGTTTTAAGAAAAGTTGCTGATAAAAAAGAAAAATTTGAAATTACTTTGGTGAGAGACAAAATCAAGCTTGAAGATGATGCCGCTAAAATTACCTACGTTGACCGTATGATTAATGGTAAGAAAAAAATCCTTGGAGTGATCAATCTTCCTTCGTTTTATGCTGGGGGAGGAAGATCCAGTGCGGTGGATATGAAAAAGCTTCTTGTTGAAGCTAATCAAAAAAATGTGGATGGCCTTATTTTAGATCTATCAACCAATGGTGGTGGTAGTCTGGATGATGCTGTTAAAATTGCCGGATTATTTTTTAAAACAGGGAATGTGGTAAAGCAATCATCACGAGATAAATTTAGAAGCGAAATTACTTTAGCGGATGATGATCCCACTGTGGATTATGCAGGACCCCTTGTCGTTTTAACGACTCGTATCAGTGCGAGTGCCTCTGAAATTGTGGCGGGTACTTTGCAAGATTACAAACGAGCGATCATTGTTGGTGGAGATCACACTTTTGGTAAAGGAAGCGTGCAAACGGTCATAAGAATTCCTCCTAATTTAGGAGCGCTCAAAGCAACCATTGGAATGTTTTTTATCCCTGGCGGAAATAGCACGCAACATCGTGGTGTAGAGGCAGATATTAAGTGGCCAAGTGTTTGGAATAATGACGAGATTGGAGAGAAAATACTTGATTACTCTCTTCCTCCCAAGAAAATTGCGAGCTTTCTATCTCCTGAAGCCTATAATAAAGAGGGACCTCGCGCTTGGAAACCTGTTGAGGACAAGTGGATACAAACTTTAAAGGGAAAATCAGAGGAGCGAGTTAAGGCAGATCCAGAATTTAAAAAGGTTGAAGAGGATTTAGCTAAGGCTCAAAAAACCGGAAAAGTCATAAAAATTGCAGAAATTCTAAAAGATAAAGACGCAACGGCAGAAAAGCAAAAGAAGGCCAAGGCTAATAAAACAGCTCCTAAAGAGGAGCGTGAAAAAGAGTACATGGCTCGCGTTGATATCAAGGAATCGCTCAATGTTTTGGCGGATTTTATTGGTTTAACCAGTGACTCGAAGTAAAAAATAGATCATAGTAAATCTATGAATCGAGTAGGAACTAATTCTGGAAGTCATTTAGGTTCTTTGTTTCAAAAACATCATTACGGAGATCGAGTATTTCTCTTGGATGATGCTTTTCATCATTCAGTACTTGCTAAGATTTGTCACCCGAGTGTGCATCAACCAGAAATTAATCACGCCATTAAAATTCTATACCAACAACTTCTCACTGTAGCTGTTAATAACGAGCTTTCTAAAGAAAGTTTTTCTAGTGCCACTCGAATGACGGAGCATCACCCGGATCAACTTCTAACAGGCGTGAGAGTTGCTCCTAAACAAAAATTAGTTTGCGTGGATTTAATGCGCGCAGGGATTTACCCCTCCCTTGTTTGTTATGAGCAATTGCACTGGATTGTCTCTCAAGAGGACATTCGACAGGATCATATTTTTGCTTCTCGCGTAACGGATGCCTCTGATACTGTGGTCGGGGTGAATATTTCGGCCCATAAAATTGGTGGTGATGTTACTGATTCTGTCGTTATTTTTCCTGACCCCATGGGGGCGACTGGGACAACTCTTGTTTCAACGATTGATTTTTATAAAACACGCATTCAAGGACCCGCTAAAAAGTACATTGCACTCAATTTGATTGTGACTCCTGAATACTTAAAGCAAGTGACCGAGTCTCATTTAGATTTAGTGGTTTATGCTTATCGGCTGGATCGAGGATTATCCTCTAAAGAAGTTTTATCGAGTGAACTCGGTCAATTTTGGAGCCAGGAGCGCGGTTTGAATGCTAAAGATTATATTGTGCCAGGGGCTGGTGGCTTTGGTGAAATTATGAATAATTCTTTTGTTTAAAGGAGAAGAATTTTATGATGGGAATAAAAATTTCAAATATGATCTCCGATATTGAGATTCAAAAGAGAGTGATTGAAATCGGCCAAGCACTCACTAACAAGTTTAAAAATGATACTAGTCCCATGGTTGTTGTTTCAGTGCTTAAAGGTTCTTTTATGTTTTACTCTGATCTTATTCGAAGTATTCATTTGGATTTTGGATGCGAGTTCCTTGGGGTGGCATCGTACCACAATAGCACGAAGTCCAGCGGTGAAGTGAAGGTCACATTGGATTTAGCAACTCCCATTGAAGGTAAAAATGTTGTTTTGGTGGAAGATATCGTCGACACCGGGTTAACCATGCAATACTTGCAAAATTATTTGAAATCACGAAATCCGAAGTCAGTGACAACCGTAACGCTTTTATATAAGCCAGATGCAGTTCAAGTGAAATGCCCTCTTGATTACATTGGCTTTGAAATTAAAAATGAATTCGTGGTTGGCTACGGACTAGATTATCAAGGCTATTTTAGAAATCTTCCTTATATTGGAAAAATCGAAAATTTAAATTAAAACCAGGGTTTGTTTTCTGCTTTAAATAGTAGCTATCGCGAAATTGAAAAAACTCATTGTTGCCTCGCTCTAATCTCACTCATATCTCAATCAGCTTGGGGGAACTACGCTTTTGTTCGATTTGAGCTTCGGGCTCCTCGATTTTTTTCAATTTTGCGACACCGAAAAGAGTGTCGCGACAGCGACTGTATAGAGCCAGCAGAATGAATCTATCGTTTTTTCCGTATTGGACTTATCGTTTTTTCCGTAAATAGGTTATAGTTTTTTCCAATATATTGAGTTATACTGTGAATGTAGGGGGAAAAATGGCACACCTTAGAAGTCGGATTCTCAGAGCGGATATTTTAAAAGCGCTAAGTTTTTCGCCTCTTGTGGGCGTGATGGGTCAGCGTCAAGTTGGAAAAACAACTATTCTTAAAACAATTGTGGGAGATGACTACGTTTCACTTGATGATGATGAAAGTCGTTCTATTGCCCAATTGAAGCCTAAAAGTTTTTTAAACGAATTTAAGAAAACGACGGCTATAGATGAGTGTCAACTTGCACCACAACTTTTTCCTGCCTTCAAGCTTTTAATTCAGAATAATAAAAAGCCTGGTCAGTTTTTACTTTCAGGGAGTGTTAGATTTACAAGTAAAAAATCAATTGAGGAGTCGCTAACGGGAAGAATATATAATCTTGAGTTATTACCTCTAACTTTATATGAGATAAAGGGTTTAAGTCCTGTTAACTATTTACAGTGGTTTAAAAATGATTTGAAAACTATTCAGAGGCAACTTACAGAGAGAAAGAATTTGATTGAAAAATCACATAAAAATGAATTTCTTTTACGTGGTGGTCTTCCTGGGATTTGCTTCTTGAGGGAAGAAAGTCATCGACGAGGTATGTTTAAGTCACATATTGAAACCCTGCTGCAAAGAGATTTGCGGCAAATTATTCAATCAACGGTGCCGTATGAATCCCTATTTTTATTGCTTCAATATCTTGCTGAGAACCAGGGGCATCCTTTTATTCTCAAAGAGGCAGCTCAATTTTCTAGGATAACACAAGTGACTACTAAGAAAATTATGGAAGCTTTTGAAGGTTTATTTCTAATTAGAAGACTTATGGGTTTTGGTAGGTCTAAAGGATTTAAAAATTCCCCTCGATTTTTTTTAGAAGATCAAGGTATGGCTCATTATTTAAGTCCTGTGAATAAAAATAATGAATTTTTACGATGGATATTTTCTCAAACCTTTGGCAATATACATTATCAATTTAATAATAAATATCAGCTGGGGTATTTTGAATCAAAGTACAATCACTCAGTGCCGATAGTTTATAAAATTAATGACGAAATACTCGGTTTTCTTTATGAAGACTCAGAGGCTCCATCTAAAAATATATTAAAGGTAGCAGAGGAGTTTATAAAAGAGTTTTCTCCTAAAGCAAAAGTTATTATACTGGGCGACTATTCTAAATTAAGTTTATTTACAAAAGAAATTTTGCTGTGCCCTATTGAGTGGATAAGTTAAGCGCCTAAAAAATGGGTTCTCCCTCATAAAAGTGCAAAGGTGTCTAGATCTTAGTTTGATCTCA
>CAZTDX010000096.1:0-10433 GCA_964612425.1 uncultured Pseudobdellovibrionaceae bacterium
AAGTCCCATTTCTAAATCTCTCTTAAGGTCATTCACATTTTCTAAACCGACGTGAATTCGTATTAAAGGCCCACACGATGCCCACCCTCCATACTTTCTGTAATCAGATGGGTTTATTGGAACGATTAAGCTTTCATAACCACCCCAACTATAACCAATGCCAAAAAGCTTCAGTGCGTTTATGAATTCATCAACAGCAATTTTTGTAAAACTCTTCTTTAACTCAATGGTAAATAAACCACTAGAGCCTCTAAACTCCTTTTTCCAGATTTCATAATTGGGGTGAGTAGGAAGACCTGGATGATAGACAGAAACCACCTCTTGACGGTGTTGTAACCATTGGGCCAATTCTAAAGCGCTTTTAGAATGCTGCTCTAGACGTACACTCAAAGTTCTAAGGCCTCTTAATCCCAGATGGATATCATCTGCACTAGCTTTCTGCCCTAAATCAATAGCGCATAACCTCACAGATTCATAGGTTTTCTCATCACAGATAATAGCACCAAGAAAACTATCTGAATGCCCTGTAATGTACTTTGTTGCTGAATGGATTGATATATTAACTCCCAACTTTAGTGGTTGAAAATATAAAGGTGTTGCCCACGTATTGTCTATTATACTTAAAACGCCATGGGTTTGGCAAACTTCTGCAATAGCTCGAACGTCTTGTATTTCAAATGTCAATGAGCCTGGCGATTCCATATAAACAATTCTTGTGTTTTTATGGAAGTGATTAGCAATGTCCTTGCCAAGCATAGGATCGTAGTATTCAGTTACAATTCCAAATCGCTTGAGTGAATCACAAAATCTTCGAGTAGGAAAATAGACAGAATCAGCAATCAAAATATGATCACCCGATTTTACAAATGAAAGTAGTGCTGTTGTAATAGCTGATAATCCTGTGACTGTTGTAACAGTTCCGTATCCTCCCTCCAACTCACTCAAGGCAGACTCAAAACTTCTTGAGTTTGGATTGCCAAATCGGCCATAGACTTTTTCAGAATTTTTTAGATGATTTGCCGCCATCAACTCCATTTCACTAACAGATGAATACAATGTCGTAGACCCACGGTAAACAGGCGGACTAATGAATCCATTTTGTTTTTCAGGAGAACAGTTTGATTGAACTAAGATAGTTTCAATTTCTAACATGACTAACCTCCTGGCCTTCACTGTAAATATAAGAGATGAGTGCCCCTATAAAGCAATTGACTGCAACAAAAACCCAAAATAATTCAGGTTTAGAAAATTTTAAAAAATAATCAAATGCGACACCCCCCATTAGACCTGCTACCATGCCACCAACACCAGTAGTCAGTCTTTGAATTCCAAAAGCGAGAGCAGCCTGCTGTGGTAATCGTTGGAGCACTTCAAGATCTCCTCTCAAAACTAAGAGTGATTGACCCAACGTCATGATAAAAGTTCCGATAAATAAATTTACTATTATCTTAGTAGAAAATAGGAAAAATCCCATGCCCATTAAAGCAAACCCTATCATTAGTAAATTACGATATCCCATCTTAGAAACTCTTCTGGCCAGTAATGGTTGAACAAAAAAGATCGTTAGCAGATTTAATATCATGATGAGACTAAAAAGATGCGGATGTGCAATTGAAGACATATAAAGCGCCATAAAACTTTGAAAGAAAAAATAAAGATAAAAAGTTAATGTTGAAAACATAATAGGTTTACCACCCTCCACAATTGCTCCTGGTAATTCTGCAAAAGAGGTGAATTTTTTATTTGAATCTGAACTTAAAGTTACCTGATGAATTACGGCGAGAACTATAAAAAGTATTGCGACGAAATAGAATAATTGAGATGGATTCTTATCCATTAAAAGTCCTGCAACCAAAGGCCCCATCGCCATTCCTATACTGAGAGCAGCATTACTTACGGAGAGAAAAAGTGGTTTTAAGTCTGAACTCACAGATAAAATGATATAAGCTCTGTTCGCTGGCAAGTACACTGCTGATCCCGCAGCTACCAAAAAGACTGCTGGGGTTATCAATACCAACCATTTTGTTGAAAGTCCTAATAGGATAAAACCTAAAGTTCGAAAGCTTAAAGAAAAAACCATTGCCTTTTTAAGGCCCATTCTCTCTGCAAGCATGGCTCCAAGAACTCCTCCTCCAAATTGAATTAGCGTTGATAAGGCAATAAGCAAACCAACTGTTCGCGTCTCTATATGCAAAGTATTTTTAAGAAAAACTCCCAAGAACGGCGTCACCATAAAACTTCCAAAGGCAACAATAGCGGAGTTGATAATTAATGATTTTAATTCCGTAGAGAGATTCATAAAAAAATACCACTTATTGACTACAAATTTTTTCATTTATGAGCCTCCACATTTTCCCAAATCGAATGCGAATTAAACCAATCGGCCGCTTTATGAATGTTTTGGATAATAGCTTCTTCGCTCTCACCAGTGAGCACATATCCCGCAAGATAGAGACCAGACTTAACTCCGCCATTATACACTTTACCCACACTTCCATTGATCTGACTTTCAATAATCGATAAAGGTAAGTTCTCCGTTGGAAAATATTTTAACATTCCTTTTTGAGGAGGTATCCACACCCCACCACCAGGTTGATATTTATGGGTAAGAGAACTTAGTGAATTTTTTAAAATAGGTTGGTGAGATTGAATTCCACATTCAGCAAGAAACCATTCTTTATCGATATTGATACCAAAAGTTTTTTCTAAAACTGAACTGATCCCTGCCCCTCCTGTTCTACTAGCTATTTCACAAAAAATAATCTTTCCATCATTCTGAATCCAAAGCTCACAATGAAATGCCATGTTATGAGACTTTGGCAAACTTTCTAGAATGTCATTTGTTGCCGTGACTAAAGGCATATAGACAGAGCTCTTAGGGGAAACAGTAACACTCCCCACATACCTGTCTTCACGAAATGACAGGCAGTCATTAACATACTGTGAAGGTTGAATAAAAATTACTTCTCCATTTTTAATAAGTCCGTCTACATGATACATCTGCCCTTCAACAAATGTTTCAATTTCCATATTTATCAAAGTTCCTTTTTCTAAAAATGAGTCTAAATCATTTTTATTTTTTATAACATTAGTGCCGAAGGACCCCGACTCCATCGTAGGCTTAATGACCACAGGATACCCGTGCTTTTCTATAAAGAGAATAATATCGTAGGCTGAGTTGATCAGTTTGTAATTAGGAAGGGAGAGTGACCTTTTTTTATTGCCTGAACCTTGTTGTAAATAGTTTTTCATCACTACTTTATTTCTGTAAGCTAGAGCACTTTTTGTATGTTGCCCTTGGATACCTGCGATTTCTCGAAGCTGTGAAGCTCTCAAAATATCAGCTTCTGCTCTGGCAAAAATGGCAATTACATTATAAGTTTGGATAAGCTCTAGTGCTTTTTGTTGCACCTTTAAATTTGTATCGTAATTTTTAAATGAATAAACATGCTTAAGGTGAAGATAACCTTCCGCGAACTCATCGGACACAATGATCAGTGGTTCTATGCCAGAGTTACTCAACCATTGATCATAAGGTGTTTTGCTATAATTTGTTTTCACAAATATGAGAACATATTTTTTCATACAAATTCTCCTACTAATTGATTTTTATTTATAGCCTTTTTAATAGCTGCTTTAGCTTGTTCAGTTAACTCAGGCTTATTTGCGAGGAGCATTTCTTTTGCAAAACATCCGTTTTGAAAAGTGCCATCAACTCGTGAGCGTGAAAAGTCATCAATTTTATGGTGATCAAATTGAAGTCCGTAACTAACTTGACCGTTTTCGTGGTTTGTTTGTCGATATAAATACCCTAAGTGCGGCTCAAATATATTAACACAGGCAACAATATCGCCAATTTTTTCTGTAGTAGTGTGATCTAATTGGCATAACGTTGTTGTCTCAGATGGAATCACGGTGAACAACTGGCGCCCCGCTCGACACCAACCCACATGTTTAGGAAATTCCATCACTTCTATCCCGAAGCTTCCAAAATCTTCACTTACTGCTAATTGAAATTTCAGTTCAATATTTTCATGAAGCCATTTTAAATCTTTGTAGAATTGTTCCACTTCATGTCTTGAAAGTGGTAAGTGGGGGTGCCGACCTCCGTGATCAGTAAAATTATTGAATCGTAAGGTGTTAACGCCAAGCTTATTAAAATATTGTGCATAGCGAATGAGATCTTCTCTTTTATGATTGTGCTTTCCTATTGTTAATCCAATATTCACCCGAAGTGGTTCCCATGGGCTTTCAAGTTCATTTTGATTTCGAATGGGAGTTTGCTTTCTTAAATTATTGTATTCATTGATTCGAGCAATAACTTTTTCAGTGTTTGCTCCACTAAAAACACCACGAATTGGGTAAAGAATTTCATTTTTAATTTTTAAATTTTCATCAATCAACCCATGATAGGTAATAGAAATTGTTCCATAACCACTTGCCACTGCCAAATCGAGCATTTCTATATAATTATCCTTCAATAAAGGTCGGCCACTTGTCCAAGCATCACCCTTTTTCATAGTGTCTGTTATTTTGTGATCATCTTCTTGGCGAAACTCCCTGTTATGAGCAGGCCCATGAATTCGCATAAAATCGCCATTCATTGCAAAACTATCAACATATCGAGCAAAAACTTTGTACCCTTCTTTAGACAAAACTTTTTTAATTTCTAACCCTTCGCCGATATCAAAAGATTTTTTATGTACCTTTTGGTAGTTAACGAACCAGCAATGATTGCAATTTTGTTCACAGCTATTTTTACCAGTGTACGTATCAAGATCGAGGTAGATATGGATGTCTTTGGGTGATATATTTGAAAATGGAACTTCAAAAGGGATATCACCGTGATAATCATAAGCAATCGGTAAATTGTTAATTTTATTGTTTGAATTCATTGCCTGTCCCTCCTTGTTATTGGGTGCAGGCTGTGATTAGCAAACGTAATGCCACCACAAGCTCAAACTAATGAGTTTTAATATTGATTTGTAATTGTTTTTTCCAGAACTCGGACAAAGGTTCTAAAATTTAAGACAAGATCTTTATTTTACTGAGAGTTCTGCTCTACTCACCGTAGATGATCGATGGGGCTCAGACGAAAGCTAAAATTCTACGTATTTTAGCGAAAGCTTTCTTTTGTGATAAGGCAGACGTTGGCGATGGCAAATCAACTTCGTGCCATTGCTTGCCATCAGAAACATGTGCGTACCGACGACCTTGTTTTATATGAAAATGCAAAACACTTTTATTCTTGTAATAAAAACATCCAAGGGATTTTTCATTAAACACGCCTAGAGCTCGAATGTTCTCAAGAGTGGTCCTAAGTCTTTTAGATCTCCTGCTTTTGCATGAGCCATTGTGGTCCTATCATTTAATCGAAGAAACTATCGCCCTAAAGTATTCAGGCATTTCTGTTCGAGGGTACCAAACTATCGCTAAGGGATCTTCCATTGCTGCTCCACCATTAAGTGCGATCAAATCACCGGATTCAATGTGCGGTTTTGCAATCTCTTGAGTCAGTGTCCCAAATCCAGCACCTAGTTTGAAAAATTTAATAATGGCTTCGTTGTTGTTCACAAACACTCGTGGTCGACGAAGCGAAGAAATTAAATCAAACTTCTTTAAGTAATTCAGTGTTGTGGGATCAGTTTCATCGAAATCAATAGCTCGTTCATTTTCTAAAATATCACTCATTCGACGCCCGCGCCATTTTGATGAAGCAACGAGTATGTACTTATCTGACTTGATCAACTTACTATCCATTTCATTGGGAACTTTTTCTGGAGAAACAATTGCAATTGCTGCTTGCCCCGAGCGAACGAGATCCACGCGATCCACCGAATCGTTGATGATGAAACTCAAATATAAGCGCGGCCATTGCGTGTAAATGTGGGCACACTGGTCTACCACTCTTGCTGTCATTACGCTCGTCGGACCAGCCACAGTGAGGTAAATCGGCTTATCGGTGCCAGCTCCATGGATTTGACTTAGTGCCTGCCCCTCTAAATCTTCTGCGGCTTTACAATAATGAAGTAGTGCTTCACCCTCTGCAGTCAACTTCATTCCTTTTCGACTTCGCAGAAAGAGAGTCGTGTCCAATTCCTTTTCAATTGCTCGAATCCGCTGGGTGACGCCTGTTTGGGTGAGATGAAGTTCTCTTGCTGCACCGTGAACAGTACCCTGTTTAACAATTGCAACGAAAGCTTGTAAATTGGCAGATAATAAACTCATTTAAAATCATTAATACATTTAAATAATGAATTATTCAACATAAAAAAGTGGCGCTATAACTTTCATAAAAAGGAGAAAAACAATGACGCTTTTTATTATTCACTGTGGATACTATGACGAGGAAGTGATGGATGCAATCTATGAATTTCATGTCAACATACCTGTAGCCGCTGACTCGATTGAAGCCGCTAAAGATCAAGTTCGACAACTTCCCCTCTTTCAAAAGAAGAAAATGCATATTGATGGCATTCAAGAAATCAAAATGGTATCGGGGTATCGTTTAAACTTGGTTCGTGATGAGCTCTCAGTTGACTCAACTGTGATTGATAATCACCAAAACCGAGACTTTTAAAAGAGGAATTATGGATCAAAATTTTTGCTTCGAACATAACACTCATACTCTTGTCCTTATAGATATGCAGAAAGGTTTTTTAGATCAAAGTCATTGGGGGGAAAGAAACAATCCGAGCCTAGAAGAAAATATCAAAGGGCTCTTGAAATTTTACCGACAACACAAGCTCAATATTATCCATATTCAGCATCTTTCAACGGAAGAGCATTCTCCATTACGACCTGGCCAACCAGAAGTTGAATTCATGCCAAATTTGGGGCCCACTTTAGGTGAACGCATTTTTCAAAAATCAGTCAATAGCGCATTTATTGGAACTGAATTGGAAAAATATCTAATATTGAAACAAATTGAATCACTAATTCTTGTAGGATTGACCTCTGATCATTGCGTTTCAACTACTGCAAGAATGGGATCAAACCTTGGATTCCATGTGATAGTTGCCTCAAACTGCACAGCTACATTTAATCGCAAAATTGGCTCCATTGAATTCTCGGCAGAGCTAGTTCATGATGTCAGCCTTGCCAGTCTCCGTGGGGAATTCGCAGAAATACTCACGTCCAACGATATCCAAGCCCGCATCATTAAAAATTCCGAATTTACTCTAACATCGTGACAATCGCTTAAAGATATAATTCAAATGCTTGATCACAGCGTTGAGCTAAGTGTTTTCCAGTGACAGGCTTAAATCCATATTTTTGATACAGCCCTATTGCTTCCTTAAGTACTGAAGCCGTTTCAAGCTCAACTCGTTTAAATCCTAAATCGTGAGCTTTTTTAATCGCCCTACTGATCATCATCGTTCCCAACCCTTTACCTCGTTGATTGGATTTTAAATACATTTTTCTTAACTCACAACTATGTTCATTTAGGTGATAAAGTCCCCAGCTTCCAACAATATTTCCCTCTATCTCACAGACCTCAAAATATCCACCCTTTGAAAAATAGAATTGATTTAAATCATTTAGATCCTTATCCGTTTCACCAGGATCAGGCTGTAGTCCATACTCTTTAAGAACAGAAAAAATAACGTCTTTAATAACTTCAATATCTGCAGCGAGCGCTTGGCGAAAATTCATTTTTCTAACCTCTTTTGTAGCCATAGAAAACTGATGTATTGGTTATTTTTGAACGCATATTCTTTAAATACACGTGGTTTTATATCAAAAACAATATTTCTTTTATTTATCCCCATTTATTTTCCTACCTGACTTTCATTAATACCTTTGGTAAAAATGAAAGCACTATGAAGCTAAAATACCTCCAAACTAAACATGTACTATTGCGCCAGTACGTCGATAAAGATTTTGATCAATTGCTAGAACTCAACAGTGATCCAGAAGTAATGAGGTATTTAACAAACGGCGTACCTAGCACGCATGAGGATGTTTTGAGTGGAGTGGAGCGTACTCTTTTTTACCAGAATAAATACAATGGAAATCTTGGTGTTTATTCGGCAGAACTACTTCCAAGTGGTGAGTTTATGGGGTGGTTTCTCCTCAGACCAGACAAAAAGGATCTAGAGAATGTGAAAGAGCTAGAACTCGGCTACCGACTAAGACGAAACTTCTGGGGAAAAGGTTATGCCACAGAGGTTTCTTTAGCGCTGCTCCAAAAAGCGTTTGTAGATCTCCATGCTGAATGTGTTTTTGCTCAGACCCTTTCACTTAATCTTGCATCTAGACGAGTGATGGAAAAAATTGGGATGACTTTTGAAAAGGAATTCATTGATGATGATTATCCCAGAGAAGGTCTGGCGGTACTTTATCGAATAGTCAAATCTGATTGGAATAAAAACCATAATACAATTCCTTAAACTCTTAAAAAACTATCAACAAGAGCTTTCTATTAAATATATTTTTAGACCACTTGAATAATTTCTTTATTTAATTACCTTCCTCAGTTTCTTAAGATGCTCCTTTTGTTGAGGTGACATTTTTTCAGTCGCGGCAGAAAAAGCATGGGCGCTAATCTTTTTAACATTCTTCTCAATAAAAACAAAAGTTTTATCGGGATAGATATTGTAGGATTCTCTTAGAGTCCAACCAACTCCCTTTTGAACGTAATAGTGATCGAACTCAAGTTGTGGGTAAACCAAATCCAATATTTTTTTTAGCGGAAGTATTTTTTCACGTTGAGAGCTATAGTAGATAAGACTCACAATCGATATGCGTCTGAGCCAAGGATTTTTTGAAGAGTTCCAATTAACTAGTGTCGTATAAATGGCCTGAGGATTTTGCTCTAAAATTCTCGCGTAAATACCAGAAAGAGTATCGGAGTGCGCCCAGTTGTCGATTCTTGATGACCACTTTTTCAATAGTGGCCAATGTTGATTGAGATTGGACTTTTGTTTTGAATCATAAAACCATGCCAAGGCCATCGACATGACCTCAAAGCAATCTGAATTGATCCAAACATAATTCCAAATTTTTGCAATCTCGGTTGATTGACTATCTGAAAAGGAAAATCCTTTTCGCATGGCTTGTTGAAGTTGAGGAACTCGCAGTCCCATATAGCGCAATTGTGACTGTCCACCCCCAATATAGGTTTCTGGATTTTGAGAAGATGTTCGCTGAGGAAATGATGAAAGAGATTTTTCAACTTCAAGAATGTACTGATTCATAAGAACTTTCCCATAACAAAACAATCAAAATAATAATCTTCTAGTTTACGATATTTTTTAATAAGTCCCTCCTGTTGAAAGTCAAATTTCTTATAGAGAGCAACGGCAGACAAATTTGAAGTATAGACCTTGAGCTCAATTTTCTCGAGTCCAAATATTTTTGCGTGTTCTATTACTTTCTGAAGTAACTTCGAACCAATACCTTGTCCTCTAAACTCCGGTAATATACCCATACCAAGATTGCCACGATGTCGAAACCTTGGATTTTCTTCTGGGAATACGTCACACCAACCTACAACACTATCTCCGTCAATAGCATAATAGGCCGGTCCATTTTTAGAAATGATATCACGCTGAAATGATATTATCTTTTCCAAGGGAGGAGCTTCAATCATTTCAATATAGACTCGCTCCTTCGCAACTATAGATATTGCATTGTGAAAACTAGAAAAATATTTTTCGTTTGCATAAACTATTTCAATCAAGGTGATACCTCGCTAACAATTTTAGAATGATTTTATCGGATTGCGCATGTTTGAGCTAACACTATAATTATTGAAATTACTTTATTCATATTCACCCATGAGAATATCATACATTCAGTTGCAGTTCAAAGACAAGGGGTCTTGACTCTCCGACGGAAGAAACAAATTTCGAAGAATTTAGTTGAGCTTCACTGTTGCCAATGTTGCTGCATTATTTTTTCCATCACTTGTCGTTAAGACAATGATTACCTCTGTTGAGGATTCACCAACAAGAATTTGAGGATTTTGTGACGCACCTGAATCGGCAAGATTCCTGTTTGACGGAAGGTTAAGAAAGCTTGCGACAGCCGATTCAAACTGTGAACTATCATTGACCTGTATATTCTTTTTTGACAGCAGCGCCAAAATATCTGATGGTTCTTTGATAACTCGAAAAGAAGTTATCGATTTCGCAGTACTAAGACCACTTTTTAATTCTTTGATCCAATCTTCAGAACTGAGAATATTACCACTTTTGCAAACGTTGCCGGAATTGCTAAAGACCTGACCTGATTTTAACTTATAATCTGGACCTGTGCCACCATCCATATCGGCCTTCCAAAACTCTTGTAGAATTTGCTCCGATTGCGCAACAGGCAAACAATTAGCCCACTTTTTCGATGCATATAACATTTGTGCAACGGAAAGGATTAAGAATATTGCTATAGTTTTCATAAATCACCTCACGTTGAGGCTAGAATTGAATTTG
>CAZTDX010000097.1:0-10011 GCA_964612425.1 uncultured Pseudobdellovibrionaceae bacterium
TCCCACGAAAACTCCTCTTGGAGCTGCTTTTCGCGACACTTCCGCGCGTGAGGCGTTGGGCTAAAAAGTATACAAATCGAAAGCCTGAGATATTGTGATTATTTTTGGCTGCTACGCCAAAGACTTAGCAGTCGAAGTCTGTAGTTAAAAAAGCTTCTAAATCCAAAGATTCAAGTTCTTTATATTTTTCTAAATTTTTCTGCGAGTTTCTCTAGGTGTTTACAATCTTCTGCAAGATTTTCAAAAGCAAAGCGATTAAAAAACTGATTCGTTCTAAAAAGATTTTGATCAACCTTTGAAAGTTCAGATTCTTCACAAAGAGACTTCCAGTTGGCTAATAATATGTTTGCAATTTCTTCTATAATTAAAATGGCCTCTCGTCTTGACAGTTTAAACTGTGGTGCTGCTGCAATACATTCTTTTAACTGACTTGCATTGATACTCTTATGTATGAACATTGCTTGCGACGATATACCGCCCGTTCGAGGCTGTGGGCAAATATCGTAAGCAGGAGTTAATTTTAGCATTTTGCCATCCCAAAATGCAGCATGATTTCTGGCATGATCATCGTTGTTACCAACTAATATATTCACAATGAGTCGTTTATAGAGTTCTAGTAAAGTTTTTGAAGCATCGTAAAAGTTGTGGCGAATTTTTTCTGCAAGCATTTCGTAACTTGCATAGCGCGCTTCCATTTCGTCATATTCAAAAATTGTGAGTGCAGATATCATATTCTTGCGTAGCCAGCCCTTGACTGTATATTCACGATCAAATCTTTCAATTAAAAGTACGTCTTTTTTTGAAGACCTCTCCAACTTCACATTGGCAACATCAAGACCGGCAAATTTAGCAAACCTCATCGCAATGTATTCAGCCTTGATCACACTATATAAGTCCGTCGTCGAAGAAAACTTCGCGATATATTTTTTGTTTTCTGTCGCATCTTCAATTAAGGCTTTGGGACGAGCCCCACCAATTGGGCTACCATAAAATAAAGCTTGGTCTAACGCCTGAGTGAGTGGTATCCCCTTTTCAACTCTTTCTGCTGACTCTATCAGTTCTTTTATATCAGCATTTTGGGCAAGACGAGGCTGATATTCCTTAGGCGATAATTGAAAGTCGAGTGCTCCAATACGATCCGAACCTGATTCTAGCAAAAATGTCAGCTCATCAAGTTGGTACTGATCTATCGCTGATCTTATGGCTCCATATTTTTTATTTATTAAAACTCTTCTTCCCCACGCATCGGGCGAACCATCACGAATACATGCCGGCATTGTTAGATTTCCACGAAGAGGAAGCTCGCCAGACCTAAGCGGTAATTCTGGTTCATAAATAGAAATTTTGTTGGTTCGCTCTAAATAACTTTGACCATAGTTAAAAAACAAGGTTTTACCTTCTTGCGTGAGTTTGCCTGCAACGACGGGATTTACCTCTCCAGGTAACCAAATCCAAACATAAGCCTCAGTATACGTTTGAGATTTAGAAGGCATCGTCTACTTCCTTTTTCTTTTTATGAATGCTTTTAGGAAGTAATGCAATTTTATCGTTTACCCGATCAATATCCATCGTGAGTGCAGCTGTATTTTCAATATTAAAAAGCGGAACGCCCACTAGAGTAGCTACCTCAAAGTAAAGTCCAAGCTCACATCTAGGATCACCTTTTTCAATTTTTTGCAAAGTGGTTCGCGAAATGCCAGCTCGATCAGCCAAATCAACTTCAGTGAGTGCACGCTCTTTACGGCCTAGCTGAATGTGCTTGCCAAGCAATATTGCCGCATCTATGGACTGTCGCGAGTAAGTTCTTTGTTTCTTAGTCTGCATATTTATAGTATCGCCTATATTTCCAGAAAGTCAATATAAATTGACCATTATAATGAACATATACGGATTGTATGACCACTAAAGTGGTCATTTTCAATATATTGATCCGTTTAGCTACTAGGTTGAATTAGTGCCATCCAAAAGAATGAGAACCAAAGTATTGAATAATGGGCTAAATAAGACCTGCACGACGGAGAAAATTACAGTGGTAACCATGTGAACTGCAGCCTAGACTTAGTCGTTTCATCTCATTTTAAATCAATATTATTTTAATAGTTGATATATCAACTTCTTTGGACTATATTAGTTGATATGACAACTAAATCAATCTTAGACAGCTATTTGAAAATTAAAAAAGTGGTTACGACCTTACGAGCTCAAGAAACCAAAGATCTTGAATTTGGAGCTAGCCAAATCTCGGTCCTCTATAGGCTTTCTCTTTCTGATGCAACAATGGGAGAACTTGTCGAGCATGCTCTCACTGATAAAGCCTCAATGACGAGAACAATTTCCACTTTGGTCAAGGCTGGACTTGTTCGAAGAAAATCGGATTCCGAGGATCGCCGAGTCATTCGAATTGAGCTGACGGCCAAAGGCAAAGAGAAAGCACTAATAGCAAAAAAGGTTCGCATTAATATTGAGAAAAAACTTGAGGAATCACTCTCTTCGAAAGACCGCCAGGCTTTCGCTACTCTTGTTGATAAAATGACCGATTACTTAAACGCAAGTATAGGAGGATGATCACATGGAAACAACCAAATGGTGGAAAACTAAGCGAGCTTCAAGAGTTGGCTTGAGTCTTCTCGCACTTTCTATTGTCGGATTTCTCGTCTGGTTATTTGCCATTCATCCCTTCATTTCAACGAATGATTCACGTGTTGCTATGACTCTAGTCAAGGTAGCACCTTCAGGTGTTGGTGGGCGAATTGAAAAAGTGAATGTGACTGAGGGTACGAAAGTGAAAGCTGGAGATATTCTGGTTGAAATTGACCACCGGATTTCACAAGCGAATTTCGACCGGGCTAAGTCGAAGTTTGATTTGGCCGAACGAGAATTATCTCGAATGGAAAGACTGACTAAAGAAGGCTCCGCGACTCCACAATCGTTGGACCAAGCGCGCACGACAGCCGCCGCAGCCAAAACTGAATTAGCCAGCGCTGAAGTTGCACTTGAAAATACTTATTTGAAAAGTCCATTTGACGGTGTGGTCATTCAAAAAGTGGCTGAAGTTGGAAATCTTTTAGAGCCTGGTCAAACAGCGGTTGTGGTGGCCGACGAAGAGCATGCATGGATTTCTGCAAATATCGAAGAGACTTCCGTGGGTTTGGTAAAAGTTGGACAACCTGTTCATGTTAAAGTGGATGAAGGCGGCGAACTTGAAGGAAAAGTCAGTGAAATTCGCGCCTCCGTTGCTTCGCAGTTTGCTTTGATCCCAAGCGATTCTGGCGCAGGTAATTTTACAAAAGTTGTTCAAAGAGTTCCGATCAAAATTGCTCTTAACGATCGAAAAGGAACCAACTTAAGAGCAGGTCAATCTGTCGAAATCAAAGTGCAAGTGCACTAAGGGTTTTTATGAAAACCGATGAAAAATACAAATGGCAAGTACTGTGGATCGTAATGATCGGCACACTCATGTCTGCTTTGGATGCGAGTATTGTGAATGTTTCGATACCCGCCATCATGGCTGATTACGGCGTGAGTCTTGATGACATCGAATGGGTGATAACCAGCTATATGTTGGCCTTTGCTGCACTTATGCCCTTGACAGCTTGGCTTCGCGATCGAATGGGGCATAAACAACTTTACATTGCAAGCCTTGCTGTTTTTACTCTGGGTTCTGTCCTTTGTGGAATCGCATGGAATTTACCCGTCATGATTATTGCTAGAGTCATTCAAGCAATTGGCGGCGGAGCAATTACTCCAACGGGCATGGCGATGATCACAGAAACTTTTGAACCTCATGAGCGCGGAAAGGCTTTGGGCTTTTGGGGAATGGGAGCTGTCATGGGCCCTGCCTTTGGCCCAACTGTTGGAGGCTTCTTAACAAAACAGTTTGGCTGGCCATCGATTTTTCTAGTGAATCTACCAATTGGGTTAATTGGAATTTTCTTTGCGATAAAAATTTTGAAAAAAGATGTGCCCCACCCTAGCAACCATCGACCTTTCGATGCCGCCGGATTTTTTTTCTTGGCGTTTTTCCTGGTGTCGTTTCTTTTAGGAATGTCTAAAGGCGGAACGGAGGGCTGGACCTCGATGTATGTTGTCACTTGTGCGATCATTGCATTTTTCTCTTTCGTCGGTTTTTTGCTCGTTGAGTCTTTGGTTCCTAATCGAATTATGAATTTAGAACTTTTGAAAAATCCGGTATTCGCTGCCTGCTTTTCTCTGACAGCCGTACGTTCAATCGCTCTGTATGGGGGAACATTTCTACTTCCGGTTTTTTTGCAAAATTTTAAAAATCTCGATGAGGTTGAAAGTGGTTTGATTCTACTACCGGGATCACTTTTAATGGGTCTTCTAATGCCTTTTGCAGGAAGACTTGGAGACAAAGCCAGCCCTCGAACATTAGGACTTATTGGTTTTGCCCTTTTAGGATTTTTCTTTTTCGAATACCGACATCTTTCTACTGAAACTAGCAATTGGGGAATTATTTGGCCTACGATCATTCGTGGAGTGGGAATTGCGATGCTGATTGCACCTCTGACGGCAACCGCGATGAATTCCGTTTCGAAGAAAGATGCTGGGATGGCTTCATCAATGTTGAATATCATTCAACAGGTTGGTGGCTCGGTCGGGATTGCGATTCTCAGCGTTATTCTTCAGACCCGAACTACATATCACTTGAATGTGATTGGCTCTGAAGTGTCGCCTTCGTCAACAGCATTTCGCGAAGCCCTGGGCCAGGTCGCGACTCGAGCGCATGAGCTGGGCTATACACATATGGAAAGCCTGCAAATTGCTTCAAGCACGGTGGGGCGCTATATCGCCAAAGCCGCAGCTGTTCTCGCCTTCCAAGACTCGTTTTTGGTTGGCGCGATGATAACATTTTTTATTTTACTTTTATGCTTTCTGTTACCTTCCAAACCAGTCACACATAAAAGTTCTGAACCTGTTCCTATGGAGTAATTTATGAAAAATATTCTACTGTTGATTATCATGTTTTTTTCAACTTCTTCCTTCGCACTCACTTACGACGAGGCTTTACGGATCGGGCTCGAAAGCTCTCAAGATATTAAGATTATAAAACTGCAGGTTGAATCTGCAGAACAAAATCAGAAGAAAGCAGTATCTGGCTTTTTGCCAACACTTGAATTATCAGGTCGACATCTTTTCAGCGAACGGTTTGAAGAACTCGAAGTTCCATTTGGAAATGAAACTTTTGTTATGCCTGCCATTCAGCCCTACACGATAGCTGGAGTGACACTTCAGTGGAATATCTTTAATGGATTTAAAAACAAATATGAATGGGAAGCAGCTCATGCCGAAAAATCTGCTGCCGAAACTAATCTGAGTCGCGCAAGAGATGAAAAAAGAGTGCAAATCCGTTCGTTATTCTCGAGAGCTTTAGCTTCACAAATTCTTGTGGAAGTGGCCGAAAAAAATATCTTAACTCTAGAAAGTCACTTAAATAATGTTTCTGCGAGAATCCACAGTGGCGTGTCTACTCGCTACGACGCTCTTCGTACTGAAGTTCAGTTGGAAGAGGCCCGAACGGAGAAGCTTTCAGCTGAAAATGCAGTTCTTTCAACTCGGGCGCGACTGTTCGAAGCACTGGGAGTTTCCGATGACGGAAGGCCACTTCAAGGTCAGCTCATGACTGAATTTACGAAGATCGATCCGAAAAAAGTTGCTTCAAAAATTCAAGAACGTGCCGACAGGGCATCTTTGATTTCTCAGCGAGACCGAACTGAAAATTTATCAAAAGCTTCCCTCTCTCATTTTATGCCAAAGGTTTCTTTGATGGGTAATTACGAATTTTACAACAATATCAATCATTCTATTACAGAATCAGATCAACGATTTAAATCCTCTTATGGAGTCGGAGTCAATTTTTCTTGGAATCTTTTTGACGGCGGTGCCGACCAAGCAGATCATCAAAAAGCGCTTTTGGCTCAGCAAATTGCCGAACAAAATTTAGCTAAGTTTGACCAAAGCTCACAAGTTCAAGCCGCAGAAATTCAAAATAAATTTAGTTTTGATCTTGTCAATTATAAAGCTAAACTCAGCAATGTCCGAAAAGCTGAAGAAGCTGTTCGACTGGCTCGTGGAGGCCTCAAAGCCGGAACAAGGACCAATACTGAAATTTTAGATGCTGTCGTAGAATTGAACCGAGCCCGAGCTGCTGCGGTGAAATCACAAGTGGAAGCGATTGAAGACATGGGACAGCTCGAGCTTGCCTTTGGCATTGTGTTTTAAAAACACAATGAGGATTCTAGTCTCACTATTGGCAAATTACTGAGAACTACCACCGCACGCAGGTAAGGATGTGGCGGCACCGCCATCTATGCTAACATCTCCACAAGTAGAACTAAAGGTAAACGTGGAGCTTACACTTCCCGCTTGGTATGAAATGGAACCACCCGTAGGATAACAACAATTCGCAGTAGTATCGTATGTTGTATTATTAAATGTCGTAGATGCTGTAACTCCAATAATATTATGGGCGACATTGACAGTTCCATTAAGAGTTTTAACAGTTCCTGAATTAGAAACACTTAAAGGTGTCGTAGTGTACAAAGTATGCCAAAAGCCAGAAGCTCCACTGGCTTTAATTCTTTTTCGATGAACTCCTCCGATGGAAAGAGTATAGTTACTGCCACCATCAGTATTTGTTAGAGTTGTTCCTCCAGAGTGAGATTGCCCGGCGTAATCTAATAAATCAGAGGCAGCAATGGTCGTACCATCAATGGAATCAGTATTCGTATAAACTAATATTTTTCCTCCCAAAGCCCCTACTGTGATGTAATGACCAGAAAAAGTTCTCGTCACGGAATCATTGGCAGCACTCATACTACAGAGATTTCCAGTAAATGAGAGATTTGAAGTGCCATACCTTGTGACAACAACGCCATTATTATTCGTTTTTGTACATCCACCAAAATCGATTGTCATTGTCTTGGAGGTACAACTTGGGGCCGTTAATGAACTGCAAGCATTGAAAATAGAAGCATCCTTTGTCGCCATGGTTGTTGGATTTGTTTCCATGGAGGAAAGACCTTCTGCTACAATATTTGTTGAGGCAGCAACAAGATCGAGTGCCGAAGCATCAGATGAAGTATCGGTGGATTTATCTGTTTTTTTATTACAACTCACAGAAAGAAGAAGCAGTAAAACGATCGTCGCATTTTTTAATCCAAATGAGCGTTTTGGAGATTCACGCTTTTGAGGTTGAAGAGTCTGGTGCTGAAATTCATTTTTATTGAATGATTTTGTCATAGTGACTCCAATTTAAATGGTTTTTGTTTATTATCTTAATGAGACAATATGAGACTATTTTATCTTCAAAAAGATAAATAAATACTGTTAACATCGTGATCCACATAGTTTTGGACTTTAAACTAGAATTGGCCAGAGTCCGCCAGCAGATTGACTCTCTTTAGCCTTCATTATAAAGTAAATAAGTTAATCCAAGGATGGAGAATTTTATGAACACTAAGTCTTTATTATTTACAATTGGCACTATATCTTTTGCTATTATTACTAATGCGCAATCTGCAATATCTAGTGAAACAACGAGTGACGACTATAATTCACTCATCAATTCACTCATTAATGGAAATAATAAAAAAGAAAAAATCCTAGAGGTTGTGCGCAACTTTACTCGAGTTAAAATATTAGAATCAAACAACGTTGGTCTAAGACCAGGGTCAGTTTATGATAATATTACAATTTTTGAATCTCTGGCAGAATATCCTCAACCGGGCTTTAATTACGAATTCATTGATTCTGGTCTAGGAGCTGCGGAGCCGCTTTACCCAATGTATCAAAAAGGTCACCAAGGAAGTTGGTTGCAGTTAGTTCCTGCTTTTTTCTCAAATAAAAATCGTCATATCGATCATTACAGCTCGCTAACAACTCCCGAAGGTTGTTTAGTGGAAGGGATTTACGGTTTAAGACACATCGATGAATATCCACAGGATATGTTTACTGCAGAACGAGCTCAAGGCTATGAACAAATTGTGCTCCGAGCGGAACACTACACGCGGTTACGCTCCAATAGCGAGTGTGGTCATCACATGAGCGAAGAGCCTGATCCGAATTTTAATCCGATGGAGTTTGTGAAAAAATACCATAAAGCCATGCTGCCCACTGATCTACCAGAGAAGGAGTTAAATCGCTTTGAGTGGAAACTTTCTGCCATCAGACACATGAGCGAAGAGCGCAATAAAAATAAATGGCCTCGCTTTGATCTTGAAAAATTAAATCATAATAGTTTATGGTATTATCCAACGGGACATAATTTTGATTACGACATAAATACTGTTCGACCTCAGAAAAACTTAAATCATCTCAATCAAGCAAAACATTTGGTCATCCAAGCCACTCCGGATATTCAAAATTTAATCCCTCTAAGGAGAGTTCTTTCAAACGATGATTTTTCTCGGGTTTTAAACTTTATGCACGGGAAACCCACACCAGATTACGATCCATCAACAGAACCGGGTCAAGATGCTTTAATGCTCTCTGATGTTACAGAAAAGAATTATTATACTTCAGGGCTTTCCATGGAGAAAATAAAATCTGTTGTAAGTGACGTCAGCGATTTAAGTCACTATAAACTTGTGTCCATTGTTGCTCGCCCGTATGAACCTCAAGAAGATCCCACTTGGAGCGAAAAAAAAATCATACCGCAGTTGAGATTTGTTTTTCAACTCATGGACCCACGCAACCCGAATCGCCCCTTTGAACAACTCTATTTTCATTTACTTTTTGATGTTGTCGATCGTTACGCCGATGAAGCCACTCGAAACTCCCAACATTGGAACTTCTTGCAAAAGTGGGATCAGCTCATCGCCTCAAAGCAAAATAAAGAACCATTATTTATTAATAAATTAAATTCATTTATTGATGAATTTACGGCAAAGCCACTGGAAACCTTATCTTTCAGCTCATCGCTAACGGGAATCTGGATCTTTGGTTCACTCAGTCGTTCCTACAACCACTATAATGAACTCCAACCTATTCGAATCGTACGCGAGGGAATTGATGTTGGATACTACTCATCAACTTACGATAATGATATTTTTAGAGCTGTGGCCACTCAATCCACTGGGGAGAGAAAAGCCACTCTAGAAAAGCATTTGGATGACTTAACGGTTAGCTTTTATCGAGATCCAAAGCGCAACGACCCCATTGCTAATAATTTTGGAAGAATGACTTGTGCTCAATGCCATCAATTGGCGGGACGCGATGGCGTTCATATGTCCATCAACGACGGTATAGATTCACGAATCCAAACTCCGATAAGAGCCTCTGAATATTTCTTCCACGAAGCCGATCGTCAGCTTCAGCTCGGTTCGATTTACTGGAATAATAAATAGCGAGATCAGGCATGATGTTCCCAAATAGGACTTCAGCAGGAGAAATGCTCGCGACTGAATTAAAATCGTTTATCAATAAAAATGTATTAGTCTTGGCATTGCCACGAGGAGGCGTCCCCGTGGCCATTCCCATTGCCAAAATGTTAAAGTCTCCTCTTGATGTTATTATTTCTAGAAAAATTGGAGCGCCCTTTCAACCAGAGCTCGCTCTAGGAGCCCTTTGTGAGGATGGAAAACCTCGCTGGAATCACGAGCTACTTCATCAACTGAATCTTCAACCATCCAATCTGGATGAAGCGATTCAAAAGGAACAACTAAAAATCAAAAACTATATTCATCTCTTTCGGCAGGATAAAGAGCTTCCACCCCTTAAAAATCAAACAATCCTCTTGGTGGACGATGGCATTGCAACCGGAGCGACTCTTTTCGCTGCGATCGATTTTTTAAAAAAACAACACACAAAAAAAATTATCGTTGCAGCTCCTGTGTCCTCAGCCGATACCTATCAAGCCGTTAAAAAATTAGTGGATCAAATTTTTTGTCTTAATATTGCAGAGAACTTCTCTGCTGTTGGAGAGTGGTACGAAGATTTTCCTCAGGTTTCAAGCGAAGAAGTTCAACAACTTTTAAAGCTCATCAAAGCCTA
>CAZTDX010000098.1:0-9725 GCA_964612425.1 uncultured Pseudobdellovibrionaceae bacterium
TTTCTCCTTGAGTCCGTTGACTAGGATATCCAGAATCTGATCCAGTTCTTCTTCGTCGTTCCATTTCGGCGATGAACCCACAACATGTTTAGCAAAGACATAGGCCATGATGACCGAAAAAAAAGTTCTGGTAATTGTAATGGACTTCAAATCTTTGCGTATTTTTCCCGTCTTTTGCAAGTCTTCTACAGTCTGAACGGCTGCTGCCCATACTTCTTTTTCCCACATACTGACAACCTGTTCGCGGAGATTAGAATTTTTCAAAATTTCGATGAGCATAAATCGAATCTTACCTTTATTTTCTTTAGCTACCTCCAAGCGATCTCGAAAAATTTTTTTAAACATTTCTTCCATACTCACATCTGAAGCTTTAAAAAGCGATTTCAACTTATTCATTTGTTGAGGAATAAGAGTCTTTAGTAAGACCGGAAACATCACTCGCTTTAACAAGTCCTCTTTTGATGGAAAATACCGAAAGAGTGTTCGCTCCGTCACCCCTGCCTTTTTAGCTATCTCCGCAGTTGGAGTGTCGGATGCTCCTTTTTCGGCGAACAAAGTTTCTGCAGCAGAGAGAATCGCTTTTTCTTTCTCCGACAGAGTTTGATCGTAGCGAGTTGCTTCTTGGGCCAAAGTCTTGATATTAATTCCTTTGGGTTTTCGCATCATTATCTCCTACTCTTCGATGAGTGTAACACCAGTATCGTATCGTTTTTGCACAAGTATAGTATTCACTATACTTTTAAAAAACTTCAGGTATAGTATATACTATACCTTTAGAAAAGGTAAAGGTGCAAGGTGAGGTAATTATGTTTGATCTAATTAAAGTCGCGGTCAGAAATGTGGGACGGAACAAAAGAAGAGCATTGATTACAATAATCACTGTTTTTATAGGTGTGTTTGTTGTAGTGGGGATACGCGGTCTTCTCGACGGGCTTCAAAATGAAATTAAGAGCGGACTGACTCGTAAAATGCATGGGGACATCCAAATTCATCGCCTCGGTTATGAAGACACACTCGAGGCTAATCCCTACAAGATCTTGATTCCATACTCTGATGAAATGAGGCAGATTTTAAAGGGTACGGAAGGAGTCGTTGAAGTAACGCCAAGATTGAAGGTGATGGCTCTTTTAAATCATCAAAAAAGTCAGTCCACCACTCCAGTTATAATAAATAGTTTTTCGTCGCAAACGGAACTGCAAGTCGTTCCTCGATTCAAGGATGCTCTATTAAAAGGAAAGATGATAGACTCAAGTCAGGAGCAAGAGGCGGTCGCTGTGACTGACGATGACCTTAGTGAGGCCAAAGGTTTAGATGAGGAAACCAGCACTCAAGTAAAAGGAACTTCGCCGTCATCAAAAACTCATCCAAAGGCTGTTGGGTATCATCAGCTTATGGTGACTCCGAGTTTGATGAGAGGGTTGCATGCGGAGATTGGTGATGAGGTCGTCGTTCTGCTTCAAGACAAAGATAATATGCAGCAAGCCATCGTTGCAACTGTGGTAGGCGTTGTTGACTTTGCAATGCCAGGGGCGGCCGCACGAATGGCTTGGATGGATTTTGGAACTTTACAAAAAGCCGCAGGAATTTACGGCCAAGCATCTGAAATCGCTCTTCGAATTAAAGACACTGAGGATTCCGAAATTGTGCGAAGTCAATTAAAAGCAAAGCTCGATGGGAATTTGACCGTGCAAACTTGGATCGAGCTTGCAGGGATTTTACGAGACTCAATGAATTTACAGAATGTGATTTTCAATCTGGTATTATTTATTGTCTTTTCCATTGTGATTTCAGCCATCATAAACACCTCATTAATGACGGTGATGGAGCGTACTCGCGAAATCGGAACTTTGATGGCCTTGGGTTACCGGCGCTTTCATATCACGTTGCAGTTCTTGATTGAATCAGCAGTGATTGGTTTGATTGGTGGTTTGTCAGGAATGACTCTCGCCATTGTCATATTATTTATATTAAACAAGCAGGGTTTAACATTTGCATTGCCTGGACAGAATGTCGCGACCGTCTTGTATCCGACTATCAAAGTGGCGTTTTTAGCAAAAGTCTTTTTCTTGGCTTTATTTTCTGCACTGGGGGCGAGTTTTGTTCCTGCTTACCGGGCTAGTAAGATGAAACCGGTGCAAGCATTGACAACAAACTAATAAATGACGGTGAATAAATAAAATTAGTTACTTTGAATTAAATTGTGAGGAGATTTTATGAAAAAAATTATTTTAGCAACGATTGCGGGAATAGCTATTTTGACTTCATCCCTTCTTGCCCTTGCCGATACAGCATCTGAGGTCATCGCGACGGTGGAAAAGAATTTATCGCCTCCAAATTTCAAGGCAATCTATCAGTTTACGAACTACCGATTGGATGGAACTGTTGGGACGTACGAAATTCGATTCTTGGTAAAAGATGTGAATCACAGTCACGGATATTTCTTAAGGCCCGAGAGAGAGAAAGGCCGTGAAGTTTTACGATTAAAGGACACCATTTGGACCTTTATGCCCAGTGTGGCCCGAGCGGTTCGTGTTGCTGATCGAGAAAGTTTTGCAGGAGGTGATTTCTCAAACGCCGATGTCATGCGCGTTGACTGGTTAGCGCAGTATAATCCTTCTATGACGAAGGAAACAAAGAACCAATTTATCATTGATCTCGTCGCTAAAAATGCAGAAGCAGCTTACGCTAAAATGCGCCTATGGATCGACAAGACAAACACACAGCCCGTACAGCAGTATTTTTACGACTCAAAGGGAACGCTACTAAAAGTGTGCAAGTATGGTTCATTAAAAACCTTTGGAGCTGTAACTCGGCCATCGAAACTTGTCATGGAAAACGTCATCACCAAACTCAAATCAGAAATGCAAATTTTGGATTTACAGTTTGAAAGTAAAATTCCCGACGGGCGATACGTTGTCGATAATCTAGGAAAGGAAATATGAAAAACGCCAAGTGCATTATAATAATTGCGTTCATTGGTGTGTTGCTTTTACCGAAGATGACTTTAGCCATCGATACCAATGGAGAGGACCTCGAGGAAGCCACGGGACTCATTGATATATCCGAGGTGCAACCTAATGCTTCAAAATCAGAATCTCACACTGATCTGGGGCGGGCTCGCACACGCGCCTATCTATTGATCGATGGAACACAAGCCTCCGGGAGTGATGATGATCGGAGCCACTTTCCCAACGGGCAATTAAGTTTCTCTGGAGATTATAAAATTCAAAATAACAGCTATGTGTTAATGGATTTTTTTGTAAACTATGATGCAAAAAATAAAGTGGGAAGCCAATTCCTCAACCAAGCAGGTTTTCGGTCGCGAGTCAGCGATAATGTTCAGTACTTTATCGGTAAGGAACGAAACCGAAGATCACCAGGATTGATTGTTTCCCCAAGTGATTTTATTTATTCCAATACCAATCTTCCGGGCCAACGCGAAGATCGTCGCGGTGTTTGGTTGGGGCGCATGTCCTATCAAGTCATTTCTGGTAGTGCCGATTTCTTTGTGCTTCCGGTCCAAAGTGAAACGTCTGAAGGTCTGCCGCAATCCAAACAAGAGGACGCGGAAGGGGCCGTTCGCGGAATGTATCAGCTCAATGGTTTTGATTTGAGTCTTATGATTGGTCGCTATCTTGGGATTAGCCGCGTTGGAGTTTCCGCTCAAACCCTTTTGGCAAATAAATACAAAATTTATTTAGAGCATGGAACTCAAAATAAAGTGACTATCTATAACAACACAATGAAAGATCAACCCAGCCAAATTCTTTTAGGATTTGGCTATGAGGGCAGTGAGGATTTTTCACTCAGAGTAGAGTATTACCAAAACGGACAGGGATTGAATTCAGACGAATTCAATCAGCTAATGCGTTTGAGATCGCTTTTCCCCAATCAATTTGCAAATACTGCATCAGCAGTGTCGCCTTTTGTAAGGCAAAAGTATTTGATCAGCAGTTTGTCATTTCCTGAACTTAAAAAGAAATTCAATGTTATTATTTCTGGAGTAAAATGTCTTGAAGATGATTCAGTACTGGGGTTCACAAGGCTTGAGTATATCGCAGGTGATAAATCTTTAGTGGGGCTTAGCTACACGCAGGTGCAAGGTGGCACTGGGTCACAGTTTCAGTATCGTAACTTTAACAGTCAAACTACAATGGATTTTAAATATTCATTTTAAGGGAGGACCCATGATCGAGCTTAAAAATGTTGTTAAAACCTACGCCACTGGAAAGACATTTGTTGAAGCGCTAAAAGGGGTGAACTACACCTTCAAGAAGTCGGACTTTGTTCTAATTCGGGGGCCATCGGGCTCAGGTAAATCGACACTTCTCAACATTGTGGGTCTATTGGATAATCCAACGTCGGGTGAAGTTTATTTGAACGGACAGAAGGTCAGTTATGAGGACTTCGACGAACTTGCGACGCTCCGCTCGCAGACGATCTCCTTTATCTTTCAATCATTCAATTTGAACCCTGTTTTATCTGTGGAAGAAAACGTTATGGTGCCATTGATGATCCGCAAAGATATTTCTCGCGAAGAAAAAAAGCGACGTGTGATGGATTGGATTACTAAAACGGGATTGTTTGAACATCGGTATCATCGCCCTGATGAACTCTCTGGGGGACAGCGACAACGAGTGGCCATTGCACGAGCGATGGTGACAGAACCGGAAATTGTCATCGCTGATGAGCCTACGGCAAACTTGGATTCGAAAACAACCCGCTCCATTTTAGAGTTTATGAAGCAACTTAATGAAGAAAAGGGCGTGACTTTCCTTTTTGCCACTCATGATCCGATTCTTGATGAATATGCTAAGACCCGAGTGCAAATCAAAGACGGTGTGCTGAGTCTCTAGTTTAGTAACATCTTTAAATGGTTTTTATTTATTACTGGTATCAATATATTCTGTTTAAAAGTTTTTAGCTTTCCTGAGATTTAAGGATGCGATGTTTGATGGTATTATTAAGATAGTCGTGTATTGTTTCGACGTCGTCTTTAATAGACTCAATTTCGAGAAAAATATGTTCATACTTTTGATCAATACTTGTGAGCACGTCTCTGCCGAGTCGAGTGATTGAAATCATTTTCTTGCGCGCATCAGTGGGGTCACTACACATGAAGAGGTATTTTTTCTTTCCGAGCCTGGCAAGGGTTTGTGAGAGAGTGCCGGGTGTGACGCCTAAAGCTTTAGAAAGCAGAAGAGGGGATATGGCAGGCATATCCAGTAGAGTTTTTAATAGAGACCATTGAACAACACTTAATCCACATTGGGTCTCTAGAGTTTTATTGATGTGATGGAGAGAAAGACTTAAATCCATCAGTCGAGCAATAGAATGTATATTCTTAGGAAGTTCTTGAAATCTCATGAACAGTAGCTTCTTTCTTTTCTTGATGTAAAAAATCGAGGAGTTTTTCTAAAAGAGCATTCACTTCATTTTGGCGTTTTAGATAAAATTTAGCTTCTGAGGATTTCTTTAATCCCACGCGTATAGTAAAAATTCTGGAATTGGGGAGAGTAAAAATATCTTCATCGGTGTCATCATCTCCAATATAAAGAGCGGATTTGGTGTCGGACTTTAACATCAATTCAAGGAGTGCGACACCCTTGTGAGGAGCGCCGGTTGGTACGATATTGACCACGCATTTTCCTAAAATAATTCGAGCAGAGGGTGTGAGTTGAGTTAGGGTCTCGAGAATCATAGTTTTGGCTTTTCGTTTTGATCGAGATTTTCTGTAGTGAACTGCAATGGAATACATTTTATCTTCGATTTCAATGCCCTCAGAGCAGTTGTTTGTTTTAATCAAAGCTTGTGTAAGGTGCTTTTTCCATTTTTCGCAGGATTGGTGGAATATTTCGAGTTTTTGCTCTTGAGAGTGAATGCCCTCTAAACCATGGTTTCCAACCAGATAACCAGGAGAAGGATTAAATTTTTCTTTAAGATCCGTCAGGCTGCGACCGGAAATAATGGCCACAGGAGCTAATTCGCTCAGCTGATGAAGACGCTTCAAAGTTGTTTTATTTATTTTAGCTTCTTCTTGGTTTTTTACAATTTTAGAAAGCGTTCCGTCGAAATCAAAAGCAAAGAGGGTACGAGCAAAACACACTGATTCTAAAAATCTTAACCCGTTATCAGAAAATAAATAAATCATAACTCCTGCGCAGACCTCAATGTTAGATCAGAATCGCCAAATTTACCGATAAATCGATTATGTTGACGAAGCCTAGCAGCATCGATCAACATTTTCCCTGCCCAGCGGTACACATTAAACTCTTGAATGAGCCCTCTCATACTTCTCATGCGATCACGTTGTTCTTCGTTTGACATTTCTAGTGCAATTTTTAAAGCTGTCGCGCACTGGTCGATGCTGTAGGGATTCACAATAATAGCTTGGGGTAACTCTGTGGAAGCTCCTGCAAATTGACTTAAGATTAATACCCCTCTTTCATCATCTCTGGCTGCGACGTATTCTTTGGCTACGAGATTCATGCCATCATGAAGACTGGTCACAAAACACAATTCAGAAGCGCGATAGTATTTGTAGACTTGATCGGGTTCGTGATGTTCGATTTTCAAACAAATAGGTTCATACCCCTCTTGGGAAAACTTAGAATTAATTTTTTTGGCAAGGGATCGCACTTGTGATTCAAACATTTGATACTGTTCAATGGAGGATCTGCTGGGGGCTGCGATTTGTACAAAGGTAAATCGACCAACCCATTCTGGATTTAATTCTAAAAAGCGTTCAACAGCGAGGAATCGTTCTAAAATTCCCTTTGTATAATCAAGGCGATCAACACCAATTCCTATTTTACGATCCAAAGGAAAATTATTGAGAGTTCGAATTTGTTGGCGACAAACGCGAATGGACTCCTGACTTGCTAGCCAGCGTGCAGGCCATTCAATTGAGATAGGGTAGTGATTGACTGCGGTGAGTCGCCCCCCATAGGAAATAGTAGAGGTCTCTCGGTCGATGCGACTTTCAATAAATCGGTCTACAGTATCAATAAAATTATTGCAGTGAAATCGAGTGTGGAATCCCAAAATACTACTGCCGAGTAGGCCATCTAAAATTTCATTTCGCCATGGACATATCCCAAAGGCCTCCGGGTTGGGCCAGGGAATATGCCAGAAAGTAATAATAGTGGCTCGAGGGAGTTCCTTTTTAATTAATCTGGGAACGAGCGCTAAATGATAGTCTTGAACTAGCACTACGGGATCATCGGTTTTAGCTTCTTCGATGACTGCATTGGCAAATTTGGTATTAACAGCTACATATTGTTTCCAGTCTTCAGCACGGAAAATAGGGCGATTATGCGCAATATGACAGAGTGGCCAAATGCCTTCATTGGAAAAACCATAGTAGTAGCCAGCTTCTTCTTCTTTAGTTAACCAAACTCTTCTTATTTGATAGGAAGGGTTTTCTGGAGGAACTTTGATATGATGAAATTGGTCAACCACATCGCGGTCAGCGTTTCCACTTCCATGAGCAATCCAAGTTCCTGAGCAAGCACGCATCACCGGCTCTAAGGCAGTCACCAATCCGCTCGCAGGAAGTTGAACTTCAATTTTTCCATCTTTTTTAGTGTGAATGTAAGGCTCACGGTTAGAAACAATCAAGATTTCATCGCCAGTGAGCTCTCGATTTAAAATTTCTTTCAGTGCTTTGGGACTCCAAGTGATTTGACTTTCATCTCTTGCCTTTCTCTCGGACTCAAGTTCGCGGATGAGGGCGCGAAGATCTTTTGCAATAGGTCGTAGTTCTGGAGAGTCAATTTGACTGATTGGTTTTAAAAAGCCTTCGCCGCGAATAATAGATCGAATTCCTTTAATCCATCCTCTTAAACTCAAGCGCGCTACAATCACCGTTAAACCAGAAATTAAAACAGCCAGGAGTACAAAGAAATAAAAAACAAACCATTTAGTGTCGCTACTGCGCCTTTGCACAAAACTCATATCATGCACGAGCATTAAGTGGCCGATGACTTCATTATTTTCATTCTGAATGGGGTCATAAGAGACGTGCAATAATCCCGAGGGAGTATCGATGGTTTTTTTTATAGACTCTTTATTATCAGCATAGCTTTTGCAACTGAGTAAATCTGGAAGCGTGTCAGTCTTAACCATTAATTTTTGTGTGGAATCACATAATCCTAAAGCATAGAGTCTTTCATCTTGAATCATTTTATTAAAGAGTTTGTTAATCTTATCGAGGGATTTGTCTTCAATATAGGTGGCAAGAAGGTCGTGGACCGTACTATTTAATAGGCGTGTGCGGATGTCGAGATCTCTTGAAAACCATTTTAGAGTGAGGTTATCAATCAACGGCACAACACCGTAAGCTACTAAGCCAAGGACAACCATCAAAGGTAAAATGAAACGGAGGGATAATCTCATGAAGTTAATATCATCACATTATGTTTTGATATCAAAGTAAAATATGATTATTGAGTCGGTGCGATATGGGTGGCGGAGTGAATTAGGACAAAACAACGTGTTTTAGATGTCCCAGGGGTCACGATCTAAAATTATAGAAATGCATCATTAGTAAAAATTTCTATATTTATTTTTTTCAAAATCAGACAAAAGTAGACTTTTGATAATTAAAGAAATTATGAAAACCCACTCTGAAGCGGCTATTGCATACATATTCTTATGTTCAAGTACCATTTGACTTTGTAATATTTTCTAGCTGAATGCAAATTTTAATAATATTTGGTATAAGTATTTGTAAATTGCACTGAGTAGTACCGTAAAATCCTAAAGGAGTTTCATATTGAGGATTATTTTACGCCATTTTTTTATTTTTACTTTGTCTTGGACACGGATATTTGTGTGTTTCGCTCAAGAGACACCTGTTCCTGGGAGTATGAACATTTGCAATAATAAATCTATCATTAAAATTGATCGACCGATTTTACCAAATGAATTTAACTCCTCTACGTTTTCTTATTCTTATCAGATTGCACGACTATCAAAACCAGGATCTCCAACGATAATTTTTTTGCCAGGTGGCCCAGGCGCCAGCTCAATTAACACTAGCGATGCAGCGTTAAATCAGAAATTTCCGGATGATTTTGGAATAATTTTAACTGATCCTCGCGGTGTTGGATGCAATAGTAATGGTTGGAGAAGCTTTCCAAATGAATTCTATTCTACAGAGAATTTTGCATCAGATATTTTAGCAATTATAGAAAAACAGGGACTTGATAATTATTACATATATGGAACCTCGTATGGCACGGTCTTAGCGACGATTGTTGCACAAAAAATTTGGCAGAAACATTTGGTCCCACCAAAGGCAGTGGTATTAGAGGGAACTTTAGGTAAATTCTTTGAAGCAGGTCAGGATCTGCTTGAATTCATAAACCAGTGGAAGAGAGTACAGGTAGAACTTCCAAAATCGACTCTAGAAAAACTACGAGAAAAAAACTTACCTTTTTTTCTCACAAGTGAAAAGTGGGCAGGATATATTGAGAACAATCTCACCGTGGGTAATATTCCATTTTTAGGTGATTGGATAGTTTCACAGCTTTCAGCACTAGATTCTTCAGTACCTCAAGTGAAAAGAGATGAACTTCAAAAGTTAGTTCTTGCAGAAATAACTAAACCAATTCCTGCTGATTTTGAGCGTCTATACAGACTAGTATCATGCCAAGAATTGACAAACTGATCTGGCCCCGATTTGATGGAGTCGAAAATTTGTGATATAAGGCGGTCTACGA
>CAZTDX010000099.1:0-9530 GCA_964612425.1 uncultured Pseudobdellovibrionaceae bacterium
ATTTAATTTTGTGTCATCATCTCCAACATTGGTAAGTGGTGAATAAATTCTATCAATACCATTTGTACAATTTCCTTGAGGATCTAATTTAGCTAATTTAAAAACTACACCGCAATTGGCGGCAATGGCTTGAAAGGCACTCACTATATTGGCTGTATCGGCATTTTGCTTGTTGTAATCTCTAGTTAAAATGTTTACTGCATCTTCAATTTGTGCATCAGAAATATTTTCGCTGCCATAAGTATGCAATATGTGAAACACCACTGGAATAGTGTAAATAACTGCGCTACTTCCCCTATTTTGCGCATACTCAATTGTTTCAGCTTCTAATTGTTCTTTAGCTTTTTTTACTTCATCAGGATACAAAGTTTCCATTCTTTTATTTGCATCGAATAACAACAAAGTGATTGTAAATTATTATCTAAAGCTGTTAATTCAACATAATCAGTGGCAAATAATGCTCTAGCTTCTATTTTATCATCAATATTTAATTGCGTGAGGACTCGCTTGATGACTTGAAGTTGATCCTGGCTGTCATAAATATTAAAAAAAGCCTGATAGTCGAGGAGAGTAATATGTTGGCGAAGGAGTCTGGAGCAAAAACTATGAAAGGTTGTCACCCAAAGGGGCTCTGAAACGGTGTAGTTAATGGTATTCAGAAGTTGATAAATACGATGTTCCATTTCAGAGGCGGCTTTATTGGTAAATGTCACCGCGAGTATTTCTTCGGGGTACGCATGGCCTTCAGCGACAAGGCGAGCCATTCGGTGGGTTAAAACACGGGTTTTACCCGAGCCAGCTCCTGCCAATATTAAGACCGGTCCTTGTAAAGTTTCCACTGCAAGTTTTTGAGGGGGATTTAAGTTTTTAGTAAGAAAATCAATATTTTGCATCAGAGCCATCCATTAAATTTTCAAGTAATCATAACAAAAGCTGGAGAATTTTCTCATTTTTTTATATAACCTTAGGGCGAATTCCCTAAGATTTACATGCGGTTTTTGTTATTTATTTGTAAATTCGCAAACTGAAACTAAATGAAAATCCTCTTGAAGTAAAGGTTTGAGAAGTTTTAATGAAAATGAATCCAATACTTTTTTTATTATTCCTCTTTTTTATTTCATGCAGTCCACGCTCTCAGCATCATCAGATGAGTCATGTGATATGGATTCCTTGGCTGAATGCCGCAGGTGAGTACACCATTCAAAAAGTCTCCATAAATACTATTGATAGTTGGTCCCCTCTCAGAGGTTCTGCGGTAAAAATTCAAAGCCATGGAAGCATTACCGGCGAAATGCTGAGCTCCCAAGAAGTGGTGATGGAATACACTCATGATCGTTCAGGTGTTGTTATTCCGCTGACTCAATTTTCTACAGAAGTGGCATCCATCTACGCCCATTTTGAACGCTTAAAGGAGCGGGACTTATTATTTGGCGTACCTCAATCTAATGTAACTCGAAAAGTTTATGTTCGATTTAACACTCAAAGTGCAGGCCTCACCAGAATGACTAACAATGCTCTTTATGTTTTAGAGAATGATTCTTTTTTTATTGTTCCTTATGAAAGTAATAAGCTTCCTATTTCTGTCAATGGTTCGATTTTAGCCCATGAACATTTTCATTCCATTTTTGCACGCTTACTTTTAAAGCCTTTATCGAAAGAGGCTCAGCTGCAAGGTAAAAAATTATTGAGTCTTGTCGACGAGGGCCCCCATGAAACAAGTGCTCTGAGAAATTTTGTGATGACAGGAGTGGTGCAAAAGGATGAAGGAGTTGCAGTTCCCAAATCTTCTGATCGTTTGGAAGATTTTTTCGCTCAATCTATAAGTACTATTAGTAAAATTATTCCTCCCAATAGCTCTAAACAAATAAAGCATATTAATTTAGTTTTATTGACGGCCTTAAATGAGGGCCTGGCAGATGTGTGGGGTTGGCTCTATAGTCAAAACCCTTGTTTTATTGCTCCATCATTGGATTTAGATAGTCGCGGTGAGACCAATCCCCATGATAAAGAACACTATGACAATCGATGCCTCAGTACCAACGTTGAAATTCTGCCAAAGGATGTTTCCTCTCTTGGCATGATGGAAAATTCCGAAGGAGAAATGAATCAGATTCGCACAAAGGCCTATCGCCTTGGAACCAATTTAGCGCGCATGATTTATCGTCGATTAGAGGAGCGCGGAGAGCTTCATGATACGATTGCTTTAAATGCTTGGGCTAAACATATTGTTGAAACGTTACCAAAGTTTTTACCTGAAATGATGCAAGTTTATGTCAATGAAGATAAATCGAAAACTATTTTTGCTTGGGATCGCGCCGTTGATCAGCTTTTATTTGGAGCAGGAACGCCTTCATTGCCAGAGGGTGCTTGCGAAAAATGGTCTAAGATTCTTTTTAAACCAGAATCCCAAGATTTTTACAAAAATAATTGTCCTAGTCGCATTATTGAGATGAGGAACTGACAATGACGTTAAAGCTTAAACTCATCACATTTATGTCGAGCATCCTTGTTGTTTTAAATTCCACGATGGGATTAGCTCAAGCTAATTCTCAGGATCAACTCTCCTCTCACATTACAACCTTACCTGCAACAGAAGGGAGAGTTAATGCTGCTGAAAAACCAACCAAAACAATTTCAACGAGTGTGAGTTTATTTAGTGCTTTTGGTCAGTTTCAAGGGACTTCAGAAGAGAGTGAATCAAACTTAGAAGGTTTAGGTATTGCAGGAGAAATCCGTAAAAGAGATTCACTCTGGGCTTTAAAAGGGGATTATTTTTCTACACAGCGTGAAACCAAGAGTGGAAATATGTCCATCTCCAATACCTATCGTGAAACGCGATTATGGGCGCTCCGATTTTTTCCGTTAGATTCGTTTTTTTCACTCTATGGAGGCGGAGGCTTGGGAGCTTTATCTGTATTGACTAAAATGAAAGTAGCAAAGGATAAAAAAACTTTAGAAGGTGAGGCTGAATTTATTGCCGCCTATATTTTAGGAGTTCGCTTAGGGATTTCCTCTGGGTTATTTTTTGATTTTTTTAGGCAATCGAGCTACGCTCCCAGTTTTCCGGGTCAAAATCTAAGTTCATTTGCATTTCAGATAGGCTATCGTTTTTAAAATAGTTTCATTTAATCATGACTTCAGATTGACTCAATCGAGAAATTACAGCTACTATTTATCACAACTTATCTATAAGCGCGCGGATGGTGGAATTGGTAGACACGTACGTTTGAGGGGCGTATGCGCAAGCGTGAGGGTTCAAGTCCCTCTCCGCGCACCAACAAAATAGTTAACTTCCTTTAGGTCCCTCTTCCGTTAAACTAAAATTCTCTTCAATAAGAGGAGTTAAATATTAAATCAAAATTAGATACCCCTTCTAAAAAGTTAATTGAAATAGTAGCTGGCCCCAATGGGTCCGGTAAAACTACTTTTGCCGAAAGTTATTTTCTTCGCACAAAACAAAATTCGGTATTTTTAAACCCTGACCTCATAGCTTCTGGGATTGCCCCTCTAGATTTTGAAAAAGCTTCTTTTCAAGCCGGTCGTGTGCTTATTACAGAAATCAAAAATCAACTCGAAAAAGGGGCTAGCTTTAGCTTTGAATCCACTTTATCGGGTAGAACTTGGGCTCATTTATTAAGTGAAGCTAAAGCTCTCGGATATGAAATTATCATTTATTTTTTATACTTAGATAATGTGAAGAAAAATATTAGTCGCATAAAGAAAAGAGTCCAGATGGGCGGTCATAATATACCCACTGAATCCGTACATCGCCGCCATCCACGATGTTTTGAAAATTTTTGGAACCTTTATCGCCCTCTCGCAACCGAGTGGCATGTATTTAACAACTCTGGTAAGAGTCCTAAAAAACTGATGAGTCGACAAGAATTCGAATTACTGCCTTTAAAAAAACAAGAGCAGTTTATAAAATTATTCTCACAAGGTAAGAGTTATGACTTCCGCAGAAAATAAAAAAACACTCAAGTTAATTGATAAGGCCTTAACGCTTTTCCCTAAAATCCTCAAAGAAAAAGAGGCTGCGTTTAAAGAGAAGAAAAAAAGAATGAAAGCCTTTGAGCCTCTGTCTAAGGAGCTATATCGTGACGAATTGCAGAGAAGGGGGCAGAAAAATAAAAAATGAAGAAACCAGTAAAAGATCGAAATGCAAAATAAGAAAAGCAATAACGTCAAATTATTTTTCTTGGGATACTCTCACGCAAGCAAATTATCTCTTTGATTTACACCAAAAACTAAGTATCCCAATAACCCAAATCCGAAAAAAGAAGCGCGTTATTCTCTTGATTCCACAAAATCTATTTAAAGAAAATTTTCCCATGCCGGTGATTGCCGGTGGGAGGCATTGTTATGCCCAAAATTTTGCGATTCACCTCTCGTGATGAGTGAACTTACGGGTGGCGTGCTCATCGTCAGGGCCACACCATCTATTAAATGAAATTTTTTTCTAAGTTAAAATTTAGGATAAATTCTCTCTGGGTAATCAGGATGTGTTGAGATTAAATCAACATTAGCCCAATGATTCATTTCAAGTATTGGAAAAACTGCCTCTAAATGACTTTTATGAGGACGAATAATAAGTGGAGGGATTCCAGTGGCTTCAGAATCTTTTTTTGCTTGCTCGTTGAAACGATCAATCTCTTCATTTTCTCTTAGTAATGTTTTTGTATTGTAATAGGTGACGGCCTTAAGAATAAGGTTTTCTTTTTCAGAATTGTCTTGAAGTTCTAAAAACTTCTCAAAATAAGTATCCTCATCAAGTCCAGCAACGTCCCCACTATTGAGGTTAGTAATCATATACGAAATAAAATTTAAGTCTTTGGATAACAACACTTTAATTAAGTTGATAACATCTTCAGATTCTTGTGGGTCGCTATTTTTGATCACGCTGACGGTCGTGTTTTCTTTTCCGGCCTCTTTAATGAGGCGATAGAGAATACGAGCTTCTGGCTTTCCCAGGCGAACACATCCGTGGGAGTCAGCTTTACCGAGCTTTGGATAATTACCGAAAGTAGTAGAATGAAAGCCAACGGCGGGATAGAAGTAGGTGACAAAATCCATATTATTCGTAGTGCCGGGATAGGTGTTCGACATATGGCGAAACTTTTGTTTTATGGCAAAAACATTATTAACTGTAGGCGTTGGTTTTTTCTTAGTGCCAGTTGAGGTGGCAAAGACATATTTTATCACGTCATTCACTTTAACCACAGCGGCTTGCTTTCCTAACACTTTTGAATTCACGTAAATATCGACATGAATTTTGTCTCCCGAGATAAAAGAAATTCCCTCTTTTTTTAGAGGCTTAATTTCAGGAGTTTCAGCATAGTCTTTAGCTAAATCTTCCGGTGATTCTTTCTCATTGGCACGATCAAGTGCGCGTTGGTCTTCTTGGTTAAAGCCCTCGATAGGGGGTAACTCAAAAGTAGTAAGGTTAGAAGGCATTGCGATTTTAATTTTATGTCTTTGGTTGAGTGTGCAGCCCTCACTCAATACGATCAACAGTACTGTTGTTGTAAAAATAAGTTTAATGGCGTATTTTTTTGAATTTAAGAGAGCTTTCATTATCCAATGACGTCCTTATTTTAGTAAATAAAATTAAATGAATTAATGGGCCGCCAGTATACCAAAAAAAAGTTAAAATTGCTATATACTTTTTAAAGAGGGGTAATGGTCGGGTAAGTTCCTTTGATTCATTAAGGATTTAAAGGCTTTATGAGCAGCACAAAGAGATTAAAACTTATTGTAATAATGGCGTCTCCGTAGTTATAATTTTCTGGTTATTAATTATAATTTTTTAAAGGAATTTATATGGCTACAGAGACCTTCCCATCCTCTTTATCTACAAAGCACTCGTCAAAATTATCATCTGTGAAAGGACTTTATCGAAAGACAGAAGAATTCCTTGATAAGGATGTTCATCTTACAGGCTGGGTTCGCAAAATTCGTGATCAAAAAAACTTTGGATTTATTGAGTTAAATGACGGAACCTTTTTTAAGGGTGTGCAGATTGTTTTTGATACAAAGCTTGAGAACTTTGAAGAAGTAGCAAAGCTACCCATTGCAAGCTCCATTCACGTCATTGGAAAACTCGTCAAGTCCCAAGGGGCCGGACAGGCTTTTGAAGTGATCGCTTCGAAAATTGAAATTTATCAAAAGGCCGATTTAAAATACCCATTACAAAATAAAAGACATAGCTTTGAGTTTTTACGAGAAATTGCTCATCTTCGTCCAAGGACCAATACTTTTTCTGCCGTATTTAGAGTGCGTTCGGTATTAGCTTATGCCATTCATAAATATTTTCAAGATCAGGGCTTTGTTTATGTGCATACGCCGATTATCACCGGATCTGACTGTGAAGGAGCGGGTGAGATGTTTCGAGTGACTACGTTGAAACTTGATAAGCCCCCTCGAAAAGAAGACGGGTCTATTGACAACCACCAGGATTTTTTTGGAAAAGAAACCAATTTGACAGTAAGTGGTCAGTTAAATGGAGAAACATTCTGTGCGGCCTTTCGAAACATTTATACGTTTGGGCCAACGTTTAGGGCAGAAAACTCCAATACCTCTCGACATGCTGCTGAGTTTTGGATGATTGAGCCCGAAATTGCGTTTGCTGATTTATCTGCCGATATGGATTTGGGTGAAGACATGATTAAATTCATTGTCCGCTATGTCATGGAGCAATGCCCAGAGGAGATGGAATTTTTTAATCAATTTATTGAAAAAGGCCTTTTTGATCGATTAAATAATTTACTCAACAATGAATTTGCCCGAATTACCTATACGGAAGCCCTCGAAATTTTAAAGAAGTCCGGTAAAAAATTTGAATATCCTGTGGATTGGGGCATTGATATGCAATCAGAGCATGAACGTTACTTAGCGGAAGAACATTTTAAAAAACCCGTTTTTGTCACTGATTACCCAAAAGCGATTAAAGCTTTTTATATGAAAATCAATGAAGATGGAAAAACTGTTCGTGCCATGGATTTATTAGCGCCAGGAATAGGTGAGATCATTGGAGGTTCGCAAAGAGAAGATCATTTGGAGACGCTTGAGGCGAGAATGAAAGAAGTCGGATTAAATCCAGAAGACTATAGTTTTTATTTAGATTTAAGGCGCTATGGAAGTTTTCCCCATGCAGGATTTGGCTTAGGATTTGAGAGAATGATGATGTATCTTACGGGAATGACCAATATTCGAGATGTTATTCCTTTTCCTCGAACACCAAAAAATGCTCTGTTTTAATCGTTTTATATTATTTTATTATTGGGCTTTTTTAATTTTATTTTTTTCTTCCAGTGAATTTTTAAATTTAATTAAAAATTCACGCATTTCAATATCGGAATATGGCTTACGAAAGATTTTTAAAAAATTAGCTTTAAATTCTATGCTTAAATCTCCTGAAATAAGAACTTTTGGGATGTCTGGATCAATAGAGAGTGCAATCTTGTCACCTGTAGTATTAGGGAGTCGGTAATCAAAGATTACGAGGTTAGGTGGATTTAAATTAATTTCATGAATTGCTTCTTCCGGTTTTTGAAATGTTTTGATTACGATGTCTGAGCTACTAAAGAGTTCCGTAAACATTATTAAAAGATCAAGTTCGTCATCGAGGTAAACAATGTTAAGAGGCATTACGAACTCCCTTTAATTTTAAAAAACGGATTTCAAAACAAGTATTCGAAAAACTTTTATTTAACTTTATGGTTGCATTATGGTGTTGGAGTATTCCTCTGCAGATTGATAACCCAAGTCCAGTTCCTTCTCCTACGGGTTTTGTGGTAAAAAAAGGTTGAAAAAGCTTAGATTCGACTTTTTCAGAAATCCCACTTCCAGAATCAATTATTTGAACTACAACTTCATTGTTTTCTTCAAATAAATTTAATTTAACCCATTTTTCTTTTAAGTCCTTTACAGCAAAAATAGCATTATTCATTAAGTTAATTATAACTTGCTCAATCTCAATTTCATCACATAATATCACCCCATTAGTACTTAAGTTAATTTCAATAGGAACGGATAGTCGTCTGGCTTTTATATCAATAATTATCATGGACTCATTTATAATTTTACTCATTGAATTTTGAGTCAGCTCTACAGAATCAGAGGAGCGAGAAAATTTTTGAAGTCCATTAACGATCTTTACAATTCTATTGACAGCTTTAAGGGCAGTTTCTAGTTTTTCTTCAAATTTTAAATCATTGTTACGATATTTGTTTAGTAATACTAAGGTGCCGTTGATAATCGCTAAGGGGTTATTAATCTCATGAGCAATGCCCGCTGACATTTCTCCGAGAGAGGCTAATTTGGCATTTTGAGCGGCTTTCATGCGATTCAATTCGATTGCTTCTTCTGATTCTATTTTAAAAGTTATATCCTGAATCGTACCATGAATACTTTTAACGATATTGTCTGAATCGATGATCGGTATGCTCGTGATTTCTACCCATTTTTGTTGTCCATTGAAGTCTATCATTTTAAAGGAATTACTGTAAGGTGTCCCTAGTAGGCAATCCTTTAAGTACTTTTCAATTCTTTCTCGTTCTTCTTTTGGATAAAAATTCATGATAGTAGAAAAATTGAGTGGTGTTTCAGGAGGAAGTTTATGTATTTTGTAAGTTTGCTCACTCCATAAAATCTTTTCCGTATTTATTTCGTATTCCCATCCGCCAATGTTGGCTATTTTTTGAATTTCTGCTGATAATAATTGGCTTTTTTTGTATCTCGTAATATCGAGATGCGTTCCTGTAAACTTAATTGGTTTACCATCTTTATTCCATTCACTGAAGCGTCCACGATCAAGAATCCATACCCACTCGCCGTTAGCATGACGGATGCGATGAATATTTTCGTAGTATGCGGTAGTTCCTTTCAAGTAGGCTTGAAAATCAGCATTTGCTACTGGAAGATCCTCTGGATGTACACGACTTTCCCAAGTCGATAATTCTTGTGGTGTTTTTTCAAATTCTAGACCAAGCATAGTACACCAGGGTTGATCGAAATGGACTTTATTTGTTTCAAGCCACAAATCCCAAGATCCAAGCCCTGCGCCATCAAGAATTAGTTCTTGGCGATTATTTTGGTTGTGTAATTGTTCTTCCATAATTATCGCATTTTTAATAGTAAAACGGAGGAGCAATAATTTTTGTACTAAATTTCGAAGAGCTTCGAGTGATTTAATTTGTTCTGAAGTTAATTCTCTTGGTTTATGATCTATAACACAAATAGTTCCTATGGGTAAATTATATTGAGGATCGAGAATTGGAACACCAGCATAAAACCTTAACTTGAAATCACCACTAACAATTGGATTATCAAAAAAACGATCATCATTTTTAGTATCAGGAATATTAAAAATATTTTCTTGAAGTATTGCGTGTGCACAAAAAGCCAAATCACGGGAAGTTTCCGTTACATTTACACCATGTTTTGATTTAAACCACTGACGTTCACTATCAACGAGTGTAATTAGAGTCAGTTCGGAAATTTAATTAAGATATTTCCTATTTTATTGAACT
>CAZTDX010000100.1:0-9152 GCA_964612425.1 uncultured Pseudobdellovibrionaceae bacterium
TATCGCGAAATTGAAAAAACTCATCGTTGCCTCGCTCAAATCTCACTCAACGTAGAGAAACTACGCTTTCGTTCGATTTAAACTTTTCCGCCTCGAATTAGGCTCTTTTTCAGCAGAATCTAAATAATGTGAGCTATATCATTCTGCGGATGTAATTCTGCATTGGATAATACTAAAATGGCGATTCCACTATAAATTAGGGTGCCAAAAAAATCATTGAATAAAAATGGTAAACCATTCCAATAGCTCAGCCCTAAGCCAGCAAGAGTTTTAGGATACATTTCTAAATTCAACCAAGCCCCAAAATTCGTGACGAGATAAAATATAACACTCGACTTCACACTCCAAACAGCAACACTGCCAAAACCTAAAGATTGCGCACTCAATTCTCCACCCACAAAACTACCAGTAGTATCCTTACTCTCCCCTAACACCTGATTATACCAAGATAGTACACTCACAATAAAAATTGCTCCGTAAGTAAAAAACATCATCGCATGAAAACCTAAAATTAAATCAGACAACACCAGTGCTACAAGTGGAATAACTAAAGAAAATTTATTTTGTTTTAACCAGCGAGGAGCTAAAATACTCACCGCACCTAATGCCGTAAAATTAGTCCAATGAGGAATTAATCTTGATAATAACAACAATAAAACCAAAAGTATCACATCACGATTAATGACCGATAAAAAAAATTCACTGAATTTACTTTTCATATATTTTTACCTAGTTTCTCAAATTCATTATAGCCATTATACCCAACTCAACAAACACCCTTACTTTCATCGATATTGGCCCATTAAAACATCAAGAGCAAATAAAAAAAGCAAGACAACACAGGAGCCCGAAAGAGGTCACTTCTGTTTTCTTTGAGGGGAGTTTAGCCCCATCGGAAAATAAGTTCGGAGCGCAGCTTTTAACGCGAGCTCGACAATAAATATTGATTTTAACTTGTTAATTTTTGTAATTACATCGTCATAACTCAAAAAATTTCCTGCGACTTATCGCAGAGGATAAGCCTCGGAAATTTTATAGAGTTATTCCTCGTACTTCCAAAAAATTACCTTCGTTAAAATACAAATTTATTATCGAACTCGCGTTATAGAGCCACTTAAGTTCAATAATACACAAAAATACTTCTCTCATAGCGAGCACCGCTTGTTCGAAATTTTACGGTGGGGCTAAACTCCCCTCAAAGAAAACAGAAGTGACCACGAAAAAAATTTGGTGACGGACTAAAACTTAAGCGCTAGCCTTTAATCATTATGGATACAGCAGCTTGGTATAGCCCAATTTATCAACAAACAGTTTTTATTGTCTTAGGGTTTCTATTTATTTCTGGAGCCTTGGTTTATATTTTTAGAAATCGAAATGACTACTTTGTTGTCTCCTGGGCGAGCATAAAAAGCTGGCTTGTTGCAGCACCCTTGTTGTTTTTATTTATTGGATCTCCGGAGCCTTGGCCGCTCATTGTTTTAACCTTTATTGCTATTTTTGGTGCTAAAGTTTTTTTTCAGATTCTGGGGCTTTATCATCGGAGCTGGTTTGTGATTATCTGCTACGCGGGCATCGTGGGCCTTGCCCTTAGTGTTTATAATCAGAAGATTGATATTTATAATTTAATGCCCATGCTGGTGCTTGGACTTTGTTGTTTCGTCCCGATCGTGATGAACCGATACAAGCACATGATTCAATACATTGCCCTGACGATGATTTGCTTTATTTTTCTGGGATGGAGCTTTATGCATGCGGGCCTTATCATGAAATTTGATAACGGCATTTATCAACTCATGTATTTAATTATTCTGACAGAGTTTTGTGATAATACGATTATTGCGATTAGTCGCTACGTAGGAAGTATTCACTATGTACATAATATCAATCCCAAGCGAACCCTCGAAAGTACGGGCTTAAGTATTTTGATCACTTTAGGATTGGCATTTTTAATGCGTCATTTACTTCCTAATCCTAGTGAGAAATACTGGCTTGCCTCTGGCCTTATTGCGGGTATTGGCGGCGGATTTGGCGATATCGTCATGAACGTGATTCGTCGCGATTTAGGAATTCGTGATTATGGAATTTTTATTTTAGGCCGCGGTGATTTTTTAGATCGCATGGATCGCCTTATTTTTGTTTGCCCTCTTTACTACTACATCATGCATTACATAGCAGGAATGTAAGAAAGTTTCATGACCATGAAAAAGTGGAATTATGACAATGAACAATGGACACGGCTTCCGCCCTACTTGAAGCATCTTCCACTCTTTACTCGTCACTTTGATTTGTTTAGTTTTTTAGTTCGTTTTTTGTGGCGATTTATTTTGAATGGACTTTTTTTTCGCTTTTATATTCGGCTCAAAGTGATTGGCTCTTATAAAGAAATTTACAAAACTCAACCTCGCCTACTTGTTATTTCAAATCATGCGAGTCACCTTGATGCCATCTCGATTGCGGCCTCTATTCCGTTTATTTACTGGAATGATCTTTTTATTGCGGCGGCAAAAGATTATTTTTTTTCTGACCCTTTTGTCACATTTTTTTCACAGCATTGTCTTGGCGCTATCCCCATTGATAGAAAAGATAAAAAGGGCGAGGCCGTGAAACTTTGCTTGTCGTTATTGAATCAATTGGATCGCATTTGGCTGATTATGTTTCCCGAGGGCACTCGTTCGCAAGATGGAAAAATCCATGAGTTTAAGCGAGGCGTTTCTATCTTTGCGGAAAAATCAAACACTCCAGTGTTGTTTTTATATATTGAAGGCAACGCGGGACTTTGGCCAAAGGGTCGCATTTTTGCAAAACCCGGTAAGCTGACTATTCACATTGGCCCTGTTCAAGAGCCTGCTCCTGTTGAAGTGATTTATGCTAACTATCGTAAGTGGATTGAAACAATTAATCCTGAAGCTTTTGGCGATAATATCCAAATTGAAAAAGATGAGTCGATGAAAAATTTTGTTTAAAATGGGAGACTATCAATGGATACACAAAATAAAAAATTACAAATTGGTCCCTATCAAATCATACCCATTCCCACGGGAATTTTTGGACTGGATGGTGGCTCCATGTTTGGAACGGTTCCAAAAGTATTGTGGGAAAAACAAATTCCGGCGGATGCACAGAATAGAATTCCCATGGAGGCACGAGCTTTACTTTTAAAAAGTTCTGATAAAAATATTTTAATAGATTGTGGAAATGGTGGATACTTTGTTGAAAAATTTGGTGATAAGCTCGGTCCAAAATTCGCACAAATGTATAATATTGATCCACAGGGGCCTTCTCTTTTAAAATCTTTAAACAAGGCTGGGCTCCAACCAGAAGACATCACTGATGTGATTTTAACTCATTTGCATTTTGATCATTGTGGCGGTGGAACCTTATGGAAGGATGGCAAAATTGTTCCGCAATTTCCTAAAGCCAAATACTATGTGCAAAAAACCAATTTCACTACGGCTCAAAATCCTAATATTAGAGAGCGCGCGAGCTACTTGAGTTCAAATTTTATTCCATTGATGGAGTGTGGAGCGCTAAAACTCGTAGAGGGACCACAAAAAGACTTCTTGCCTGGGGTGAGTCTTGAAATATCCAATGGCCACACTCAAGGTCATCAATGGGTCAAAATATCGGATGACAAAACAACTCTTGTTTACTGTGGTGATTTAATTCCAACGAGTGCCCATGTGCGACTGGCTTGGATCATGGGCTATGATCTTGATCCCTTATTAATTATTAAGGAGAAAGCAGCCCTATTGAATTCAGCCGCTGAAGAGGGCTGGCACTTGTTTTTTGAACATGACTCCAACTGCGATGCCTGCACCGTTGTTAAAAACGGCAATGACTTTGTCGTTGATCACACTTTTCGACTCTAAATTGATTCTGCTGAGAAAGATTAACTTCTTCGCAGAAGCCTATACCAACGTTGACTAGCTATGAGAAGGACCTTTTTTCTCCTCTAGGACCTTCTCCGCTGATGGCGCAAGTCGAATTCCCAGTTCGATTAATTGATCACGATGAACTTCACTGGGTGCGTTTGACATTAAACAAGAGGCCTTTGCTGTTTTCGGAAATGCGATAACTTCACGAATAGCTTCTGTGTTACAGAGTAGCATCACTAAGCGATCCATTCCCCACGCAATCCCACCATGAGGGGGAGTTCCGTACTTTAAGGCTTCTAGAAAAAATCCAAACTTTAATTGAGTTTCCTCTGGGGTCATTCCCAAAACCTTAAACATGGCTTGTTGAATTTCATTTCGATAAATTCGAATACTGCCACCGGCGATTTCATAACCATTACAAACCAAGTCATAGGCTTTTGCCAACAATCCACCAAATTTTGCTTCATTCATATTTAACAAGTCTTGAACACCTTCATCTTTTGGTGCGGTGAAGGGATGATGTCTTGCCACCCATCGCTTTTCATCTGGCGAGTATTCAAGAAGCGGAAAATCAACAACCCATAGGAAAGCATCTTTACTCATATCAATCAAATTAAGCTCGCGCCCTAAATGCAAACGAAGAGTGGAAAGCGCAGAGCACGCAACTTCGTAGTCATCGGCAACAACCAGCATAAGGTCTCCCACCTTACCACCGGCCTGAGTCATCCAAGCCTTTAACTGATCAGGTTGAAAGAATTTACTTACCGATGAGTTCCATTGGGATTCAGCTTCCCACTTTACCCACACTAAACCTTTTGCTCCTGTTTTTTTTGCTAAATCCGTTAGCTTATCTAACTGACCCCGACCCATTCCCGCAGAATTCGGAGCAACAATCCCTCTCACAATTCCACCCCGGGCAACGGTCTCATCAAATACTTTAAATCCAGAGTTTTGAACCAACTTTGATAAATCTTTTATTTCCATTCCAAAACGTGTGTCAGGCTTATCACTCCCAAAGCGATCCATCGCCTCTTGAAAACTCATGCGAGGAACATCACCAATTTCAACGCCCTTAAACTCTTTCCATAATTTTCGCAGCAATCCTTCGTTCATCGCAATGATGTCTTCTCGATCAATAAAAGACATTTCAATATCAATTTGCGTAAACTCTGGTTGACGATCGGCACGCAAATCTTCATCTCGAAAACAACGGGCGATTTGAAAATAACGATCATAACCCGCAATCATGAGTAACTGTTTCAGCGTTTGTGGCGATTGCGGGAGAGCATAAAACTCCCCTAAGTTAACTCGAGATGGAACTAAATAATCGCGTGCTCCCTCTGGAGTGCTTTTGTATAAAATAGGGGTTTCCACTTCTAAGAAACCATTCTCTGAAAAGTAATCGCGAACCAACTTTGTGGCTTTGTGGCGTACCATTAAATGATTTTGCAATCTCGGACTTCTTAAATCTAAGTAACGATACTTGAGTCGAAGTATTTCGCTGACGTTTTTATCGTCGATTTGAAATGGAGGCGTTGCCGACTCATTGAGAATTTCACATCGGATAGCTTCGACCTCGACTTCTCCGGTCTTAATTTTTTTATTGGTCATTCCCTGAGGACGCTCGCGAACAATCCCCTCTAACGCAATGACAAACTCACCTCTAAAATCTTTAGCACAGGAAGTGGCCTCTTTGTTTGGATCAAAAACGACTTGAACGATGCCTTCGCGATCGCGTAAATCAATAAAGATAAGACTTCCGTGATCTCTGCGAGTTTCAACCCAGCCTGTCAATACCACCTTTTGTCCAGCAAGGGATTTTTTTAATTGGCCGCAATAATGAGTTCGCTTCGTTTCTGATATAAATTTCACCGCAACTCTCCACTAGATATAAATTTAATTAGACATAAATTCAATTTGTTGAATCGTCATTCAGAGCTTAAAAAATAAGCAGTCTTTAATTTTCTCACAGTCATTGTTACCAGTCAAAAGTCTTCTGAGTCCCAATAGAATTTTTTGCTAAATAATTTTTATACAGCTAAGATGTTTTCTAGAGGAGAAATATATGCCTAAATTTAAAGTTGAATCCCCTTCTACTTTAGAAGCCAAGGAAACTTTCAAAAAAATTCAAACCTTTTTAGAAACATCCAACGATTTAAAGAAAATTGACCCTAATATTGTATGCACTTTTGAAGAATCCAAGCTCAAGGGCCAAGCCAAAGGCAAGCAATTCAAAGCTGAAATTTCTATCGAAAAAGGAAATCCCCACTGTAAAGTTTGCATTGAAGTAGAAATTCCCTTATTATTAACTCCGCTAAAAGGAAAGATCCAGGAGAGCCTTGAAAAGAAAATTAAAAAGGCACTCTCCTAATCAATGAATTAAATTGAACAATTAAGGAGGGTTTAAAGATAATGAAAAAAACAGTTTCTAAAAATAAACCCTCCAAAAAATCGACGTCTAAAACTTCTTCAACTAAAAATAAACAACCAGCTCGCGCTGTTAAGGCCGAACTTCTCGATCCCGAAGACGAAAACCTTCAAGAATTAGAGCCAGAGCACGATTTGGATTCATCTCAAGAAGAGTGGAATCAACCCGACCACTCCCCCTTTGAGGAAACTTCTGTTGAAGATTTCACTGATGACAGTGAATCAACGCAACATCTGCCTGTTGCTACGACATCATCCTCAAAAAAATTAGTAGATAAATCCAGTCGCGCACTAACCACCGCAGATCCAATGTCGATTTATCTGGCCTCTATTCAAAAGTATCCGATTCTTTCACGAGAAGAAGAACAAAAAATTGCCACTCAGTATTTTGAAACCAAAGACCCCTCTGCCGCTCAAGCCCTCGTCACGGCAAATCTCCGATTTGTTGTTAAAATTGCCGCAGAGTACTCTAAGTTTGGCGCTAAACTTATCGATTTAGTGCAAGAAGGAAATGTGGGCCTCATGCATGCCATTCGCGAATTCAACCCCTACAGAGGCGTTCGATTGATTACTTATGCCGTTTGGTGGATTCGCGGATACATTCAAGATTATCTTATGCGCCAGTACTCACTGGTAAGAATTGGCACAACCCAAAATCAACGAAAATTGTTTTATCAATTGAAACGCGAAAAAGAAGCCCTCGATGCTCTTGGAGAAAATCCCGATTATAAACAATTAGCCGAAAAATTTGGTATTGCTGAAGATGAAATTCAGGATATGCAAAATCGACTCAAAGGGCGAGACATTAGTCTTGATCGCCCTCTTGATACCGAAACAAAAAATACTCTCGGTGACCTTCAACACAATAAAGAGGCTCTCCCCCTAGATGAAGAACTAGCACTCCATGAGCAAATTTCGTTATTAAAAGAAAAAATCAACGAAATTCGACCTGAGTTAAGCGCTAGAGAATTAATTATTCTGGACGAAAGACTTCTTGCTGATGAACCTCTCACTTTGCAAGAAATTGGAGAAAAACATAAAATCACTCGTGAAGCTGTAAGACAAATGGAGGTTCGAGTCGTTAATAAAATTAAAAAGAAATTTTTAAATTTAGATGAAGCAACCAAAGATACTTCAGGCTCGACGAAAGAATAGCATTCTCGCCATTTAAGTTTTTACTCTTTGCTGCCGAAGAAGTGCACGATGAGCTCAATACGAATTTTAATTGCAGATCCAAGTTCCACTCAATCGCTTCACTTCAAAACTTTTTTAGAAGAGCGAGGCTTTGAGGCTTTTACCGCCACTGATGGTGATGAGGCGATGAAAATCATCATTCGCCATCGTCCTCAATTGGCGTTAATTGAGCTTATGCTCCCAAAGCAAAATGCTCTTCAAATGTTGAAGAATTTTGTCAGCATGAACATTGCTCCAAAGGATCTCCCCAAAATGGTGATTCTTTCTCATCAAGCCAATATTGATAATATCAAAGAGTGTTTAAAATGGGGAGCGACAGACTTTCTCTTAAAGCCTTTAGATGAAGAAGATATTATTTCTCGGCTCATATTTCACCTCCAGCCCTCTCGCACCGATTCTAAAAATGCACAAAACCAAACTTCCAATCTCTACTTACACTTAGTTGAACTCGTTCTTCGACAAGTAAATCAAGGAGAGACTTTACGAGAAACTCTCAATAAATTAGTTCAAATGTCGGCCATGGCACTTAAAAGTATTCGTGCGAGTGTTATTCAGTGCAAGCCCAATCGTGTTGGAATTGTCAAAGCCTCTAGTGATGATAAGGATGGGACAGAGTGGAAACTGGATTTAAAAAAATATCCAGAAATTCTTTTTGTAACAAACACTGAAAAACCCCTCGTTATTGAAAATCTTGATCATGATCCCACTTTAAATCAAATTAAAAAGTATTTCTCAGATATCACCTTTAATTCTATGATGGTAATTCCCATATTTACCACCCCTGAGAATTTTTACGGCGTGCTCACGATACGAATGCCCTCTGATCGGGCACACATCCTTGACGAAGAATTACAATTTTGCCAAATACTTGCACAATGTATAGGATTAACTTTACGCCTTAGCTACAATAGCGCATCGCTCAAATCAGCTTAAGACTCAACTTTTTTTATTTAAATAATTTATTAACTCTTCTATGCTCAAAAGCGGCGTTAACCCATTTCAAAAGGATTTTCCATGGAAGTGCTCACAAGCCAAGACTTTAAAGATAAAGTGTTTGATTACGACCTCAATAGCAACTGGAGCTTTAAAGGTCCTCGCCCTGCAATTATCGATTTTTATGCCGATTGGTGTGGTCCTTGCAAAAGATTGGCACCCATCCTTGAGGAAATATCAAAGCAATATGCCGGAAAACTCGATGTCTACAAAGTCAACATCGACACCGAGCAAGATGTCGCTAGCACTTTTGGAATTATGAGTGTTCCATCGATTTTATTTGCCCCCATGTCTGGAGAACCTCAAATGGCTCAAGGGGCCTTACCCAAGGAAATATTAGAGCAGGCTATTCAAGAAGTCTTTAATATTAAAATATAAGCTATATGCTTTAATACAGTTCCTAATTCGTTTAGAATCAAAAGTTAATTTTTTTTAAATCCTCGAATAATCGTAGACAAATTACTAATGGGGAACTTTAATGAATCCTACTCAGTATATCTAACCTTTTTATCGCGTGAGAAATTGATTTGAATAAAGTTCTAAATCTTCCCACATTGGAATCCAAATTTAAAAGAATACCAGTTTCAAATGTACAATTTATAATTGAGTTAATGCCGTTCACTTTTTCACTTAATTAAAATTTATTTGATAATAGTGGGAAGA
>CAZTDX010000101.1:0-8486 GCA_964612425.1 uncultured Pseudobdellovibrionaceae bacterium
TAGAAAGCATCATCGGTATAAAACCAAAAATAGCTACCAGTGCGGTCATGAGCACAGGCCTCAAGCGAATGGAGGTGGCTTTTTTGACCAACTCGGCACCAGAAAGCCCTTGCATTCTTAATTGATTAAAATAATTCACCAGCACAACTCCGTTTAGAACAGCAATTCCGGAGAGAGCAATAAAGCCAATTCCCGCGGAAATACTAAAAGGCAACTTCATGATAATGAGATTCACAACTCCTCCAACCAAGGCCAAAGGAACACAACTAAAGATCAGCAAAGTCTGCGAAATACTTCCAAACGCGGCATAGATCATCATTAAAACTAAAACCAGCGCAAGAGGAGTTAAAACCATGAGTCTCGATTTGGCTTGATTAAGATTTTTAAAATTTCCACCCCATTCTACAAAGTATCCTTCAGGGATCGACACTTCTTTTAAGACTTTGGCTTGCGCTTCTTCGACGAATGATTCCACATCTCGCCCTCGAAGGTTAATTAATACGGCTGATCTACGAGACGAATTTTCTCGATTAACGGAACCAAAAGTCTCTTGAAATTTTAAGTCAGCAAGATTTGCTAATTTAGCGGTAGCATTTCCTGTAAGCCCTACGGGAAGGTTTTTAATCGTATCAAGGTCGCTGCGATTTTCTTCGCTGAGTCTTACAACAATCGGATATTTTCGATCTCCTTCATAAATAAATCCGGCTTCTTCACCACCAATAGCGACAGAGATAGTTTCCAATATATCACCGAGGGCAGCGCCATAGGAAGTTAGTTCACCATCTTTAGGCTCAATTCGTAAAACCGGAGAAGTACCAGCTAAATCCACTTCGACATCTCCTGCCCCACGAACCTGGCTCACTACGGATTGGATTTTTTTAGACAATTCCATATTCACATTTAAATCTGGCCCAAAGATTTTAACGGCAATATCAGCTCGTGTCCCTTCAAGCAGCTCATTAAATCTCATCTGAATCGGCTGAGAGGCTAAATAGTTTTGTCCTGGAAGCTCCTTTTCTAGCTTTTTTACAATTTCTCCAACAAGGTCTTGATAGGATTTTTTATTTGATTCTTTAGGCCATGTCTCTTTTGGTTTAAGCATAATATAAGTATCAGAGACATTCACTCCCATAGGATCGGTTGCTACTTCACTGGTACCAATTCTTGAAAACACATGGGAGACTTCAGGGAAGCTCTCTTGAATTAATTGATCCGCCTTTTTTTGATACTCTAAGGATTGAGTTAAACTCACATTCACGGGTCTAATCATATGGAAGGCAAAAGACCCTTCACTGAGCTGGGGCAAAAATTCAGCTCCCCGAGTAGCAAAGAGAACGCACCCTATAACCACTGAGGCTATGGCTAACACGATCACTTTGATCTTGTGAGCCAGGACTCCATTTAAAAAGGGCAGATAAATATTTTGCGCCCATTTCATGATGAGTGGTTCTTTATCTTCTGTTTTGCCACTCAAGATCAGACTGGCCAGAGCGGGAGCTGCTGTAAATGAAAGTACTAAGGCACCAATGACAGCAATGGCAAAAGTGGAAGCCATAGGAATAAACATTTTTCCTTCAATTCCCGTTAAGGCAAAAACTGGTAAGAAGACCATCACAATAATCAGCTCTCCAAAACCTGCTGCCAATCTAATCTCAACTGCGGCTTCATAAATGGCTTGTTTGACTTCTTCTTTAGTTAAACTTCTTCCTAGTTTTTTGGTTTGTTCATGAATGTATCGCACGCAATTATCGAGGACGATCACCGTTCCATCTACAATAATACCAAAATCTAAGGCTCCCAAACTCATTAAGTTTCCTGAAATACCTAGCGGTTTCATAACTAAAAACGTAAAAAGCAGTGCGAAGGGAATCGTTAAAGCCGTCACGATAGCAGCTCTGATATTTCCGAGTAAAAATAATAAAACGATCACCACTAGCCCCGCGCCAAAGAGCAAGTTGTGCTCAACCGTACCTAAAGTTGCATTCACTAATTCAGAGCGATTATAAACCGTTTTTAGGTAGATCCCAGCGGGAAGTGTTTTCTTAATTTCTTCTATTTTTTTATCCACCCGTTGTGAAACAGTACGACTATTTTCACCCAGAAGCATCATCGCTGTGCCTAAAACGACTTCGTTCCCTCCATAGGTAGCAGAGCCTGTTCTTAGCTCTTTTCCAAGTTTCACTTCGGCTATATCTCCGATAGTGATAACTTTAAAATTATCGAGAGTTTTCACTGGAATACTTTTAATAGCAGCAGGAGTTTTAAGTAAACCCACTCCTTGAACTAAAAACTGCTCAGCGGTTTGCTCAATATAACCACCGCCGACGTTTTTATTAACTTTACCTAACGCCTCTAAAATTTCACCGAAATGAACTCTAAAAGAAGCCATTTTAACGGGGTCGGGTTGTACATGATACTGCTTTTCAAAGCCGCCCGAAGTATTAATCTCTGCCACACCTTCTACGGTCAATAATCTAGGCTTGATAAACCAATCTTGTAGAGCTTTGATCTCCATCAATTGCTCTATTCGTTTATCGCCGGTTTCGACTTTTTCGTAATCAATCACATACTGATAAATTTCTCCTAAGCCTGAAGAGATAGGACCTAATTGTGATTTAGAGCCTGGAGGCAGTCCACTGGTCACGCCTTGAAGTCTTTCAGAGACTAATTGTCTGGCTCTATAAATATCAATTCCATCTTTAAAAACTACGGTCACTTGTGAAAGACCAAATCTTGTGATGGATCTTACTTGCTCTACGCCCGCTATTCCGCGCATAGATGATTCCACAGGAAAGGTAATGGTGCGTTCAATTTCTTCGGGTGCAAGACCTTCGATGGTGGTATTGATTTGCACTTGATTGTTTGTAATATCAGGAACGGCATCGATAGGAAGACTCTGAAAACTTAAAATCCCACCCACAATTAAAAGTGCTACTAAAGCTAAGACTACTCCACGATGATAAACTGAAAAATGAATAATTCGATTAATCATAAATTTTTATCCTTTGAAAAGGGGAATATCAATGAATACAGAGGGGAATTAATGGGAGTGACCATGGGAAACCCCTTCCTCAGCAACGAGTTCAGATACTCTTATAAACCCCGTTCCGCCGACAATAATCTTATCTCCCGCTTGGAACTGAGAAAGCTCCAGAGTCACGGTATCTTTATTTTTTTTGAGGACTTTAACCGAAACCCTTTTGATCCAATTATCTCTTATTCGATAAACAAATTTTCCATCTTTAATTTCTACTAGAGTCGCTCGTGGAAATTCTGAGTTCTTACTCGATACAGCCTGGATTTTTAACTCGAAGGATTTAATGGCTTCAGGGGAAAGCTTAAAACCTTGCTCGCTCTTTTCCAGGATTCCTTTATCGGGTCCTACCCCAGAGCTGCCTTCTCCTTCTTCTTCGTGATCGTCATGATTAGCATCACCATGTTCATCCTTTTCGTTGTGATCGGTATGATCAGCGTGATTATCATGATTTTTATGGTTATCTTGACTACTGTGCTTGTCATTGTCTTCATGATCTCCGTGAGCTTCGTCTTTGTGCTCTCCCGATTCCTTTTGGGAATGATCATGATGGTCCTTTTCGTGTTCCTTATTTTTTCCTTCGTGGTCATGCTCATCAGAATGATCAGAGTCATCCTTGCTATGTGCTTTTTCTTTTTTCGCATTTTCGTTCTTACTTACTTCTGCTGTAAGGAAATCTGTTTGAAGTAATATTAAGAAAAGAATGAGTGAAAGACTCAAAGTTATTTTTTTCATTTTAGAACCTCACCAATTTCTTTATTGGAAAGAACATTTAAATACATTAATGATTCTAACGCTTCCATTTCATGCTCATGCTGTGACTTATGGAACTCCGATATTTGCCGATGCGCTTCGATAACGGTAGGGCCAGCCGCTAGTCCCTGCCGGAAAAGACTATCAATTTGATCATGTTTTTTCTTCAAGCTTTCTAGGGGAATTGATTTTTTGAGGGATTCTGTAGCCGAAGAATATCTCTGTAAAAGCAGTTTTTTCTCCAGGCCAGACTTTTTCAAAGCATATTCATAAGTATATTTTGACCTTGTAAGATTTTTCTCAGCAAGGCTGCGCCCACCGCCATTAAGAGAAAAAATAGGGACGCCAACGGTGAGATTAAATCCATAAGACATATATTGAGTTTGCCCTGTTGTCGTTCTCTGTATAGAAGGTCCTGCGGCAATTTTTGGTAATGAATCAACCGTAGCAATACTTTTTTCAGCTTCCGCTTTCTCTTTTTCCGCTTCAAATTTTCTCACTTCAAAAGTTTCTTTTAAAAGCTCATTCCCAGAAATTTGAGGCCAGTTCTTTTTAAGCTTTGGTAACCATTCTTTTTTTAGAATAAAGGTTTCACCAAAAACACCTTTAAAATCTGTTTCAATTTTGGTCTTTTCCGCATTTAAATGATTTCTTTGAAGTTCATAATCACCTTGTGCCAATTCTACGAGATTTAAGGTAACAGTTTGTTCTGGTCCTCTCACCCTTCGCGCTTTAAATTGATTTTCAATTTTTTTAAAAGTCTCAAGTGCTTCCGTTACAAGCTCCAATTCATCGATCACTTGTCGATAACGATAAAGACTTTTAAGGGCTTGGGCTTTGGCTTGAAATACCGACTCCTGGGCATTCACAATGAGCATCTTTTCTTCAGCTCTTCCTAATTTCCCTAGGGAAGCTCTTTTAACTAAGGTCTCAGTTAAGTCAATAGAAAGACCAAGCTCCGTACTACCTTCGCTTTCACCTGCATTTTTCCCTTGCATGGAACTGATGGTGACCTCGGGATTAGGGAGCTGAGTGATTTTATCCTTAGTTGATTTTGCAGCCTCAACACTAAGCTCAGCACTTTTGATCTCTGGATGGTTTTTTACGATACACTCATAAAGCCCTTCGACTGATTTTACCGGCAAACAATTTAAATCTTCAGCTTGAACTAAAGATGAGAATAAAGAAATACAAATTAATGTATAAAATAGAACTGACACATAACCTCCTAATAATAAAATTCTATGAGTTAAATAGATATTTTATACTAGCGGAGGTCGAAAAGGTCCTTCAAGGATTGGTGAATTTAAGCTGAAAAAATAACGGGTGTTTAAGACATTGTCTAAAATAATGTAAGTAAAAACAATTTTTGAAACAACAGCATTGAACATAAAAGGTGTGCAGTGAAAAATACAATGGCTATGTTCGTCGCTCTTCTCATTTGGGTGGGTTGAAGTAGAGATATCTGAAGAGCAATCTGAAAAAGTATGGCAATTAGAATTTTGGCTTTCAATACTATTATGAGTATCCAAAGCCGAAACGCTTTGGATTAGAATCATAAATATTATTAAAAAAACTCCCAGTAACTTCATTGATTCTTCCTATAGTCTAATATTAACTCAGTCAATGCCTTGTTCAAGTATATATTTAAAACTTGAACTCATTCAAATACACTTTCAAAAAAAGTCTCAGTGAGAAAGGGCTCTCAAGGCAGCCCTTTCTCAAAAAAATGATTACTACGGTTTGAAAAATCTTTCAGACCGACGATTATATGAGACAGAATTGGCGCTAATGTGGGGAGCTGGTTCTTGTTCCCCTAGTACCTCAAAAGAACTAAGCTTGAGATCACCACCCCAAAAAAGAAATCGCGCTTCTTTCTTGGCAGTGATATTTACGGCAAAATCTTTCTCTTTTTCACAATGTAGAGCTTCTAAACTGCCAGCATCTTCAAGTTCAAATGATTTGCCAGTTTTATCATCGGTAAACTCTAAAGTTACTTTACAAAGGGCCCCTTCCCTATGTTTTGCAGAGCTTTTAACTATTCCTTTTAACGAAAGAAGTTCGTTATTAGAAATAGCTTCTGTGGAAGTGGATGGATTGCTGCTGATCTGAAGATCAGTTTCATTGGCATAGCCAGAATTTAAAAAAGATAAAGAAATGAATAGAAAAGATATAAGAAATTTTTCCATAAGAATAACCTCCAAAATAAATTTTGATAAAAATTAAGAATAAATATAACTAAATGTAGAGAAGGTTAAGCGATAGGAGGTCTAAGAATATCTAAAATAAAGCCCTTAGGATGAAGGGTGCTTTTAAAAACAAAAGAAAGTTTTTCTTGCATTGTATAAGGTTCAATATTTTGTCTATTTATTACAGCACAATGACATAAATGACAGTGAACTTCTAAGCAGGATTGTTCGTTGTGTGATGATAGGGGAGTTGAATCAGAGTCATTGCTATTTGATAGAGTAGATGCGTGTAAGGAGTCTGTAGCTATAATATTAGTCGAGCAATTGACTTCATCAACAGCAAACACTGTTGAATGTAAAATTGAGAATATAAGCAGTATGGGCAATAATAATCTCACGAACGACCCCTTTACTCCTCTTTACGTTATCGTAAATTATAAAGAATAGCAACTCTTTTTTTTAGTTTTTTAAGTAATTTATTAAACTGATGAAATATTTAACTTTATTTATAGTTTATAGAGCGATGTAGTTTATGTGCTAAACAAACGTAGCAATTAGGTGAGTAAAAAATATAATTCATTTTCAAAACTTAAGGTTATCTGTCTTATTTTAATACAAGCACAAAGCACAGGTTAAGATATAAAATTAAAAACTTCTGATACTTTGTTTGCGATGTGGTGAAAGAAATTATTATTATCGGAGGAGCATTAGTTTTCCTATAAAATTATAAAGCTATCACCTAACTCTAAGATTGGATTTTTGATTTTTTAGTATTCTTAGGTTTTTGAACTTGGGCGCTCACTGTAATTCCTAATTGTGATTCAACTAAATGTTTGGACTTGAGGAGTTTTAACCAAGCAGCAAGTTCATTATCATTATAGTAAGCTCGAACTTCATTAAAAAGAGTTTCAATCTCTGAAGTCGGCTCCAAGTTTTTTAAAATTGAGCCAGGGTTCTCTAAAAGGTTTTTAGTTTGCTGATCTGTCAGACCTGCTAAAAAGGCTGCCACTCGAATAAAAGACACTGGACTGGCCTTCCCTGTATTCTTCATCTGAGTAATAGCACTTAGAGATAAATCAGTAGCTCGAGATAAAGCTGTGGCTTCTCCGGGGTTACGAGTCGCAAGTTTGGCCACGGTTTGAATAAAAGTCCTTACTAAAGAATTCCATTCAGTATTAGTCAGTTTATTATTGTCTTTTCCATGCTTTACCATCGCATTCAGGATAGCGATCAAATTAGAGCTTGTCTGCAATTTTTCGTTAATCACCTCATTTCATTATTGCACTATAGGTAAATTTATATTAATTATTTACTTATAGTAAAGTAGTGGAGGGATCAAAAATATGAAGAAAAGCACTCAAACTTCAATCTCAGACCCGCTTTCCATGATTCCAAGTTTTGTAAAAATACCGGAAGGAGTCTTTGAGGATATCGAGCACTACCGAAGTGTGGCAGAAGGGGTAACCCGAGCACTTGCCGCGGCGAGACACACTCGTCATTCCCCATCATCTTCCGGCTCTTCCCTCTATGAAGGAATTCGCATTGAATTTTCCACTCAATACCAAGAGGAGGAAATTTTTCTAGATGCTTATTCTTCTAAAGTTATATTACGAGCGCCCAAGAAAAAGGGAGAACCTGCCAGCTCTCTTCAAGTACGAAGGATGCACTACCTAGAGCAACTCTTGCGACCTGTAGAGGCCATGAAAACCATTGGTATTGCTCAAATCTACCTTTCCCTAAAAGAAGAAGGACGCAAAAAAGTTTCAAAGAAAAGACGAGGATCACTATGACAGAAGAATTTCGACAAAACTATTCCCTGCTTCGAACAGCTCTTTTAGAAGAAATAGAGAGTGAAGCTAAACTCAAAGTTAAATTTAATCAGATATCAGATGCTCTATCATCTAAGGAGCCTCTACTAAATATTAATGATTTAGAAAGTTATATTGCCCTTTCTTTAGCTGCCTATATTCAAGCTCGCTCTCAAGAACCCGTTTGTGCAGTTATTGAAAGCTTAATCCAAATTGAAATGGAAGCCGCCAAATTAATAGAATCAAGTTGGTGGGATGAAAATAAATATCAGCGAATAAAGGGAAGCCTAGCTGGCCTTTTTTCTTTCCTCTATTTCGATCTTGATAAGACTTCACAGAAAGAAACTTAAATACAGTATTAGATTTTTGAAAATGATAAAAATACAACCAAGGGAATTTATAAATGTGTCCTTTAGTATTAATCGTTGATGACGATCCGGAATTTCGCTTTCTTATCATTGAATCTTTAAAAAGACATTTTAATGCACAATGGATTGAAGCTTCATCAGGCCAAGAAGCTTTGAAACTCTTGCAGGAGAGTTTTATTGCACTTGTCATCAGCGATTTTAATATGCCCAATGGATCTGGTACTTGGCTACATCAACAAATGAACATACAAATGTTTCAAGTCCCATTGATTCTTTTTACTTCAGAATTATTTAACGTTAAGGTTGCGCAACCTTTTTTAGATCAGACTCTTAG
>CAZTDX010000102.1:0-8317 GCA_964612425.1 uncultured Pseudobdellovibrionaceae bacterium
TTGCAAGGGCTAAGAGTGAAGATTGATGCGTATTAGCGAACTGACTCTAAATAATTCTATTTCCAGCAAAAGAGGACAACTTTTACTAACTCAATGGAATAATGATCTCACTTTTAAAGATCATATGATTATTACAGAATAATAACTTTCTCAATGCTTCGTCTCTAAAAATGAAAAATAATCTGCTTTATGTTGGGGCATATACGGAATCTAGTACTAAAATACATAATAGCTAATTTTGAACAAGTTGTCACAGGTAGTTTTGAGGCTATCCTTTAGTTCCTTTTGGCTAGTTCCCTTTAGAAATCGTTGCGAATGGTTTTTTGCAGTGGCATCAATATGTTCTTTTCCTAAATTTCGTAATGCTTGAACCACTAACCAAACTTTGCCAGAGGCATGAAGCGATTTTTCTTTCGCTGGAGGCCTTGTGCTAGTCGCCGAATGACTTTCTCATCTTCAAGACGAGAGAGCACTTTCCGCACGCCCATAGTACTATTGAGGTCTAAAAAGTTCTTGGTTGTAAAACACCAGCCCCGTCCATGTGAGTTAATTCTCTTCTTAATGACGTCAACAATGCTCGTTTCCATGCGCTACCTCTTGTCACAAAATATACCAATTTTTTGTGACAAAGCTTGCCTTTTCATAAAAAGTTTTGGAAAGAATACGGAACTCTACGGTAAAACAGGTACAGGTTGCTTAAGTGGACATACTTGCCTTGAGCGTCCAGACAAAATGTTTGGTTGGTTTATTGGGATACTTAAGAGTGATTCAAATCTTTATGCCTTTGCTGGGAATGCCTCAGATCTTAAAGCCCAAGGAACTCCTGCAGGTCCAAGAATGCGAGAAACTACAATTGAAATTTTGAAACAAATGAATCTCATAGGTAAATGAGAGCATGAGCGATAAAATAGAAAATGATGACCAATATATAGTTTAAATGAAGTTTGGGAACTTCGCGAAAAGTGTGTCCAAACTCTCTCAATAAAAATTTCTACCATCAGACGGCTTTTCAATTTTAATGGCAAATCCATTTATGAATGTTATTAAAAAAACAAAAGCCGCCAACATATTTGGCGGCTATTATTTACAAAATCATGACTAAGTAAAATCTATCAAAAATAAAATTACCGATGGAGATCGAAGCGATCCAGATTCATTACCTTAACCCAAGCACTTACGAAATCTGCAACAAATTTTTCTTTTGAATCATCTTGTGCATACACTTCAGAAATGGCTCTTAACTCCGAATTGGAACCAAAAATAAGATCAACACGAGTTCCGACCCATTTCAATTTTCCAGTTGAGCGGTCATAACCTTCGTACTCTACTTCTGTAGAAGTGGGCTTCCATTCTATCTTCATATCTAAGAGGTTCACAAAAAATTCGTTCGTCAATGTGCCTGGCTTTGAAGTAAATACGCCATATTTAGTCTGACCAAAGTTGGCATTCAGGGCTCGTAAGCCACCAATCAATGCCGTCATCTCTGGAGCAGTTAATTTTAACAATTGCGCTTTATCAATTAAAAGTTCAGCTGCGTAGGCACGCACTCCCTCTCGTGCATAATTTCTAAAGCCATCAGCCATTGGCTCAAGAACAGCAATGGATTCTACATCTGTGAACTCTTGAGTCGCATCAGCACGACCAGGAGTAAACGGCACTTTCACCTTATGACCTGCTTTTTTTGCTGCTTCCTCAATCCCGACACAACCGCCGAGAACAATTAAATCGGCGATGCTCACTTTTTTCCTGGATTTTGCATTGAAGGCCATCTGTAGAGCTTCAAGTTTTTTCAATACTTTTGCTAATTCATTGGGCTGATTTACTTCCCAATCTTTTTGAGGTGCTAATCGAATGCGAGCCCCGTTGGCCCCTCCTCGCATGTCTGATCCACGAAAAGTCGAAGCTGATGCCCACGCCGTTGTAACTAACTGTGAATGAGATAAACCAGACTTTAAAATAAGTTTTTTAAGAACAGCAATTTCTTTTTCTCCAATGCCTGGGCCTTTCATTTTGGGAATTGGATCTTGCCAAATTAATTCCTCCTTGGGAACTTCAGGACCAAGATAGCGAGCCCGTGGCCCCATATCTCGATGCGTGAGCTTAAACCACGCACGCGCAAAGGCATCAGCAAAAGCTTTGTGATCATTTAAAAAGTGACGAGCAATATTCTCATAAGCTGGATCAAACTTTAGAGCTAAATCAGCTGTTGTCATCATAGGTCTCTGCTTCTTATTAGGATCATGAGCATCGACAATCATATCTTCATCATCAACATTTTTAGCATACCATTGCTGAGCACCAGCGGGACTTTTTACAAGTTCCCAATCGTATTTAAAAAGTACTTTCAAATATCCGTTATCCCACTTGGTTGGATTTGGTTTCCAAGCACCTTCAATACCACTTGTTGTGGTATGTATTCCCTTGCCGGTTTCGAATTTATTTTTCCAGCCAAGTCCCATTTCTTCAATCGGTGCCGCTTCGGGTTCTGGTCCAACGAGCTTGGGATCTCCAGCGCCATGGGCTTTTCCAAACGTATGTCCTCCAGCAATGAGTGCGACAGTTTCTTCATCATTCATGGCCATTCGAGCAAATGTTTCGCGCACATCTTTTCCCGAAGCCACAGGATCAGGATGACCATTGGGTCCTTCAGGATTAACATAAATAAGTCCCATTTGAACTGCTGCGAGGGGATTTTCTAATTCTCTCTTTCCGGTATAGCGCTTGTCACCCAGCCACTCTGTTTCAGATCCCCAGTAAATATCCTCTTCGGGCTCCCAAATATCTTCACGGCCGCCCGCAAATCCAAATGTTTTAAAACCCATTGATTCTAAAGCAACGTTTCCGGCCAAAATCATAAGATCAGCCCAAGAAATCTTAACTCCATATTTTTTCTTTATAGGCCACAAAAGCCGACGAGCTTTATCGAGGTTACCGTTATCAGGCCAACTGTTAACTGGTGCAAAACGCTGATTACCAGTCCCGCCTCCACCACGACCATCAAACGTTCTATAGGTTCCAGCACTATGCCAAGCCATACGAATAAACAACCCACCGTAGTGACCCCAGTCAGCTGGCCACCAATCCTGTGAATCCGTCATCAATTTTTTTAAATCTTTTTTGAGAGCCGCATAATCTAATTTTTTAAATTCCTTGGCGTAATCGAATTTTTCCCCCATGGGATTAGATTTAGAAGAATGTTGGTGCAAAATTTTTAGATTTAATTGTTTGGGCCACCAATCTTTATTTGATTGTGTTCCTTGCGTAGTACGCGATCCATGATTGCCAGAAAATGGGTACTTTTCCATAAACTACTCCTTGTTATATTAAACAGCGAAAGTTTAGATTAAATTAGGGGGTAAGTCTAACTGATTACTCGAATTATCAATGCTTTGAATTATTTTTTTATATAATTCACAAGCACGCTGCCAACCGTCTTTGTTATTTTCTCCATATCAAAATACGATCTCACGCCTGATCAAGATTTTGACAGTCATTAATTTTAAAGACACTCGCAAACCTTTTCCTCACAACAATACCAAATATAGGCTCTTTATTTATAAAAAAATTCATTTCACAGATAAAATCGGCAAAGCTTTTGCATTGAAATTATAAGTGGTACAACTCATCCCAGGTAAGAAACTATGATAGTCAATTGCAATCATTATTATTATAAATCAAAATATTCAAATTTTTTAATTTTTGTATTGTTTGTTTTTATTGCAAAAACTGGTTATGCATTTAAGTGCCAAAACTTGTTTACAATCCAAATTATTCAGCATCAAGAAACAAAATCTTTAGCTTTGAATGAAAAAATTAAATCTCTTTTTAAAGATAAAAAATTTAATGAATTTGACCGAGATTCGGCAGAATGGATTTTAAATTATCTTCATAACTTTGGCACCTCTATTGATTATAAAATTTTTGACACTTATGTTACGATATTATTAAAAACTAAAAATACGTTTCAGCTACGCGATCGAGGCGAGTTTTATATTGATCGGCATCTAGGTGAGAGACCCAAATCAACTCACTTTCGTGAATTGCATTGGGATTGGAGTATATTTACCGGTTACTTTAGAACAACTCCATCAATAGTACTATTTACCAAAACCCAAGATTTAAATTATTTAAAATTCATTTTGCATACCATTGAAAACAAAAACCAGGAGATGACTCTTCCTCAGGCCCTCAATGAAGCCAACTTTTTATGGCATCGTGAACATTTGGAGCAGCATGATCTTCAAATTACACGAGACTTTGAATCCTACTTAATTAGGAGTTTCAGCAAAGGAAACCTAAAAAATACATTTTCAAATCCAAACAATGAATATCAAAACAATTACAATCTCCTTTTAAATAAAATCAATTTATGGAAGTCAAAAATCAATGTTTATAAAATAGATTCTCAGCTTATCAATCAACTAGAGCTTTCTCTCCGTTATTTTAAAAATTCTTATTCGATTTTTGATTTGTTTGTTTTTGAAAAATATTTTGACCAAGTCATTCGCTGGAATATGAATGAGCGTTCAGCTCAAAGTAGCGTAAATCATAAGTTGCAATTAACCGATTGGAGAATTTTTAAGGAAGGTCTTAATTTTGGCTCAGTAGAAACTACTACAGATTTTATTTTTCAAAACTCCCATGATACGGCCATGAAACTCCATTTACTTAAAATCTATAAAAAAATGAATGAATTAGATCCTGAAAATACATCTTCTTTTGAAAAAGTATTTAATCAAGCCAGAGATATAATTGAACAGGGTTTTCACCTTCAACCTACACCTGAAATTTATCAGTCAGACTTGCGAATTTTCACTTTAACTGCTGACTATGCACCATCGAGAAACGACTCCGTGGCAATGGCAGAGCTTTCATTTCCTCGATACGATGAAGTTCGAGTTTCGTGGAACCCATTCCTAAACCAAATACAAGCTAATGTCGCTCATTCAACGCCCCTTGCTCCTCAGCAGCCTTTACAAACAAAATCAATTCCATCATTAGTAGAATATTTTCATGAATATTTTAATACTCTTCGAAAGAACAAAACTGTTTCTGATGAAAAAATTGATTCCTTTGAGAAGGAAGAACTCGATGTCCCTCTTCATCGAAGCACTGTTTTTGCTTTTACTGACCCCCAATCAGGTGAGTTGCTCGCATTGATGCGATTATTTAATTCTAGTCGCCTTTCAATTAAATATTTTCAAGATAACGTGGTCAATGATAAGGATTCAAGCTTGCTTCCTGTTCAGCAGCTATCGTCAGCAGTGAAAATCCCCGATGTCGAGTCATCAACCTATGTTTTAGAAATTGGACGAGTTGTAGCAAATAAAGATATTGAGGCAAATTCCTATGATATTATGATGTCAAGAATTGCAGAGTATTTGTATCTCAGGGGCATCACTGGCCAAATTTATCTTTCTTCTCCACCCGCAATGGCTCGGTATAATAGATCAAAAGGCGCTGAAGTGATCTACACTCCCAACGATTTACTTTTTGATAAATCTGAAGATCCAATTTACGTACTAAAAATTAGTGTTGAAAGTTTTATTAAGAAATTCTTAATAACTGATTTCATAACTGTAAAAAAACGTCATTAATTAAACTGGGTAGATGCCAATACATTTCATGCATTCTTGGATGATGGTTTTTGAATACTCTTTTTCATCGTCAACTTCTTCACTTAATAAGGCTACCAACCATCCCCCAATGATCGTTTGAATTAAAATAGCTGAATTCTTATCATTCAAATGTTTGAATAATCCGCTCTCCCTACCTTCTCTCAAAATTTGTTCAATGCGATTTCTACCAGTTAAAATCGCTTTGGAGTTAATCAATCGAAAGGAATCTTTCTTTGCACAGTAGGCAAGAAAATTTAACCAGACACGCACATGTGTCTTAAATTGATTGGCCCATAGATAGTGAGCATTTAAATAATTAAATAGTATTTTACTTGGGTCTTTCTCATTTTCGATTTCCTTTAACATTAATTTTTGTCCGATCACTCGGATGTACATCATGCTTAGTTCTTGTATTTCACGGAGATCAGAAAAATAATGGTTGAGTAGCTGCCTCGTTACTCCAGCCTCCCGTGCAATCATTGTCAAAGTAACGGCTTCAAAACCTTTTTTATAAAAACACTGAATTGCTGCTTCTAAAAAACTAAATGCTCTTCGTAAAGCCTTGGGATCTTCATAACGATGATAAATTTCATTAAATACAAGTTGTTTAAACTCAAGTGTATTAATGGCATTTGACATATGAATTCCCCCTATAATTATAATAGCTTACGTCATTTTATTTGCACTTCATATAGGTTCAATTGAAAATCACGACTTGCTGCGATATTCTTCTGCCACAACGAACCCAAAATAAATAAACAAAGGAGATTTATATGAAATTACTTTTTTGTATTCTACTACAACTCACATTAGCTCTAAATGTTTTTGCTAATGACAATGATGAGCGTGATGCCACCCCTACTTTAAAAGAAGCAAAACAAATTGCCATTGATTTTGCTGTCGATAAGGTCTTTAGTGACTTTTTAAGTGCAGAATCTACCTTAAAAGTTAGATTAGTGAGTGAAGATGTTAATAGATTCACCTTCAAAGCCAAAGCCCAAGACGGAAATGAAATTTGCGTTGCTATTATTTTAGTAAGCAAGGAATTAGGAGAGGCTTCCCTGGAATCCGAGGAGTCAACTATGTCTTGTCATATTGTTCAAGACGTCCCTCATATTAAGGCAACCCCCTAATAGATGAAACTGTTCAAAACAATTGCCCAACATCTTGAACAAGTTCAGAGTAAAATTTAATAAAAGGGAGCACTCTTCCATTTTCAGTTGGATTTGCCTTTGTTCATTTATGCTTAAGTATTGGTTGGGCAATTGAAGATGGAAATCAATATGAACATCAAGAAGTCTTACTAAAAAAAGTAGCAACACTCTTATAAAAGTACTTTAAGGGAACTGACAACCATTCAGTGGCAGATTCCTGCCGTTCAGAAAATGCTTCTATATTTTTATCAACTCGTCATCCATAACTATTTTATATCGTTTCAATTAAGAAACGCATAAACAAATGGAGTCTATCATGAAATCAATTATGTCATTTTTAACTTTAGTTCTAGCTTCGCAACTCAGCTATTCGCATACGCTGCCTGAAGGCACATACCAAGGTCAGGGGATATGGAAATCTGCCTCAGAAGGTGGTAATTACACAAATACTACTGTCATTAGCAAAGACCAAATAAAAACACACTACAAGCTCACTGACGGAAGCTATTTAGATTGGGATTTTACACTTTCTAACGAAACTAATAACTTCTTTGACATCACTATTGAGGGACAAAAAGTTGGGACTGGTTATTGCTTAGAAAAAATTTCACTTTGCCATTACCAAATCGAAGTTTCCGGAGTAAAATTAGAAGAAAGCCTTGTTCAGCAGGAAAACAATATGTATCGTTATGGTTCTAAAGTTATTAATGAAAAAACCATTTTTTGGCAGGAACGTCTTGAAAAATAATTCTTCCTTCATCAACACTTTATTTAAGCCCCTCAAGGGATCAATCATTGCTCTTGGACTCGTCCCCTTAATCTTTATTTTGATCTATCAAATTTCATCGAGAAAACATATTTTAATAATAGTCTTGGCATTCAATCTATTGTTGTTGGTATGTTGATCGGTGGCATTATTTATCTTTCATTTATTCTAAATATCAGATTACCAAAAATCGGAAGCTCGCAATCTAAAATTAAGAGCCGATTTTGCAGAAAGCAATTTAAATGTGCTCAAAAATCAAATGCAGCCGCACTTCCTCTTTAACTCTCTTAATAGCTTATCAGAACTGATCGATAGTAATCAAAACCATGCCGCTCTAATGACACAAAAGCTGTCGGACCTGTATCGAGAAATCTTGCAAGCTTCAAAGTCTCCAAAAATTAATCTCTCCGATGAACTTAGCCTAGTCTCCAAGTATTTAGATTTAGAATCTCTTCGCTTTGGATCAAGACTTCAGTTTAAAGTTGAAGAAGCTCCTGCTAACACTACAATCTTAGTCCCTAGCCTTATCATCCAAACTTTGGCAGAAAACGCCATTAAACATGGGATCAGCCAATCTCTTGAAGGGGGATGGATCAATATCTCAGTTAAAAAAGAAAATTCCGGCTATCGTATTTTAGTTGCTAATTCAAATGCTAATGGCGTTGAAAGCAAATCTATAATTAGCTCTGGCACAGGACTTAGCAACACGCGATCGCGCTTAGATCTACTTTATGGACCTCAACATGACTTTTCACTAAAGGTTGGAAACAAAAGTACAG
>CAZTDX010000103.1:0-8258 GCA_964612425.1 uncultured Pseudobdellovibrionaceae bacterium
CTCGCAAGACTAAATGCATTGGCAGTATTAGCTTTTTGAGCCGAGATCACTCGACTTCCTAACCATTGAGAGTCGTAGTGGGTCCCAGTAAAAGCAACAGCACAAACCACACCACTACGATCCACTAATGTGCCCCACATATCTAAATTAAGTCCGCCGTTAGCTGTCTGACGAACTTCTTTTAAAGCTTTTTGCAAAGCTGCATGATCAGGAAGTTGATTGCACTGGTCTGATCCATAGACGTGCGAGGATATTATTAAAGTGGCTAACATGATTTTTGCAAACATAGTGACTCCTTATTTATTCATAGTGTGAAATATCAAAGAACATCACAGGAAATTGGTCAAGCTTCAATCCTCTTAAAATAATTAATAGGGAAATTATTAAATAAGGTGGCCGAGCCAGGCAGAAAATTTCTATGACTAGTAAAACTAGCCGTAAGACTACTTGAGTAAATCTTAAAATATGGCGAATCCAAATTGCGTTGTTTGGATTGTTCATATTGACCTCCAATCTCAATGGTGGTCTTTTCTTTCTGCTCATCTGGTTCTGGCTCAGCCAACAAGTAGCTAAGCAAAATCGAAGAAACACTTAAATGCTAATTAATTTAATTAGAGCGTCCGGCCCGGACAGCGAGGAATTTTTTTCGGTTAGCTCATCCATTTTTCAATTGATCCAAAATAAATACGTCAGTACGTTGAATATTAAATCATTTATTTTTAACTTATTTAGGTAATTTCATGAAACAAAAAATTTATAAAACAACGCGACTTGAGATACGCCCCTTTTCACTTAGCGATTATGGATTGTGGGAGCAAGCTTGTTTACTACCATCATCAAAGATAACCAATAAGTGGGATAAAAAGCCGCCCACTCCGTCCAAAGAGCTTTTTAAAAAAGTAATCAAGAGACATAAGGATCAATCCAAAGCTGATCAAACCTATCAGTGGGGTATTTTCGAAAAGAAGTCGAAAAAATTAATCGGCATGCTCGATATTCATATTTTAGAAAGGTATGTTGTGCAGAAGGCAAACCTTGGCTATCGTATTTTCAATCAATATTGGGGTCAGGGTTACGGCAAAGAAGCCGTCAGTAAAATAGCGATCAAAGGTATTCTCGATTTGAAATTAAATCGACTTGAAGCAGTTATTGATCTTGAGAACAAGCGATCTATCAAGCTCGTTAAAACCATCGGTTTAAGACGCGAAGGCATCAGAAAAAATTATTGGTTTCAAAATAAAAAATGGAATGATCAAATTGTTTTTGTAGCTGATCGCAGTCATTTTAAACTACCTCAATTAAAGCTGTAACAATCAACAAATACCGTCAGTGAAAACTAAAACTGTTTAGATTCCGCTGAAAAGGCGAGTTGCTATCACGAAACTCATTTCCGCTCAGGAAATGAGTTCTAACGCCCAAGAAATTTCGCTTTCACCCCTTGACTTAAGATAGTCGTTAATTTTTGAAAAAGGCTTTGATCCTAAAAAGCCACGGTGAGCGGAGAGTGGAGATGGATGGGGTGATTCAATAACAAAATGCTTTTTGCGATCGATAAACGCTCCCTTTTTTTGTGCGTAGCTACCCCACAACACAAAAACCAGTCCTTCTCTTTTATCGTTTAAGGCATGGACAACGGCATCTGTGAACTGCTCCCATCCTTTTCCTTGATGAGATGCTGCTTTATTCTCTTCTACAGTTAATACTGCATTGAGAAGCAGTACGCCTTGCTTGGCCCAAGGAAGTAAAAATCCGTGATTGGGTGGATTAATGCCTAAGTCACTTTTTAATTCTTTATAAATATTTTTCAATGAGGGCGGTGGCGGAACATCAGGCTTGACAGAAAATGAAAGTCCATGCGCTTGTCCCGGCCCGTGATAAGGATCTTGACCTATGATGACCACTTTAACTTGATCAAAGGGTGTCGCATTGAGTGCCGCAAAGTATTCTGAACCCATGGGAAAAATAGTTTTGCCAGCGTTCTTTTCGTTCAATAAAAATTGTTTTAAATTTTTCATATAAGGAGCGACGAACTCAGGAGCTAATACCACTTGCCATGAGTCCTCTAACTTTATTGTGTCTGACATTGAAATTCCTAGTTTTTGATTTTTGGAAATTTTAAAATTAATTTGTTGTTCTCATAAACCATATCTACCTTAGCTGAATCCGTTCCCGCTGGCACAAGAAATGATTGATAAAAATGAGAACTCATAGAAGAGCCGTTTTCGTCAGACTTCTGATTACCCTCAATAATGACGTTTCCATTTTCTACTTTTGCGCTTAAAGACTTTTTGTCGAAACTGTCGAGATCCAGTTCCATATAAACAAAAGTTTCATCTTCGTGTGTTTTTAATTGTGGTTGAAGTTTTCTAGAACCAAACATGGAAAATGGATTATCAAGCAACGAGCCGTCAGTATCCTCCTCACTATCATGATCATTTTCATTACGATCACCCCACTGTGGCTGATTGTGACCAAAAAAACGATCAAGAAGAGATGGACTATCACTCAATGAATGGGGCAGCGGAATTCCAAAAAACTGCGAAATACCCATGTTTTTATTTAGCTTAGCAAAATTTTCCTCTGCTTTTTTCTTACCCATTACGTAGCCAACACCCCAACCCACTGTCGTGCAAACCAAAGCAATAATAAATTTTTGCAAATTGAATTTCATATAAACTCCTTAGAGAGCGCGACCATAACACAAGGTATTGAATAGGGAAAAGACTTAAGAGCCTAATTCACTGGAAATGCAAGGGTCTTGACTTTTTGGGTCATGATTTCTATTTTATTAAAATGATTAAAATTACTTCACACACACACGACACAAAAGCCAGTACTCACCAAAATTCGCTTAAATTCAATCTCGAATCTATAAAGTCAGTTTTGGAAAATAAATCATTAGGGTTTCACCAACTCCCTGAGAGGCAAGATCTTTGGAAATCCTGCTCTCATACAGCAGAAATGCTTCGAGATCGTTATAGCACCATGGTTGTTTTAGGTATTGGCGGAAGCTCTCTCGGCGGCAAGGTCATCAAAGAAGCTCTTCGCACAAAAGCTGATCGCAAAGTATTTTTTTGTGAAAGTATCGATCCTTTTGAAATAGAGCATTTACTTCATACGCTCACAAATGAATTAAAAATTGAATTAAAATCCATTTGTTGGTCCGTGATTTCTAAGAGTGGAAATACCATCGAAACCACAACGCAACTCAATTTTATTAACCAGTATTATGAGGATCACAATCTAAAATGGACCGATCACTGTGTCGTTATTACTGAGCCCAAATCAAGTCCCCTCTCCGATTTTGCTCATCAATATCAACGCCCACAATTAGAAGTTCCACTGGATGTGGGTGGGCGATTTTCAGTGCTCTCTCCCGTTGGAATGCTCCCTGCTGCCTTTATGGGACTTGATATTGAAGCTTTTCGCACAGGTGCCGCTCAAGCCAGAAATAACCATGAGCTGATTGCTGAGCTCGTCACTCAAATTGAAATGAGTTTTGCACGCCATGAATGGATCACTCTTTTTTGGTCTTACGCTCAAAATCTGAAAGACTTCACTTACTGGTTACAACAATTGTGGGCTGAATCACTAGCAAAGAAAGACAACCGCCTCAACCAAACAGCACCTCGCGTAAGTACACCGTTACCATGCTTAGGGCCTGCGGATCAGCACTCAATACTCCAACAAGTAGCAGACGGTACTAAAGATAAATTTGTTTTATTTTTTCGACTTACCTCTGCTGAAGAAACGGGTTCTACTATACAAAAATCCTTGATCAAGGGCGGTGAGCTTATGGTTAACAAAAAGCTTGGAGCTTTACTAAAAGCAGAGGCCCAGGCCACACAAATGGGCCTGAGTGAAAAGGGGGTTTCTAACTTAACTGTCCAGGTTCCCAAGATGTCAGAAGCAGAGCTTGGTTACCTCTTTATGTATTTTGAATTAGTCATTGCTACTCTGGGTGAAAAATTAAATATCAATGCTTTTGATCAACCTGGTGTTGAGCTTGGAAAAGTAATCATTAAAAAACTTTTGACAGAGACGGTGTGAACTCAATTGCGACTCATCAAACAATTGAAGGTCTTGTTGAAGCCATAACTTATCATAACACAAGCAATGGGTTTGCAGTCCTCAAAGTAAAAGTAGATTCAAAAGACGATTTAAAAAAATCAGATCTTGTCGTTGTCGTAGGTCGCACTCCCAACGTCAACGTTGGCGAATACCTACAAGCTACGGGTGAGTGGGTGATAAATAAAACTTATGGGGAGCAATTTTCGGCTAGTGAAATTAAATTAACTCCACCAAGCTCTCTATCAGGAATTGAAAAATACTTAAGCTCCGGTGCTATCAATGGAATAGGCCCCGCCTTTGCTGCCAAACTCGTTAAGGCTTTTGGCGAAGATGTTTTTGAAGTGATTGAAAAAAATCCTAATAAACTTTTAGAAGTGGAAAACGTAGGTAAGAAAAGAATCGAATTAATTACAGCAAGTTGGAAGGAAACTGCCGGGATAAGAAACATCATGGTTTTTTTGCAAACCCATGGGATCACACCAGCTAAGTCTGCTAAAATTTACAAAACCTACGGAGACGATGCCATCTCTATATTAAAAGCCAATCCCTATCAATTAATTAAAGACATCCCCGGGATTGGATTCAAAACGGCTGATCAAATAGCAACTCATTTTGGAGTAGATAAACAGTCGCAATTTAGAGCAATAGCCGCTATTAATTTTCTACTCACGGAAAAACTAAATTACGGTCATTGCGCCTACCCAAAAGAAAAACTCCTTTTTGAAGCTCAAAAGTTACTAGAAACTGATGACGAAACACTCCTCACAACTGCGCTTTATGCTGAAATTGAATCTGGGTTTTTAGTCTCAGAAACTATTGAGAGCTTTGACTGTATTTATCTGAAGTCTATTTACCTTTTAGAAAAATCCATTGTTCGACAGTGGACGAGGCTCAAGGAAGGAACGCCACCATGGCCTATTCCGGAAAACTTAGATATGACCTTAAGTAAGACCGAAAAAGCCTTAAAACTCAAACTAGCTCCTCTCCAAAAACTAGCAATCCATACTGCATTAACAAATAAAATAACCATCATCACGGGTGGCCCAGGAACCGGAAAGAGCACACTCACAAAAGCACTCACCAACTTTTTAAAAGATATTGATATTCGAATAGCACTTTGCTCGCCCACGGGACGAGCGGCAAAACGTCTGCATGAGTGCACCGGAATTGAAGCAAAGACCATCCATCGACTTCTTGCTTTTGATCCCGAAAAGAAAAGTTTTAAATATGATTTATTTACTCCACTTGAAACCGATCTCGTTTTGGTTGATGAGGCCTCGATGCTTGATATTTCTCTGGCGAACTCACTTTTAAAATCAATTCCTGATCATGCAGCCTTGGTCATCATTGGTGATGTGGACCAATTACCACCAGTGGGGCCGGGGCAATTTTTAAAAGATCTCATCGATTCAGAAGTAGTTCCCGTGGTACGATTGACTCAAATATTTCGACAATCGAGCGAAAGTCAGCTTGTCCAAGCTGCGCACCAAATCAACCAAGGACTTATCCCTGATTTAACGCCACATCGACACAGTGATTTTTTCTTTTTAGAAAAACCCACTTCAGCAGAAGTAGTAGAAACGATTTTAGATTTAGTTCAGCGTCGCATCCCTCAGACTTACCATTATAACCCAATCTCTGAAATTCAAATTTTGGCTCCCATGCAAAGAGGACCTGCTGGAGTTAAAAATCTCAATTCAGAAATTCAAAAAGCTCTCAACCCAAATCCGATTGCCAAAATTGAACGCTACGAAACCCTTTATTGTGTTGGCGATAAAGTAATGATCATAGAAAATAATTATGAAAAAGATGTATTTAACGGTGATATCGGACTTATTGACCGTATTAACTTTGATGAACAAGTTGTTTATATCGATCTCGATGGTCGTGTTGTTGCATTTTCTTTTTCAGAATTAGATACCGTTGTTCCCTCCTACGCGATTACCATTCATAAGTCACAAGGATCAGAATATCCAGTAGTGATTATTCCGATTGTTTCTGAACACCATATAATGCTTCAAAGAAATTTAGTTTATACCGCCATGACAAGAGGAAAAAAGCTGGTCATCATGGTAGGTGACTCCACTGTGCTTCGCAAGTCGCTCCATAACATGAAGGGCAAAAAGCGTTGGACAAATTTGAAGTCACTTTTTCTGAGTTAGGTTGTTCAGTGTAAAACTTAATCATAACCTCCACAACATGCAGCTCTCGTAGAGGGGTGTTATGGAATTACCTCAACAGATATTAATGCACCCGCTAAAGTTGATAACAAAGTGGTCGATTGGGTTTGTGAAAGTAGTTTTACACCAAAAAGGCCATTTATCTTTGGACTAATGGCCTTTCCCCGTTTCAATATATGGTACGGATGAGTGATGCAAAACGATTTTCAAATTCCCGTCTCGATCTTTCTTAAACCCCCATGTTTTATCAACTTTGGTAATCTTTCCTGATTTGTCGGTTAGCGTGACACTCCCCATAGTCACAGCAAAATCACCGTAAATAATCACACCAGCATTTTTGTATTCGTACTTAGTCCAACTTTTTAATGCGAAGCCCTTATCTTCTGGGTACGATTTATTCCCACCGACAAAATAGGAAAGTGCACCTGCTTTAGTGGTCCTAAATGTTTGCTCTCCAGACGCAAGAGTAGGCTTGAATAAAACTGTTCCCAAATCATATCCGTATGCACTATCAATGACCGCCTTAGCAGTTTCTGTGGCTTTTTCTATTCCCTTTAAATCAAAGTCCTTTGAAATTTGAATAAGGGCCTTTCCCCAAGCCTCTTGGGCCGCTTGAACCTCTTCTTCCTTAATATTCGTGTTAATAATATTTTGACCAAAGGCTGTGGATGTTTTCGCTTCAACTGTTGATAGACCTGTCAAAACTGAAAACCCTAAAATTAAACCAATTATGATATTTTGTTTCATTTATTCCCTCTTTCTTTTTATTTTTCCAAATAAGCTTCATTATAATTTATATGATCCTCTTTAATTTCTACTTTTTCTAGTACCTTTCTAGCTTTCGCTCTTACTTTAACTCGTGCTTTATCTCCAAAGCGGTTCAATCTTTCAAGCATGTGATCCACAACCTCTGCAAGAGCAACATACAAATTAAGGTCTTTTTTCTCAATGACGATGCCTCTATATCTTCCATTTGATATATAAAGTTTCACCTTAAAAAGATCAGGACCAGCCTGCGTTGGAGAGTTTTCCATCTCTAATGTAACTTGAATGCCTCCAGTGTTTAAGTCAGGGAATTTTTCTACTATGAGCTCAATGCGAGATTCTACCGCTTCTTTTACAAGGTCAGATTTTTCTAAGTTTTTGAACTTAATTATAATCATATTGTTCTCCTTAAAATAGAATTTCAAGCTTCATGCTTGTTACTCCTATAAATATAAAGAACTTTTATGAATTGTTAAAATAGATAAAATAAATGTTTTGTAATGCTTATATCTATACTGAAAAGTAATCTCTTAATTTTGAAGCGATTGGATTTTCTATCTTTCGTTGTGCTGTTACCAAAAAGAGTTCCTCATAAACCCCTTGCAGCTGACCAATCTCAACAAGCTCTCCCCTTAACACTTGTCCAGAAACCGCATGCGTTGTCGTTGATATTAAACCTAACTCATTAACGGCCATGAGCTTTTTAACGGAAATATCCTGACTCTCTATTATGATATTCAGCTCTACTTTATTAAGCTTTGCCCAATGGTCTAAATCTTGTCTCAACTTACTATCATATGTTGGTAAAATCACTGGCTCACCAGAAATGGACTTTGGAAAGTTCTTACGGAGATTTTTAAACTTTGGCGCTCCGTAAAAAGCGACATTTTTCTTAGCAATGGATTTGGGATATAGCCCCTTAGCGCTAGAACCTACGGGTAAAAAATTAGTCAACATTAGATCCATACGATACGAAGTGAGTTCTCTTAAGAGTTCATCTGATTTCCCTTCTGACAATGTGATCTGACAGGGGGAGATTCTCAACGTGTGCTTAACCAACTGAAGTACAATTTGCTTTGGGACACTATCTAAAGCTCCAAGGTGCAGAAAAGGCTTCAGTGGCTTGAGTCTATCATGCAGCACTTCATACATCTCAGATCCCATTCTAAAAATGTTTTTTGAATAATCTAACGCTATTTTTCCTTGCTCAGTTAATACCAATTTTTTATGGTGCCTTTCAAA
>CAZTDX010000104.1:0-8141 GCA_964612425.1 uncultured Pseudobdellovibrionaceae bacterium
GAACAGCATTCCAGATTTTGCAATGATGTGAATTTATTTATGCGCAGCTATATATGAAGGTGAGGTCGTTGCTTTTTTAGGACCCAATGGGGCTGGTAAAAGTACAACCATCAAAATGCTTTCTGGAATTCTTACACCTTCGTCTGGAAGTGCAACGGTTATGAATATGGCAGCCGGAAGTCGCGAAGCAAATAAAAAACTAGGTCTTGTTTTTGGAACTCGCAGTCAGCTTTTCATGCACATGACAGTCTATGAAAGTCTGGATATGATTGCAGAAATTTATTACGTGAGCGGTGAAGATAAAAAAAAGCGTCTATTACAACTTGCTGAATTATTTCAAATTGAACGACATTTGCAATCTCGGGTGCGAACTTTAAGTCTTGGAGAACGCATGAGGTGCGAGCTTGTGGCCGCACTCATACATCGCCCTCGTGTGCTTTTAGCCGACGAACCCACTATTGGATTAGATGTCGTTGCAAAAAATCGATTGAGAGAACTAATTCGAGTTTGGCAGAAAGAAGAAAAAACTACCCTATTATTAACAAGCCACGATCTTTCTGATGTGGAAGCTTTATGCGAGCGTTGTATCTTGATTGATCATGGACAAAAGCAATATGATGGTCCCCTCGCAGGACTTAAAGGTGATCTCTCAGGAATACGCCGACTACAGATCACCGTTGCCGACAACTCAATTGCTTACTTTGAAAAAGATGTACGCATAATGAGAATGATGGATTCAAACAACGTCTTTACACACAAATATGAAACCAACACATCTCGTATTTCAATGACTGAGACGATTTCAAAATTATCTCAACACTATGGTGAATCTTTACAGGATTTACAAATTTTTGAAATAAGTCTTGAGGAAGTCTTAAGTGCACGATTTTCACAAAGAGATATACGGTGAATTTAGCAGTCCTTAATTTTCATTTTAGAAACGCTCGGTTTTCTTTTCGAGAATCATGGACTAATCTTGTAAATGGAATGATGGGTTTTTTATTATTTCCCCTTTTCATGTTTGTTTTAGCAAAGATGTGGGAAAAATTTAATGGACATATAGGTAATTATACCTATAAAGAAATGTTGGCCTACATTGGTGTAACAGAAATTTTATTCCTAACTTTTTTACGATCGGGAAATATTAGCCAAGCTAGTGCAGATTTTTCTTTGAGTCTTGCACGCCCTCGATCATGGTTGGCCATGCAATTTTCATCTCTTTTTGGAAAAACTTTAGGATCTCGTCTTGTTTTGACAAGTCTTTATTTTTTTCTTTTGCTCATATTTGGGGTTGATCTTGGAGTTGCTGTACAAATTCTAATGCGATTCTTATTACTTTTATTGCCGTTAGGGGTACTACAGGCTTTTTATTCTCTTCTTTTTTCAAGTGCACACGTTCGCTGGGAAATGACGAGTTATCTAACCCTTCCATTCAGTAAGTTATTCCTAATTTTTGGTGGAGTCTTTGCTCCAGTTTCAGATTTTTCTGAGCCAGCACGATCCTTTCTATTGAAGCTACCTCCATCTGATATTTTCTTCCAAGCAGGATATTTTGCGGTGAAAGGGCATTTTTATCAAATATCAACAATAGACTGGTTGTTACGGATTTTCTTGCAGACCTTAATTTTGCTAACTTTAAATATTTTCTTTTTTAAAAATTCGAAACGACATCATCAAAGTTTTGGTGGATAGAATGTTGATTTTATTTTTTAAAGCTATTCGCAATAATTGGAACGCTCAAGCATCAAATAAAGTTAATTTATGGTCTGCTGTTGTTGCGATGATTGTAAACAATCTGCTTTTTTTATACGGTATGTGGCTTATGCTATTCGATGGAAAAGAACAAAATAAGGATCTTTGGCCATATTATCTGACAATGACGATCTTAGCCTATGTTGGATGGGGGGCAGTGAATTTCTTTACTGGTGGCTTAAGAGCCATGGGTGAAATGATCGATAACGGAAGACTTGAACCTATGCTGGGTACACCACGAGATCCTTTATTTTTAATTGCTATTAGCGAATCCAGTGCTACAGCATTGGGTGATTTACTTCAAGGTCTCATTACATTCGCACTCCTAGGGTGGGTGAGTGACATAGGGTGGTCAGTACGAGCAGCAATTTGCAGTGTTATCGTAGTTTTAAATTTTGCGACAATTTTTATTGCTGCAGGAACTCTAACATTCTTTGTGAATCGAGGAGCTGCTTTGGGATTATTTATCATTGAAAGTACGCTTACTTTTACTATGTATCCGATGACGAAAGTTTTAGGAGCGCAATCAAGATGGATTCTCTATCTAATTCCGGCAACACTCACTGCAACACTACCTATGAATTGGGTTGAAAATGCTAGTATTGACTCTTTTTTATTAATGCTATTGGCTTCAGTAGTATGTTTTTTATTTAGCATCCAATTTTTTAAGTTAGGTATTAGATCTTACCGAGCCTCCAGCTATCTCGGCCCCAGGTAACAAGACTTTAGGATCAGCTCTTATAGGAGTTCATTCACTAAATGAACTCCATAAAACTAATTGAGTTTCACCCTCGCTCGTATTATCTTGTGGAGATAGAATATTGAACCGGAGATGTAAACAATCAGAAGAAATTAGACCCTTAAAAGTTATTTTTTTACCCCTATAGGTGAAATTGCTTTGTTCCCCGATAGGCGTATATTCCCAATTAAAAAATGATTATTCTATTTTCCGGCCTTATTCTACAGTGACGATCTTTCTTTTGGCTCTTGCACCGTTTTGATCCGGTGATTCCATTCTAAGGCCGGATGATCCATATTGTGTTAGCCTGAACTTTAAGCTATTGAAAACCCATTAACTTTCTGTTTGCATATTTTGCTGGGACAAGTTATCGAAATTAAAGAAAGCAAATATAGTTTTTTGTTACTAACTTAGTTGGTCTTTAATATCACGCGAAGTATTTTTATTTGATTTCTTTTTTCCAGTACAGAGCAGTGATGTTGGGCCGATAAGTTCACTTCAATAATATTGCTGGCTCAGTGGGTGGATCTAAATAATGATTTTTCGTGTTTTAAGTACTTTTTTTTGTTTTATATTTTTATTTGGCTTATATTCAAAGGCGGCTGATCTTTATACTCTGATCGATGATAACTGTCGCAACTATTCCGGGTTGATTTTATCAGTTCAAGAAGACTCATTGCAACTTCTATCTCAAGAGGGTGTGCTTGTTGGTTTGAATAAAAGTAAAATTAAAGCTGTTTTGATATATAAATCACTTCAAAATCCCATACACAACGTGAAAATAACTAGTGAGATTGAGTCCACCTTAAAAAATATTTATTTGTCTGATAAAAATCAATCCCTATTAATAGGATGGCCCGTTGGGTTTATTGAAAATTTAGTAATTATTTTTGATATAGAAGGCAAAACACATCTTATTGACCTCAATCAAATTATTAAATTTCGTGAAGCACATTTGGACCCAAGTAGATCTTTGCTTCAAAACAAGTCGATTGACCTGCTTGCTATCGGAGATCTACCAATTGAGTGCACAATCCCTTCAGATTCAAGAAAGGGAGCGCTTCCTTCTCAGGTACTTGTAGACCTTATCAGGGTACAGGAGTTTTTCTCTTCGATGGAAAATAGCTTTGAGCAGATTAAAAGCTTTGAAGAGAGAACCTATTTTTATGCTAGGCCTTATCTTTTTGAAAAGCATTCAAGAATGGGTTTTATTAATATACAAGGTGATGATCAAGGATTCCAGAATTTTCCTATTTATTATCAATCTTCGAGTGGAGAGCCCTATCGCTTTCAAAACTTCTGGAAGATGGGTGGTGGTTTTTTTCTGGAATCTCCAAGTGTTTCCAATCCATTCTCCTATTATACAGAGGCAAAAAGTCATCTTTTTCATGGAGTTTTTTTGGGAAATTTGGGAGCACTTCCTGCGGGATCATCCTACTATAACAATTTAAGTGGGATATTGATTCCAGATTTAAAAGAGAAAGTTATTGTTTCCGCTAGTTATAATTATATGGCTATGATGGGTTTAGATTACGGAGCTTGGTCTTTTTCCTTTGGAACATTTTATCCAACCTATATGATCAACGTTTATCAGCAATTTCGTGAAGTTTTGGCCTCAAGTGTGAGTCCTATTTTTCGATTAAGATATATGAGCCGTAATCTCGAAACTAGCATTGTTTATTCGAAAACAAATATAAAGAAAAATTCTGGAGTAACAGACTATGATATCAAACTCAATTTAGAATCTTCCGATTTGAGTCAAATGGAATCTTTCAAAATGAATACGAATCTTCTGAAGATAAATTTTTCTTATCAACTCTTCCCTACACTAAAGTTCTCTGAAAGTCTTATTATCCTCAATGGTAAGTACTCTGAATTATATAATAAATTTTCTGGAAGTGTGGGGTTTCAACACCTGACGAATTTGTTGGAGTTAGCCTTTTCCTTTGGGGAGTACATTACGGTAAGAGGCTATATGGTGTCTTTTATGTCTAAGAAAAAGATTAATTTTATTGACTACAATGAGAACTCGCAGAGGGAGCAAAATCATATTTCATACGGGAGTGCCCTTGAATTTGTTTTTTAGAAATTTGATCATCAGTTTTCATTTAGTGGTAGTTGTTTTATTCCTTCATGTTGGAATTGCTCAAGCTGTAGTAATTTACGGGATTCACCTTAGCTCCTGTCAAAGAGAGCTGGGCATTATTCTTCATGTAGAGCCTTTGGAACTAACATTTTTAACCTTGGGCGGAAACATTAAAAAAATTAAGCAGTACGAGGTTATCAATGTGAGTTATTACAACTCTTCGTATCTCCCTTTGGCAGAAACTACTCAGGTGAATGAGATACCCTCTTATGTGATAAAAACGAGAAGAGGGAATGAGATTGTGAAACTTTTGCAAGGATGGCCGGTGGAGTTCACCAATGATAAAATTTCTTTTATAAGTTCAGATGGCTCTGATATTCTGATTGATCGAGATAATATATGGGACATTAATGAAGAACTAGAAGATTCTAAAATTGAGCGCTCTGCAATTGCTAATACGAGCTTTCAGTTCTATCCCCCTTACCAGTATCGAGAGTGTAATTTCAATGAGACTTTTCCATTTAAAAATGGAGCTAAAACAATTTATCTATATCCTCAGCAGACCTTGAGTGAGCCCATAACAATCAAAAAAGAATTCGATCGCCTATATGCCGGCTATGATACAATTCATAAATATGTGAGGGAGAAGAAGTTTTATGGAATCCCACAAAATTACACCAATCTAGCGACCTTAGGCTTATGGCTTAACAGCGGTAGCCGCTACGGATCATCAAGTTCTCGAACGGGTAATCTGCTACCATTTATTGTAAATGAAAAGTCCGAGGGACCTTACAGTTATCAACATCAGATGGTGACAGGCATCGCTCCGATTCCTAAATCAACTCATGAGGAACCTCAAACGCAAATATCCTATGAATTTAAAGCGTCCTACTTTCATTTAATGACAATGGTGGATCCGAATATCGTTTTAGTTGGTTCGAATTATAAATGGAAAGGCACTGATCTTAAAAATAATGATATTAAATACAATGACAAATTTATTTTTGAATTTGGTTTTGATTACAATGCTTTTGCTGTTGGATTTCGTCGATATACTTTAGGATATGGTGTTTTGTATGACGATACTTTCTCTGGAGAAGATGTGTACTTAAGTGGTACCAGTATTACTTTTATAAACCATTTATATCGAGCAGATTTAACTTTTGGTAGCAGTGATTCAAACTTGAATCTTAAAGAGGTGTATCGTCATAATATACGATCAATGATTGAAACAAGTTTTGATATAAAATTTTTAAGATTTAATCTTGATATTACAACGTCTAATAAGTGGCTTTACTCTTATTCTTTTATATCAAAAACCAGTAATTTTGGTAATTTCATTAAAGCAGATTCTGTTTCCAACGTTTTGTACTTAAACTACAAGTACGGTCCACGTTATCTTATTGGGGCCTTTGCAGCAATAGAGACTTTATCTGTGTCTTCTGTAACATCAGCAAAAAAAAGTGTTATTTACCCGAAGTTGGGCGCTTCATTTTCATTAAAGTTCTAAGCCCGATCAAAAACTAGTAAATTACTCATTATTCCTACAATGATCTATATCTAGATCATTACTAAGCTATCCAAGGGCTAATTTTGATCTATATCTAGATCAAAATTGACATAATTGGTGTTTTAGGTAAAAATGATCTACATATGGATCATTTACCTATCACTAATATCAAGATTCTAGGTCAGGCTGTTTATCAAGCGAGGAAAGCAAATAATTTGACCCAAGAAGAACTAGCCGCACGAACAGGGGTTAGTCGACGTTTAATATATCAATTAGAAAATGGAAGTCGCGATTCCTTTCCTCTTGGTAAAATTTTGCAAATATTGAAACGAATGAATTTAGAATTATCAATTTCAACTCGTACTTTTGAACGATGATGGAGGTTTGCCATGGACATTTTGTATGTTTGGGCACCGCCATTTTTAGTAGGTGAGCTTCGTAGAGGATTAGATGATCAAATTAGTTTTCAATATACGAATGAGTGGATACGAAGTCCAAACAGTTTTGCTCTTTCATTCTCTCTAAAGCTAAATAATGATATTATTTATTATAAAGAAGCAGAGTTCTTTTTTGCTAACTTACTTCCAGAGGGAAATGCTCGAGAAACTCTTTGTCGTAAAATGGGAATTTCGCTTGAAAATGATTTTGAGCTATTAAAGCGAATTGGTCGAGATTGTGCTGGAGCTTTAGTTATTACTGATACCAAAGAGCTTCATAATGAAAAGGCAAGTCTAAAGGAAATTTCTCAAAGGGAGTTGGAAAAATGGCTTCAGCATGGGGCTGCAGGGATACTGGACTTACAAGTCACGGGAGAATTGAGATTGTCATTAGCTGGTGCACAAAATAAACTTCCTTTAGTTTATCGCGACAAAAAATTTTTTCGACCTTTGGGTTCTCATCCAACAACGCATATTCTGAAACCACCACCTGATCGATTTAAGTACTTACCTGAGAATGAATGGTTTCAATCTCACTTGGCTGAAGAGATGGGATTAAAAGTAGCTCCAACAAAGTTGATTAAAATAGGTAAAACATATAGTCTCATCGTCACAAGATATGATCGTCATCAAATTAATCAAAAGTGGACGCGTTTACACCAAGAAGATTTTTGTCAAGCACAAGGAGTTTCATGTAAAAGGAAATACCAAAAAGAAGGTGGTCCTTCTTTTTTTGACTGCATTAATACGATCACTGAAAGGTCATTTAATCCTTTAGAAGATATTGATTCTTTATTAAAATGGCACATATTTAATATGCTTATTGGTAATTGTGATGCTCATGCAAAAAATATTTCTCTATTAAGAGATTTAAAGGGCCGTTGGCGTTTAGCTCCTTTTTATGATTTAGTATCAACAAAGATGTATCCTGAGCTTAGTCACCAATTAGCGATGGCTGTAGCAACTCAATATGACTCTGGAGCTACTCACGCAAAACATTGGAATCTTTTATTCAAAGGCTCTAAAGTAAGTTCGGCTCAGTATTCACAAGTGTTAATATCGATGGCTGAAAAGCTCCCACAGAAAATGAAACTAGTAAAAGAGCAATTTATCAGTGAATACGGGGACTCTCCCATTTTAGAGAGATTAGAAAAAGTATATCATATTCAATGTCGACGTTTACTAGACGGTTTTAAAAAAAAGTGATAATGCTCGATTGCTAGCCGAGATAAGAGCCGATCATCCAAGAGCTTACATTAAAGCTTATAAAGTAAACTTAAAAAACAATGGAGGTCCGAGAGGCACCTCCATTTGTCTATCCGTTAAAAAAATCGGTATGACTTATAAAACGTAAATAATTAATTTTTATTTACATTAATTTTATAAGATTCAGACGTAGCATCCGGACGCGTTGTTGTAATTGTGATGCTGCATGGAAGAGTAGTTGAACTACCTGTCACTTCTCTAACAGTACCAGTAATTTTTAATGCTGTTTTATTGATAGTCTCTAATCTCAAAGAATCTTGAGATAGAATATCGTTTCCCATTTTACTGTTTATTGGGAGATCAAGTGATTAGCGTTTTTACGATTTATATAAAAATGACACTATCTCGTGA
>CAZTDX010000105.1:0-8130 GCA_964612425.1 uncultured Pseudobdellovibrionaceae bacterium
CGGTACTTTTCTGATAATATGTATCACGATAATATGTGGCGTATAATTGACTCTTCTTTAGTTCAAGTAATGCAAGAAAGAGAAAAATTGAGTAATAATTTTGCTCAGATATTAGAGGGAGTTCAATTGAATATTCTCGATGACCGTAATGAATATTCTGATAATGAAAAAACTGAAAAGTTTTGTGCTAATGTAGCTAAATCAGAATTAAATAAAAGTCTAATTGCTGTAATTGATGGATTCGTTTTTAGCTTTACCTGTGTTAAAAATAGCGCACTTTTCGCTACAGGTAATAAAGCAACTAATGTAACAAGATACGCGATTTATCAGTCACCTCAATATTTTAAAAATCAAAGATAAACTTTCCTTTCTCTGTTCTATGGCGAAGACTTCGCCATAGAACAGAGCTATGGCTTCCATTTAATTTTTCAAAAATAATAAAATTATTTTAAACAAATCCATTGATCAAGGGCAAGAAATATTTTTTTAAGGATTTCTATTGATTGTATTGGATCACCAGGAATTTCCATCGAGTGATCAGCATTTTCAATAACAATTTGATTTGTAGGGAGATGTGCAATTGCTTTTTCATAATAATAGTCCGCGGTACCTAAAATTCCAAAGCCTGGAATTTTACAATCCTTCATTACAGTCCATTTGTTGCCTAGAGCAGGTGTCTGCCAAATAATTTGTTGCGGTCGTACTAAATCTTTTTCTAGTAAGCAAGCCATTGCAAATGTTCCAAGTGAACGTCCAAAAAGGATTTCAAGTGGCTGTGGAAATTTTTCCTTAATTTGATCAAAAATTTTGATCGTATCTTGTTCAACGACGGCACGCGCTTCTTGTTCGGAGCTTATACTCCTCCATTCTGGATCATCACCGTATAGTTTATCAAGAGCAAGGACCTGATAATTTTTTTTCAAGAGGACTTGGATACCATATCGAAGTAAGGGTTCGCGATATGAATATCCAGCGCCTGGTAAAACTACTGCTAATCGATTGGAAGTTTTAGATGGAGTCATTAATTGAGACTTAATACTTCCAGAGTGACCGTGGAATACATGGGGTTCTGTTTTTAAATTAACACTCATCGCTAAACTCCAAAGCATTATTAGTAAAGAGATTGTAGGTAAGCTAAAAGCTCAATGCAAGTTTAATTAGAGCAATTTTTAATTATTTGTGAATAATTTGAAATCAAAGTATTTTTAAAGATGAAAGTATTTCTCTTGTCGAAAGCTTAATACTAAAATTCTTCAAGGAGATGATCCACTATGAGTTGTGTTTTTTGCCGAATTATGAATTGAGAATTGCCAGCAAGTATTGTTTATGAAGATAGTATTGTTCTAGCGTTTCTCGATATTCACCCCATCAATGCAGGGCATATTCTTGTGGTCCCGAAACGTCATGTAGCTCAGTTCACTCAACTCACTATTGAAGAAGCGGGGCATCTCTTTGTGGTTAGTCAAAAAATTTTGAAGTCTATTCAAACTTCAAACCTTCCTTATGAAGCTGCTAACCTCATTTTATCTGATGGACCGATTGCTGGCCAGGAAGTCTTGCACAGTCATCTTCATATAATTCCGAGATTTTCTGGAGACGGCCAAAGTGTTGGATTTCGTCACTCTGGTCCAGATCAGTACCCAAGATCAAGACTGGAGGCTATAGCAAGCGAAATATAAAAATACATTCCTAAGCACCTATAATAAATTATAGATTGACCTATAATAAATTGTAGGTTAGTCTATAATAAATTGTAGGTTGATATGAAGAACGAAATTCTTTTAGATTTAATAAAAATTTTAGAACAAAGGATGTTTTCGCGCCATCCCTTGATTCAAGTCGTTCAAGGTCCGCGGCAAGTTGGAAAAACAACAGCTCTTTTACAGTTTTGTGATCTTATTCAGGATAGAAGTTCAGTTCACTATACATCAGGCGATGGAGTCTCTAGTCCAGTGTGGATCCACGAACAATGGCAGTTGGCACAAATTCAAAAAAAAATACTCATCATCGATGAGATCCAAAAAATACCCCAGTGGTCTGAGAATTTAAAAAAGCTGTGGGATGAAAGTAAAAAAACAAAAAAATTTGTTAAATGCATTATTTCTGGTTCAAGCTCCTTATCACTACAAAAAGGACTTACCGAAACAATGACAGGACGCTTTGAGGTCATCCCCGTTTTTCATTGGGGATATCTGAGAACTCAAAAACTAAAGAAAATGAGTTTAGACGATTATCTTATTTATGGCGGATATCCTGGATCGTACTCTTTTATTAAGGATAAAAACCGCTGGAGGCAGTATTTAACCTCATCCATTATAGAAACGATTATAGGTAAAGATATTCTCACTCAGGCAACTGTAAAAAACCCAGGCCTGTTTCGTCAGGCTTTTTATTTGATATCTAGTTTGCCAGCCCAAGTAGTGAGTTACAATAAGCTCCTTGGACAACTTCAAGATCGAGGCAATATAGATTTAGTAAAATATTATATTGAATTGTATGAATCTGCTTTTTTACTAAAATCAATATATAAGTATGGTCATAACGAATTTAAAAAGAAATCGTCCTCTCCAAAACTTATATTAATGGCACCAGCTCTTTCGACCTTTCATCGCTTAGAGAATTTGCGAGATGAGGATCATGGTCGAATTTTTGAATCTCTTGTTGGGGCAGAATTAATGCGAAATCAAATGAATCCGAGTTATTGGTGTGAGGGTGATTATGAGGTTGATTATGTTTTCAATTACAAAAAAGTGCTTTTTGCCATTGAAGTTAAATCGAAGCGTCAGCGAAAGGCTTCGAGCCTTGAAATGTTTATGAAAAAATTCCCAAAGGCAAAGCCGGTGTTTATTACAAAAGAGAATTTTAGTCTTTTCTCCAAAAATGTACCCGATTTTTTCGAGTCACTCATTTAAAAAATGGTAATGGGCTCGTAGTGGTTTCTAAGTATTTTTATTCTGCAATAAGTAAGAATCTTAAGTTCCTTGTCATACTAAAGAAAAAATGCCATCAATCATGTTTTTAGGAGAATTTGTGGTATTTTTTAATCTTATTGAAAATTTATTCTTTACGGTCAGTTCTAAAAAATTGAAATGGAATATTTTTTCACTGATCATTCTACTTTGTTTCATGGGATGCTCTCCGCGACCATCAAAGACCCCTTGGCCTGATCATTTTCAACCGCCTCAAGGTAAAAATAAAATCACTGACAAGAGTTTACTGCCAGCACTTTGGTTTACGAGTACAAACTTTGCTTCTGGTGGCTATTTAGGACGAATGGACTTAATTTCAGGAGTCATTCAACAAAAAATAAGAACTGTTGGGACAGATACGGTAGTCCTTCCAGATGTTTCAACTCAGGGAGTTTTTTTACTTAATCGTCTTAAGCAAGATGGTGTTGGATTTATTCCTAACAAAGAGGGGCAAATCCAAAATTATTTTACTCTGCCCGAGGGTAGTAATCCGCAAATGGCCATTCGAGATTCTCAAGGTCGAGTGTGGTTAACGATGCTTGATTCGAATGAAGTTTTTTTGTTATCAAAAGATCTTAAAGAAAAATTAAACGGAATTGATTTATCTGTTTTATCAAACCAAAAATTACAAACTTTAAAAAATTCACTCCAATTAGCAAATTCCTATGCTGACTTAGGGCCAATGCTTCTTTGGAATGAAGATACACTATGGGTTGGTGCTCAGCGATTAAATCGAGAACTAGGGGGATGGCCTCCATCACCCATTTCTGGAATAGCAGAAATCAACATAAATACTTTAAAAATTAATAAAACGAGAGATTTAGAGTTATCCAACCCAATCCTTTTTGGAAAAGTTTCTTCGAAAGGTGTGGGTGATCCAACTTTTGTTCTCGTGGGTAGAGGGGATTTTACTCAGCTTGATAAAATACCGGGTGGTTATTTAACGGGTACAGAATTTGGAGTAACTTCGTTATCTCAATCTGTAAAAAGTGCAGTCACAGCGGCTGATATTAATCCGCAAGTAACTAAACCAATTATAGTTGTATGGTATCCAGCTGAAAATAAAAGTTGTGTTCAAATAGGTTTAGTTCCCGTTTTATGTGATGGAAATGAAAAAAATGGAGGTTATGTTTTTTACGCGATTCGCTCACAAGGAAATCTCATATTTGTCTCCCACGTGGACCAAGGCGTCTCAGAGATTTGGATGCTGACATTGAATAGTAACATCATTGAAGGGAATGAAAATTCAAAGTTAGATTTTGATCCCTTGCTGGAAGTACAAAAAATTTCAATTGCACTTCCTGTTTTTAGTTTTAGCTTTGGCCCTTAATCTAACGTCTACGATTTACCTTCACATAAATGATTTTGAAATAGAAGGTGGTTGGTATGGTTCAAAGACTTGATTTCAATCAGGTTATCAATGAATGTTGTAAGTTATTCAAGGCTTTATTTCCTTCTTCAAGTCCCGAGAGCTACAAGGGATTAATCTTTCAATAAATTAATTAAAATAGTCGTTGTTTCCTAAGCAAATTCCCTTTATAAGACCCAAGCCTTTGGGCCTAACAAAAAAGTGATACTTAAAAGCTAAAAAATAGAGGAAAATAAACAATAATTGAAAGGGAGAGTATGAACTCATTGCCACATATAAAAATAGGTCTCTTTATAGCCCTAACTCTTGGTTTTTATCAAAGAGGTTTGACGCAAAATACTTCACGTGTCGTTGATCCTTCTCTTATTGATCAAACAGTTTCTCCTTGTGACGATTTTTTCCAATATTCTTGCGGAGAATGGTTAAAGAAAACAGAAATTCCTAAGGATCGCTCTTCACTCTACCGTTTCTCAGAAATTGATATTAGTACTGAGAAACTTCTCAAAGGAATTTTAGAAAAATACCAAGCTGGCAAATACGAACCACAACAAAAGTATGCTCCTCAAATGGGAATGTTTTATCGCTCTTGTATCAACGAATCCGCTTCAAGTCGCGATGCACGTAAGCGCGTTTCAAAGCTTCTCAAAGACATCAACGTATTAGCTAATAATAAAAGTTCAAACTATAAAGAGTCTCTCACGAAAATGGTAGCAAGCCTTCATAAAAAAGGGGTTCCTGTATTTTTTGGTTTTTATGTTGACCAAGACCCAGGTGATGCCAGACAAGTTATTCCGCAAATTGATCAGGGAGGACAAGGTCTTCCTGAAAAGGGTTATTACTTAGATCAAGAAGATGAAGAAAAAAAGAAAACTCGCTTAAAGTACAAAGAACATTTAGCAAAAATGTTTGAAATCGTAGGCGAGAAAAATGGAGTTCGGTTAGCAAAAGACGCTTATTCCATTGAAGAAAGTCTTGCTAAAGTTTCATTGAGTCCCATTGAACGACGAGATCCCAAAGCTACGTATCACAAGATGAATCTTGAGGACATAAAGGCGCTAGCTCCTGATTTTGATTGGGCGCTTTATTTTAAATTATTGGGTGTTCCTGAGAATGTCCAATTTAACGTGACAGCTCCAGATTTCTTTAAAGGTTTAAATCAAATATTTAAAACAGCTTCCTCTAGCGAAATTAAAAAGTATTTAAAGTGGTACTCGATTAATTCAGTGGCTGGACATTCTTTTAAAGAGTTAATTCGTGAAGACTTTAATTTTAACGGTAAGTTTTTAAATGGTCAAAAAGCGATGAAGCCTCGATGGAAAGAGTGTGTCGCATCGATTGATTCGTATCTTGGTGAAGCGTTGGGAGAGGCTTTTGTGTCGGTTTCTTTCAGCCCTGAGGCTAAAAACCTCAGTGCAAAGATGATGAGTCAAATTCAAGACGAAGTGCGAAGAATGTTTAGCACTTTAGATTGGATGGATCAAAATACAGCTAATGGTGCGATTAAAAAATTAGGAACATTGGTTAAAAAAGTGGGCTACCCTGAGCCCAGTCGCAATTATGACTCTTTCAAAGTTAATAAAGACTCTTGGTTTGAAAACATTACTGCTGGTCATGAGTTTGAGTTAAAGCGTCAAGTGGCCAAAATTGGAAAGCCCCTGGATCGTGGTGAGTGGGGAATGACGGCTTCTACGAACAATGCCTATTATAATGCTTTAATGAACGAAATTGTATTCCCTGCGGGAATTTTACAAGAGCCTCTCTTTAGTATTAATGCTGATTTGGCCGCTAACTACGGCGCAACCGGTGCAACCATCGGTCATGAGATCACTCATGGGTTTGATGATGAAGGTCGTCAGTTTGATGAAAATGGAAATTTAAATGATTGGTGGACTGAGGCTTCAGTTAAAAACTTTAAAGAAAAGGCTCAATGTTTAGTAACTCAATACGATCAATACACTGTGGCTGATGGTGTTCACTTAAAAGGAGAGTTAACCTTAGGAGAAAATATTGCGGACTTAGGTGGACTTAAAATCGCTCTGAACTCTTATAAAAAGGCATCTCCCGCTGCACCTACTTCACTCGAATTCCAGCGTTTCTTTGTTGCTTACGCACAGTCTTGGTGTGGAAAAGCGACTCCTGAATATGAGAAAAACATTGTACAAGTTGATCCACATTCACCGGCTCGATACCGAGTTAATGGCGTTGTTGTGAATATGCCTGAGTTTAGTCAGGCATTCAGTTGTAAGGCTGGGCAGGCCATGAACCCGCCCAAGCGCTGCGAAGTTTGGTAAATAAATTTTATTAACAAGAAGGTGGGGGAGTGTTAACTCCCTTACAGTTTTCAGGATTTAGCGAATCTTTACCGCAATTGAGTAAAATGTTGTTTAAACTCTCTGAGTTTAGATCGAATTGGAGTTTGTTTTCTTTGCAAGATGTTTTGAGCATATCGGCGGCCTTTTTTGTATTTTCAACGAATTGAATAAAATCGCCATTTTTTTCACTCATTGAAAATGTTTTTAACATATAATTATAAAGATCTCCCTTAGTTGTTAAGTCAGTACTTAGTTCTTGTACCTTCATGTATAATCTAGGACTGATGTGTCTTATTCCTTCTAGCATTTGAAATTTTTTTGTATAATTAGCGTACTGTTTTAAACCTCCAGCATCATTATCACCTAAAACAGTTCGCTGAATTAATTGTGGCTTGTAGGGGCGGATTTCTTCAGGAGTCATTGCAGAGGAGTTGTCCATCATTTGTCTCCACGAGTAATCCTTATATTTATCATCGACCTTTTTATATTGGATACCATTATTATTATAGTAAACCCAATACCAAATATAATCGATATTACCCACGCGATCTTGTTGTGAAAAAATATAATCCAATACAGCGATTTCTGAGATATCCATCATCCAGTTAAAAGATTGAACCATTGATGGCTGATGTCCGTGTAGTTCAGCTTGAATTTTTGAAATTTGTTTTGCTGATAAAATACCATCCTGAATAGCTCCAATAAGAGGTTTCTCTGACTTTGCAGATGCATAGGGAATTGCGTTTTCGAAGTCAAGATATTGCTTGGCCCATCCTGACTCTCTAGTTCCGTAAAAGTAGGTTCCATAACGTTCACCTTTAGCGCGTAAGAGAACTCCAAAGATTTGTCTGAGACCGTCTGTATATCGACGAAACTGTTCAGGATCGTGTGCAGGATCAGATTCGCCAGCAGCAGTATATTTCCAAGCTTGAATATTCATACTTCCTTTTCCATGAGCATGACTTGTGACACGTTCATAATGGCTATGGATATCCATGGTTCTAAATACGGATACTGGTACATAGAGGTTAGTTTCAAAATATCTCGAAAGATGATAATAAAGGAGTGATGCCCATGAGTTTGTAGCACTGGTACCACTTTGATTCATACTTTGTTTGTAAGAGGCAAGTTTTTTTGGATTCCCAGGAATTCCTTTAGAACAATATTCCTCAGCATCACTTTGTTTACCTTCAAGTGAAGTTCCATTGAGTCCAAAAACATACGTTCCAGGGCTGGTGCTTTTTTCCTTAGGACAAAGCGCCACATTCGGATCATAAAAATCGATTGAACAAAGGGAATGTTCTTTTTCTACGTCATCTTTATAATATATTCCGCCTGGTATTTTATCCAAAGCTATACATTTTTCTACTACCCCACTTGTTACTGGCGAGTTATATTCAGTAACTTTTCCTGTGACAGCGTAAGCTGAGGTCATTTGTAGCGTGATTGCTGCAGCAGTTGTGATGAGTAAGCTAGTTTT
>CAZTDX010000106.1:0-7849 GCA_964612425.1 uncultured Pseudobdellovibrionaceae bacterium
GTCGAGTGATCTCGGCTCAAAAAGCTAATACTGCCAATGCATTTAGTCTTGCGAGCTTAGCATTATCTACAGCAAATCTTTATTCTGCAGTTCAACCTGGGGGCAGTCTTTTTGGTTTACAAGAAAGCAACCCTGTAGATACTCAAGTTGCTTATGGCGGAGATAGTGGTTTGTTTGGAGCGGTCAATGACCCAATGAAAGGAAAGCGTATTGGTGGCGTGAACGTGTTTGGAGGGGGCCTTGCTCTCTACAATGCTAAGGGAGAAATCGTTGGTGGTTTAGGCGTCAGTGGCGATACGTCGTGTGCTGATCATAATATTGCCTGGAAATTACGAAACAAATTAAGTTTAGATTATGTTCCTGGAGGCGTTAGTCCCACTAAAAATGATCAAATTATTTTTGATATTAAAAATGGAAAGAGCGCTGGTGGGTTTGGTCATCCAGAATGTGGTAAAGGAGTTGCCGTACTCGTAAAGGAGCTTCCTCCTGTACGCAAAGTACAATAGTTTTATTATTATATTCTATGATTCGAGTTTCACGACTTGAAAACACGACATAAAATACCTCAGTAAATGTAGAACAAGTCATTGACTGAGGTATTTTGAATAATAGGTCTCTTTTTGCCAGTTGCTAAAATTTTATAAGTTCCTTTAAATTGGGTAATAAGTTGTGTGTCAGCAATTTCAAGAATACGTTCAGAATAATAATCTTTTATTTCAGATTTTTCAAAATTAAACACCCGTTGTTCTTTTGGTAGCAAGAGTTTCAAAATGGTTCTTTGACCCTTGTATTACTCTAATAAAAGATTATTGAGGGCTATTTCTAGTTGATTAAAATTAAATTTAAAACCATAAGCGAGCAATTTTTTAGGCTCCACCTTTTGCGACGAGAGAAGAAGAGTGGCCATTTCACCAAGTGCTATTTTTAAAACAAACGGAGGCGCTGACAAAAGCAATGGTCGATGCAAAGTGCGAGCAACAGCTTGAGAAAACTCCTTGTTGGTGACTGGTTGAGGAGCGACAGCGTTGATAGGACCTGAGAGGGCTTGGTTGTTTAGGACATAAATGAAGGCTTGAACTAAATCTTCAATGTGAATCCAGCTCATGTACTGACTTCCACTTCCGAGAGTTGCTCCCAGTCCTAACCGAAATGGTGGTAGCATTTTTTGTAAAGCACCACCTTTGTTAGAGAGAACCAGACCAATTCGTAGCGCCGCCCATCGGGCTTCGGGATAGCGGGATTTTATTTGCGAACCTTCGTGTTCCCACTGGCGGCAGAGATCAGCTAAAAAATCTTCTCCGTTGGGAGAATCTTCGGACAGGATCTTTTCCTTTTGATCACCATAGTATCCAATAGCTGATGCTTGAATAAAATGCTTAATAGAACTTAAAGAATTCAATAAATTTTGTGTAGCTTGGATACGAGAAGAAGTCATTGATTTTTTTGCTGTCTCAGTCCAACTCTGCGCGACGGTTTCTCCCATAAGATGAAAAACGGCATCAAATGAATATTGCTGAAGTGAAGGTAGTGGACCCACTGATAAGTCGCCACTCACTAGAGTGAATGGAAAGGGAAGTTGGATCTTTTTATTTCGAGAGACGACAAACAATTCATCTCCTTGCTCTGATAGTTTTGTTCCAAGAGAACTTCCTACGAGTCCTGTCGCTCCTGTTAAGAGAATTTTCATTTTGAGAGACCTTTCTTGTAAGCATCAAGTGCTCTTGCGCGAGCGAAAGCGTGGTCAACCATGGGTTTGGGATATTTTGCCGTTCCAAACTCGGGCACCCACTTTTTTATATATTCATTTTTGGGGTCAAACTTTTCACGTTGAGCTTCAGGGTTAAAGATTCGAAAATAAGGAGCGGCATCACAGCCAGTGCCTGCAGCCCATTGCCAATTTCCATTATTAGAGGCGAGGTCATAATCTAAGAGCAACTGAGCAAAATATCGTTCTCCACAATGCCAATGATGCAGTAAATGTTTACATAAAAATGAAGCGACTATCATTCTGACACGGTTGTGCATGGAGCCTGTGGCAAGAAGCTCTCGCATTCCCGCATCCACGAACGGATAACCTGTTCGTCCTTCTTTCCAAGCTTGAAATTCCTCCGGAGAATTTCGCCACTGAATATTTTCATAGGCCAAGTTAAAACTTTTTGTAACAACATGAGGAAAATGAAATAGTATCTGAGCAAAAAAATCTCTCCAAATAAGTTCTGAAACAAAGACCTCGCTGGTGGGCAAGGCCTCTCGTACCAGCGCTCTTGGGCTTACGGTCCCAAAGCGCAGATGAATCCCAAGGTGCGAGGTTCCATCTAAAAAAGGAAAATCTCGATTTTTGCTATAATCTTGCAGTAGCTGATGAGATAATTTTGATTTAATAATGGTGCTAATGTCGAGGTTCTGAAACCCCAGGGACTCAATGTTTTCATAATGGGATTTTACGTGATATTTTAATAACCGATGGAAATATTTTTCAATCGGATATGATTTTAAATAAAAAGGATCTTGGATTTGTAAAAGCCAAGCCTTTTTATAGGGAGTAAAGACAGTATAGGGTTTTTGTTTTTGAGTTAAGATCTCGTCTCTTGAAAAGATTAAGTGATCTTTAAACATTTTAAATTCTAAACCAAGTTTAGTTAGCTGTGATTTTAGATGGGCATCCCGTTGCAGTGGGTAGGGGTCATCATCAAAGTTTGTATAGTAGTCGATAATTTGATATTTTGTTTCTTGATGAGTCATCCAGGATTGAATCTCTTCTCGCGGATCTCCATAGAGAATAGTCAAATCACTTCCAAGGTTTTGTAGATTTTTTTTAAGTTCGTGAACTTGATAATGAATAAAACAAACGCGACGGTCTTGTTTATTTTGCAGTTGATTGAGAATTTTAGTATCAAAAATAAATAATCCTAGAACTTCCGTAGGTTGACCTGCTTTTGTAAGTTCGTCGGCACGCTTTAAGGCGGCAAAGAGCCCCGCATTGTCGTTTAAGCGAAGGTCTCTTTTAAAATGAAAGAGAATAATTTTAGATTTCATCGTATTGTTTTATACTCAAGACTCGTTTCAAATAAGTTGTTGTGTTTTAGCGAGCCAACCACACATTTTGTAAAGCAAACGAGCGCCGACGTTTCCATTCCATTGTCCATCGTCTAGATTTGCTGCTGAGACTTCGTTAATATCAAAGCCCACAATTTTTTTATTCGCTTTATGCAAAGAATATAATAAATAAAAAGCTTCATTTATAGAGAGACCACCAGCAACCGGCGTTCCCGTTCCAGGGCAGAGCGCAGGATCGAGTCCGTCAATATCAAAGGAAATATAAACATTTTCGGGTAATTCGCTCGTGATTTGTTGGCAAATACCGTTCCACGTTTGTCCTTCAAATAAATCTCGTTTAAGATCAATATCAAAAAAAGTTTTAACAACTCCTGAAGATCCTAAGATAAGATCATATTCTTCTTCGCAGAAATCACGAATTCCCACTTGAACTAATTTTTGAGGCCGAGGATTAAGTTGAAGTACATTATTCATTATAGAAGCGTGTGATTGTTGAAAGCCTTGGTAGGACTTTCTTAAGTCAGCATGGGCATCAATATGTAAAATGCCAAATTTGCCCTTATAGTGTTCGGCAAGAGCTTTAATGGCTCCTAATGGAGTGGAGTGGTCTCCCCCTAGGAGCACCGGCCATTTACCCTTTTTCAAAACTTCTTTTGTTTGTTCGTAAACCCATTGAGTCATTAGTGCGCAACCTTGGTTTACTTGCTTTAGTAGTTGGTTCATTTTTTCAGTATCATTGCTGTTTTCAGTTTTTAACTGAATGAGTTCTTGAGCCATGGGTTTCAGTGAGTTGTTGAGGTCGAGAATCTGCTGAGGATGATTGTGCATAAAAATCCCGGCCTCGTAAGTCTTACCAATTTCGAGATCAAAAAAATCAACCTGCTCGCTGGCTTCTCTGATTAACTGTGGACCATTGGCTGTTCCTGCACCGTAAGAAGTTGTAACTTCCCAGGGAACCGGCATTATGTGAATTTGCGCTTTTTCAGGTGTACAAGGAATGCCAAAGATACCAAATTCTGAAGAGGTCGTTGTGTTAACGTCAAATGTATTCATGAATAACTCCGTTGAAAGCTTACCTTTACCATCAATAATCTTATTTTCCATTGAAAAACAACTAAACCTTAAAAATTTATCAATGTCGATTCTGATCCATTTTTAAGGATTACATTATTAATAGGATAATAGGAATTTCTTTACGCACTGCAAGTTGGTTGAATAATGAAATCGAGAACGACAGACTAAAGTAAACAGCAAAAGTATGAAACTATAATTTTAAGGTCCTGATTTTAAAAAGAGATTTGAGGTTGTGTGTGGGTTTTATAAATGGTTTTAGTTTAGTGTCAAAAGTGGTGCGAACGCAGGCAATTTTATTTTTGATATTAATTATTCAGTCACCACTCTTCAGTGCAGAAATTGGTGTGCCCAATCCCTTAGCTCCTGTTGGTGGTACCCTTACCTATAATTTGATGAGCGAGCCAAATTCTTTAAACCCCATTTCATCTATGGAGTTATCCTCTCATCGAATTTTTGCTCTGACCTTTGATACTTTAGCAGACTATAATTTTAACACCTACGAGATGGAGCCTCACTTAGCAGAGAGATGGGAGATCTCAAAAGATGAGAAGGAATTTACTTTTTATCTTCGAAAAAATGCTCAATTTCATGATGGAAAGCCAGTGACTGCCGCAGATATTAAGTTTAGTTTTGATGTTATTTTTGATCCGCGTTTTGAAGGGGCTTTCCAGCGCCCATTTTATGAAAATATTCAGAAGGTGGAAGTCGTCGATCCAACAACAGTAAAATTTATTGTTAAACAAAAATACTTTAAAAACTTTGAGCAAGTCGCAACCCTTACAATCTTGCCAAAGCACATTTATGAGGATCCCGCCAAAGCAAAAAAACTTAATCGTGAATTGGTGGGAGCTGGACCCTACAAGTTAGAAAAATTTGATAAAGGTGATAAAATAACACTAAAACGATTTTCCAATTGGTACGGTTTTGCTGAAAAGCGATTTAAGGGCTTATATAATTTTGATAAAATGGTTATTCGATTTATAAAAGAAGAAACACTATCCATTGAAATGTTAAAAAAAGGTGAAATAGATTTTACTCCTTTCCGAGCGGAAGCCTATCAATTAAAAACGACAGGTGATGTGTGGGGAAAAAATGTTTTAAAAGTAAAGTATCAAAATATGGAGCCTAAATCGTGGTACTTTTACGGTTGGAATTTTAGAAATCCCATTTTTCAGAGCAAAAAAGTTCGATTGGCTTTGACCCATCTTATGGATCGTGAGGCCATGATTAAAAAATATTTTTTTGGTTATGCTGTTCCAGCCGTTGCCCCAGTTTGGTATCAAAACCCTTCATCTCCAAAAGGATTAAAACCCCTGTTGTTTGATTTTAAGCTCGCGCAAAAAATGCTCAAAGAAGATGGTTGGGAGGATACTGATAAAAATGGAATTCTAGACAAAGTCATTGATGGAAAAAAAGTAGAATTCAAATTCACGCTTATTCATCCCAATAAGGAGTATGAAAAATTTCACACTTGGTATAAAGAAGACCTAAAAAAAGCAGGTATTGAGATGGAAATAAAATTTATTGATTGGAGTATTTTTGAACCCCTGGTTGCAGAGGGAAAGTTTGATTGCATTGCCATGGCTTGGGGAGGTGGCGATCAAGATCCTGACCCAAAAGGATTGTGGCACTCAAGCAGCAGTATTAAAGGTGGTGCGAATTTTATCAATTATAATAATCCAGAAGTCGATAAACTCATTGATGAGGCTCGAGAAGTATCCAACCGAGTAGCGCGCATTAAACTCATGCAAAAAATTTATGAAAAAATTGCTGACGATGCCCCTTACACCTGGTGGTTTAATCCCACTCATGAGTTTTACGGTGTGAGCAGCAAAATTCAACGACCGGCGGATGCTCTAATGTATAGACAAGGACACATGTCTTGGTGGATAAAGCCTTGAGTTGCTGGGATATTTTGAAAGTAAAAGGATGGAATTAAAAATCTATCTCATAAAAAGACTTATGTTGATGATTCCAACTTTAATTGGAATCACGGTTGTTTCATTTATCATTATTAATTTAGCTCCTGGTGGCCCTCTAGAGCAAAAGATACAACAAATGCGATTTGGGCTCCATGGAGAATCTGCTAAAAGTGTTAGTAGTGAGAATATGGGCGTAATCAATTCTGAGTTGCTAGAGGAACTTAAAAAGCAATATGGTTTTGATAAGCCTCTCATTGTTCGTTACTGGATTTGGTTAAAGAATATTTCAAAATTTGATTTCGGAGTGAGTAATTCGTATGGCGATCCAGTCATAGAAATAATCAAGGAGAGAATTCCTGTCTCAATGCAATTTGGATTTGCGGCATACTTCTTTACTTATCTTCTGAGTATTCCGATGGGTTTACTTTTAGCAATGAAATCTGGAAGTTTTATTGAGAGAAGCATTCGTTCTATTTTATTAATTTTATATGCAACTCCTCCTCTGATTTTATCCATCGTGCTAATTGTGCTTTTAGCGGGGAGCTCGTACTTAAATTTATTTCCCATCGGAGGCTTGGTTTCTGATAATTACTTAGAACTCAGTTTTTGGCTCAAAATAAAAGATCGTTTTTATCATTTTATACTTCCATTAATAGTTTATGTCGCTGGTGGATTCACCACACATAGTATGCTTATGAGAAATTCCATATTAGATGTGTTAAGTGAAGATTATATTCGAACTGCAAAATCAAAAGGTCTTCCATCATCAATAATTCAATGGAGACACATATTAAGAAATGCCATGATCCCAATGGTGAATGGAATGGGATCTTTTTTGTCAGTCTTCTTAACTGGTTCAGTGATCGTAGAAACAGCTTTTCGAATTGAAGGTCTTGGTTATCTTAGTTACAAAGCTTTGATGGAGCGAGATTATAATTTGATTATGGGGATTATTTTTCTGTCGAGTTTACTGATGATGCTGGGACGTCTTGTGAGTGATTTATTATACCCCATATTTGATCCTAGGATTGAACTCACATGAGGCGATTTAAAATTCAAAAAGCAACGCTCGTAGGGCTACTGTTTTTTTCAACAATGCTTTTTTTAAGTTTAACCGCTGAGTTGTGGTCTAACAATAAACCACTCATTCTGTATTTTAAAAACGAAGTTTATTTTCCAATTTTTAAAAGTTATCACCCAAGCTTATTTGGTCAGACGGAATCGCATATTACAGACTATCGAGGTCTTCAATTCGGACAAGGAGATTTTGCGCTGTGGCCGTTAAATCAATGGGACCCCTTTGAAAGTAATAAGTCCGTGGAAGTTTACCCATCACCACCAACACAACAAAATATATTTGGCACTGATGATCGTGGAAGAGATGTGCTTGCACGATTACTCTATGGGTTTCGAACAAGTATTTTATATGCTGTTGGTGTTTGGTTAATCTCGTACTTATTGGGCGTATTTATAGGAAGTTTGATGGGTTATTTTGGTGGATGGGTCGATTTAGTTGGAATGAGAATTATTGAAATTATGGATTCCATTCCAGTTCTTCTTATTTTAGTAACCCTAACTTCTATTTTTACTCCAAACCTTCTTTTTCTCATTTTAATCTCGGTACTTTTTGGATGGACATCGATTGCCACCTACATAAGGGCAGAGTTCTTTTCAATAAAAAAGAGGGAGTTTGTAGAGGGAGCAAAGCTCATCGGATCAAGTAATTTGAGAATCATCTTTCGGCATATTCTACCTAATGCGATAACCCCCATCGTTACTTTTTCACCATTTAACAT
>CAZTDX010000107.1:0-7683 GCA_964612425.1 uncultured Pseudobdellovibrionaceae bacterium
GCAGGCGTCGATATTTGAAGAGATTTGTCCCTAGTACGAGAGGACCGGGATGAACGAACCTCTGGTCTGTCTGCTGTCACGCCCGTGGCATTGCAGAGTAGCTATGTTCGGAATGGATAACCGCTGAAAGCATCTAAGCGGGAAGCCAACTACAAGACTAGTTTTCCCTGGACTTCGGTCCCTTAAGATTCCTTGGAGACTACAAGGTTGATAGGCGGCGGGTGTAAATACAGCAATGTATTCAGCTGAGCCGTACTAATAGATCGTGAGGCTTTATATTATTTTTATAGTAAATGGAATTAACATTCCGCTAAAAATCACTAGAATTAAATTTTCAATTGTTAAATTTTTGCTGGCGCTTATAGCAGAGGGGCCACACCTGATCCCATTTCGAACTCAGAAGTTAAGTCCTCTTGCGGCGATGGTATTGCATGGTTTTCCATGTGGGAGAGTAGCGCAGTGCCAGCTTCTTTTTTATAAAGCCATACACGAAAGTGTATGGCTTTTTTTTTATTATCAGAATTAAAAATTTTGCTATTAGAGGGACTAAGCTTAGCAATCGATAATTCTTATCGATTGTAAATTCTAAATTTCTCCCATTCTAGATTTTTTGTAGATCTATCATACACACTAAATTGGATTAGGTATCTGCCTGTTTTTTCGTTTGGATTTTCATTTAGAAAAGTTAATTCAAGAGCGTATTTGCCATCACTTTTTGTTTTTATGTTAATAGAAGGTTTTATTTTTTGATCAGATAATGAACCTGTATTTAATTTGATAGAACTTATCGAATTGAAAACTGAATTAGGTAATTGGCCATTTTTTTTGAGCTCTTCTAGATCATTGTTTATAGCATTGGAAAGATTAATTGAAGGTGATAGTGATGAAAGCGTTTTTTCATTCTCAATATTTCTTATTGTTAAAAAAATTATTAAAAAACCTATTATAATTGTAATTAAGGGTTTAAGTTTTTTCATAGTTTTCCTCTAAAAATAAGTTGATTTTCTTTCATTTAACTCAGTATTGAGAGCTATTTGTATTTTTTCTTGAATATCTGATGTGAGTTCGTGTACTAAATCATTATTGTTTGCGGCTTCTGGATGGTAAGGTAAATTAATTGCAGGTAGGAATACAATTTTCCATTTGGACGGAAGTGGGATGTAGCTAAGGGGTAAAGGTAAAATGAGTTTTTTTAAAAAAAATGGAAGTTCTAATCTAGTTAAATTAATCTGACTTTCTTCTGCTCCAATGATTAGCGTTGGAATAATTGGAGTGCGAGTTTCAATTGCCCAACGCACAAAACCTCTTTTGAATTCTTGAAGTTGATATTTTTGAGTTGTTGGCTTGAAATTGCCTTTCTCGCCCTCTGGAAATAGTATAACTAGGTTGCCTTCTTTTAGTAAGCTAAGACCATTTTCTGTTGTCGCTTCAATGAAGCCTAATCTTTGAGCTGGAATAGCAGTTGTTTTTGAAATGAACCAAAAAAAATGCGTCATTACTTTTGCCAGACGTCCTGTTTTCTTTTTGATTTCATGTGATAAAATTATTGCATCTAGGCCAGCAAAACCCGAATGATTTGGAATAATGAGTGCCGAACCATTTTTAGGAATATTTTCTGCACCGACAGTTTTTAATCTAAAATAAAGTTTAAACATATTAACGAAGTGGTCTTTAACAAAAGGATGTAATACAATCTTGCTTAAAAATTCAGCTGTAGTCTCAGTAATTGCTTGTTTTTTTTGATTCATTTGTAACCTCAACGTTAACTTCAAAAAAATTCTGAATATTAATTATAGTCTTCTCTATGTTTGAATGCATAGCAACTGAGAACTCTATAAATATACAATGTAAATTTAACTCGTAATGATTGTCTAAATAATGCTCCTAGGCATTAGGCAAGTATGATATTATTTTTATTTTTTAAAACTTAAAGGCTAGTGTTTTGAAATAAGCTTTAAAAAATATTCAATGGCAATTGAGCAAAGCAGATCGTGTGGAAAGGACGCCCAATGAGTAAAAAATATATTTTGGCAATAGATCAAGGAACTACGAGTTCAAGAGCTGTTTTGTTAGATGATAAAGGAGCCTGGATAGACTCAGCAAGTAAGTCATTTAAACAAATATATCCAAAGCCTGGTTGGGTAGAACATGATCCTAATGAAATTTGGGAGTCTGTAGTACATTCCATTAAAGAAGTAATATCGAAAAGTAGCATTTCGATTGGGGATATCGTCAGTATTGGAATTACAAACCAGAGAGAAACCATTGTTGCATGGGATTCAAAAACAAAAAATGCGATAGGAAATGCCATTGTATGGCAATGTAGAAGAACCACAGATTTTTGTGAAAAAATAAAGAAATCAACAAAGACAGAAAGATTAATAAAAAATAAAACTGGTTTAGTACTGGATCCCTACTTTTCTGCTTCAAAAATTAATTGGATTTTAAAAAATATTTCTGAGGCAAAAAAAGCCAATATTCAAAAAACCTTGCGTGTCGGAACAGTGGATTCATTTCTATTGTGGAAGTTGACTGATGGAGGCACTCATAAAACAGAAGTGAGTAATGCCTCAAGAACAATGCTCATGAATTTAAAGACATTAGAGTGGGATGATGAATTATTGAAGATATTTAATGTGCCTCGAACAATACTACCCAAAATTGAATCGTCTGATTGTATATTTGCTCATACTCAAGGACTTGGGTTTCTACCTGATGGAATTCCCATTAGTGGAATGATTGGAGATCAACAGTCGGCCTTATTTGGGCAGTCCTGTTTTAGGGTTGGCCAAGTAAAATGTACTTTTGGAACGGGATCTTTTATTTTAATGAATACAGGAAGTAATCTTACGTATTCTAAACATGGAATGTTGACAACCGTTGCGTGGAAAGTTGGAGGGAAAACTACCTTCGCACTTGAAGGTGGTGCCTTTGTTTGTGGGGCCGCTGTACAGTGGTTACGTGATGGGTTAGGCATCATTAATTCCAGTCAAGAAGTAGAAGCCATGGCAAGAGCTGTTGATAGTTCTAATGGTGTTGAATTTGTTCCTGCACTGACAGGATTAGGAGCTCCTTATTGGATTCCAGAGGCAAGAGGAGTCATCACAGGACTCACCCGCGGGAGTAATCGAAATCACATTGCAAGAGCAACATTGGAGGCCATGGCATTACAAAACGTGGATATAGTAAAAGCGATGGAATTGGATTTGGGAAAAAAAATAAGTGGTTTTTTTGTGGATGGTGGGGCAACTAAAAACAATTTATTACTCCAATTACAAGCAGACTACTTAGGGCAAAAAGTTTTTCGACCACAAATTATTGAGACAACAGCCTATGGAGCTGGTTTATTAGCTGGATTGGGAGCGGGGGTCTGGAAGGATCTTGGCGAGTTGGTTGAAATGAGAAAAATTGAAAGCCAATTTGATCCAAAATTAAATAAAAAAAAGAAAGAAGAACGAATAAAATCTTGGAAAAGTGCAATAAAAAAATGTTCACAAATATAAGAATAGAGGCAGTTCGGTAATGGTGAAAACAGATTAGCTCGTACTTTTTTCCGGCATTATCGAACTGACAGCATTGGAACTGATTCTAAATTGATTTTGCTGAAAAAGAGACTAATTTGAAGTAGAATCTAAATAAGGTTATTGTAAGAAATTAAGCCCAATAACCTTATTTATAAGTAAGCAACTATTAGTTACAACGTCTCCATTGAAGATGGTAAATGAGTCCAGAGCTTACGTCAGCGCTATCCACAATTCCCATTGTTTGTTCAAATGCAGAATTAGTTCTAGCCATCATTGAGGTGTTCACCCTTAAGTTCACACTGGCTCCACAGGGGGCCCAAACAAGGGTTGAAGCAATTAATTCATCTGTTAAAGTAAAGTTGTCATTAACTGGTCCATAAAAAGATCGCGAAATACGAGGTCCACGAGATCCTGCCCAGAAATATTCTGCATCAAATCGAGTTGAGCCACCCGCGGGAACAGCATTAAAACCCCTGTAATCAACTTGGAAAATACTAACTGAATATCCCTGCGGCACTTGAACGGGAATAGAAATATTACAAGACTTTCTATCAATTGATTTGTTAGTCGTATAACCCGCTTCAGTGATGTAGCTATCAAATAAAATACTGACGGCAGTTTCATCAGGACTCAATGTTACACTGGCGGAACCTGCTGGACAACCCGAGCCACCATAAGCTGGTTGACCTAATCTTAAGCCAGAGGCATTTGCTAATGCCGAGCCAAGTGTAATAAGTGTTATGAGAAGTGAAGATGCTAAAGTCTTCATGTTTATCCCTCCTTAAATTAGTTTGTGGACATTGTTTCTGAGAACTCGAATCTTAGGGTGTTACTAAGAATTCGAAGTTTAGTAAAGCAATTGCTGGGCCAATAAAAACAGTGACAAAATACCACCGACTGATGATGGTGCATCGTGGCTAGAATTATTTTTCTTCTTCTCTTTTAAAATGTTCTTCAAAAATTGTTTGCATTTTTCTTTGAGCTGTTAAAGCTCTGTCAAGACGATCTAAAATTTTATCAAAATCGGCGTTATGGACATTAGTTTGAATCGCCTTTTGTACCATTTCATTAAGTCCAATACTTATTGTTAGTTGGTTTTTTAATTCATGAATTATTTTTCTATCTGCGCTCATAGAAATTAACCTCTTAAAATTAAGTGGAGCTGTGACTTTCCTAAACCAATGAGTAGAAATTTTTTATCTTGAAATGAATTCTCATCAATTAAAAATTTCTCATCCTGCACTTTAACTCGATTAATCGTCAGTGCGCCACTGGAAATATGTCTTCGAGCTTCACTCTTGCTTGAGCACAAATTAATTTTGATCAGAAGATCAGTGATCGTAGAGGAAGTTTCAAATTGAGAGGAAGGCACTTCTTTTGAAAGTGCTTGTATTGCGGTTGAAGATAGCTGATTGAGTGCATTGGGATCTTTAGAAAATAAAACTTGTGAGGCTTTTTCAACGGCATCGCATTGATCGGCGCCATGGACCAAAGTAGTTAGTGTCTTAGCAAGAAGTTTTTGCGCAGCTCTCTTGTCAGGCTCAGTTTCGATCCATTCTTTGGCTTGAGTTATTGCTGAGGCATCAAGTAAAGTGAGAGTGTTTAGTAGTTTTATTACTTCAGAGTCTTCTCGCTGAAGCAAGTACTGATAAAATTGATACGGAGTTGTTAAATCAGGATCAAGATATATTGCGCCAGCTTCGGTTTTGCCGAGTTTATTTCCAGCGGTATCCGTTAGAAGAGGAGAGCTGATGGCATGAGCTTCGGTACTGTGTTTTCTTCTAATAAGTTCAGTTCCAGTTGTGATATTCCCCCATTGATCGCTTCCACCAATTTGGATGCGGCAACCTAAAGTTTCAAAGAGGTGAAGAAAGTCATAACCTTGCATAAGCATATAACCAAACTCAGCATAGGAAATGCCTGATTCCATTCGTAGCTTCACACTATCTTTTGCAATCATATAGTTGATTGTTAAATGTTTCCCGACATCACGAAGAAATTCGACAAAGTTATACTTAGAAAACCAATCTAAATTATTAACAAAAATAGGTTCTGTTGGTCCTTTAGAAAAATCGATGAATTTTTCAAGTTGTTTTTTGATTTTGAGAGTATTTTCTTCTGCTAAATTTTTAGCAAGGAGATTTCGCTCAGCCTTTTTTCCTGAAGGGTCGCCAATAAGGCCCGTGGCGCCACCCAATAGAATAATGGGTTGGACTCCATAAAGTTGCGCTCTTCTAAGTAACAGCACCGCCATGAGATTACCAAGTTGAAGACTAGCACCTGATGGGTCGAAACCAGCATAAGCTCGAGGGACTTCGTTCTTTTCTCTACATTCATTGAGATAGTGCTCAATGTGAGGTGTGTGGTTATGAACGAGGCCCCGAAGATTGAGGTATTCAAAAAAATTCATAGTTATGATCTCCTGATGTCATACAAGTTGATAAACTAAAGTATGACACAGGCTATTTCTAAGAGTCTCCAATTATTTTTTGAAGCCGATTGTTAAAGAGTAAAAAGAAAACTCCAACAGCACCACCCAGAACAGCAAATAAGAGGAAGAATGTATCATTGGAAAGTGAAGAGTAAAGTGTTCCCATTCGCCCAGCTAAATAATTGCCTATAAATGATGAAAGAAACCACATTCCCATCATCATGGAGAGGAATCTTGGGGGAGCGACTTTTGTAACTAAGGAAAGTCCAATTGGCGATAAATAAAGTTCACCAATAGTAAATATCCAAGTTGTTAATGTTAACCAAAATAAGTTTATCAACGATTGTTCAACTGTAATAAATTTTGTAGCCAGCGATAGAACTAAAAATGCAAATCCTGCAAGAAAACAACCAATAGCCATCTTTTTAATGGAACTTGACTTTTTCCCGGATTTTTTAGCTTGGGATTCCCACCAACCAGAAAGGAGTGGTGCAAAAATAAAAATCATCAATGGGTTAAAAGATTGGTAGTTCGTTGAACGCAAACCTAACGTTGCCCAATCGGCTTTCTCATCGGCCCACAATTGAAGGGTATTACCTTGCTGTTCAAAGATAGCCCAAAAAGCAATGGTGCCAATGCACAGAATGACAAGTGCGGCTACTTTTTCGCGATCTAGTTTTGATTGAATTTGTTTTATGCTATAAACAATTGCAGCAATGATTCCAAAAATGATGATTGTTTTATATTGAAGCGGAAGCATAAGAATTGCGAGAAAGCCAAACATGCTTCCAAAAAAACTAAGAGTTGTGTTGAGAAGAACTTTTCCTCTTTGTTCAAGTGGGGCTTGGTGCTCATCAGACTCGTTTGGCAAATATTTTCTACCAAAGTGATAAACTAACATACCTAATAACATTCCATACCCAGCAAAAGAAAATCCCATGTGCCAGGCTGCACCCGGGTCCGTTTTTCCAAGTAAATTACATACCCAAACGGCTAAATTATCACAAATGAGCGGAGAAAAGAATGCTCCTAAGTTGATTCCCATATAAAAAATAGTGAATGCACCATCTCTACGAGGATCATTATCAGGGTAAAGGTTTCCAACTTGAGTTGAAATATTTGGTTTAAAAGCACCATTACCTAAAATTAGAAAAAAGAGTGCAAAGAGAAACTGACTTTCAAAGGCCATCAAAAAGTGACCTATGGCCATCAATAATCCCCCAATATAAACTGACTTTTTCTTACCCCAAACTTTGTCCGCTAAAATCCCTCCAAAGAAAGGCGAAAGAAAAACAAAGCCGGTGTAAAGTCCATAAAGCTCTGAAGATAGTGGTTGGATTTCTAGCTTTCCGAATCCTATTTCCAGGAGGCTCTTAAAAGTATTAAATCCAGTGACTTGAGCTGCGCGAGTAGGGTCCACCAGTAAATATTTAGTCATATAGAGAACTAAAAGAGCGCGCATTCCGTAATAAGACATACGCTCCCACATTTCAGCAAAAAATAAAACATAAAGACCTTTGGGGTGGCCAAACATTTCATTGGATGATTTTTTAAGAGATGATGCCTGGTTCATAGTTTGGTTCATAATCTATGTCCTTAAAAATTATTTTCTGATTTTTGCAAAAAATTTGCAAGAAAACCCTTATAGAAGGAATTTATATAGGAGACAAGCTGCTTTTTTGGCAGGTATGTAGTGCTGTGTATAAAATCAGTTCAATATCAAATAGG
>CAZTDX010000108.1:0-2018 GCA_964612425.1 uncultured Pseudobdellovibrionaceae bacterium
ACTCAGTCAATTCGAACAATTACTAAAGAAACAATGGTTTGAAGAAATTGAAGCTTCGACGTTATTTAAGAATTCAAAAAACTTAATTGCAACTTTTGGTAACTTTAATACGTCAATTAATAATCCAGATTTAATAGGAGAAGAAGTATGGATTCAAGATCTAGTACGATGTGACTTTGCTGCAGGCGATTCAAAATCTCGCCACTTTGTACTAGTTGAATTTGAAGATGCAAAAACAACTTCGCTTTTTAAGAACCCAACCGGAGGAAAAAAAATTCCTGATTGGAGTGCTCGATTTGAACATGGTTTTAGTCAACTTGTTGATTGGGCTTGGATTATGAACGACGCAAGTAATTCTATCTCAGTAAAAACTACCTTCCAGGGGGAGGTTAAGGATTGGAACTTGTTGCTGATTGCTGGTCGAAATTCATCTTTGAACTGTGTTGGCACAGATCGCCTAGCATGGCGCTCTAAATTTGCAAGCGTTCACGGTCACAAGGTGCATCATTTCACTTATGATGAACTCTATGACTCAATCGTTGCAAAATGTTTGCAATCGCCATACTTAAAGTAGACTAATCTACTCTCTCATATCTCAGATAACAAAAACTGACTTAACATCTATTACTTAAATTCCCGCCCCGGCCTGTGGGTTGGTTGAACACCAGTTCCTGACCACTTTCCCGTAACATCGTGGAGGGGGAGTGGTCAGGAACGACCAGGGGGACAACCAAGTCACTGGCATGGGGCGGAAGGCATTGTCAGATTAAAGAGTTATGCGTATTTAGTCCTAATAAAAATTCATAGACAAAACTGTCAACTCAAATACTGACTACTGCACATCATGCGTTCAGAGCAAGTGTTTGATCAATTCTTTAAGAGCTGAGATATCGCCCTTGTTGGCCAATTTTAAAGAGCGATAATATTCGGGAAGACAATCCTTAAAAGTGGGGTTCACATTTTTATCAAAGAGAGCCTTGATTTGTCGTTTTAGAAGTATTCTTGCAACTCTGCCATTTGCGTCCAAGAACGGATGAATCCCAGTGAAGGCAGCGTGAAACTCAGCCAGTAACTCAACTTTGTCAGGCTCTGACATCTGCCTCAGCTTAGATGCCTTCTCATTCCAAGATCGAACGAGCTGTTCCAACAAGGTGAGAACCTTATCAGGCTTTGGTGGAGTGTAAACATGTCCTTCAGGTCCGAGGGCAGTGTGTCCCTGAATGTTGATGAATACAGGAACACTTCTAATCTTCCCTGCAATTTCATATTGGGGTGGAAAAAATTTTCTATGAATATTCTGAATTACCTCGATTGATAGGTTGATAACATTGACATCAATATCAATATCCTCAATTGCTTTAATATTTTCTGCGAACCGGTCTACTACGTCAGTATATTCCTTTGCCGACAAAATAATTTCTGACAAGTCTTTGTTTTTGAGCGCATTATCAAAATTTTCCTTTGCCACGTCGATTTGATTCTGGTCAGAAATATTTGGGAGACGCTCTTGAAATGAAAGATTCGTCGTTCTTTGCGTACGGGATATCTCCAGAATTATCTGGCGGGTCTTTTCCGACTCAATGCTTTCATGGGTTACAAGTTGATGTACTTGCTCGGTCAATTTTCTTGTGGAATCGATAACAGAATTTACTCGTTGTCGGTTAGAACCAGCAATCATTCGCAGAATGAATCCACCAAAAAATGTAACGAAAAAAGTACCTTTCGCCGCATTCTCTAGGAAGTGCTCAGAATCTCCCTTATGATTGGCCCAGCCAATACCAAAAATAATGGCAACCACTAGCGTGATTACGTTGGTGAGCTGTTCGCTATCTTTGTACCAAGGGTATTTTTGATCCACGACTACAATCGTAGTGGATGTTGTGTCGTGGTACAATCTGAAATGCAATTAGTCTTGAATCTGGCTCGCGAAAATAGCCGCGATTTTACCTTGTGTATTCTCGTCTCGATGATGTAGGCGGGGGGGGGGTGTTTTTGGGAAAAAAAAAAATAATATGGTG
>CAZTDX010000108.1:2028-7612 GCA_964612425.1 uncultured Pseudobdellovibrionaceae bacterium
AATCGCTAACATAACCCCCCCCCCCGCCTACACACTGGTTTTTAAAATGGGACTGAAGCTTTGAAAAAATTACATTTCTACTTAACAATTGTTGTTTTAAATAAAAAATGTAGAAGGATAAATAAATTGCAATTATGCGTCAAGTAGAATATTAAGCTTCTTACTTGATCCACAATCAATAGCACATCTTTCGAAATCAAGGCAAATCTAACTAACAAAGAGGGTGTTGTAATGAAGAAAAAATTGTTTGCTATTATTTTGAGTTCTCTGGGGTTGATTGCTCATGCCAATCAAATTGTTTTCGTGAGTAAAGAAGATACTACTCATTCACCATCTGCAGTTAAAAATGCATTAGCTATTTTACTATCTGAAGGATTGATTGCTAAAGATACTAGCTCAGGAAAATACTTTTTAGATTCCACAGATCTGAATGCACTTCAAATTCCAAATAATATTCAATCCATTGATATGGACTCCTTAGAAAGCGAAATGAAAACCGTCCATACAACTGACTTTTAATTACCCCTCAATAAAGGTGTAGTTTCTAGGTGAAGGAGTGTTTAGTATGAATCAAATTAAGACTACTACAGCTCCTTTCAACGGATTCGCTAAAAGACCTTTTAAAAATGCGGATACTCACAATTTCGGAAGATTTGTCTGCCAAGTTGATTCTGAGTTTATCTACAAGCCACGCTCGATTTTCTGGGAGTGGCTGTTTCTGGATCGTAGCAGCTCAATGCGAGCGATTCTTGATTTACAAAAGGAAAACCTCTTTGGTTGTCTACCTCATCTTATTTTTAAATCTGAGAACTATAGCGAGGGGCTAGTCGAAATATGTTCAGTCAATACGCTAGTGCCAGTTTTAAGTGAACAGGATTTGATTCAAACTGGTGCTGTACTGGGTTTAATGAGTTTCTTTGGCATCACAGATCTTCACAAAGACAACATAGCTTGCGGTAGCTTTCGTGGTCGATATATATTTACTCCCTTAGATATTGAAGCAGTCTTCGATAATATTGAGTTGCCAGCGCAAACTTTACTTTTACCATCACGACTCATCGATAAAGATCGTTGTGGTTTAGCTAATATTCTGACACAAATTTTGCCTGAAAATTTGAACCTAAATTCAATTTCTTTACTGTCCTATGGTTACGTAGAAGCTCTAGAACTTCTATCACAGAACTCAACGGAAATTTTTTATAAATTAACCGATCTGATTTCAAAATATAATCCTGTGATTCGACGGGTTTTAAAGCCAACTAAAGATTATTATAAAGCTTTAAATGAACAATCAGCAGTAGGCGTAGAGCTGGACACATCAGAGCTTATTCAATTGCGCCGTGGCGATATTCCATACTTTTTTAAATATACGAGTTCGGATGAGGTTTATTTTTATTTAGATGCTGATCTAAAGGCTACTGAAGCAATCAACCATCAGCAAGTATCTTTAAGTTCAACAATTCAAAATCTAAGATTGCCAGAGTTTAACAGCACTCTCTCCACTCGGTTAAATAATCTTTCGACAAGTGGTCTCCTACAGATTTTAAGACTGATTCCAAAGGATACAAAGGTACAGCAGTTTAAATATAAAACTCTCTCTGTTCGTATTACTGATGCTGAGATTATTGTTGAGACAAACTCTAAAGCAATCAAATGTAAAAGGTTAGGATTATGATGAAGATCAATTCTCGCCTGAGTAACCTTATTAAGAAATTGATAATTATCGGAATTTTTATTCTGGACATAACAAGCTTGGCCCGTGGCTCAAAGGTGTCTCCGAATGAAAGGCAAAAGATGAAAAAAATAAACATTGGCATTGTCGGACCCAAGAAGCAACTCGATCCTGTCCTTGGTTACAACCTATTTGATTTTCTGGTTATCCAATGTATTTATCAAACCCTTGTTAGAATTAATGCTGATGGCAACCTAACATCAGACCTCGCTCAAAGCTGGGAAATTTCAAAAGACGGCAAAGCATACACATTCCACCTTAACCCCGTTGCTAAATTCAGTGATGGCTCATCTGTAACAGCAAATGATGTTGCATTTAGTTTGTCACGTCATCTCTGGCCTCAATCTAAGTCGATTATAAAAAACTATTTAAGTGAACTACTTGATGGTTCTACTACACTGCCTGAAAATAAGATCCACTCTTCGATTAAAATTATTTCATCGACGAAACTTGAAATTAGATTAAAGGAACCATACCCACCTTTCTTGCAGGTTCTTGCAATGCCTGGTTTTTCTATTTCTTCAGCCGATGAAAAATTACGAAGGCAAAATATTGGTTCAGGTCACATGAAAGCTAGTTATGATGAGGGTACTGAGAGTTGGATCTTAACACCAAATCCTAATTATATAGGCGCCAAGATAAGCACATCTGAAATCAAAATTAGCTCATTAAAAGATTCTAATGCTGCCTTTGATTCGATAAAGAGTGGAAGCAATGATGTTGTTCTTGGTCTTATGAGTGAAACTGGCCCAGGGCTCACCTCTATGCTACCAAGTGAATATAGAGTCTACAGTACGAATAGCCTGAGCTTTGCTCATCTTATTTTTAATATGAAAAAGTCTGAATTTAAAAATGCTAAGCTTCGCGAAACACTTGGTCAATATCTTAATCGTTTAGCAAAAGTGGCCAGTACGCCCAGTTCTAACTTTCATCACCAGACAACTATAATTCCAAAAGGGGTTTTGCCTTTATCTTATTTTGAACGCGAGGTGACTGAGGCTTCTGAAGAAAATCTCAAAACAGTAATTCAATCTCAACTTGGTGATCGAGCCGTTAAGATTATTTTGTCTGAGGGACGCCTGCCAAAAGATTTCGTTTTAAAAATGAAAACTGCTCTGCTTAAGGTATCTTCTCAAATTCAAATTGAGGAACTTCCTGTCGGAGAGTATAGAAAAAGAAGAGATGCTGGTGACTACGACATCGCCTACCTCGGTTACATCGGTAACTTTGCTGATCCCGATGGATTCTTAGATTGTATTAAAGAAAATAATTTCCCAGGTGTCGATGTTGACTCTAAGGACTTTTTTGCATCACTGAGTAAAATTCGCTTTATCCCCAGCTCAGCAGATCGGCTCAATGGATACATTAATGCCCTACGATCTTTTGAGGATAAATGGACGGTCATTCCACTCTACCAAACGAATATACCAATACTACATCATAAGGACATTGTTATTCCCGACACCCACTATCGGTATGAGTCGGAACTCTGGAGTTTTCTATGGAAAAACCAATGATTGAGTTTCGAAAAATCTTTAAGCCTTTTCAGCAAGAAACCTCCATCGAAAAAGCATTTCTTATTTTAAGTTTATTAGTAACTACAGGCATAGTGGTATTCTTTGCTTTTGGATCTAGCATTGCATTTCGATATATTGCTCAGACTGTTTTTAAAGAACGCCTTATGGTTACTCAGAATTTATTTACTCAAGGACTATCACAGGACCTTGTAACAGGATCAAATCATGAGGCCTATAGAAAGTGTAAAGCTTTTTTCTCTGAGCCTGATGTCGTTGCAATAAAAGTTACTACATCAAATGGCAACGAGATCTGTGCTCTCAATAAGACCGCCGAGAGAACGTTAAATATGCTGTCGCATGTTTACTTCGATGAAGCGCGATCAAGTGTGGCTGGAAATATAGAAGTCATCTATAGTCTTGATAATTTATATCAGGCTTACCAGAGAATAGTTATCACAGCCCTGATTTTAATTTTGGTCCTCTTTGGTATTCAAATTATATTGTTGAGAAAAATTGGCAAGAAAGTAACCCAGCCGATTAAAATTCTATCTGATAAGTTAAGCAAAGGACAACTCGAAGACTTTATCGAATTAAAAAATAGATCTTATGTTGTCGAACTCAACATCCTCAATGAGGGATTGCGATCCCTTTCGCTAAATGCATTGGAACACCAGAAAAGTAAAATCCTTCAGGCTGAAGGCGAAGCTGCAATTCAAATAGCAAAGCAGGTTTCTCATGACATACGTAGTCCGCTATCAGCTTTGACCTTGCTTACAGGTAGTTTGCAAAGTCTGCCTGAGGATAAGCGCATATTGGTGAGAAGCGCAGTAAACAGGATCAATGATATAGCGAATACTCTATTAACCAAAAGTAAAAAAGCAATCAACAATGACAATGTTGCTATTCAAAATACCCAATCTCAGATTGCACTTTTGACACCGCTTATTGACGGCATAGTGTCTGAAAAAAGAATACAATTCAGAGAAAAGCAGGGTGTTGAAATTGAATGCGATCTTGATCAAGGTTATGGTCTTTTTGTTATTATCAATGCTGCTGAGTTAAAACGAGCAATCTCAAATTTAGTGAATAATGCTGTCGAAGCATTTCCAAATGAAACAGGAAAAGTTATTGTCGCAGTCAGAAAGTATGGAGAAAGAGCAACTATCATAGTTCAAGATAATGGCAAGGGTATTCCCGAACATATGCTCAAAAAGCTTGGTGAACTTGGAGTTAGTCATGGAAAAGAGGGCACTCAGAGCGGTAGTGGCTTAGGTGTTTATCATGCTAAGAAAACTGTTGAAGATTCGGGCGGTAAATTTCAAATTGAGTCTTGCGAAGGTTCAGGCACAACTATTACAATGTCTTTTAATAAAGTGACGGCTCCTAGTTGGTTTGTTGAAAAACTATTACTGACTCCTGATATGGTAGTTGCCTCATTTGATGATGACATTTCGATCCATCAAATTTGGAAGGGTCGCTTCGAATCTAAAAATGTTTCTGAATTCAACATAGAGCATCGTACTTTTACGTCTGGACCAGAATTCAAAGAGTGGGTGCTTGGCAAATCAACTGATGCAAAATTAGCACTACTTTATCTTGTTGATTATGAACTGTTAAATCAGGATTTCACTGGCCTTGATGTTATTGAGGAGCTTGGTATCGGTTCACAAGCGATACTTGTGACATCTCGATATGAAGAAGATAAGATCCGTGAGCGCTGTATACGCCTTGGCGTTCGTTTAATCCCTAAGGCAATGGCTGGTTTTGTGCCCATTGAAATTGCCAAACCCAAACAGCTTTTTGATGGTATTCTATTGGACGATGATGGTTTGGTCCACTCTTGCTGGCAAATGGACGCTAATAACAAACACAAAAAGTTTATTGGATTTTACACTGCTGATGATTTTATGAACCGAGTTTCTGAATTTGATACCTCTTCGAAAGTGTATGTCGATTCTAACTTAGGTAATGGGGTTAAGGGTGAAATCATAAGCAAGATAATTCACGATCTGGGTTTTACTGAAATCTACCTTTGCACTGGTTATCAAGCCTCAGAATTTCAATCTATGCCATGGATTAAGGGAATTGTTGGCAAAGATCCGTTTCCAAATTCAGAAGTGGAAGGCTAGCCCCGCTTGGCAAGTTCCTCAACTAACACTCGTACCAGTTTTTGATCCGCGAGCGACAGTTTATTCACCAGCTCTGCAATAACCTGAGCGTCGGAAATTTCACCACGACATTCACGAACCAATTCATAGAAATATTTTTCAGAAATGCCGCCATATGACCGATTTCATCTGAAATGTACCACCCGATTTCACCGAGATGTACCAGG
>CAZTDX010000109.1:0-7594 GCA_964612425.1 uncultured Pseudobdellovibrionaceae bacterium
CCATAATTTGTAATCGGGGAATCCTTGCTTATCATAATTGGCAAAAGTGACGAATCGCTCAATAGTATTTTGAATCCCGCGAATATTTCCTGGAATATCATCACGTTTTAAGTATTTCATAAAATCTTCTGGAAAATCTTTAGAGAAAACTATTTTCTCAGGTCTTTCACTCCGAATTCTTTCGCAAATGGCTTCAATAATATCAGTTAAGTCCTCTTTTCTTTCTTCAAGAGTGGGAACTTCTAACTCTAAAGCAGCAATACGCATATACAAATCTTCACGAAATTTATTTTGTTTTACTAATTCTTTTAAATCCTTATTGGTAGCAAAAATAAAGCGTGCATTGGTTTTAATGGGATTTCTACCACCCACTCGGATAAATTCCTTTTCTTCTACTACTTTTAGAAGACGAAGTTGCATTTCTTCACTGGCATCGCCCACTTCATCTAAAAAAATATCTCCGTTTTTAGCGACATCAATCAGCCCAGTTTTGGTTTTGGAGCCTGAGCCCGTGAAAGAATAAGGATCTTGGCCAAATAATTCAGCTTGAGCTAAACTATCGGGCATAGCTCCGATATTGATATTAACAAAAGGCCTATTAGAATTTTGATTCTTCGATCGATATTCATTAATTCTTCGAGCAATAGCTCCTTTTCCAATTCCTGTGGGGCCTAATAATAAAGTGGGATGATGAGAGTCTGCTACAGCTTTAATCTTTTGATCAAATCTCACCATAACTGGGCTCTTGCAAATGAATTTAGAATACATTCCCTCGTACTTCGTTGATTGAGAGCTAACAGTTAAGTCCAGGCTATCCCATGAACTTATAAGTGCGCGCCTTAAAGAGGCTTCACGCTGTGATGACTTTTCCTCATCAGAGCCTTTGATAATATAATCATAAGCACCATTTCTCAGGGCCAAAGAGATTTCAGATGGTCTTTCACTTGCTGTCAGCATTATAATTTTTGAAATAGGCTGGATTTCCTGAAGAAGTTTAATGTAATTGATTCCAGAAATAGGATTATTAAATTCATCGTTACCTAAATCTTTATCTAGTAAAATGATTTGGTAAATTCGATTGGTCATTTTATTGATGGCCTCATCAACAGTTGCTGCTTCCTCAAAAATGAATCCGCTAGAATGCTTTGAGAAAAATCTTTCACATTCAAAACGAGTCGATATTCTATCAGCTACTTGATCATCTATAGTGAGGATACAAATAGTGTTTTTATTCTCGTTTAAGTGCATTTTACTCCTTAAAGTCCTTTTGATGTTTTTTATAAATAATAGCCGTTTATTAATCTGCTTGTAAATATTTGTAGTTTAAAGATGTTTAAAAAACAATATGTAATAAATACATTTTTAAATTCATCTGTTTAAATAAATAAACATTATTGTTTAATTATTTAAACAGATGTTCCTGTCGCACTTTAGATCGACGTGCTCAGCTATAGTTACATCTCTTTCGCTCAACCCATTCATTACTCCGAACAATAATTGTCACTATTGAAGTTTTAAAACCAGTGGAATTCGTTTCACCTAACACTGTAGCACCCTATAGTTATTAAATTCATAGCGGACAGCTTATTCTTAATAAAAAAGGACTAATGATTATACGTGCAATCATTACACTCCTTCACCAAAATAACAATTCGCATACAGAAGTCGATCGTGAATTGAAAAAACGTGAACTCATAGGCCGAAATGAAAAACCAAAGTGGAACATTAAAACAATTTATAATATCTACCATCGATGGAAAGAAAAATATAAGAATAGCCATTTTTTCAATGTTAGATTCTTTTGGCTAAAAAGAGTGGTCCATGGACAATTTTTGTTACTATAAATCACAAGTGGCTTAAGAGTAGGTTTAATGAATTATAAGCATATAAACTTTCGACACTTCGTCTGTCGATACTGTCAAAATACTTACAGTTTCATAAAACTTCACTTTGATATATATTTATTCATCTAGCGATCAAATGTTTGGTTGATAAAAAAGGATGTAAATCTCACAATATTTTGATTGAAGAGGTATTGAAATTTTACCTAAATATACTTTAGTAGCTGCAAGTGAGGATTGAATTGATAAAATACAATATATTTAATTTCATTTTAACATTTTATGTTTCAATAAATTCTGCTCACGCAGCTATACAGTGTATTAATCTTTTTAAAAATAGTAGCTCTGCGAATTTAAATATATCAAACGAGAAAACAGAAGTTCAGAGTTTAGAAACACTTGGTAAAGCTATGACTGAAGGCATGCTTCTAAATTCTGAGCAAGCAGAAATATTCGGAATTTATAAGCAAGTTTTCTTTGGTGATCCCAAAACTAGCTTGGGTGGCAATAACTTAACAACGGTAATTGGAATTTTAAAGAAATATCCTGACTTAGCTAAAAATCATTTCCCAGAGTTTGAAATTAGAGCTGTTGAAAAAGTTTACGAAACTCCTAAAGCACTTGATAAGTTTATTAGATCACAGATTACAACTTTTGGACAGGTCAGGAATAACCTTTTTCAAATCGAAGCTAATCTAAGCTTCTGGAAAAAAGTCCTCGATTACAAAGATCCTATGATGCCAGAGAGCTTAAAGCCCTTAAATCTTGGTAAAGAGACCACAGAGCAGGAAAGAGCAAGAGCGCGTGCTATCAACGATGCTAGATCAGAATTTCAAGAAAAGGCTCAAAAAAGATTTATCAAGTATTTGGACAGAATTATTTCTAAAACAAATCGTGATTTATTGGCTGATTTAAAAAGTGATCATGTTGTTTATGAGCAAAAAGCAAAAGCGCTCTTTGAAACGCTGAAATATCTAGAAGCATGGATGAGTCAAAAGGGTCGAGATACTCGTACTATTCGACAAACGATGCTTGATCTTGTTTTTACTATAGGTTACGGCAATCAATCAACTATGAGTTTATTAAAAAGCACCAATGCGATGGATAAAATTCAAGGGCTTAATCAACTTTGGAATGAGGCCGATGCCTTTGCAGAAGTTTTAAAATACTCAGGGCACTTTGCTGAACTTAAAGCAAAGCTCAATGTTGAGTTTCCCACTGGGTTATCAAAAAATGAAGTTCTAGTAAAAATGATTCAAGAGTTTGAAAAGGATGTTCTCAATTCACCCTATTCGACTAGACCCACTGATGTGATTAGAGTTCGTTCTCTTTCCATTCAAGAGTCTCCATTTAGATCCTGCTTGGGAGCAGACTGTTCATCCAGAACATATTTTGATAAGGCATTAGATCCCAATTATATTTATTTTACAATGACCGATGTTAGCCATAAATCAAATGGCCAAGCCACCACCGTTCTGGGAACAGCCATCAATAAACAGACAGGCCAGCAGGAGAATGTTGCATTTTTAGATAAACTTCAAAATATACCAACACAAAAAATTGAACTATTCTTGGATGCTATGAATCGATCACTTCAAGAAAAAGGCTACCGACTAGCCATACCTACTGATCTTGGAAAGCATATTCCAGGTCATGGTGGCCTTTCTAACATGGAAGTCATCACAGATTTCGTTCAAATTAACATTATGTCACGTCTCGATGATGTTAGAGCAGAATTCACTCCTCATTCGCATGAGTACCAATTTTCTAATAGCTACTCTCGTGGAGATCAAAAATTAGAGGTTCGAATCTTTGAACCTAAACCTATAGAATCTAATGTTGAGGTTAAGAAGGGTAAGCAATATACTCCCTCTCTGGCTGATAAATCATTAGACAAAAATAAAATTGCCCAAGATTTTCTTAAGCTACGAGATTCAAACAAAGAGGAAGATCAGCTTAAGTTTATTAAAAGTGGGAGATTAGTAGAACAATTAGAATCATTAGGTTTGTACAGCAAGTCTGATTTTAAGACAGATTTAGAGGCAATTTTAAATAGAGTAGATTCTTCTTTTAGTCTTCGGAAAAATGCATTTTATGAGTTATTATTTATAGATTTTAAGTACTTAAATATAATTGAAAGAAGCTTTTCTAAGGCAGAATTTATGCAACTGCATTCCGAAATGGGACATTGGAAAAATTCAAGTGATGGAAGCAAGAAGAACTTTATCAAGGAGCAAAATGATAAAATAATTAATTCTATACGTACTAATAGTCTAGATAGTATGGAAAAATTGTTAAAGCTACCTGGCCTCGATATTAATGTTAAAGATAATGTTGGAGACACTGCACTTTTATTAGCTGCAAAAAGCGGACATAAAAAAGTAATAGAGCTTTTATTAAAATATCCTGGCATTGATGTTAATGCTAAAAATACTTCCGGAGAGACAGCACTCATTAGTGCCGTTAGATCTGGGAGTAAAGAAATTGTGGAGTTTTTATTAAAACAGCCTGGCGTTGACGTTAATACTAAAAGTAATACCGGTGTGACAGCACTTACAACCGCCATTAGGTTTGGGTTTAGAGAAATTGAGGTGCTTTTATTAAAACAGCATGGATTTAATGTTAATGCTAAAGATAATGAAGGAAATACTCCTCTCATATTAGTTATAGAAGATAGAGCGCGTAAAGAAATTGTGGAATTTTTATTAAAACAGCCTGGAATTGACGTTAATACTAAAAATGATATGGGACTGACGGCACTCACAACCGCCATTAAGTTTGGGTTAAGAGAAATAGTGGAGATTTTATTAAAACAGCCTGGAATTGACGTTAATGTTTGGGAACACCTCAATAGTGCCATAAAATATAAGCGTAAAGAAATTGTGGAGCTTTTATTAAAACAGCCTGGAATTGCTGAATCCAAATTCTTATCTATGGCACTCATTGATGCCGTTGAATCTGGGAGTAAAGAAATTGTGGAGTTTTTATTAAAACAGCCTGGAATTGATATTAATGCTAGAAACTATTTCAGAAATTCGGCACTCATTAATGCCGTTAAATCTGGGAGTAAAGAAATTGTGGAGCTTTTATTAAAACAGCCTGGCATTGATGTTAATGCTAAAAATGATAGTGGATTGACAGCTCTTTTGAAAGCCGTTGAATTTGGGAGTAGAGAAATTGTGGAGCTTTTATTAAAACAGCCTGGAATTGATATTAATGCTAGAAACTATAAAGGATCTACAGCACTTGGGGTTGCGGCTAAATATGAGAGGTTAAATGACATTCAAAGACTCCTTCAAGCTCATGGCGCCACAAGGATGTATTAACAATTTCTGAGTGAGTGTAAAAATTATAATAGTTTAAAAACACTCCAAAATATTATTCATTCCTGAGATAAAAAGTAATTGAATCGTAATAAAGTAGATCTGTTAATCAACATTAAAGGCGGCAATTTTGCAAGTAATATCGACCAAACTCAGTCACATAAAAAATTATTTTTATGTGGTTATCTTTGTATTTTCGTCTCTAGCTCTTTCACAAGAAGATTCAAAAAAATTAAATGAAAGATTTATTTACAGGCAACCCATAATACCAAGCCAATTTTCATCAGTTATGGAAGAATATTTATTTTTTGATAATAATTTTAATGTTGCTCGCCGCCTTCGGGATGAGAAAAAAGCAAAAGATAACCTTTTGTCAGAGGAAGACAAAAAACCGGTTCGAGTATTTTTATTTGAGGCATCCATTGATAAGCTAAATTCAAATCTCGTCATTTCAAATTATATTGAAAATACAGATTGGAAGAGGGTTCAAAATAATGAATCAAGCATTCTTATACCATGTCTTGAATCGGACACTTTAAGCTATAATACACTTAAGTTTAAATTCGGTGAACCCGTTTATACAACTATGGGAAGAAAAGTATTAAGTCGTTCAACTTATTATATCGATCCCATCGGTTCAGTTGGTGGTTTCTTTGCTAAATTTGTACCGCATATTCCTGGAGTTGAGCAAAAAATTGAGAGAGAAATCTTAGTCAATGATTACATTAAGGCTCAGCTTGAATACTTACCAAAAGAAATGCGAAATTTAACTATGGATTCTTTCATGGGTGTAAATTTATCGCTTTTAGGCATCCCTATTTCAGTTGCCTACCGATCTGCGGATCGCATTTTAAATCAAACTAATTTAAATGAAAAGGTATTCCCGGGCCATGGTTTCTTGGGTTGCGATCAGTGTATTGAAAAAATAGCTACAAAAATGTTTCCAGACCTACCATTAGAAAAAGCTATAGATCACTGGAAAACACAAGAGTTTTTGCCCAAGTTTGCAAAGAATATTGCGGTATCAAATCATCTTCTTGGTCTCTCATTTGAAGCTCATACTCAAAATTGGACAGTAAAAGTTGATATGAACAGCGGTAAAATAATGGAATTTTATTTTCGAGATTTTGCCGATGTGCTTTTAAATCCAACTTCACTTCTGAGCCAAAATCGATTGCCAAAAGATATTCCATGGAATCGAGTCAAACTTCTCTCTCTCCATCGCCAGTATTTCTCTGATTTGGGAGCTTCAATCGCTAAGGATATTTGGTTTCACTCCAGTCTTTATGTGGGTCAGTCCGTGACGAGTCATGTCAACGGGTTTCAAAGACAAGAGCATCATTTACATATTTTTTTAAAAGAATATCTCAAAGAAACAGAAGCGATTATTGGACAAAAAATTGTCCTTTCAAAAGATGCTCAAAAAGTGATGGCTCAACTAGAAAATAAAGTTTCAAAAGAAATGTTCTATAGTGGCGAATTACTTGGTCGATCTCTGCTACGAAATGCTATGGCCTCAGTACTGAAACCTGTATTTGAGCAAATAAATGAAGTTGCTTTAAACGATGCCAATAAAAAGTTAAGTGGTATTCCATTACATCTAGAGCAAAGCGAGTTGGCTAAACAATTTTTTAAGAGTTTAAATATTCAACGGGTTGTTTTTACTAGTGAGAAAGCCCAAACTCAAATTGGAAACGATGATACAAAGTTAAATTGGTATAAAAAAACCGCTTCAGCTTATATTGGTTTTTCTTTATTCTCTAAATCTAGCACGAATGCTTCTCTGGAATTTAAGATTTGGAACGGTCGAATATGGGCGATAGATAAAGAAACTAAAGCTCCATTAGCGGTTATAATTGACCCTTTGCCGAATGAAGATGTTATTCAAAAAAATGTCCCAGAAAGAAGGTCATTTTTAAATTTATTTCGCAGGTCAAATTTAAATATTAATCAATGTCGATCGATATTTAAATAAAAGAACCGTTAGTCTTTTGTGCAAACCTAATGAGCTTACTACTCAGGGATTCGTCTGATATTCAAAGCGGTACAACAGAATTTAAAGTGCACAGGCATTTTTACTGTTGCAGAGCTATGCAGGTATTAACTTCCACTATTCTTAAGACCTCCTCTTAAGTCTTAAAATTTCATTAAATAAAATTAAATGGTATGAAATAAATTCTCTTTTTAAAATCTGATATTTAAATAAATAAACATTATTGTTTAATTTTTAAAACTTTAAACGACTCTCACTCTCCTATTAAATTCCACACATCGATAAATTCATAAGCTAAAATAATAACTTAGCCTTAATTAAAACCTATTTAGCAATATTGGCACCATAGTTGCCATTATAAATAGCAAGAGCCGAAATTAAGTCGGCCTAACAAGTGGAGGACTGATGAGCAAAGGACAATTAGAGCTACTACCAAC
>CAZTDX010000110.1:0-7443 GCA_964612425.1 uncultured Pseudobdellovibrionaceae bacterium
AGGTTATGCCGCTATCTTCTCCTTTTCAACCATCCACAACTTTCTAAAATTTCTCGGATTTGCAAAGAACAGAAGTTCGCGGCGTTAGACCACAAGAAAATTTTGACGTTTTCCTTTTACAGATAGAACTATTTTATAAGAGAGTAAAATATTTAAAAACACTTACAGAACCATTACCGCTAAATGTGCCATTAACTAGCAATGTGTCTTTCGAGCAATTAGTTAAAAAGTTTTACTTCTATATAACTGAAATGAGTGAGAGTTTTAAAAAGTATTCTCCTCTAATAAAGGATCGATTATATGGCTACAATTACTCACTCATTGAAGAACTCGAAAAATTACCTTACCCAACTGTTCAAAATATTCGAATTAGTAATGCTTGTTATGCTTTGTTTCTTCAATAGCAAAATATATTTAGAATTTGATTAGAGATAAAAAACTCTTGTCAAGTGAGATGTGAATTACTTGTATGTAGGCACCAGAATGGGACATTTATTAATATTTTTATAAACATTTTATATTTAATGAAATGCTTCATAAAGCAATTGACTCTCTTCCATCAATGGAATTTATTCACTGGCTTGAAGGTATTTCCAAAAATTACCCAAAGGAACGCAAAGTATCGGATGAATATTATACGGTGAAAGTTTACCCAGCGGCTAAAGTTTTGACAGTAGTTGCTCAAATTACCAATTATTTATATTTATCAGTATTATTGACTGCCCTGGTAGGTTCCACAATCATGGCCGGGCTCCGCTCCAGAAGTATTGGATTTTAAAACAATGAAATGAGTCATTAAGACGGTATACTTTTTGCACTGAAAGTAATTTTAAATTATATTCAATGGCTAAGGCTTTTTAAAATGGCGCGACAATTAACTCAAAAGAGGGAAATATTTTATGGATTTGGAAATTCGTTTATAGTTGCGATACCCTACAATATAAGGAAACATTTAAATTGAATACAAGAGAAATAATTAATTCTAAATGTTCTAAATTACTTATCTGATTGATATTAGGAAATTGGAGAAAAAATGAAATTAGTACTAAAATTTATTTTATATGTTAGTAATTGTCATGTCATTTGCAGTTTCATCGAATGCCGAAAAAGACCATGAAGATCTTCTTAAAAAAAGGAGATATGTAACTGAACAGATGGAACTTTTAAAAAAAGAGTTACAAAACCTTGCCAATGATTTAATATTAAAAGCACGGCTAACCGAGATTGACTATTCTTTAGATATAAACAAGCGCAATAAATTAACAAAGGAATATTTTGAGAGAGCACTTGAGGCTCATAGATCCCCTGAAAACCTTCGCTTTTACGGTGAATATTTGAAAAGAATAAATGAAATAAATGCCGGAACTCAATTACTTAATGAGGCTTATCAGTTAGAAAAATAAATTGAGTTTTTATTTGCCTCAATCGACCTACTTCAGACCAGAGCAAATGATAATATTTCTAAACTTTGAACTAACTCTACTTACTCATACTAAGGAGCTTGACTACTATGCTTCCAGAGCCAGGCATTTAGGAGTCGAAGATAGCTAATCTACTCTTGGCAGAGGCGATATAACTTTTCAATTGAATATGTTAAAATTAATGTTTGATATTAAAATTATTTATTTGAGTTCTCATAACATGTAGGGACTGTAATTTCTTCTCTTAATATTATTGTTTCTTTTGCTGAAGCAAACGTAAATAACAATAAAGTTACCATGCCCCAGAAAAATGATTTATTTGATATTTTCATATTATTCCCCCTGTATATACGTCTCACATAAGAAAGTTAAGATGTGTAAGAATCTATTTATAAATATCATTGGTAAAAACTATTAAAATATTTTCAAATATAACTTACTACTTTAATCTATCCGTGCGGAGTGCGGAGAAAAAAATGGAGCATTCAGCTCTAAATGTTCGCGATTAGGACTTCGATACCCGATCGCTTTATAAATTCTCGACCCTTCACTTGTTGCTCCTAAGTGAAGCCTATCCACTCCCCTACTATGAGCCAAGACACTGATTTCACCCATGAGGTGAGTGCAAATGCCCTGACCGCGGTAAGATTTTTTAGTAAAGACATTAGTGACATATCCTACAACGCCAGATCCGCCTGAAATACTTGGTGGTTTACGATAAAAACAAACTCCTGCTGTCGCAATGACTTGTAAACCATCCAACGCAACTATTCCAATATAATGTCCATCTGAAATAGAAGTTTCAAAAAATTGCTTTAATTTTTCTCTATATTGTTCGGAGATATTTTCATTTGTGATATTATTATTGATTTCTAGTTGCATTAAAATACGTAGTTCAATGAGTTGCTCAACATCATTATTAACTGCATTACGATAAATAATATTCATTTAGCGTTATCCTACTCAGTGTATGAAACTCCATAAAAATTAAATCTTCAAATATAATGATAAGGAAACCATAAATACAATGGAGCCAAACACTTGAAGGACTCGACTTGCGTGTGATGCTGAAAGATATTTTTTTAAAGTAAGAACTAAAAAGATTCCAGCTGCATGCAAAAATGCTGTCGCAAGTGAAATGGCAACGATATAATTAAAAAAATCAAATGCTGATCCAACGAACTCACTTCCATGAGCATTCCCATGAAATAAGCCGAATAATACGGCTAACCCAAACTTTGCATTTCTTGCTATATTCTGATTGGCCATGATAGCAAATGCCAACACAAATAATGAAAGCACTATTCCAAATTCAACTCCAGGAAATTTTGTAAAAAAATAGCCGAACAATCCACCAACTAACAATGAAAAAATAAAAACTAAGGGTAATCGAAACTCAATCCTGTTTGAAGATTGATTGGCAAAAACACCTAAGGCCAATGCTGCAAGAAAATGATCAAGCCCGTTAAAGGGATGTAGGAATCCTGTAATTATACCTGATTCAAAGTGTCCAGGGTGGGCATAAGCTGAGTTTCCTAGAATGAAAAAAAAGAAAATTGCCAGAAGGAGTTGAAAGTTTTGCTGAAAAAGCTTCATTATTATGACCTCAAACAATATTAATTTAAAATTATCAGGTTAAGGTAACAAAAAACACCTCTTCGAGCAATTGAAAATAAATATTCATTCCCAAACATAACTGCTAGAATTAGGAGCTATACAATTTACAGCAGCTTCAATAATGATTCCACTTTACATTCCTGATACATAATAACACTAAGAGGCTTGCTTGTTCTATTGCTACCAAAGCACTTAATTGATAAAACTAATGTCTCTTTATTTATAAATAATTAATCTCAAACTATGAAAGAGCCTGAAAATATGACATCCTCACTCTCCACTCAAAAACGAATGCCCATATTATTTTTGGGCCATGGCTCACCAATGAATGCCATTAGCACTAACAGCATTACTCAAGTCATGAATCAACTGGGTCAAACGCTGACTCCCCCCAAAGCAATTTTAATGATTTCAGCTCATTGGATGACCAAAGAAACTTGGGTTACTCACATGAAAAATCCAAAAACAATTCATGACTTTTATGGATTCCCTCAAGAGTTATTTGCCGTTCAGTACCCAGCACCAGGGAGCCCCACTCTCGCCGAACAAATTCAAAAGCAAGTTACGCCACCCAAGATCGAATTGGACGACTCTGAATGGGGATTAGATCACGGTTCTTGGTCTGTCCTAAAACATCTTTATCCCAACGCCAATATTCCAGTCGTTCAACTGAGTCTTGATATGAGTATGCCTAGCGAGTTTCACTTTACACTTGGACAAAAACTACAAGCCTTGCGCGAGCAAGGCGTTCTTATCATCGGAAGCGGGAATATAGTCCATAATTTAAAAAAAATTCGTTGGGAGTCTGATGCAAAACCTTTTGACTGGGCCATTGAGTTTGATGAGTGGGTGAAACAAAAATCTGTAGAGCGAAACTTCCAGGCGCTCGTTTCAGAATCGACACAATCAGAAGCTGGACGCTTGAGCATACCAACCTCCGATCATTATTTTCCACTACTCTATATTTTGGGTGCAGCCCATCCTAAAGACAACCTTTACTTTGATATCGAGGGAATACAAAACGGATCAATCTCTATGAGAAGCTTAAGATTTGAGTAATTTCTATTAATTCTCCTAATGATCAATGTAATCCTATCGATTACTGCAAAAAAAATTAGGTTCACTGGCTATCTCCTGATGTATAAGGTCCGTTCTCATATTTAATTTTTTCGAACTCCTCTTTTGAAATAGTCACCAACTGGCAGTTATTCTTTAAAAACTCGGCCTCTCTTGGTGGATTCATTCCGTAAAAGGCTTTCATCAGAATGGAGTTATTAGCTCCTCTAAATAATTCCACAATTTTACGAACCATCAAGGGGGACGATTGATCCGGTTTTTCAGTCACTTGGTATCTCATTTTTTCATTATTAATCTGAAAAGAAGTCACGTACCACCCCCCCACATTAATCATAGGTATAGCATAACGTCTTTTGTGATGGATAATATCGTTGCCATATCCTTTTTGCGGATACCACCAAGATTGAATAATCAATCCAGGGGCAAACTTTGGATTTTCATATCGAGTAAGGATGGACTCATCGTAGCTAAACTCTACAACCGCGCCATTTCCAAACAAGGGGCATGAACCCATAGACTTAAACGTCCCCATATAAAGTTCATAATCCTTGGTGGTCGTTGTTGCAAATGCTACTGCTGAAAACAATAATGCCAGCAAAGAGGTTGTCGATAAATACTTTAATATATTTGTAATTTTATTTAGTTTACTCATAGCTCCCCCATTTATTTTTAAACTTAAGTGCTCTAAGGCAACCACGGGAACAGTTAAAAGAAAAGTAAATTCCTAGATATGACGCATAAAAGAGAGGGGATAGGCTCCTTAGAACTTTTTTTGTAACTCTTCTTGAAAGAATTTTAAACTCAATAAAAGTTATTTTATTTGAATTTATTTTGAATTATAAACAAGTACAACTTGATATTTTAAATGCTCCGCAGGCGCAGCTTGCTTCAAAGGGATATTTGCCTTGCGGAGTACTTTTTAATGATCTCTTGGCGTCTCTCTTAAGGCTCTTCTTAAGATTTTACCTACGTTTGTTTTAGGGAGTTCGTGCCTAAACTCCACATAGCGCGGAACTTTATAGTTCGTTAGATTTTGCCGACAGTGCTGAATAACTTGCTCACTTGTGAGCTCTGGATCTTTTTTAACAATGACCACTTTAACTGCCTCTCCCGACTTTTCATCCGGAACGCCAATGGCTGCGACTTCTAAAACTCCATTTAAGTGTGCAAGAACATCTTCAATTTCATTGGGATAAACATTAAAACCAGAAACTAAAATCATATCTTTTTTTCGATCCACAATGCGAAAATATCCATCAGCATCCATAACTCCAACATCACCTGATTTAAAAAAGCCATCTGTTGTCATCACTTGAGCTGTTTCATCAGGACGCTCCCAATATCCTAACATTACCTGCGGCCCCTTAATGGCAATCTCGCCTTGTTCCCCTTGCGGCACTTCATTTCCATTATCATCGAGCAATTTAATAATGGTATTAGGAAGTGGGAGTCCAATCGTTCCAACACGATTCCCGGTTTTAGAAATAGGATTCACTGAAGCAACGGGACTGGTTTCTGTTAGTCCGTAACCCTCAATAAGTAAACTATTGGTGAGCTTCATCCACTTTTCTGCCACTGCTTTTTGTAGAGCCATACCACCCGCCACACTCACCTTTAACGTCGAATAATTCACCGTCATGAAGTCTGGATGATTCATCAGGCCATTAAAGAGAGTGTTCACTCCAGAGAACACAGTAAAAGGAGCTGCTTTCAACTCCTTAATAAACCCACCCATATCTCTAGGGTTTGTAATCAAAACAACTTTAGCTCCATAGAGCATAAAAGTCAGTGCATTGAGCGTGAGAGAGAAAATGTGATAAAGAGGAAGAGCACAGATAGCGATTTCTTGCCCTTCAATTAAACTGGGTTTAAGCCAAGCAGAAATCTGCAACATATTAGACATCACGTTGCCATGAGAAAGCATCGCACCCTTAGAGACGCCTGTTGTTCCACCTGTGTATTGTAAAAATGCGATATCGTCATACTTTGCTCGGACTTCTTGAAAAGGCTTACGACTTCCAAGTTTGAGGGCTTGATTAAATGAAATTGCTTTAGGTAATGAATACTGAGGCACCGCTTTTTTGACATACTTAAGAACGCTGTTCACAATAAAATTTTTGGGAAAACCAAGTAAATCCCCAACTTCAGTAACAATGACATGTTGAATATTCGTTTGAGGCAAAACCTCAGAGAGGAGATGGGCAAAATTAGCTAAAATCACAATAGCTTTAGCACCCGAATCTTTAAATTGGTGTTCCATTTCACGGGCAGTATATAAAGGATTTGTGTTTACCACAACAAGTCCTGCTCGAAACGCGCCAAACAAAGCAATATTGTATTGGAGTAAATTGGGCATTTGTATTGCAATACGATCACCTTTTTTAAGTTTTAACTCATGCTGAAGAAAAGAAGCAAATTGTCCCGTCAAATGATCGTACTCATGAAATGTTAGAGTCACACCTAGATTACTGAGCGCGGGTTTATTGCGATATTTTTTACAAGAGTCATCAAAAACTTCGCAAAGATTATTGTATCGTTTTACATCGGTTTCTGAGGGGACACCTTCCATATAACTTTTATGCCAAGGATAATTCATCTGTATCTCTCCTCTACTTTTTGAATTTGATGATTGAGATGCGGCTTTTTCAGCAGAATCTATATTGAGTCAATATTACGTTTATTTGAACAAACTCTTTTAAAAGATTCAAAGATTTTAGTTCAAATTACCATTAAAGAGTTTTAGAAATGGCACAGAATTTAATTGTCAGGCCTAAAGTTAGATCTTTATATGAAGTTCTGCTGATAATTTAACCATTTCAGATACTTATAAGTCTAAATGCATCAGATGTTAAAAAATAATTTGCTGTAATCAATCTGCTTATGTATACATTGAGTTTCCTACGATTTTTTTAAAATGGGGTTGTAGTTAAGTGGTTATAACGCTCGCCTGTCACGCGAGAGGCCGCGGGTTCAAGTCCCGTCAACCCCGCCATTTTTACAATAAAATCAACAACTTAGAAATTGTAACTTCGACTGAATCAGCCGATGTGGCTGGTCTATTTATGTTTTTTAATCATAATTTACTTTTTCTATACTACTGAGTGTGCTATACTACTAAGTAGTGGCCTCAAGAGTATTTATAGAACTCAGCATTTTTCGAACTAAAGTCGACACTCTTGGGGGAGTCGAATTGCTTAAGTCTATTCAAACTGAAATTTTAAAAGATCCAACAAAAGGAGATATGATTTCAGGCGCTGGAGGAGTAAGGAAAATTTGTCCAGTCTCACGTAACTGGACCGGTTTTAGCCATCAAAATCTCACCTAAACG
>CAZTDX010000111.1:0-7323 GCA_964612425.1 uncultured Pseudobdellovibrionaceae bacterium
AGGTTATGCCGCTATGTTCTCTTTTTCAACCATCCACAACTTTCTAAAATTTCTCTTTCAGTAGATAAACCAAACTCATTTTGGTTCAAAACTGAATCAGGAACTGAGAAAAAAAGATGATAACCAACAGGCTCCATCCTCATATAATTTTCAAGAATACCGGTAGCAACTAAATCTACAAAAATTAATCCCTTTGAGTTTGTACTATGACCCAGAGTTTTATTGTTTCTTTGAATATGATGACTTATTTCGTGTATAAACATATGAACTAACTCGTAGTTTGAAACACCTTCAGCGCGATCCATTGCTATTTCAATAGGGGAGCCTTTTTTATATACCGTACAAGCCATAACATTTTTTTCATTCCAGCATTCAGGAATTGATTCCTTTATTTTAATTTGCCTATCCTTGTTATTAATTATGAGGTCAATTTCTTCAATTAATTCATTATGAAAATCCCTGTCATAAAAATTGAGTTCATTGTCTTTGGCAAATGTATCGATCTCACTTGGTGTGGCCATAAAAATTATTGTTCGAATCTTATTAAAAAATTCTCTATTGAGTCGGGCAACTAGGGATGTTTTAGTGCCTCCCCCCTTATCTGAGCCGCCAAATTCGCTGAAGCAAAAAGAACTAAAAAGAATGAGGCAGCAAAATAGAATTCTTTTAAAAATTTGTTTCATAATAAGTCTCCACTTATTAGTTTAAAATATGTCTCATAATAACGCAATGCATTTAAATAAATTTAAATTATTTTAAATAAATAATTGTTATTTATTCAATAATGGTATGATAATTGCCGACAATAATTATGGAATATGAAAATATTTAATTTTAAAAATTATCGAACTTATTTGAACGAACTTATTGTCAGTATGCCGAAAAGAGGCCATGGACAACTTATTAAGTTTGCTAAAGCCATGAGTGTTCATCCTTCAGTGGTAACTTTGGTACTTAAGGGTAAGTTAGATCTTACTTTAGAGCAGGCTACGGACTTAGCTGATTGCTTAGCTTTAAATAATCTAGAAAGTGATTATTTTATAAACTTAGTGGCTTTGGAGAGAGCTGGCACAGAAAAACTTCGAAGTTATTATAAAAAACAACTTAATGAATTAAAACATCAAAGCGAAAATTTAAAAAAGATTTTACCTGATAATTATGAAATGAGTGAAGAGGCAATGGCACTTTTTTATTCTCAATGGTATTATAGTGCAATACGAATCCTTACTTCGATTAGTGAATTTAGTACGCCAAGGGAACTTTCACAAAGAACTGGTATTTCAATTAAAAAAGTTCAACAAGTTTTAGAATTTTTAGTGAAAAATAATTTATGTATTGAAAAAGATGGTCTTTATGCGATGGGTCCGTTAAATACTCATATTGATAAAAACTCATTATTAGTAGGTCGTCATCATGCCAATTGGAGACAGAAAGCGATTGAAGCTCTTGATAGAACACAAGACAACGAAGAGCTCTTTTTTACAAGTACCGTATCACTATCTAAAGCTGATTTACAAAAAGTTAAGGATATTTTCATGAAATCCATTGAAAAAAGCTTTGATATTATAAGCCCATCACCGTCTGAAGAAGCGTTCTGCCTCATAGTAGATTGGTTCAAAATTTAATTGAATAGATTGAATATTATTTATACTCAAAGTGAGAAGCTAGTCGCAATTACCTTCACTCTTCCTACCACTCGTAAAATGAACCGCCTTTTTCGTCGATGCGGTAGATGGGTGACTTGGGTTGATTACCAAGCCAAGTTCCTAAGTTTATTGATTTGACTAATGTGCCTTCGTTTTCAAACTCATATTCATCCAGAATATGAAAATGACCTGTAATCACAAATTGACAGCGATCACGGTGGGCCACCTCTTTAGCATATTGGTGAATCATTTTTTTAAATTGCTCGTCTCTTCCCTCTCGATACACGCGACTTCCTTTCGCAGAAGTCTCACTCATTTTATTTCCTAACCAGTCCCAAAACCCGCCGGGCAAATTATGAGCGAGTGATTTGACAAAAGAGGAACGAATTCGTTTGCGATACGCTAAATATTTTTTATCTGCTGTATTAATTAAATCTCCGTGGGCCATGTGAACCACCCACGTGCCAATCAAGCACGTAAGAGGTTCCGTAAGCACTGTGGCTTTGAGTTGTTTTTCCCAAAAAGGAGCAATATGAACATCATGATTTCCTTCAAAGTAGAAGATTTGCGTATGATGCTTATTTACTAAAGACTCTATGGCTTTAATGATGGGGTTCCATCTTTTTACAAAGACGTCATGGTCACTCACCCATAAATCGAAAATATCACCAAGTAAACAAAGATGAGTTATAGATCCTGCTGGCTGCTGCCACAGGGAAAGCAAAAAGCGCAACAGCTTTTGACTGTTGCGCTCCTCCATATTTTTCAAATGAAGATCCGAAATAAAATAGGCTTGCACTGAATTACTTCTTCTCCGTATCCGATTCAAATCCTTGTTGTTTTCTTCTTAAAAATGCAGGGACTTCAAAATCTTGTGAAAATGGATTTCTCAAGGCTTCTCTGGCTAATCGACGTGCCTCTTCGAGTGCCGCTTCATCAACATTAACTCCTGAAGGAGTTGGATTCGCTGAAGTTGTGTCACTAGTTGTACGCATGTTTCCGGAGTTGTCGCGAAAAGCTCTCGCCTTGGCAATCAATAAGTCTCTGGGTAACTGACCAGATTCTGTGGGCTGCACTCCTTCATTCATTTTGCGAGTCACATCTTGCGTGTCTGCAACTGGCGCTGGAATTGGATTAGGAGTCGGCATATTGGATGGCATCACTGGTTGATGGAAGGGAGTAGCATAAGTTGCTTGTTGCATATTTTGATTTTGAAACATTGGATTAGCCATTCCCGCATTAGGAAGTCCAGCATTAGCCATTGCTGCATTCATCATATTTTGCATCATCGCTGGAGGCACTGATGCTTGTGTCATCGCTGGAGCTGCCATAGTATTTGCTGCTGGAGCCATATTCATGGATATATTAGGCTGACCTGGTTGGCGATGCAAAAAATCCTGCATTTGCTGAGCCAACTGAGGTGCAGTTTCTTTAGCTTGTTGATATTCAAACCCTGTGGCAATCACAGTCACGCGGATTTCATCTCCCAAGCTGTCATCAATGACGGCTCCAAAGATAATTTCAGCATCCTCATGAGCGGCTTCAGTGATAAGTGTTGAAGCTTCATTAACTTCATAAAGACTTAAATCAGGACCACCAGTAACGTTAATAATAATTCCTGTTGCACCATCAATAGAAATATTCTCAAGCAGCGGAGAAGAAATCGCCGCTGTTGCAGCTTCCACGGCGCGGTTTTCACCTTTTGCAGCACCCGTACCCATAAGGGCAATTCCACGACTGGACATAACTGTTCTGATATCCGCGAAGTCTAAGTTAATTAACCCACGAATATTGATAAGATCAGAAATTCCTTTTACGGCTTGCAATAATACTTCATCTGCTTTTTTAAAAGTTTCTAAGAGTGGCGTGCGCTCTGAGGAAATACTCAATAATTTTTGATTAGGGATCACAATCAGTGTGTCCACATTTTCTTTTAATTCTTGTAACCCAAGATCCGCATGCTTTTGTCGTTTTTTACCTTCAAAAACAAAGGGTCTCGTAACCACACCAATTGTTAACGCTCCTAGCTCTCGAGCAATTTTCGCAACCACTGGGGCTCCGCCCGTTCCCGTTCCACCGCCCATACCGGCAGTTACGAAAACCATATCAGCACCTTCAACTTTTTCTACGATATCATTGTAGGATTCAATGGCGGCTCGTCTTCCCACATCAGGATTAGCACCTGCGCCTAAACCCTTTGTTAACTCAGCACCGAGTTGAATACGGCCTTTTGCTTTATGGGCTGCCAGGGCTTGTCGATCCGTATTGGCAACAACGAATTCAACTCCTGTCATTCCAGATTCAATCATGGTGGAAACAGCATTGCTTCCGCCGCCGCCAACGCCCACAACTTTAATATTTGCTCCTATATTTATATTTTCTTCTAGCTCAAACATGATTCCTCCCGAATCCTAAAATAATTTACCAAAAAATCCTTTTATTTGGCGAGCAGCCTGAGTTAATACTTCACCCAGTTCCTCGTTTTTAGAGCCAATGCCTTTTTGTTTATATTGATCACAACCATATATCACTAATCCTACAGCGGTCGCATATCCTGGTGATTTTACTACCTCTGTTAATCCTCCAATCTTTGAAGGAACTCCTCGCCGAACGGGAACGTCAAATATAAACTCTCCCATTTCCACAAGTCCTTCGAGTTCACTCGAACCACCCGTCAATACAATTCCTGCACCTAAGAAGGGCAGCAATCCACTTTTTTGAATATCTTTAGCAATCATTTGCAGAATTTCTTCTGCTCTGGGCTCAATGACTTCGGCTAAATCACGGCGACGAATCGTTCGCGATTTTCGACCACCCACGCCTTCCACTTCAATCATTTCATCTTCAGCGACCAAACTGATAAGAGCGCACCCATGTTTTTTCTTAATATCTTCTGCGGCAATCTGTGGTGTTCTTAAACCAATCGCAATATCTTGAGTAAAATGCTGTCCACCCACAGGCAGGACTGATGTATGAGCTACATGTCCATTAATAAAGTAAAGTAAATTAGTTGTTCCTCCACCAATATCAACGACACACACACCAAGATTTTTTTCATCATCACTGAGTACAGCCATCGAGGCCGCCAAAGGATCAAGCACCATTCCTAAAACTTTTATCCCGGCTTTTTCCGCGCACTTTGTAGCATTTTGAAGAGTCGTATGTCCGCCCGTCACCAAATGGATCGAAGCCTCTAATCGCACGCCACTCATTCCGATGGGGTCCCAAATTCCTTCGGTTCCATCCACCTTGAAATCTCTCGGCAGTACATGAAGCAGGCTTCGATCCGCTGGCACTGCCACGGCTTGTGCTGCTTCCAGCACTCGCTCCACATCTTGATGAGTTACTTCTTTATTTTTTATCGCGACCATTCCACGAGAGTTAAAACTCTTGATATGAGTTCCCGAAACTCCCAGCCAGGCTTCTCTTATCGGATAGCCTGACATGAGTTCAGCCTCTTCTTTTGCTTTAATAATGGCCGCGGTGGTAGCTTCAATATTGACGACCACTCCTTGTCGAATTCCAGTATTGGGAGCAATACCAATTCCCGCAATATCTAGACCGCCATCTTTATTGAAACTGGCAGCAATTGCTACCACTCGAGTTGATCCTATATCTAGGCCCGCAAATAACGGTGCTTGTAGCTTTGGCTTACTCATCCTTAAGTCCTTTGCAACTATTAATTCACTGAGTTCATTTGTTCTAAAAACAAATCCATCGTTTATAGAAAAAATGAATTGAAGGTATTTTAGTAAGACTTTTGTCGAACCTCTACCTATATATAAGGCTAGGGGTGGTTACGCAGCCTGACAAGCACTTTTTTTGAGAAATTTAAATCAATGACGCGACTTTCAAGACCTCGGGACTGCAAATAATCTAAAACTTGCAAGCCTCGAAGAGATTTTATTTCAAAATCATCGGTACCAAATCGAATTTGTTGACCTGATTTTACCAACGTTAACAAGAAACCATCCAGTTCACTAAACTGAATTTCAGATACTTGCTCTGCAGAGAGAGCGCTTTTTTTGGGTAATTGCTCCAACAACTGTAAGGCTACGGAAATCATTTCTGGTTTTTTGACAACCCAATCCCCTCGCATCCAAGGTAAACCTGGAAGTCGTGACCAAGCAAAAGGTCCAATCCATCTCCCGTCCACTGCCAAGATTTGGTATTTACCATTTGAAAGCGGATAAATCGCCTTCAACTCCGGAAGAGCATAGCTCACCTCTAATTTATTAGGCCAAACTTTTTGAACCTGCAACTTTTGAATACTGGGGAACTTCACTAGCTGTTCTCTGATCATTGAGAGTGAAACCTCCCAGATTTTTTTTCCTTTGTAGGCGGAAAGTGACGATTCGATATTTTTATTGGTTTCTTCCCACGCTAATTTATCCATGGAATTCATTTCAGGAGTTATGAGAATTTGATTCACTTCAAAAAGCGATTTTTCATTAAACCCAACAAAAAAAGCGAGAACACATAGAAAAATAAATAACGATGATCCAATTAATGACTTCATATTTATATGGTGAACCAGACTCGCCACAATGACAACGCCACCTAGACTTCATCATTTGAAATGATTAAGTCAAAGTAACTACTATTAACTTGATTTTGTTTGGCACATAAGTTGTTTAGTGCTTGCGATAAGCTGATTTTCTTAATTTTAGTATTTTAAAATGTATTTTTGCGCATAGTTAAACTCTATTAACTAATAAAAAAGGGTCGAGAATAAGCTCGACCCTTTTTTTATCATCTTATTTCTCTTTATCAAAGAGCGCCGAGTCTGAGCAATGCAATCCATGAATTAAACCCTTTGGATTTTAAGTCCTATCCGTTAGACCAGAGAGGGACATCCTCTATTGATTTTATTTTTAATAACAAAATCCAACTATAGACGTACCATTAATCCAGTAACGTGCCACTTTAAAACAAATGCAGGTGTTGAAGAAGCTCGTAAACGTATTGACCGATATAGAAGTGTTACCGAAGGTGCTGCTACTTTTGTCTTGAGTCATGCTGATACTCCTGAGTCTATGGGTTTAGATATTAACTCGTAAACAACTTTGAGCTTCTTCTGGACGTTTTCTCTTAAAACAAAAGGATTGAGAGTGTCGTAAGTAGCTTTCATTTTTGTCTTATCTTCCTCAGTAATATGTTTACTGACCATAAGACGATCATAAGGGGTGATAGGCTTTGTGTGTTCTCTTTTGTACTTGGATCCGATTCTTGTCTTTCTTAGAAGTTTAACCTGTGGACAAAAATAATTCTGCAATAAACTCCACTCTTGGCTGTAAAGATCATTCATCAGTTCAATCACTTCTTTATTCTCTATTCGCTCATAGCCAAATAGTTCTCGGACGTGAGTAAAATTTTTCTGCTCAACATGGCATTGGTCATTGCTTCGATAGGGGCGCCCTCTTTTTAAATGATCCTTAGGATCAACTCCTTTACTTTTAAGCCAGAGCAGAACTTGCTTGTTTAAAAATTCATTCCCGTTGTCTACAAAACGCGTTTTTACTTTGAACCACAATCCTTGCTCTATTGTTTCAAAACTCTCGGTCACTCCTTTTCCTGACTTTCCCCACATAGCCCGGCACTCCGTCCAACCACTATCAACGTCAGTCATAGTCAGGGTCCAAGCAAAAAGTCCTTCCATACTCCCTCCGCAATGGGC
>CAZTDX010000112.1:0-7013 GCA_964612425.1 uncultured Pseudobdellovibrionaceae bacterium
TTTTAAGCTGAGATGTATAAATTTTTCATGAACAAGATATCGCTTCTTTTTAAGAGAACCAATTACCTTTTATTTGATGACTTTAAACCGATTCCCCGTGGCAAAATCACGGGGAATCGCAAACTAAGCAAATATTTTTATAATTCTTTTCTTAAGATCCGAAGGCGCTTCTAATTCGCTTTCGGTGGCCAATTTTTTTTCTTACCGTGTTCATCGACAACCAAGTGTTTCGTGCCTTGCGGTAGAATTTTTAATGTTTTGAGAAACTCAATGATCGAGTCTTTATCGGTATCGCTTAAAGCTGCCCAATTGTTATAGGAGTCCATTGCTTCTCCACGATGTGCTTCAATTGCCTGGCGCATGGTGGTAAATTTCCCATGATGAAAATATGGAGGTTCATTTGCAATACCCCAAAGTTTTCGAGTGATAAATTTAGTGTTACCTTCTTGCATTGCTGGGCCAGTGGTATTTTGATTGACTGGTTCACGATTGGGATCATTCGGCCCACTGGTAATGTCGTGAATTTTTAGATCCGTGTAAGCAGGAACCCAAACAATATTTTTTTCTACTGGCAATCTGGGGCTATCGAGATCTTTATCTGCTAGATCCAACGTATATTCGGGCGCTTGACCCACTTGTAGATTGCCAGTCGGATTATAAGGATTCGGCTCACTAAAAATCCAACCCTTATTGTCTAATGGAAGTTTCGACACATGACAACTCGCACATCCAATACTATCAAAAAGCTGTTCGCCATTGTGGACTGCTGCTTCAATTTTAGGATTATTCGGAATAACGCGACCAGGTGCAGCTAATTGCGCTTGGAAAAGCGTTACCGCAGTGACATCGGCCCGAGTTACTTCATCGATAAATCCATCACCATCAGCATCAACCCCTTTGCCAAACCGCTCAGAGGATTGTATGCCATGATGATGGTTAAAAGCATTGTTAGTAAATTGACGTAACGACACTACTCCACCTACCTGATGGAATGGCTTGATAATAAGGCTTGGCGGCTGGTCTGCTTCCGTACTTGCAATGCTTGATGGAAGCAATCCTGTAACACCGCTTGCATCCCAACTACCATCGGGGGTTCTTGCCAATACGCCAAAAGAAACGCCTTTCGTTATTAATTTAGCGTTGCCGCCAGGTTGGATGTTGTCACGAATTTTTCTTAACTCGGTGGTCATTTGACGGCTCAACATCTCGATATAGCCAGAACCAAATAAACCTAAGGTATTACGAGGATTAGCAAAATCATCTTGTGTTACGAATTTACCAGATTCGTCGACAGCGCCACGGAGTGGTTGCGCGTCACTATGATCAAACGTGATGAAATCAAAACGTTGGCCTGGTATGAATGCATTTGCGACTACGTCACCTCCACCGCCTAATCTCGGTTTGTTATGGCAGCCACCACAAGAGTTGCTGTCCGGCGCCGAAAGGCGATTAAAGTTACGTGGAAACAGTAAGGGTGATGAGGCATCTGTCAGAGGATCGCCAACACCTTTGGTGAGTGGACGCCCGCCACCTTCCTGGATAGTCCACACTGCGTTAAACAATTTTCTGCCATGTTGGATGAGAGCCTGCTCATTCATTTGATATTCGCTACCATCCATTAAATGCTTGGCAACTGAAATTTCTTTACCAATATTAGCGTCCGTAAAGGTATTTGTAGCAGAGGTGGTTTTGTCCGTTTCGTTTTCCTCAGCAAATGCAACGCTTGAAGTACTGCATAACAGACCCAGTAAAGCCATTGGAACTAATTTAATTCTATTCATTTTATTCATAATCAATTCCTTCAGAAACAATTTTAAAACATAAATATTTCTTAATTCAATTAAGAGCATAATGTCGTTCAAATCTTCAACAAACACTCCTAATTGCTTACCGATGTTACTATAAAAAAACAAGCAAGTTATCTTCTCAAGCAACCGTGCAAAGGTGTCGACCCAAAAAAAGCGCAACAGGATCATCTATTTGCCTATTTAAACTACAACGAAAATTTGTAATTTCTATGTAATTTCGAAATAGCGAACTAAGGAATAGTTGCTTTTAATGACTCATTACAATTACTTGAGACAACTTCGTAAAGTTTCCATGATGAAAATTGATTTTTATCATGGAAAAAATATCTAACTGTTTTGATTATCGCACTGATCAAAAAAGATCTTTTAACCTACTCAGGCCTGATAACTCAACAGAGAAAATCAAGCCTTTTCGGAGGGAGGAAGATATTCATTCGGATCTAATAACGTACTTAGTCCGCTTTATTTTTTAACTCTTTTGCTTTGTCTTTTGTAGCATTACCAGCTTCTTCTACGCGATGTTTAGCTTTTTGTCCTGCACATTTGACATCACCGTCGGTGCATGCAGCTTCTTCAAGACGATTGATCTTTTTCTTTGCATCTCTGGTAACGTCATTGGTTACTGCTTCTTTTTTTTCTTGCAGCGTCTCTGCAGCAATCAAAGGAGAAGAAATTACTGCTAACAACCCACTGATTAGAAATAACTTAACAATTTTGTTCATTTTGATGTTCCTTTATAAATAGAATGATAGCGTTACGAGTTGATTTACTTATTTACTATTGCTGTTTTAAGGTTTTAAACAATCTGTCAGAAAACCTATTGCAGTATGTCGTGAAAGTAGCCAGTCTTTTTCTAGTTTTAATAGAAAACAGACAGGCAGCAATAACTGTACCCCATTAGTTTTTGCAATCATTGGAGAAGTCATTGACTTCCTTTTCAGCTTCTTCTAACGTGACTCCGTACTTAGCTTGAAGTTTTCCAACGAGCTGATCTTTTTTACCAGCGATAACATCCATCTCGTCGTCACTAATTTCTCCCCATTTTTCTACAGCTTTACCTTTGAGTTGCTTCCAGTTTCCTTCGATTTGATCCCAGTTCATAATATTTCTCCTAAAATTCAATTAAAAAATCTTCAAAAAAGTTAGCTACTTGCTAAGACAATTTAGTTCAGTAATAACGAGCTAACGATTCGCATAGTATTTATCTTCTCTAAACCATGAATTAACTTTAGTACATCAATTATTTATCTTTTGCTAATCAGTAAGTTAATTTATATATTCTTCAATAGGTTAAACAAGAATTTATTTTTTTATTTTTTTCGTTTAAACAATTAATAAATAAAAAATTTCAAGGATACAAAACAAAAGCTGAAATAAGGCAAGATTTTCCAATGGTCAAAGATCAAGAAAAAGATTTGAAAAAACATATAAAATGATTACGTGTTATTAAAGAACAACCAATTAAGTCATTAGCAATAGCTTTGATGGCCGGTGTTGCATTAAGTGCAGGACAAAAAGGTAAAAACCGCTACCTCCGAGCTTGTTTGAATTGGGTATGCAATTATTAAAACGCTTATAAAGTATTTATTAAAATACCGAGCTTCTTCTTTATGATGAGAATAAAAATCTTAGCCTTGATAGGCATGTTGGGTGCCTTCCAAGTGTATGCTTTCGATATTAACCCATTCAAAAAATATGATGGCAGTCATGAGTTAATTTTAAACGACGAAGCAACAGAAAAGTCGGCCGCCATGTTGGCAAGCCTTATCATTCATCCTGTTCATGAAGAATTGACTGTTCGATCGTTCCGTTTGATCAAGGAACGAAAAATGCCCGGTCATAAAGTCATTACTGATGAAATGATTGACAAAACAATTCGTGGCGTCAGATGGAATGATGATCCACTCAATCTGTTGCCAGATAACCCTCTGGTATGGTTTGACAACTTTAAGAACGCAAGCGAAAACTCAGATCGAATTACCAGTCATTACGATTTGTTTTATCGCAGCCATCATCATGATTTGCAATTTTTACACGCAATGGCTTCTTCTGATGCAGAGAAAGCTGGAGATACACAAAAAGCTGTCATGATGTGGGCGGAGTTTAGTTACAAAGTAGCATCTCAATTTATTCCTATCCACACTCGCTTTAGCGCAATGCAGCAGTTTTTGTCTCCCGAATCTTTTCGTATCTTCAAAAAGTATTTTATGAATGAAGGATTACGTAAAAACTGGACGCCTGCTTATTTGTTTTCGTTGAAATGTGTTCGGCAGAAAATAGACCAGAATTTATTTACCCCTTTAGATTGTTCTGAAACGGATTGGCTACCTGCAAAAGAAACTATACAAAACATTGCATTAGGTAGTTTATTGCACGTAATTCAAGACTCTTTCTCAGACAGTCATGTTTCTCGAAATCCCGAGTACGAAGGTGAATATTCGTTGATTCATGGACGTGCTGCGATTAATACTTTTAATGCCTATACGAAACAAAGTTTCAATTTGCACCGTGGCGCGGATGGATATCCGAAGGACTATGAAGACGCTCTAAGTGAACATGATTTAAATCTCGAAGAGGTTTGTGCGCAAATCATTTCCAATGTGTTATCGGATCGAGAGAAAGCGAGAAAAAAGCATCAATGGAACAAAACGGCGAGTTATTTAAAAAATGGTGTTTTCCGAATTACCAATCCTAATGCGTTAGCAGGCGCTGGTAAGTACGAATGATGCTGAATGAACAGTCCCTCCCCCAAGAGCGAGGAACTAAATCCGTCAGCAGTTAAAATGTGTTAGAGCATTTGAAATAATGACAGGTTATTCTTTTGACGAAACAGTAGGCAAGAATTGTCGATTCTTATAAGGAAATGATAAGAACCAGCCCGAAATTAACATGCTCCGAAAAGCGCTAAAAGAAGAATCTTCAGTCAATGTAACTTTAAGAAATTACAAGAAAAACGGAGAATTATTTTACAATCAGTTATTAATACAACCATTGTTCGATAATAAAAACAATCTGTTATATTACCTCGGCGTGCAATTCGATATTACCGAGAAAATCAATAAGAATAAAGAAATTGAGGATTTAATTAAGAAAGTACAAGATTTAAATGGGTAGAAACTTTATTGAACATCCACATTTTGTAGCGTGGAATCGATAAAAAAAATCTTTAAACCTACTCAGGCCTGATAACTCAACAGAGAAAATCAAGCCTTTTCGGAGGGAGGAAGATATTCATTCGGATCTACTAACGCACCTAGTCCGCTTTATTTTTTAATTCTTTTGCTTTGTCTTTTGTTGCATCACCAGCTTCTTCTATGCGATGTTTAGCTTTTTGTCCTGCACATTTGGCATCGCCGTCGGTGCATGCTGCTTCTTCAATACGATTAATCTTTTTCTTTGCATCTCTAGTAACATCATTGGTTACAGCTTCTTTTTTTTCTTGCATTGTCTCCGCAGCAAACACAGGAGAAGATATTAATGCTACCAGGCCACTGATTACGAATAATTTAACGATTTTGTTCATTTTGATATTCCTTTATAAATAAAAAGTTAGTGTTACAATGAGTTTTGCTTATTTACGGCTACGTGTTACGGCCTTAAAACAATCTGATTACGTACTTCACGCACGCCATGTACTCTTTTGGCAATACTTTCAGCTTGCGCAATTTCTTGCCGAGACTTGGCAAAACCACTTAAAAGCACGGTACCTTTTAAAGTTTCAACGCTAATGGCTGTACCACGAACAAGCTCATCATCTAACAGCTTAGTTTTAACCTTCGCTGTAATGGCGGAATCATCAATAAATTCGCCAGTACTAGAGTGTTTTTCGTTAGAGGCACATCCGGTAATCATAGTAAGGCTCAATAGCAATACCAAAAGAAAACTGTGTAAATTACTTGCGTGTAAAAGGTTTTGGTTCGAGATATGATTCTTCACTTTAACTCCTTAATTTTGTAGTTATTGGTTATTGATATTCACCATAGTGTTTAAACTAATTATCATGCTAAAAGAAAAAATCAGGCGATTGATCAAGCTTTTTCTTAGTCCAGCAAATACTGATAATCTCCATATCTAACTCAATGTTGACAGTTTCGAACGGAACGGCGATATATCTTTTAAAACGTCGGCATTCGCTTTCATGTTCAACGATAAGAAAAATAGGTTTGGCGTTTTTATCAAGAAGAATATCTTCACACGCCCCTGCATATTTCTGATCAACTGTGTATACATCAAATTCCAGAATTATTTTGAAAGAGAGCGGCTGCTCCAAAACTAAAACATTTTCTGGTTTTTTTCTAAAATACATGGCATATAGCACCCATCACATTATGGCGTGAACATAGCTGGTATTTTTGTGGTTTTGTTGAAAGCCATTTACATTTATAGTAAAGCGAACTACATAATTATTGAAATAATAATGACCTACACTAGATTTCGATAAAGAGCCGCTCTGGTGTAAATTTGTAGTGGTCTTCGTAATTAAAGCTAAATGTGTAATGCTATTCATTTTTTGCTCCTATTAAAAAGTCTTAGAACATAAAACAGAGTCAAGCTAGTATCTGTAGTCCATTAGCAGTTGCAGTCATTAGAGAAGTCTTTGACTTCCTTCTCAGCTTCTTCTTTAGACATTCCGTACCTAGCTTGAATTTTTCCAACGAGCTGATCTTTTTTACCAGCGATAACATCCATTTCGTCGTCAGTAATTTCTCCCCATTTTTCGAGAGCTTTACCTTTGAGTTGTTTCCAGTTTCCTTCGATTTGATCCCAGTTCATAATATTTCTCCTAAAAATTCATTTGAAAAATCTACTAAAAGTTAGTTACTTGCTAAAAATGAACAGTTCGGAATAGCGAGCTAACGATTCGCATAATAATTACCTTTTCGTTGTTACAAATTAACTTAAGTACATCGATTAATTATCTTTTGCTAAACAGCATATATAATTACTAGTTCATTCATGCACTTAAAATAATTTATTTAATTTGTTTTTGATTTGATATCTTCCTGAGGTATTCAAAAACGAGTTTAATTACTAAGCAATTGAAAACACTTACCGCCTTGTTTGGGGCGATATCACTATCACAACTTCAGCACAGTCTTTATACGATTGTCTTAAGTATTATTATCGCTTAGACAATAGTGCTTTTAGTTCCTAAAGCATTTTCTATTTGCGCAATAAATTGCTTTTCGTTATCGCTGTAGCGTT
>CAZTDX010000113.1:0-6970 GCA_964612425.1 uncultured Pseudobdellovibrionaceae bacterium
GTGCTCATGACCGCACTGGTAGCTATTTTTGGTTTTATACCGATGATGCTTTCTAGCGGCATAGGATCTGAGGTGCAACGACCTCTTGCCACCGTAGTAATCGGAGGAATTATCTCTTCGACCTTACTCACGTTAGTGGTGTTACCAGTTTTATATTTAGTTTTTGAAAAACATATGACGCAATTTAATCAAAAAATTTCTCACTAGAAAGGGGAAAATATGAATTACATAGTACGTATTCTGTTTAGTTTAGGAATAGGATTTGGAGTTGTCGCTTGCGACCAAAAAAGCTCTACTGAAAATACAAAACAGCGAGCGACAGCCGAGGAAGACGCCAGAAAAAAGGTAGAAAATGATAACTTGGCAGAAAAAGCAGAGAAAATGGAAAAAGATCTCGCCGAACGCCATTATTTTTACAGTGCACTAGAAGGTGAATATCAAGGAACGGTAAAGGTAAATAAAGATACTTATAATATTAAATTAAATTTTGCGCGAAGTATTCCTCCTTTTACTGGAGATCGGATCAGACAGCTAAGTGAAATTGAAAATGATTTGAATAATCTTTTCTTTCATATTCAAGTAGTTCAGTGGCATCCCTCGGATATGGCAACAGCTGTCGGTTGTCGCGTGAGTGAAATAAAACCGAATATGGATGATGGAGCCTTGATCATTACATCTGCTGATTGCCCTAATTTATACTCTGTTTATTTAGCAGAAAATTTTGATCGAGCTGTGAAAGATCAAAAAACTGAGGCTAAAAAAATTGCAGAAAAATTAAAGCAACATCAAATTCAATCGATTCCATTATTGACTGGAGTTATTAAACCCTCGTCACATGCTGCTCAATATTCTTTTTCCGTCAAAAAAATGAAGTAGAGGTATAATACTATGAAAATAATAATAATCTTATTAACCATTTTAAATGTCTCTTTTACTTTTGCTGCAAAGTCAAAAACGGTCACCCTTGAGGATGTTGTAACCCAAGTGAGCAAAAGTAATTTTAAAGTTTATGAAAATGCTTTAAAGGTCTATCAAGCTCAAGCCAATATTGATAAAGCTAGATGGGACCTATTACCAAAATTAAATCTCTGGACCATTGCCGGAATGGTGATTGATCCCTTTTCTATTGTTGAAAAAATTCCTGAGGTGGCTCCATTCTTAGTGCCAGGAAATTGGTTTCGATTAGAAGAAGTAAAACTTCTCTATCTTGCAGAAAACGAAGGTTATCGTGCTTTATGGGGAAATGAACTTTTCATCGCTAAAACGCTTTATAAAAACATACTGTTTGATCAGCAAATTTTAAAGCATGTACAAACAAGTATTAAAGATATGGAGAAAATACATCAAATCATAAAAGCAAGAGAAACTTTTGGTGGTGTTCCTCCTGGAACAGCCAGAGATATTGAGATTAGAGTTTTAGGGTTAAAGCTCGATGAGCAAAATTTAAAAGTTCTTTTAGCTCAAGAATTTGATAATTTCACTTACAGTCTAGGTTTTTCTACCGAAGAGGATATTCAATTAGTACCAGTTAAAATTCCTACGGTTGAAAATTTAAAGCCGATAGAACCTAGAGAGTATGAATTTAGACTTTTAACTTATAGTCCTGAAAGGCGGCAGTTCGATCACTTCTTATCCGTTTTAAATTATATTAAAAAAGAAATTATGTTTTCTTTTTTAGGTGTAAGTCAAGTGAGTCGAGGTGTGGCAGGAGGAGTATTTGATGATTTCCCTATCCCCAGTGGTGCCGGTCTCGGAATGGGGGCTGCTATGAGGGTGATTGAATCACAAAAAGAAATCATGAAGACCCAAAAGCGAGGCATTGAAGAAACCTTAAAAAGGCAGATACGAGCCGTTGGATATCAGTATAACTCTGACCTCGGTAATTATGATAATTTTAAAAGACGAATGGCTCTTTCTAAAGAAAGTAAAAGTGCTTTGATTCGTAGAATGGAATTAGGTGAAAACATTAATGTGTTAGAACTATCAGAAAGCTCAAGAAATCTTATACAAGCCGAAACGGCTCTCTATGCAGTCCAATACAGAGTGATGACTTCGATGGATCGTGTACAGAGACTTATTTTTGATGGAGACTATTCAATGAAGCCTCCATTAATTGATTCCTTGAAAGGAGGAAGAAAATGAAAAAACTTTTAGTTTTAATTCCTATAATTTTATTATTAACAGGATGTCCTAATGAAAAGGAAGTCAGAGAATCCATGGATGATCTCAAAGAAAAAAAGGTAGCTGCAATCAGCGCTATTGAAAATCGAGATCTTTCTATCGAGAGTCTTTTAAAGGTGCACGAGTATTTTTTTAATTTTGGAGAAAAAGTCCATTTAATGGCAGCAGAAGAGAAGGCTACAAAAATGATTAAGTCTTTTATTAAAGACGCTGGTGTGAAAGGCTTTTGTGAAGCTTTCATTATGCCAACTTCAATTTGGAAAAAGCTTGAAGATAATTGCGCTAGCAACTCATTTTATAAATGCTCTCCCGAAATTAAGGACTATCCAGTTATCTTGGCTAAATTTAAAGATATTATTGGTTCTGAATTCCAAAAGCGCATTCAGGAAGAGCCATTATGCAATTAAGTGTACTACTTAGATTTTATAAAATTAAGAATTTGCTTTAATCAAAAGCTGATTTTAAATTTTAATAGGATGAATTACATTAAGGAGAAAACTATGAAAAAATCAATTTTAGTTATGGGTATGATCCTTGGACTTACTTTATCTGGAATGGCAGATGATAGCCATGATCATAAGGATGAGGATCATAAGACCCATTCGGATCATAAAGAAGAGCACTGTGAAAAAGATAAATCCAGTAAAGACTGTAAGGTTAAAAAGGATCATAAAGATGATCACAAAAGCAAAAAGAAAGATGTAAAGTAATTTTTTATATCGAGAAAGGATTCTTGCAGGAGTCATTTTTTAAATGAATTCCTGCAAGCATTAAACCTATGGAAAATAAAAATGGTTCAACAGAGTGCTGCTCGAATACTGGTGAAATCACCGAAAGCATAGAGATCAATAAGCTCTCCTCGACTACCATATCGACATTTGGCGTCTCAGGAATGGACTGCGCAGATGAAGTGGGTGCCATCCAAAAACAATTACAGCATCCTAAAGTTGCAAAGATTAACGCCAATATTATGACTTCCCAAGTTTTAGTAGAACATGCACCCGAATTAGAACGTGCTGAAATCATAAAATTAATCAATAAAGCTGGAGTTCGTGTTACTGACTCCAACCAACCTCTTTCATTTGCTTCTGAAAATAAAACCCGAGTGTTTTTAGTGAGTCTTTCAGGCTTACTTTTGTTTACGGGCCTATGTTCAGAATGGTTTTTTAACCCTTCAAAAACTTGGCTTTTTATTCTATATTTTCTTTCCACTCTGGCAGGTGGAGTCCTGATTTTCCCTAAAGCGGTACGTTCTCTAAAACAATTTTCATTAGATATGAACGTATTAATGACCTTCGCAGTGATTGGTGCCTTTTTAATTAAAGAGTACTCTGAAGGGACAGCTGTTATATTTTTATTTGCGTTAGCAGAAATGTTAGAAGCCTTTAGTGTATCGAGGGCAAGGAAAGCAATAAGAGACATTCTCTCTATCGCTCCAGAAGTAGCTTCTTTGATTACTGAAACAGGTGTTGTAGCTACTCCCGTTGAACAAATTAATATTGGACAAAAAATTATTATTCGTCCTGGTGACAGAGTTCCTTTGGATGGAACCGTGATTGAAGGATCTTCTTATGTGAATCAAGCTCCACTTACCGGAGAATCACAACCCGTAGCTAAAGCATCCGGAGATTATCTCCTTGCGGGTACTATTAACGAAAATAGTACTCTTACGATGGCAGTAACCCATAGCTTTAAAGATACAAAAATTGCTCATGTTATTAAATTGGTTGAAAGCGCTCAAGCTCAAAAAGCACCGGCTCAGCTTTTTGTAGATAAGTTTTCTAAGATTTATACTCCCACAGTGACAGTAGTTGCACTTTTAGTAATGCTTATTCCACCATTTCTTTTTTCGCAACCTGGGAGTCTATGGTTTTACCGTGCTCTTGTTTTTCTGGTTATTGCCTGCCCTTGTGCTTTAGTGATTGCCACTCCTGTGTCTATAGTCTCTGCTCTTACGGCATTAGCCAAAAATGGAGTACTCGTTAAAGGTGGAGTTTTTTTAGAATCCTTAGGGAAAATCAAAGCCATTGCTGTGGATAAAACAGGAACCATTACAGAAGGTAGACCACAAGTGAGTTCTGAAAAAGAAATTACTGCCAAAAACTCTACTGAGTTTTTAACAACAGCGTTAGCACTTGAAAGTCACTCTACTCACCCTCTTGCAAAAGCTATTGTAGAATATAGCCAGTCAAAGGGTTTCTCCGTTTCTCCGGTCAGTGAGTATAAAGTGATTCCTGGTAAGGGCGTAGAGGGGATTATTAATTCACACTCTTATTTTGCGGGAAATCATAAGTTTGCGCATGAGCTTGGCCTTTGCTCTCCAGAAATTGAAGAGCATTTGCAAAAAATGGAAAATGAAGCGCAATCAGTAGTGATAGTGGGACGCAAAAACCATAAGGAAAATAAAGGTGAAATTTTAGGAATTCTGGGTCTTGCTGATAAGCCTCGCTTGGGCGTGCAAGATGCCATTACTAAATTACATCAGGTGGGAATAAAGGAGATTATTATTCTCAGTGGTGACAATCAAAGAACCGTAAATGCGATAAGTAAACTTGTGGGAATTGACAAAGCATTAGGAGAGTTACTTCCGGAAGATAAAGTAGGTGAAGTTCGTAAGCTTTTATCACAATATCAATTTGTGGCGATGGTGGGAGATGGTATTAACGATGCGCCAGCGCTAGCTCAAGCAACAGTTGGAATTGCTATGGGAGCTCAGGGAACTGATGTCGCCATTGAGACTGCTGATATCGCTCTTATGACCGATGATCTGCATCAACTGGCTCGTGCGATTAAACACGGACAAAAGACCCTCAGAATTATTCATTTTAATATTGCCTTTGCTCTTATTACCAAAGCCGCTTTTATTATTCTTGGAGTGTTTGGATATTCGAGCCTGTGGCTTGCTGTAGCCGCAGACATGGGAGCCTCACTTCTGGTAATTGGAAACTCTATGAGATTACTTGATCTCAATTCTTAGTTTTTTATGAAACTTGGGAAGGAAATCAAATTCCTATTAATTGGATTATGAAATACATTAATATGATTTGGTTTTTCTTTACAGTCTGAGAGGGTCAAGCTACATTAGTGTAATGAAAGTCACTGTAAGTACAACATTAAATTGCTCGGCTAGCTTGGCTTGGAATCTTGTGGAGAGAAGTTCTACTCTTGTCTATATCGCCTGGCCCTTAGCTCATATTGAATCAGTCAATGGAATCTTCCCTGAAAAATGGATCCAGGGCTCTACTATTCTCTGTAGATCATATCTTTTTGGTTTTATTCCTGTGGGTACACGACAAATTTTTTTTGAAAAAATCAATTCAGCTACACTCCAAATTCAAACTAAAGAATCTGATCCTTTGATCAAGCATTGGGATCACTTGATTTCCATCATACCTAACGGCGAGTCGATGTGCATTTATTCGGATGAAGTCGAAATAGATGCTGGCATAATCACTCTTCTTGTTTGGCTGTGGGCAAATTGGTTCTACAAACATCGACAGTGGCGTTGGCACAAGATTTTGAAAGAAAATTAAACGCCATTTTGTATTTCCACGATTCTTAGATTTTTCTCTAGAATGTAACTTCTCTAGCGTATTACAATTCTACCTTGTTCCATCATATTCATACCGCAACCAAAACGAACTTCTCCCTTCTCAAACTTTCCTAGAGCAATCGTCACGGTCTGATTAAGAGGAAGAGGGGCTTTGATTTTTTTAGAGGGTACTTGGACTTGAGTGGCACAAGTAGAATCTGTCTTTCGCGTCACTTTAAGCGTGACTTCACTTCCTGGAGCCACATCAATTGACTTGGGCTCGAATCCTTTCTCTGTCACTAAAAGGTCAATAGTTTGATGATTTTTTTCTTTTGCGGTGACGACGACTACACCCAAAGAGCAGATCATCATTATCGCTAATAGTATTTTTGTTTTCATGGGGTCTTCTTTATTTTTAAATTCATTTCTTTTTCTTTCCAGATGTAGAAAATAACCGGATAAATCAATAACTCTAGTAAAAACGAGGTGAAAAGACCACCAATCATGGGAGCTGCGATTCGTTTCATAACATCGGCTCCTGCACCAATAGACCACATAATCGGAATGAGTCCAATAAAGAGAGCGAGCACCGTCATAAGCTTTGGTCGCACGCGGTGAACGGCACCTTCGATCACGGCATCGTGCAGATCTTTGGAGGTCTTCATCGCCCCACGCTTTTCTCGATCCGTGTAGGCAATGTCCAAATACATGAGCATAAAAACTCCTGTTTCGGCATCGAGTCCAAGGAGAGCAATCATGCCCACCCATGCTGCAATCGAGAGATTGTAATCAAGTGCTACTAAAAACCACACGGCACCGATCAATGAAAAGGGTACTGCAAGCAAAATAATGCCCGTTTTAATCCAAGACTTCGTATTAAAATGCAATAAGAGAAGAATTAAAATCAAGGTCAGAGGAATTACGATTTGAAGTCGCTCTTTTACGCGCTCCATGTTTTCAAATTGTCCACTCCAGGCAAGAGTCACCCCAGTGGGAAGCTTTACTTGCGCACTTACTATTTTCTTAGCTCTTTCTACAAAACTTCCAATATCAATTTTATTTGGATCAATATCCACATAGACGTATCCCACAAGAGCCGCATTTTCATCGCGAATCATCGAAGCACCTTCAGTGATTTTAACTTGAGCGATTTCTTTTAATGGAATTTGCGCTCCGATGGGAGTGGAAATTAAAACTCGCCTAATCGCTTCTATATCTTGCCTGAAATCAGGAGCCAAACGCACTTGAATGGGATAA
>CAZTDX010000114.1:0-6816 GCA_964612425.1 uncultured Pseudobdellovibrionaceae bacterium
GATTCTTTCATTTCGGTGAGGCCATGGATGGCCGTCCCGAAGTTGCCTCTCAACCCCACTTATCTACGCCTATCGAGAAGCACCCGATTCAAGCACAGACTTTTTGAGTAAAAATGTGATATAGGGTTAGAGTTCCCCTACGTTGAGTGAGATTTGAGCGAGGCAACGATGAGTTTTTTCAATTTCGCGACAACGACTAGTTATTCTAAAATTTTTCTTCTAAATCGAAGATAGGCCCAGCGAGTAAGAGTCAGAGAAAAGCATAGTAATGCACCCAAATATAAAATCAATGTTTGAATGGATGACTCAGTTGAACTGCCTAACATGACACGAACGACTTTGACTCCATAAATTAGAGGAAAAAAGTGAATGATAATTTGAACGTATTTAGGTAACTGTTCAATGGGAAAATAAGTGTCGCTAAAAAAACTCATGGGCAATAAAAATCCGGTAATGGCATAATTAAAAAAATCATAATTGCGCGCAAAGGTTGTAAAGAGAAGGCCGCTGGCTGCACCAATAAAAGCGATCACAAAAAGGATGATAAACACGGGAAAAATAAGCCATGAATGATAAATATTTAAAACTCTGGCTACAATGGAGAGCGCGACGCAACTGAGGAGTCCTTTTGTTGCACCCCATAGTAATTCGCCCCAGAGAATTTCACTAGCACTAACAGGCGTCATTAAAATCGTTTGATATGTTTTTTGGTGAGTTAATTTTGAATAATAATTATAAGTGGCTTCAAAAAAGGGAACATTAAAAGCTGTGATTGCAAGAAGTGCTGGAAAATAAAAGTCTATATAGCTTTTACCGTTGATTTCTGAAATATAATTCCCGACGCCATACCCAACGGCTAATAAATATAAAAAAGGTTCAACAAAAATCCAGCTCAGTGTAACCCAAAAAGTGTAACGAAAATGGAGAAAATTTCTGAGCCAAACTGTTTTTACACCTTGCCCCCAGCGAGGAAGTGGTCGATCACGAAAAGATGATAAATGGACTTGAGAAATAGCCATGATTAATCCTTTAAGTCATATCCAGCGAGGCGCAAAAAAACATCATTTAAGCTGGTTGGTCGATAAGTTATTTCCTGACTTGGAATAATATTAAGTATTTTTTCAGGTTTATTAGATTCTTTTAAAAATAACATAATTTTAGTTTCAAGTGGAAGAAACTCATATTGGTCTTGGGTGAGTTTACGAGAATAATACGGAATGTCTTCAGGCTTAAGTCCAATCTCAAGGACCTGAGAACCCGCGTATTTTTGGATAAGCTCAATGGGAGTGCCAAGTGCAAGAATATTACCACGGTCCATAATGGCAATTCGATCACAAAGTTGTTCAGCTTCTTCCATGTAGTGAGTCGTAATAATAATGGTTTTTTCCTCAGCCTTAAATTTTCGGAGTGTATCCCAAATAAAAATACGAGCTTGAGGGTCAAGACCCGTGGTTGGTTCATCAAGAAAAAGAACGTCGGGTTGGTTAATGAGACTTCTTGCAATAACTAATCGACGCTTCATGCCTCCACTCAATTGGTCTACAGGACTTTGCCAACTTTCATCGAGCTTCATGAGTCGGAGTAAGTGTTTTGAGCGTTCAAGTGCCTCATTAAAATTTATTTGATGATAGCTTGCATAAACAAGTAAGTTATCTAGAACGCTAAAATCAACATCCAATCCATCTTCTTGGGGGACGACGCCGATTCTGGATTTAATTTCTTTGGTGTGTGATTTAGCATTCATACCTAAAACAAAAAGTTCACCTTGAGTAATAGTACTTAGGCCGTACATCATACGCATGGTAGATGATTTGCCTGCGCCGTTCGGACCGAGAATTCCAAAGCATTCCCCGCGATGGACTTCAAAGTTAATACCATTGACGACGGACTTTTCTCCATACTTTTTAGTGAGTGCTTTGGCTTCGATTGTTATAGTGCTCATTACCTTTAAGGCTATCGTATGTTCAAGGTGAAGACTACTAAATATTTGGTTTCGCTCCGATGTTGGTGGAGGTTTTAACTTCTGACTTCAGGAGTTCAAGAGGTCCAGAGTTAAGAATCAAGAAATATGGAATCTGTACCTGGAGTTCAGAATTTGATCCTGAAACTGATTCTAGAGCCTGATTCTGAACCATGGAACGCTAAACAAGAGGACTTGATAACTTTGAGTACTTTGATTTATATAAGTCTTCGGCCTTGATTAAATTGAATTATTTTTATTACTGACATTTTTTGTCAACTGTCAAAATTATAACAGTTTAATTTTTCAACTAAATAATATATATTTCTAAAAAATAAAAATTCCATTTTTTACTAAGGGTTAAATTAATGAATAAAAATATTTTAATTTTAATTCTTATTATTGAACTTTTTGCTAGCAATAGTTTGTTTGCAAATAATCAATGTTATAAATTATTTAAAAATACTGATTTATTAATTAATCAGACGATCTCGTCCACTGGAAAAAAGATAACTGAACCCGCAGAAGAGAGTTTGGATAAATTAGACTCTACTTCAAGACCTTTTAAGAACTTTCTAAAACTTGACAATAAGCTAAAAAAACAGATAAGTGCGCTTAAATTAGATGAACAGAAATCGTTAAAGCAAATTATCGATGCTTTATATTTTTTTGATTATGAACACATCGGATTTGATTTTATATCAACATTTAATCATCCAACTAAGGATTATAAAACGATAAAATTATCAACTCGTTATGATTCTCCTAAAAATTCAAAAAATTTTTCAATTTTTGATACAATAATTAATAAATTTTTTAACAAAGAAGATAAAGCTAATTCACAAAAAAACAATACTCCGTTTCTTAATTTTCAAGATGCCGTAACTTTTATAAAAGATAACAAACCAGAAGCCGATATTAAATCATTAAAGATGATTCAATCTATAATGATGCGAAATACAGTTGAAAATGGACAAATAGTTGAAACCGGTAAGTTTAGGGGGAAGGATGAGTATGGCAATGTTACTCATGAAAAATTAGCTATAAATGAAGTTGAAAAAGAAACTATCAACTCTAATATTTATTTAAGTTTCTTTATTAATGGTCAAACTAATGAGAACCTGTATTCAGGTCAGATTTATTATGCTTCTGTTGAACACCCAAAGGCTACACTTGTAGATCGATTTAAAGGATATGACTCGATCCTCGGTAAAAAGTGGGAGGCCTATCTTAAAAATCGTGAGACTGTGGCTCCTAATAAGAGACAGCAATTTTACAGCGATATAATTGAGTCTCTTGTCGCTGAAAGATTAGCAAACTATAATTTACTTCGTTTGCAATTAGGAAATACATTAAACAAAGATAATACTTTTAAAGTGATTGAGTTAATTGCAGATCTTTACTCTGATATGATTGCAATTCATCCATTTACTGATGGCAATGGTCGATCCATACGTGCTTTCACAAATCTTCTTTTAGCAAAAGAGGGATTGCCTCCTGCATTGATTTTAAATCCCTGGCTTGATATCCAAGTTAATAAAGCCGAATGGAGAAAGATTTTCATATCAGGCGTAAAAGCTACTTATAATTTGTTGCTAGATTTAAGTAGACGGATTGATCTTGAGCTGCCAATAGAGAACTCTCCATATTTACTTTATCCGTTTCTGCCAAATTTTTCTAAAATTAAATTAATTAGCTATAACAGTAGAAATAATTTAAATGAAAATCGAAACGCAAGAATTGATTCTGGGCAATTTAGTGCTTTTGTAAAAGAGAAGTTGAACCAAGATCCCAATTTATTAGTAGAAATTAAAAATAATACTTTAAAGAAAATGTCAGAGCTTGTTGAGGAGTTTATTAAATTTTTTCAAGCCAAAACAATTGATTATATACATAATAAAGAAGGCTTGCAGGAAGTATCTATTAAGTTCGTAGATCCCGACTTTATTGAAAAGTTTGGCGTACCAGTTGCAAATAAGCTAAATCTTTGGATTGGTAAAGTTCAGAGATACTATAAGTCAAAGCAGCTTGTTTGGCGAGGTTTGGCACAGCTTAATTATGAATTTACCGATGCTGATTTGGTGGCTCACTTTAAAACTTTCCAAAAGCATTTATTGTCAAATAGAGTAGCTTCTATAAAAACTGAGTCTCAAGAAAAAATTAGACTACAAGTGGTGGAGGATTTTCAAAGATTTAATAAGGAGCTTTTGGCTGGAGATTACACAAGTATTGTTTATGATCATGCTACAACTGGGCCAAAATATGCAGAAAGTTATGGCTTATCAAGTAGTAAGAAGGAATCTGTGGGAAAATCGTTTGCAATGGGGGCTATGGTTATAGCCGCTTATGGAAAACACAACACACCAGAGATGCAACAGAAATTAAAAAGCAGAATAAATATTGCATTTTATAGAGCTGATAAAGATATTGATTTAAACCGATTACACCAAATTGAACCAAGTTATCTTAATATGTATCCCCGACAGGCAGAAGTTATGGCCGTGGGTGGCGTTGACCCTGATATTGTTATGAATATTCAAAGATTAGGTCCTGATGGAAAAGTTATAAATACTTTTGCCAGAGACCCAGAGAATCCAAATAAAGTTTATTTGATTGAGGGGCGTTGGGTGCAAGGAGAAGAACCTTTGCCAACTGACAGGATTTTAAATTCATGGGATTTATTTTAATATTTATTTTAAAATCCGCAATTGGTTATTAATGAGATTAATTTCAAATTGCATTTTTTGATTACCGGTATCAATGGTTATTTCAAAATTTGATGAATCCAAGGGCTTTAGTGAAGTCAGGAGTAATTGAGTTGGCGAGCGATGAAGCGAGTTTTGTACTAAATGTGTAATCTGATCCCATCGTAAGTAGTTTTGAAAACTCTTTCCTTGGTTGAATGATATCTGGTCTCCAACAATAATGGAGTTTCTTGGTCCAATGGCAACCGGATAATTTGAATCTCCAAATTGTTTTAAATAATTCCAACTTTCGCCGTTATCATTTGAGTAAAATATTCCATTCGCTGATACAATGGATGGAGACTTTATTCGTGAAGTGTTTTTAATCGAATTGGTTTTTAGTTGGTTATTTGAGGAAAATAAGATTGGCCGTCCAATGAGTTCTTCTTTTGTAATAATAATGGGAGATTCTTCCACTTCATGTGCGGGAATATCTTGCCACCAAATATTACCATGATCGGTGAGTAAGCTTTGGTGCCAGCGCCTTACTTCTTTTTTTAAAATCGTAACTTTGGCGTAAGGTTTCCATAAGTCTTGAGTAAAATTTGTTATTGATCCTGTGGTTTTATTGGGCGCAATAAAGGCAAAATTTTTATCACTTTCCCATGTCACAACTTTATTAAGAGGAAGTTTTTTGCTATCGGATGTGATTAATAGATGATTTTGCCGTTCTTTTATTTTGAACCATTTACCATTTTTTAATTTTACACGCTCAGCAGTGTCGCTTGATAGTATTAACGAACTTGTGCGGACGCAGACCGATCCCGTCGCATCTTCCCCGCAGGCCCAATCGGAGCGAAGTGAGTTAAGATTAATAAACGTTCCTTCTTTGATAACCCCACTTGGTCGCCAACCATGTTGGTATCGCAGTGAATTCGAATTTTCTTTTAAGAGGCCAATTAATGGAGTTGATAGGTGTTGAATTGTGTTGGAAGGATCTTCTGATAAGTTTTTAATGGAAGTTTTTAAAAAAAATAATCGTGATTGAGGAACCCATTCCTTCTGCTCCTGATTCTCCACGAGATACCAAGACTCCTCTTTTGTCTGAATGGTGGATGATCTTAAAATTTTTAATTCTTTAGTGCCGGAGGGGAATAAACTTTGGGGTGTTCTGTAAAATCGAGTGGTTGGCTCTTTATTATCAGGAAGAGGTATGATAGCTATGGATGGCGAAATCCAACCTAAGCCTAAAATTAAATAAATCCATTTATTCATAAATATATTTTGTTTTAAAACAACGTTTGTTTCAATCAACCTTCACTCGCTAGGCTCTAAAGGCCAGAGAAAATTGTATTAATACGAGACACTCAAGACCTTTGGGTAAGTCTTGTTGGATCTGAAGCGTTTTATTTTGTGGAGAGAGCATAAATTTCGTTCATATCAATAAAGGTAACTTTTCTTCATAAAGATCAAAAGTTTACCCTCAAGTCTCGCCTTGAAACGCCGATAGAATAGGGGTGGAGGTATTTGCCATGGGGGATGTAGTTGAGTTCAAAGGAAAGAAAAGCGAAGGTTCATCAGAGAGTTCGGACCCAAAAGCCGCCATATTAGATATAACAGAATTACGTGTTAAGCAAATTCAAGAGGACCGCCGTGAAGCCAAACGTACCATTCTCGATGGATTTATTGGTGCTTCCGTTGTCATCCCCGGTCGAGGACTTCTCAAAGTGAATTTGTTTGATATTTCTAAAGGGGGACTCTCCTTTGACATAAAGCTCGAAGGTGGATTGTTTCGAGAGGGTGAAGAAGTCGCTGTAAGATTTTACTTTAACCAAACATCCTACTTTCCCTTTGTTGTAAGAGTTACGAGTTGTCGAGTCTTTGAAGAAGAAGGTTATGGCCGTCATGGCGCTAACTTTGTTTCTGATCTTTCAAACATGTCAGTGCTAAACCATTTTGTTGATTTCTTAGAATCCGTATCTACAAGCTTAAAAAGTGATAGTGGTGATTTATTCATCAATGATTACGGCGGGTAAAGAACTCGTTCTGCACCATGTAATCTTCTTTTATTTAAATACTTATATAGACTTTCGCCCAGCCCTCGTTTGCAATAGTTAGAGTGCAATAATAGAGGAGGGCTTCTCATTGGCAAAGTTAAAGCGGCGTAAAATT
>CAZTDX010000115.1:0-6556 GCA_964612425.1 uncultured Pseudobdellovibrionaceae bacterium
TGGTCCCAGTTGGTGAGATCAAACCGGTCCAAGTATGTGAGACTGAACAGCCATATCCGTTTCCAGATCCCATTGAAGCACTTGGTTGAATATGATATGTCGCTATTAAACCAAGTTCTTCCATTTCCCCCAAATACATAACCTGTAATTTCTCTCTTGTTAATTTTTTTGCACCTGATTCGTTGTTGATGAGGCAATTAAAGAAGGGAAAGTCGACATCAAAAACCATTGCTGCTATCGCAAAAGTATTTAAAGAGCAGGTATCATTGGGATTGGGATTAATATTTTTATTTTTCCATGTTTTACGTTTCAAATCCTTACAAGAGTCGAGAAACAAATGATATTCCGGTGATCCTTGAATCTGTGATTCCTTAAATCTTAGGTCAAACTCTGTTTTATTACCAGTTTCACTATCAGAATGTTGCTCGCTGTTGCAATTATTCTTTTCTGTGCATGAAGGCATTTGAGGTGAATTGGGTTTTCTTGTAGGAATCACTCTATTTTTATTTGCCAATGAGTATTCATTGAAATGAAAATAAAAGAAAAACAGAATAAATTTGGCAATAAAACCCATATTGCACCATCGGTCAAACTCAAAGGCTATTTAAGTTGAAGATCATGTAATTCTTTTTAAAACTTTCAAATCTTAGACTTTAGTGGTGAAGCTTTCTATGTCAAAAAATTATATTTTTGCCTGAGTTGCTCTACTCAACTTTAGCCCAAGAAAAATTTGAGTTAAATTCTTAAATTAAGTGCGATCAAAGTTGAGTTAAAAGATAAGGAATAAATAAAAATTTATTCCGTCGATAATTTGAAAAGACAATTGAGTAGTATTTGAATCAGTAAAGAAAATAAAGAATCTAGCCAGGAACTCCCATTTGTTTGCGAAGTCCAGAGAAATTCATCTTAGTACTGCATTTTAATCGAGATCGCTTTTTCAGAAGCCTGAGGGCCAGAAATAGAAAACTGCGCATCATTGAACTTAGGTGGACCGAACCGATTCGTTGCTCCTTGTGAGGCGGCATAACCTTCTGTTGGAATGCCAATAAGATTGGTATTGATTTTATGATCACTGTTTTCATCATGATAAACAAAAACTGCATACTCTCCTTCTGGTAAAGCAGGAACAAGAATGTCGGTTTTCACTTGTCCAGCGAGCGCTTGATATTTTTGGAATACCGACACTTCTGGCTTCACCGGAAATTCTTTAGCGTGGACTTTATCAAAAACGGTCAATACAACGGCGCCCTCTCCAGACTTTAACCCTTCTACACTCACTTTCAGTATCGTTGTTTGAGTTGTAGTTGTTGTTTTTGACTCTGGTGAAGATACTTGCGTTGGCGTCGTGGTCCCAGGGGCAGGATCAAATTCATGATTTAATTTTTCAAAAGCACTTGCAACGGTCGTAGGCGACAACTGAGGAATTGAACTCAGAGCTTCTGCCACTCGTACAGCCCATGGTAAAGAGTAACCTGTCACTGGATGAAAAAATCCAGCCGTCATACCAATGGTGCCCGTGAAGAAATCGCTTGAAGAGACGTTGGGGATTTTATTAGTTCGTGCCGTGGAAGTTGGAATCGGCAAACAACCACTTTCTTCGCGCTGAACCGACTGGATATTCCAACTGAACGATCGAGCGTATTCAGCAATTTTTTGCTGGCAGAGTTGATGATCTAGTAAGGGGTTCAAGCTATAGTAGGTATCTTCTATTAACAGGTCGGTCGATGAAAGTGGTAAGACATAAATAAAGCGATAGCCATCTTTTTGCTCGACGGTGGCATCCATCAAAATGGGATGAGTCAAGTTATGCGCGGAACAAAGTCTGACTTCTTGTCCATAAAATTTTTGAAAACCCCAGCCTCGATTCTGCCATTCCAAGATTCTACGGGGAAGACTCGCACCGACTTCACTTCTCGGTTTGAAATCGGACTCAGAGGCTTGGGGTCGAGAATCGATAATAAGCGGTGCCGTAAAGGTCGCACCACTGCTGGTGAACACTTGATTTCCCACAATATTTAAAACTTTTGTATCAAAGGCAATTTGCTCACCTAGATGCTTTTGCATTTGAGAAAAAAAGTGTGAGGACTTAATTGAGTGATATTGGAGACTCACCTCTTGGAGTTTTGAAAACCTCACCTCGTAGCGGGACCAAGAAGAAGTGATGAATTGACGCCATGGCTCGATATCTGCAAGATCTATTTGATGAAAAGACCAAGTGCAATGGGCCGTGAATACCTGACTCTGTTCTAAGATTTTTAACCTTAAGTGGGGATGCCTCTGACGAATCAGATAAGCCAAACAAAGTCCAGCCAATCCTCCTCCGAGAATGAGAAGATCGAACTGATGAGATGCTTCAACTTTGCAGGGTGACGCTGGACTCATATTTTGAATAGACCCATAGTTAGTGAAAAGGAGACCATAATGATGATCTCTCGTCACTTTATCCAGTGATTTTATGATATGCGCGCACATTTTAGTATGCGCTCAGACACTCCATCTCCGGCATTAACAAATCGAAGCTATCTATTTAAAAATACATGCTTTTATTGTATAAATTCAAAAATACATGTTCTATTGTCGGTTTTGCTTCTTTTTCGACAATAGATATGATAAAATGTCCTTGAGCTAAAATGGAAACCCATCCTCAAGGAATTATTATGATCAATCGTGTCCAGCACTTACCAAAGAAAAGCTTTTTACTTTTTGGACCACGAGGAGTCGGTAAGTCCACCCTTCTGAATCAAAAAGTTAAAGCAAACTTAGTGATTAACCTTTTAAAAAGCTCAGAGTTTCTCTCATTAAAACAAAATCCTGATTATCTTATAGAACTAACTCAACCACTTGCCAAAGAAGATTGGGTCGTAATTGATGAGATTCAAAGAATCCCTGAACTCCTTCATATAGTGCACGAAATATATGAACGAAAAAAAATTCATTTTGCACTCAGTGGCTCTAGTGCTCGAAAACTTAAGCGAGGTGGTGCAAATCTTCTCGCTGGTCGAGCCCTACAAACATTTCTTTTTCCTTTTGTTTATCCTGAGTTTAAAGAACACATAACAATTGATGAGGCCATTGAATGGGGAACATTACCAAGTGTGGTCGTCGATACTGAGCATCGAAAAGAGACGCTGGCAACTTATGTTGAAACTTACTTGCGAGAAGAATTAATTCAAGAAGGAATTATTAGAAATACAAGTTCTTTCATGCGATTTTTATTAGTAGCAGGTATTATGAACGGACAATCTTTAAATTATGAAAATATCGCACGCGAATCTCACACGAGTCGATCGACGGTTCAAACCTACTTTGAAATTTTGATCGATACACTTATTGGATTTTATCTTCCTGCTTATCAGCCAGGTTTGAAAGTGAAAGAAGTTTCAAAACCGAAATTTTATTTTTTTGATTCAGGTGTGGCTCGATGCGCCGCTGGCTTTGCCTCCTATACCTTGGATCAATCATACAAAGGTTTTTTATTTGAAACATTTATGGTTAATCAAATACGAGCCTACAACGAATATTCAAAAAAACACCTTGGAATTTACTTCTATGGAATAACCGGTGGCAATGAGGTGGATTTTATTATTGAGACAAAAAAAAGAAGCACAGGCACTTCTGCAGAGGTAATCACCATTGAATTTAAATTAGGTAGTTTATGGAAAAATGAATGGAAACAAGGTTTATCAATATTATCTTCAACTAAAAAGTTTTCTATTGCTAAAAAATATCTAGTGTACACAGGTACTTTAAAATTTGAAAAAAATGACATAACAGTTATAGGGGTCGAAGAGTTTTTAGAACGCCTTTTTAAGGGCGAAATATTTTAAAGAGAAATGCAAAAGACTGACTCCACTTGATGACTAATTAATTTTATTACAACCAGTCACAGCGGCCAAATCACCAACTTCATCAAGACATCTAGAGCGATAAACGACAGAACCTTTTCGATACACTCGCTCCTTAGGGCATCTGACACGAACGTGAAAATGGTTATAATGATGGTACTCAGGAAATAACCGACGTAATGCCTCTCGTGCAATAGCCACAGTTTGTGGATTGGCATTTTTATTTAAATCTCCACTTTTTTCAGCCTCAGCACACATGGCTTGCTTTACTCTAGGATGAACAAAAATATAAAATATTTTATTTCGATAATACTTCATTAATGTTTTAAAAAACTTCCACTGTAATTCACGATCAAATTTAGGATCTAAACCATTGCTTGTTACTACATTTTTACCGTAGTAATTGGTACTTTGATTTTTCATAAAAAATCCTATATCAGCATCGAGTCCATTTTGATGACTCGCATGAGGGTCAAGATAACCACCTGTTTTGTGGCTGATGTCATTGACTTCTAATGCTGTTCCAGGGCTTAAGCGATTGATCCAAAATGCGGACCTTAATAAAAACTCCATCATCGCATAATTCCCGTAATGATTATTGTCGCTATCGTTAACTGCTCGCAGTGGGAACTTATCTTCAACACCCAGCTTTGAAATATTTGAAATCATCTCTGCTAAGCTGGAGGGATTTTTTAAATAACCTTTATTTGTTGTGCCTATGCTTTGAAAAGGTGTAAATGGCCCGATTAATTTTCCACCACGAACTTCTTTACCCATTGAGGGTGAGCTTCGTTGTGGGGCTTGAGCGAGGGAGGGACGGAGCTCCGCTGTATTTTGAGAAACTGAGGGCTTGGACTCTGGTGCCAATGGTTTCACCCGAGGAATCGGAACAACTGCTGTTGTGGAACCTTCCGTCGATTGAACAGCCGTTTGAACAGCATTGGGGACGGAGCCCTCTGCCGATGATGGTGGAGTTGATGGCGGAATTGGTTTTACTCGCGGAATTGGAATCATCTTGGGGACGGAGCTTGCATCCACTGGAATCGCATTGGGGACGGAGTCCTTATTAGTGGTTGAACTTTCAGGCGCAAGGACTTGGTTATTCTCTTGAGATATTAATGGTTTACGGCGCGGGATTGGAATAGCATTTGAATCACTATTTACCTGATTAAGTTGAACTCCGTCCCCAGAAGTTTTTGCTTGATGAGGTTGAGCTCCGTCCCCAGAAGTTGTGAGTGGGGTTGGATCTAAGGTGGTCGATTCTTGCAAAGGGGGTGGCGTGGGTATGGCGTCCACCTTTTGCAGAGTCTCTTCAAGCTCGTGATCCGGATGAGTTTCAAAGGGAGGTACCGGACTCAACTCACTGGGAGGGACAAGTGGTGGTGGTGCCCCAACCCCTTGGGTTGGAGCCACAGGCAACAAAGGCACTGGCTCAGGAACTTCATCTTGCCTTGATTGCACATCCTCACGATGAAATAATTCATCGATGTTAGTTTCATTTGTTCCCCCAACAATTTCCAAATCCTGCGCAGCTGGAGGCTGCTGGACTGTTGAGTCTTGAGGTGGTTCTCCCCCACTAACGTCTCCACCATGCTGATCTGGTGGATTATCGTTTTCCTGATGATGATTTAATTCGTTTAATGCCTCAGTCAATGAGTCGCCAATCAATCCATCTTCTTTTTTCTGAGAAGGTGCCACTCGGTTTTTTGGCGATTTTTTGTTTTTTTGCTTTTTATGAGTTTTCTTTAGTTTAGTGGTTTTCTGCTTTTTCTTAACATTATTATCACGATGTGACTTATCACTATTTGAAGGCTGTTTTAAGGGTTGGCTCTCATCAAGCCAATCACTTCGCTCAGCTTGACCAGCCAGCTTTTGAATTTGGCCAGAAAATATATAAAGTTTATTTACTCGAATAAATATTTCAGCAATCGTTGACTCACAAAATCCCTCTTGATTGATGCCCACGCAATACAGTCGACCACGAACGGATTCATTAATATTGACCCCTCGACTTTCATCTTTTACTAACACTAAATCTGCAACACCGGCATCTGAGTTCCAATTTCCTACCAAGGCAAAACTAATATCTCCTGACGATTGATAGAGAGGCTCCTGCCACAATGCACGACCATTAACAAAAACACGTTTGTGATTTTGATCCCACTCTATTTGAATTTCACTCAATCTTAAAGATCTTGGTATCCAAAATTCTTTTTCCGCTGTTGCCGTTACAACTTGCAAAGGCTTTTTGGCAACTTCTGGTTGTTGAAATTGTCGAGGATTTTCAAATTTCACACCTTCTTCAACTTGATATTGGTCAAGCTCTTGGTTGATACCATTTGCTGTCCAATGATCAGATTGCTGAGAACTATCTTTAAAGGCGTCTGGATTAGAATTACAAGCCGTAAATATTGCAGCATTTAAAAATATTAAAAAACTCACCTTTAAACATTTTTTATTAATTTTCATAAACTCTCATAAATTCGATTAATTAAAGATCCAAATAATTAACTGCATTTTAAAGGCCATCCTAAGATGCAATTAAATCTATTTATAAATATAATTTATGAAGTTTTTACTATTTTATAATCAATACTCGCTACCACCAAACTCTTTTCGGAGTCGCGACACCGACTCTTATAGGTGTGGGCAAATTAAAAAAAATAGAGGCGTCCGAAGGGCAAATAGGACCAAAGCGGAGTTTCCCGACG
>CAZTDX010000116.1:0-6420 GCA_964612425.1 uncultured Pseudobdellovibrionaceae bacterium
CGTTTAGGTGAGATTTTGATGGCTAAAACCGGTCCAGTTACGTGAGACTGGACACCATAAAGCTTAATCCGATATGTTAAGTCTTTAATTTTGGTTTCACTCACTATTTTTTGAGCTAATGTTTCTGGTGATTCATTTAAAAATAATTTTCCAGTCAACTCACTGAATGAAGTTCGACTTTTAATATTATCAAGCACTCGTTTTATTAAATAAACTTCTAGTTTTTCGTTAAGCCATTGATTATTAAATAATCTCTGAATATCTAAACTCAAATTAAAATTGTTGCTTTGGCTGAAGTTGAGCATGTCAAAGGTCACCGCCTTATTTGTTGAATTCAAAATCTTTTGACCCATCCATAAGAACTCGGAACCATAAGAGACCTGAGTTAAATATCGCCAATCAATAAAAAATGCTTCAAAATTTTTTAGAGCTTTCTCAATATCATCAAAAGGGTCTGGTTCTTCTGCCTTCAGTGAATTTTCTGACTGTTCAAGTTGTGATATAAAATGACTATTCTTTAAAAACTCTAATCGTCCATGGGAAGACTTGAGCTTATTTTTCGTCGACTGCAGAAGGGGCAGCACAGCAAGATGTTCTTCCTCTCCCTTCGATTGAAACTCCATTAGATCTTTGACGAAGCTTTCGTGGTCTTTTATTTCTTCAGGTAATCTTATATCACGAAGAAATTTTAATTCAGAGGACGTAAGATCTCTTCGTGAGAGGCTTGGATAGCCTGCAACCAAAGAAAAGTCATTTTCATTTATTTTTTTCTTTGAAAACTCAAAATAATTTGAACTTTTAACAGGTCGTTCCGATTGATAGGCCCTTAGTAAGGACATATCCAATGAGTACCGAGGAAACATAAAGTTGTACTCATCGCCACCTGCAAAAGCTATATTAAACTCCGGCGCAAAGACGAGCCGAATGTCTTTGAATTGCTGATATTTATACAAATAGAAATTTTGGGAGTTATAGTGACCGATCACTTTACAACTTATATTTTTAGCGGCATCACTACATTCATTTTCAATACTACTAATTATCTCACGCTCGGTCTTTTTGGAATTTTTATCCTTACTTGCTTTTAAAATGCTTTCAATTCGCGAGGTCACGTCTGTGGTTTCTATAAGTTGACTGGCCACAACACCCGGGCATTTTCTTTCTTGATTCTGCGACTTCGCATAAAACCCTTTTGCGATATAATTATTTTCTTCATTCGAAAGCTGTTTAATGCATCTTCGAACACAATGATGATTTGTTAAAATTAATCCCTTCGATGAAATAAAACTCCCGGAGCAACTTGAGCCCATCTTCAGTGATGCTTTTTGAATCTTGATAAGCTCTTTCTTAGAAAACTCAACTCCGTACTTTTCTTTCACTGCTTGCTGTGGGAACTGATCAAGAAGCCAAAATCCTTCGTCGGCGTACATTTTCGAATGAATAATGCTAAACAAAAATACTATTAAAACAAATTTACTCACTTTTATCACCAATGTTACTTTATCCGCAAGTCTTTCTTTTACAGTGAAGGAATCTTGAACTTGAGTCAAATTGGTGACTTTGTTTTTTGTTTAATCTCGCTACGACTTAAGTCTTGGCGATATAAACACTCAATGTTTATGCTTTGTTTCCTTATTTAAAAAATGTCATGCTAAAAAAAAGGAGTCACTTAATGAAGCATCCTGTTTCTAATAATAATCCTTGCCCTTTCCTCAGAGCCATGGAGGCTTACGGATATTTAAAGGGAAAATCAGAAAAACTGACCTCTCTTTCATCAAAAATTGCCCAAGCGGGTGGTGCGACAGAATCTGAGGGCAAGCTTTCTAAACTAACATTATTTATTATTGCTTTTATTGCCAACGGTCTTGCTCCGCTTCGCCTCTTAAAAAGTCTGTTCTCTGGAGTTGACATTGGCTCACTCCGCAATGGTCCTCTTGATAAAAAAGGTGTGGGCTCTAGAATCATCAACACGGATGGAACAATAAATTCAGATGAGCTGAAGCGAATGGAAAGTTACGCAAGCACCATGACTGATCCCGACACCAAGACAAATGAGCTTGGTTTAAATTTAGTACATCTGAATAAAATGATGGACGATAACTTTGAGCGCGCCAAAGACTATCGCAGAAATATTGATCGCAAACTCATGGATGGCGAATGGCCCGTTCTTTTAAAAGTCATGGGAAAAGGACAAGGCGAGAACCGCTACTTAAGTGTTCAAGAGTTAAAAGAACTTTTTATTGAAAATCGATTTCCTGAACGAATTTTAAAGCGTTTCACATTTTGATTTTTAGCTGAGTAATAAATTTTATGGACAATCTTTATCGATTAAGAATCTTCCTCCATCTCGCAAAAACTTTAAATTTTTCTGAGTCTGCTCGCCAGCTCTATTTAGCTCAACCAGCTATCTCTCGTCACATCAAGGAACTGGAGTCAGAAGTAGGAAGTCCCTTATTCCTCCGCTACAAAAAACGAGTCCAATTGTCTGAAGCAGGCAAAGTCTTTCTCACGCAAATTACACCAGTCGTTTCAGAATATGATCGCGTTTTCAAAGATTTTAAGGAAAACCGTGAGTCCATCTGCGGTGATATCAATATTGGAAGCGTTCCCGAAGCTGGTAAATATTTATTGTTTGATTATCTCATCGAATTTCAAAAAAAATACCCAGACATTGTCCTACGAATCGAATTAGGTTCCACGGATAGCATTTTAGATAAAATGGTGCACGGGCAATTGGATTTTGCCCTTGTAAGTCGATCCAATTTAAGTCCGGCGCTCAGTGTCCTGCCTTTTTTTGAAGATTATCCCATTTTAGTGGGATCTCAAGAATCAAAAAACAATTCCCTGGATGGCGAAGAAATTCCCATTATTCTCTATCGAAATGAAGACAATTACGCTTTTGATTTTTTTGAAAAAAACTTAAATAAGCTTCAAAGAAAAAATTTAGTCGTTAAAGGGGTTGTCAATTCTCACGAAACAATGCTCAATTGGACCGCTGAAACAGGTGCTTTTTCAGTTGTTCCGTTTTCATCCTGGAATCGCTACCCCTTCAAAAATCGACTCAAGATTATTAAGAGTTCCAATAAAAAATTGACTCTCGATCTAATTTACTTAAAAAATTCCATCACAGAACTTAGAAAAAAAATTTTCCTTGATGCAATGAAAAAACTTATTCGCTAATAATGAAGAGCTTTTTTTAAAAGTGAACTCGGATTCACCCTAGCGACATCTTTGATTGGATACCAATTCAGTTTCGGATCTTTCGATGTCATTGCAATTTTTTTAACATTCACAAAGATTTTGTACTTCGTAATAGCATGTTGAAAATGAAATTTTTTGGGTTTAATTTTAATTTTTTTCGATTTCAAAGGTGGAAGCATTGATTTTTTTAAAAATGGGAGTTCAGTGGATTCAACCAGAGCAATCTGACCTCTACAAGTCATAATTTTAAATTCCACTTCAATGAGTTCATTAATCTGCTTTTCCTTTTTTAAAGGGAGAGTACCAATGAGTTTTTGTTTACTCGCTTTACATTGACCCAACCAAGGACATACCGTGCACGCAGGAGATGTCGGCGTACAAATGGTGGCCCCTAACTCCATCATAGCCTGATTCATCAATGAAGGTTTTTCTCCTTGAACCAATTCATCTGCTAACTTTTGTAACTTCGCTCTCTCTTTAGTTTGCCACCATGGAAGGGCCAAGCCATAAACTCGTGATAAAATTCGGATTACATTTCCATCCACCACACCCACGGGCTCTTCATAGGCGATCGACGAAACGGCTCTGGCTGTGTACTCTCCAAACCCAGGAAGATGAAGCAACTCTTGATAGGTCTTTGGAAATCCATTGAGCTGTGCAATCTGTTGAGCCGCTTTGTGCAAATTACGAGCGCGAGAGTAGTAACCCAACCCCGCCCAGTAACTGAGAACTTCTTCTAGAGGAGCTTCTGCCAATTTTTCTACACTGGGGAATTGTGCTTTAAAACGTAAAAAATAAGGAACCACGGCTTGAACTGTGGTTTGTTGTAGCATGACTTCTGAAATCCAAATGAGATAAGGATCTTTGGTTTGCCTCCATGGCAAGGAGCGCTGGTTTTCTAAAAACCAATTTTTAAGCGAAGTTTGTAATTGTAATGCTGACATGAGAGGGGACTTTATTGATTCTATTCCCATGGGTCAACTGAGTTGATCTGCGTTATTTTTTTGTTTCGTGCTTTAATTTCTGACCTTCTTTCGTTTATACTCAATGAGAAAACGATTCTTATTTACAACCCCCAAAAAGCTTCGCGAGAGGAGTTTCCCATGGAATTTCAACCCCTCAGTGGAAGAGAATTTCCACGATTTTCATCCATCAAAACTTTTTTTCGCCTCCCCATTGCATCCATTTCTGACCCTTTTGATTTAGCTTTTTTTGGTGTGCCCTTTGATGGCGGCGTTTCTTATCGCCCGGGTGCGCGGTTTGCTCCCTCTAAAATTCGTGAAAGCTCTTCGCTCGGACGAGGTTTCCACTGGGGACGTGGCCTTCAACTCTTTCATCAAATAAAATGCGCTGACATCGGAGATTGTCCGACCGTACCGATTGATTTATCGCAAACCTACAGCAAGATTGAAACCTTTGTAACAGAGCTCACAAGACATAATAAAAAATTTATTGCAGCGGGAGGTGATCACTCTATCACCCTTCCCATCTTAAGAGCACTCAACAAAAAATATGGAGTCCCTCTTAATTTTATTCACTTTGATGCGCATTTTGATACTTATCCTGCTGCTTGGAACTGCGAATACCACCACGGCTCCTTTCTGCGACACGCCATTGAAGAAGGCTTAGTGAATCCACAAAATACCATTCAAATTGGTGTGCGTGGCCCATTAGCCGGAGGTTCTGATCTCGACTATATTAAGCAGCACAAAATAAATAGTTTTTCAATCGATGACGTCAAATCTTCGGGAATCAAATCATTTCTCAATCAACTTCCCAAGTTATCAGAAGCTCCTACCTATCTCAGCTTTGATGTGGATTGCTTAGATCCCGCATTTGCTCCTGGCACAGGGACACCGGTTCCGGGCGGGCTTTCTACTTACGAGGTTCAGCAAATCATGCGATCCTTAAAAATTAAAAATTTAGTGGGGGCCGATATTGTTGAAGTCTGTCCCGCCTATGATCATTCAGACATCACAAGCTTAGCAGCAGTCGATGCCATGTTTGAAATCTTAGGCCTTTTTGCGCAGAAGTAATTCTCTTGCAGTGCTTTATTAATTGATCAAACTTTGACTCTAAATAATTTAAAAATTTCATAAAATGAAAGGGTTTGAATTTTACATTCCTGCCTCGCTGAATCAGATCTAGCTCGAATTGCCCCCCTTTCCATAGAAATATAATAAGCTATTTTAGACTTTTTTTCTTGTGCAAAAAGATTGAGGCTTTTTGAAAGACGTTGTTTACCGCTTTTCACTTCTACAGGTAACACATTGGTATCTACACTAATTAAAAAATCAATTTCTGCAGAAGAGCTCTTTGCCTCTCGATGCCAGTAGTATATCATCGGGATCGCTCCCTTTTCAGTGTAACTCACCAGCTCTTGAGCTACAAATTGTTCCATGATACCACCTTGGTTTACAAGATCCGAAATGGTTGTTAGTGGTAAATCTTTTGGAACATAACCTAAGAGTTTAAGGGCAAGTCCAATATCTACAAAAAAAACTTTAAACTTTTTTAAATTTGCCTCAGCAGAAAGTGGAACTCCATTCCCAGAACTATGATAACAAAGATATGCCAAGCCTGAAGCGTTGAGCAAATGCAAGGCTTCTCCCAGCTCTCTTGATTTTAACTCTATTGAAACATGTGAGTAGGTAAACTTTTTAGAAAATTGAATTGGTATAGAATCAAAGATTATTCTCAAGTTAGGAACTTTTGACCGGCTTGCGTATTTATTAAAATCAAATCTAAAGTTGTTAATCAAATCTCCTTGAAGCTCAGAACAACGTTGAAAATCTTTAGTTTCAATATAGGTCTTTACTACTTCAGGCATTCCCCCTAAAAAGCAGTAGTTTTTTATTTCTGAATTAAGTTTCTTATGAAGTACCTCTGAAACGTCTTCGTCTGAACTCGACTTTTGAAGGAAAGATGCCACTTGACCTTCACCCATTGCCAGAAGGTATTCATAAAAGTTAAGTGGAAATAAATATAAAAATTCTATTCGCCCTACAGGAAAACTAATTTCGTTTAGAGTAAATTCTAAAAGTGAACCTGCGGCAATAATATCTAAGTCCGGCAGTTTTTCATAAAAATATCTTAGAGACATAAGTGCTTCTGCACTTTCCTGAATCTCGTCGATAAATAACAATGTCTCTTTAGGTATTATTTTTTTTCCTAGAAGAAGATTCAAATTTTCAATAATTTTTGATGGGAATCCTTTAT
>CAZTDX010000117.1:0-6313 GCA_964612425.1 uncultured Pseudobdellovibrionaceae bacterium
CTCTATCTCTGTAAGTCTGAATCAAACTGAAAGTAAGCAGCACAGGCGCCTTCGGAGGAAACCATTGGTGCCCCGAGGGGCGATAGAGGGTGGCAGCGGGTTCCAAAATGGGGACACTCTTTTGGTTTCATGAGGCCTTGCAAAATTTTAGCCGAAGGGCAGGCGTCTTGGAGTGAATGTGGTTCAATAATTTTAGAAGAAGAGTGAGGCCACTTTTTTCGCGCATCAAATCGAGAGTAAGTGTCTTTTATTTTTAAACCACTTTGGGGTAGTTGTCCTAGGCCTCGCCAAGTTTGATCGGTGAGTTCAAAGACTTCATTTAATTTTTTTAAGGCACTTGGGTTCCCCTCGGGTTTTACGCTGCGAGAGTATTGTATCCGAACATCGTAGGTTTTAGTTTCAAGCATTTCAAGAAGCTGTTTTAATCCCATAAGGATATCAACGGGTTCAAATCCCGTAATCACGATTGGAACTTTGTACTCTTCACACAGTGGGGTGTACTCTTGCGCTCCCGTTAGTGTGCAAACGTGGCCGGCAGCAAGAAAACCGTGAATTTGACTTTCCGGATTATCCAGGATGGCTTTTATCGCTGGAGGAACTCGCACTTGATGTGTTAATAAATAAAAATTATTTAAATTTAATTCCTGAGCCTGAAGAAGCGCTATGGCATTTGGTAGGCTGGTAGTTTCAAACCCTACAGCTAAAAAAACAAAATTTGCTTGAGGATTTTTTTGCGCTAAAGAAACAGCATCTAGAGGGGAGTAAACAATTTCAATTTTTGCACCTTTGGCACGAGCACTCAGAAGTGTTTCGCCCTGGGCGCCTGGAACTCGAAGCATATCTCCGAAGCTCACGAGAGTGATGTCTTCGTTTAGACTTAAATGTATGGCAAAATCAATCACATCCTGTGGAGTGACACAAACAGGACAACCCGGGCCATGAACTAATTCTATATTCTGGGGAAGAAGTTGCTCTAGTTGATATTTTACTATCGAATGAGTTTGTCCGCCGCAAACTTCCATAATTTTCCAGGGCCGAGTGCACAGAGAGTGAATTTGGGCACTCAAAGATTTTATAGCGGCTGGATCTCGAAACTCGTTTAAATATTTCATGATAGCGGTCGTCCTTTAGCGTTGAGTGAGGTTTAAATTTTTCAACGAAGAAGTAGCTCTAATTCAGTTGAATCTACTAATAGGTTTCAGCACGAGCGAGTATCCAAGAATAAAAAATAACTGAATCAGGAGATCGTTTTAATTTTTGAAATTCCTCTTTCATTTCCTCGACAATTTCTGCCGTTACCCTTCCGGCCTGAATAAGTCCCGGGGCACCACTCAGTAACAGTTGAGTCCAATAGTCGATAAATACAGCTCTCTTCTTTGGCATACGATTGTCATACTGGTGAGTTAAAACCTTCGTTGTAATATTTTGATAACCAGCGGCCATCAAGTAATTGGCAAGTTTTCCTCCAACGAAGGGATCGCCCTTGAGAGACCATTGATAATCATTGAATTCAAACCAATATTTTAAAGTCGCTGGAGCGTAGGGGTGAACATAAAATGTGGAATTAAAAACTTCATTACAATAAATAATTCCTCCCGGTTTCAAAACTCTCTTAACTTCTCGTAGAATCTCGATCGGTTCTTGCACATGTTCTAAGATCCAACATAAAAAAGCGCCATCATAAGTATTTTCCTCAAAAGGCAGATGAAGGGCATCGGCTTTTTGAATCTGAACTTGGCCAGGTTGCGCTTGGCCGGCTTTAATATGATCTTCAAGCGCCATTTTAGCGCGCCCAATTTGTTCCTCGGAGGCATCGATACATTGAATTTTAAGGTGAGGAAATCTTTCAAGTAAAATTTTAGTTTGAGCTCCAACGCCGCAACCCACTTCAATAATACTCTCGCACTTTTTATAATCAATATTCGAAAAAATAATGTCTTCATGGACACGGGCTTGTTGAAAAAGTCGATCTTGCTCGGTTTTTGTAAATCCGTGGATATATCCATCTGCTAAACCTGATTTATTGTCCATTATAAAATTTCCTCACAAAAATTATTTATAAATTAAAATACTTTATTTTACACATAAACGCCACTGATTTATTCCTTCAATTATACTACACTCAAACTGAAACTTGAAAGTCCCTTAAGGCATCGGTTAAAGATGTTTTTAAATCTGTCGAAGCTTTCCTTTCACCGATGATAAGAGCGCAGGGAACTCCATAGCTACCTCCAGGAAATTCTTTTGTGGTCGTACCAGGAATAACAACGGAGCGACTGGGCACTCGTCCTTGATAGGTAATCGGATTGCTTTTGGTGACATCAATGATTTTAGTGCTCGCTGTGATTGTTACGCCGGCCCCAAGGACTGCGCCCTCTTCAACTACAACGCCTTCAACCACGATACAACGACTTCCAATAAAAGCATTGTTTTCAATAATCACAGGACTTGCTTGAATGGGCTCGAGCACACCACCAATTCCAACACCACCGGACAAATGAACATTTTCTCCAATTTGGGCACATGAGCCAACGGTCGCCCAAGTGTCAACCATGGTTCCCGTTCCGACATGAGCACCGATGTTGATATAAGAAGGCATTAATATAGCACCAGGTGCAACGAAGGCTCCGCGACGAACAAAGGCCGGAGGTACGACTCGCACCCGCTGAGCTTCAGTCCATTTTTTGACAGGAATTTTATCATAAAAATTAAAATCTCCGGCCTCCATGATATTCATTTTAGTGATTCTAAAATAAAGTAGAATGGCTTTTTTAATCCAACCATGGGTGTGCCAAGTAGAACTGCTAGGTACTCGCTCGCACACTCGAAGTTCTCCTAAATCGAGAAGTCGAATGACCTCTTTAATGTTTTCCAATGCTTGGTCTTCAAGTTCACCGACGGGAAAACCAGAATTTATTTTTTCAAAAATTGATTCAATATTTTTTTCTAAAGGGTGCTGATTCACTTTAACCTCTCTCCTAAATTTTGAAGTGCTGCTAACATGGCTTTTTTGTATTTTTCAATGACTTCGTTATTTTTGAGTCCTCGTTGAATTTCTAAAGTGATAGTGCCCACACCTTTTTCAAACCCAGCAAAAGTGCCCAAGGAGCCCGGAGTGGGGTATCCCATCGTGGGTTCAATGGGAGAGCCTAGGTGTTGATGTAAAATTTGAGCTTCAGGCTCACAGGGACCGTTGGTATTTATTAAGGGATTCCAGGAATGAAGTGAAAAAACAAATTGTATTTGTCTGGAGTTCCAGAGTTGCAGAAAAGCCTGCGTTTCTGGTTCAGAAGCGGCGTGTGGACCGGGAGGATAGCGTGGATTTAAAACTTGAGAGGTCCAATCTTTGGTGGGCAAATTTCGATTTAAATCAATATTATTTGCGTTGCAGCGAGTTTTGTATAAAACGCCATCGGGATTAAACTCAGGAATCAAAATTAAATTCAGAGGAAGTAAATAAGATTTAATGAATTCATCCCAGAGGGACCAAGCCAGAGTAACGCCTTCTATTTCATCACCGTGCACGCCCGCAAGGCAAAGTACCGTTGGAAGTAGTACCGTTGGATGGGTTGCCGTGGGAAGTGGTGTCGTTGGTAGTGGCCCTGTCGGTGGAGTTTTGTTTAGTTGATTTTCACCAAACTCAAACACTTTAATAGGTAGTCCGTGGGCAGAAGTTCCAATGCTATAGCTCTTCACATCATTCTCCTCGAATTTAGCTTTTTGCATTATGGGTTTTGACTCTTTAAAAAGTCAAATGTTAGTCTCCACAACATGTTAAATTATGAAAATCATTTATTGAAGTTTGAAAATCAAAATGAACCACTCCTTACTTTGGTGCAAGGTTGTAGTGAATACGACGGTCCACTCTATGTGTATGATGGTAAGCACATGACAATGCGAGCAAAGCATCTGCAATCTGCATTGCCAGAAAATACCGAAATTTATTATGCCGTTAAAGCCAATGATCATCCAGAAGTGTTACGTTTGTTTATTCATCTTGGTCTAGGAATGGATGTGGTTTCCATGGGCGAATTAAAATGGAGTTTGCAACAAGGTTGTCCTCCTTCGCGTATTATTTTTTCTGGTGTGGGTAAAACAGAAAAAGAATTACACTATGCGCTTCAAGTGGGTGTTCGCCAAATTAATGTAGAGAGTATCCCTGAGTTACGAAGGCTTGATGCACTGACAAAGAAAACAGGACTCGTTGCTCCGTTGGGTTTACGAGTGAATCCTGATGTTGATGCAAAAACGCATCCGTATATTGCAACGGGTTTAAAAAATAATAAATTTGGAATTGAAGTGGAGGCACTTGCTGAAGCCGATCAAATACTACAGAAAAATACACGATTAAAGTTTCAAGGTTTTAGTTTGCATATTGGCTCGCAACTCGTGGATCTCTCAGCCTGTAGTGAAGCCTTTGATAAACTGATTTTGTTGATCCAGCAATGGAAGTCGAAAGGATATCAGTTCGAAACTTTGGATGCCGGCGGTGGCTTGGGAATTTTCTACGACCGTTTTGATGAAGCTCAAGAGCTTGCATTAGCGGGGGAGTGGGGAGCACGCCTAAAAAAGAGCTGGCAAGGATTATCACAAAAATTAATGGTTGAGCCGGGGCGCTGGTTAGTGGCTCATGCCGGTGTATTAATCACTCGAGTCGAGTACATTAAAAAGACAAGCCATCACACTTTCGCTGTCGTTGATACGGGGATGCACCACCTCCTTCGTCCGGCATTATACCAAGCCAAGCATCGGATTTTTCCCTTGGAGTTAAAACCACAATTAAAAGCTCTCTCATACAATGTCGTAGGTCCCATTTGCGAAAGCTCTGATGTGTTGAATGAAGGAGTTGCGCTTCAAGAATTATCGACTGGAGATTTTTTAGCGATTGTAGATGCTGGTGCTTACGGACAAGTGATGAGTAGTGATTATAATCGACGTGGAAAAGCGGCTGAATATTTTTTGAAGTAGATTTTGTTTATACCATAAAATAAAAAAGGCCCCCGAGTAAGAGGCCTTTTAGAAAGCATCGATATGTCAACATGAGGTATGATGGCTCATTCTCTCATTGGCACTCGATTATGATACGAACCCGGTCATCATCGGTAAAGTCATTTTCTAAATTAATTCCGTTTTACCATTTTGTACGTATGAGAGCATTAAGACTATGGTCTAGTTACTAAAGGCTAGCGACAATCTCCCGCGTTTTTCTTTTGCTTTCCATTTTTATATACAGTCTCCAGAGTACCCAAAAGCTCAGTGCTTGCAGAATTGACTCAAAAAGTAGCAAAATACTGCCTGCAATGGGGTGCAAATCTAAAGACTCGTAGTCACTGAAGAGACTTGTTATGAGGAGTGGGGTAAGCACTCCGAAGAGAATCAATAGTCCCAATAATTTAAGCCGAAAATTTTTAGCGAGGCTTTGGCATCGCTTCAAAGCATCAATTCGTCCTTGCTGATACTCCGAGTCAAAAAAACATACAAAGGGAAGAAGATTAAAATCAATCCACTTTGTAATTCCAGGCACGATAAAGACAAAGAACCAAAGTGATGCAACACCAAGCGATCTTAACCATTCTTTGGAAAAGTCATTTATTTTTTGATGTAGGGGGATGATTTGGGTTTCCGGATGTTGACTTTGTATGAGTGTCGCAAAAAAGAGAGGCAAAATCCAAATCACAAAAAGGCTATTACTAAAGAGTAGGAGTGCAGTGATGAGAAAAACCGAGGATTCACTCTCCATGGCTTGAGCTAAATTTGCATTGAGCGATTGTTCGATGAGTTGATTAATAAGATTGATAAAAAAACCACCCAAAATGAAGAGGGACCACAGTTTTGGACTGAGTTGTTTTTTAGTCAGAGGAGCGGTTGTCATGAATTTTAGATTGAGATTTTTAAATTAAAATAGCAAGGCAAGAATAAAATAAACTGATATTAAAAGTTGTTTTTAGAAAAGTTAGGTTACTTTCATTGAATGAATCGATACTTTTTATAGCAAATTCGATATGAAAATAAAAAAATAATGATTGTTGTATGTTTTTAGTAGACCAAGAAGAATTTTTTCAATAAAAATAACCCTTCCATAATTAGTCTACACATTGTTGTTACAGTTAAAAGCTCGAGTGGCGAAATTGGTAGACGCACAGGACTTAAAATCCTGGGGTTCCTTTACCGGGCCGTGCCGGTTCAATTCCGGCCTCGAGCACCATTCAGCCGAAGGTTGATTTATAATAAAAACCCAAGCATTTGCTTGGGTTTTTGTATTTTTGGGGTCCGAAAAAATGATTAAAATTCCATTGAAAATTTAACAATTTTT
>CAZTDX010000118.1:0-5329 GCA_964612425.1 uncultured Pseudobdellovibrionaceae bacterium
TTGACTGTTGTACTGAAAAATCAATTTTATAAATCGCTGGAAACTCTAAGGACAGGGGAGATCTCAACCACCCTAGAAGAAGATTTGATTATACAAAGAGTCCGGGAAATTCGTGAAAACCATCGTAGAATAGGGACTCGGAAACTATATGAAATGCTTCAGCCATTTATGCTAGAGCATCAGATAAAACAGGGAAGAGACGCATTGTTCAATCTCCTTTCGGCGAACCATCTGTTGGTAAGAAAACGTAAACGTAGGATACAAACAACCAATTCCTATCACTGGTTGAGAAAGTATCCAAACCTGATCCGTGATTTTGTACCTACGGCACCCAATCAACTTTGGGTGAGTGATATTACCTATTGGAGGATTGATACCGGAGAACATCTCTATATCAGTTTTATCACGGATGTGTATTCACATAAAATTGTAGGTTATCAAGTATCAGAAACTATGGAGGCTGTTGAGAGCATTTATGCACTACAAATGGCCTTATCAGGATTGGGGGCAGAGAAACAATTGGATCTGATTCATCACAGCGATAGAGGTATCCAGTACTGTAGCCATGCTTATGTAAAGCTATTACAGGAAGCACACATAAAAATCAGCATGACAGAAAATGGCGACCCCTTAGAAAATGCTGTTGCAGAACGTATAAATGGAATTATCAAAGAGGAATACTTAGAAACGTATTGTATTGATAGGCTTAGTGATGCAAAAGAACTACTGAAATCTGTAGTTGAGTTATATAATGTTGAAAGACCTCACATGAGCATAGGCAACTTAACACCGAATAGAATACATCATTCAAAAACTAAAATCGAGACAGAAAGATTATGGAAGAATTATTATAAAAAACAAGATACATTTGTAAACCCAAATCAGGACTAAAATGATTTGTAAACCAATAGCAGGATTAATCAATTAAACTGTAAACTTTTTTTAGGACGAGTCAAAGCTTGAATTAAGCACTTCACTTTCATAGAAGCACGAAACCCCCGCTTTTGCAAAACGGCTGTTATAGGCAGTGCTTTTATTCATTTATTAATCCTTCAATTTTATGTCCTAATATTTCTCCTCCATTTAAGTAAACGGTTATTGTCGCTGCTATTATTAATAGTGTTAATGGTGTTCCTGCAACAATTAGATAAAGTAAGGCTTTATTAATTTTTCTTGTTTTATATCTTTTTGTCAAGGTTTCAATATAGTTTTTCTTTATGTATTTGTAATACACTAAGCAAGTTATTAATATTAAAAGTCCAAATACTACAATCATTATGGTTGATTTTTCATAATGAATTTGGTCGTCAAATAGTTGTTTGTCAATTAGTGTCTTAACAGGTAAGATCAAAACAAACGACAAAAAGAAATAAACAATGCTTATGTACATTGTTATATTGAATTTAGCAGGGTCATTCTTTCTTATATATTCTTCGTAAAGTTTTGCAAAAATTAAATTCATTTTTTTAGCGATTTCGGTGTTGTCAGCATTGCCTATAACGGTTGGCAGCTACCCGAAGGGCGGGATTTTTACCACTAAATTTCATTCGGAGAACTGAACTTTCGGCTTGCACAAATGTGTCTGCGAAGCACGAAACCCCGCCTTTTGGGTAGGTGCTGTTATCGGTAGCTCTTCTGTCTGTCAGAAGCTGATTTTTGTCGATTTTATAAAATAGTTCTTTCATATACCGTCATCAAGTTTCGCAAGTTCTTGGGCAAATCGTTTCCATTCTCCCATTGTCTTTGTTGATAGTTTGTCGTAAAGTTTTTTTATCAATTCTAAAGGCAACTTTTCAATTTCTTCGTTGGATAGCGAAATCCATTCTTTCGGATAATATTCTGGTGGATATATTTTATCAGAGGCAATTAATTCTAATTTTTCTATTGTATTAGTGTCTTTATGTTCTTCTAATAATTTGTTTAGAATTTTGCCTCGTTGTTCTGTGCTTAACTTACGTAACTCTGCAATAGCTTCTGCTCTTTTCTCTTTTCTACCTTCAACTCTCCTCAAAACTTTTTCATAACGGTCTGCTTTCACTTTGGTCTCGCTTGTCTTTGCTGTTCTGTAAGAAAAGTAATCTTCTATTGTCCGACTTCCATAATAGGAACCTCCAAATGGAACCCAAGGATTGTCGCAGTTTCGAAGTCCAAAGTCAGCAATTTTATATTCTCTATCTAAACCACGGTTTTGTATTACTCCGTAAACCCAAATTGCACCTGCAACTGAACCGCCAATCCAATTTAATTTTCGTTCAATACATACAAGTGCATTAAAAACTGAAATCAAGTCAGCGTCAGAAAGATTTGCTACAAGTTCTCTCCAGGTGTTGCCGTGTTGTCGGTTTATATAATCTCTCGGTTTGAAATACTGCAATAATTTATCATCAAGATTGTCGTAAACTTTACCTGTCGAAATAAGTTCTTTTATGTCCTGTGTTGTTAGTTGCATTTGTCTATTTCTTGCTCTCAGTTTATAGTTTGTTCGGTCGTCATTGAGTTACCGATAACGGTTGGCGGGTTTAAGCAGTGCCGGTATTAAAAGCATAAATTTTCCGCTAAGACTAATCTACTTAAAAAATGAAATATCCAATGAACCTAAAAAACAGGCATTGATTAAACCTGTTGTTATAGGGCGTTTTTTCTTCTGGTAAACGGTAGATTCTTATTCAGCTTTTTTACATATGATTTTGGTAAATCCATTGTACATGTCGTTACGAAAGTCTTCATAGAAATTAATATGGATACCATCTGCATCTTTGAGTTGAGACACATTTATTAAATAGCGCTCCCCCCTTGAATCGATTACATCGAAGGATATATCGTTTGGATAATGACTCTTATCGACTTTGTCAATTATAAAACTAACTATAGTGTCCGTTTTAAGAGTGATGTGGTCAGGAAAAAATGTAAAAGTATACTTTCCCATCCCGTCGGACATTCTTTCACCTAAAACATAACCTTTTTTATTTTCAGTCATTTTCGCTGTTGGATATGCTGATGTAGAGACGTATTTAACTATCGGCATCGGGTCGACTGCTTTTTCAATATTGCTCATTGGAGGGTTATTGCAACTTAAAAGCCCGAAAAATAATATGGTTGCCCAAATATGGTTTTTCATATAGTAATGGCGTCTTATAATGCCCTATAACTCTGTTATTGCTGCCATAAAACTACCACAAGCCCTTAAAAATGGATGGCTTGTGGCAGGTTTATGATCATTTATCAAAATCCTCATCCCCACCCATTTACCCTAATCTAAAAAATAAAATTAACTATAACTCATTTTAATATACCAATAAGCAATTCTAACCTTCTCCCAATCCAAAACCATAAAAACCATCCCTCATTCCATCCGGAAATATCAAATTTTTTAAAATACCCTTTCATTTTTATCCCTATTTTAGCAAAAACTAACATTATGAACCCCAAAATTAAATTCCTCGCATTTTCTGCTTTGATCTGCCTTGCTGCCTGCAACCAGAATAAGCCAAAGTTTTCGGATGAAGACGGACTCGCTGCCTTTAATGCCGATAGTTTGAAACTGCACGTAGCTGAACTTGCTGATGATTCATTGATGGGCAGAAAGCCTTTTACTGAAGGAGAAACTAAAACCATCGCCTACCTGCAAAAGCAATTCAAAGCAGCAGGCCTGGAACCCGGAAATGGCGATAGCTATATTCAGGAGGTTCCTATGGTCAATATTCAAACTACTGCCGCTCCTGAGATGCAGGTAAGTACCTCAAAGGGCAGTTTCAAACTGAAAGGACTGGAGGATTATGTGATCTGGACTGATAAAATCACCGATAAGGTGAGCTTCGACAATGATGAGGTAGTTTTTGCCGGTTATGGTGTGGTGGCACCTGAGTACAACTGGAATGATTATGCCGGATTGGATGTCAAAGGAAAGATCGTCATGGTAATGGTGAATGATCCGGGATTTGCTGCCGGAGATTCTACCTTATTTAAAGGAAAGACAATGACTTATTATGGTCGCTGGACCTATAAATTTGAAGAAGCTGCTCGTCAGGGTGCAAAAGGTTGTCTGATTGTTCATACAACCGAGGGTGCTAGCTATCCATTTACAGTGGTTCAAAATAATTGGAACGCCTCCAAACTCAGGCTCGATGATCGCGGGAAAGACAATGTCTATACCGATATCAATGGATGGCTTTCCTTGCCGGCTGCAAAAAAATTAGTGGCTGCCGCGGGGCAGGATTCAACTAATTTCTTTGCGCAAGCTGATAAGAAAGGATTTAAGCCGCTGGCTTTGGATCTTAAACTGAGTACCAGTGTCGCCGTTAAAACCATATTTAACAAATCACACAACGTAATTGGTAAGATAACAGGCAGCAAGCGCCCGGATGAGGTAATCATTTACACTTCACATTGGGATCATCTGGGAATTGGCAAAGCCGACGAAACTGCCGACTCCATCTATAACGGGGCATTCGACAATGCCAGCGGCACCGCAGGTTTGATTGAACTGGCCAGAGCCTTTAAAAGCATGAAAGTTCAGCCTGAACGGACCATCATTCTCCTTGCGGTAACCGCAGAAGAACAGGGGCTATGGGGATCAGCATATTATGCTCAGAACCCGGTTTATCCTACAGCTAAAACTGTTGCAAATATTAATATTGATGGCTTAAATCCTTTTGAAAAAACAAAAGACATCATTATCGTTGGTGAAGGACAATCAGAACTGGAGGAATATCTGAAAGAATCTGCTGAAAAAGCCGGTCGGGTTGTTGCCTTTGAAAATCACCCGGAAGCGGGATATTATTACCGCTCCGATCATTTTAATTTCGCTAAAGTTGGTGTTCCTGCCTTGTATACCTCCAATGGAATTGACGTAATCGGTAAAGAAGCCGGTTATGGTGAGAAAAGGGAAAAAGAATACAACGAAAAGCATTATCACCGTCCTTCAGATGAATTTGATGCTGCCACCTGGACCTTTGAGGGTGGTTTAGATGATTTGAAACTATTTTTCCAGGTAGGTAAACGACTGGCTTTCGAAGAAAAAATGCCACAATGGAAGAATGGTTCGGAGTTTAAAGCCATTCGGGAGAAAAAATAAGGTATAGCTGTTGACTGCTATTATTAAAAAGCAGCATTTATTTGTTAAGTCAGATTCCGGCCTCCGAGCCGGAATCTCTTTTTTAACCATCTCCAATGCCTTGTCATGGCGGACTTGATCCGCCACCTCCTTTATTAATCACTCTATGTCATGTCGGGCTTGATCCGCCACCACTATCCAAGTGCCTTGACAAACTTGATGCGCTTTGCAACCTGTCATCCTGAACAGAGTGAAGGAACTTAGTGCTTATCAACC
>CAZTDX010000119.1:0-5324 GCA_964612425.1 uncultured Pseudobdellovibrionaceae bacterium
CTATTTCACTTCAGACATTTGTCGAGTCCTGTAAACACTAATCGTGACTAGTACAATTTATTGGAACAAATCTAGAATCGTATCTGCGGTCCCAAAAGATCGAATCTGTTTTGTTCGTAGGATTTACTTCCGATCATTGTGTTTCCACAACGGCACGAATGGCCTCAAATCTCGGATTTCGTACTTCTATCATTGCTGACTGCACGGCAACCTTTGATCGCAAAGGATTGGATTCAACATTCCCAGCGGAGCTTGTTCAACTTAGATGGGAGCACTATAAAATCGATGCAACTGGAGTGATTTCGCCTGATTTCAAGTGATGATGTTGCGTGATCTGCAAAAGCTTCTTCTGTCTAAGTTATTGTTTTTACTTATTTGGCGTACCCCTCACGGCTTATTCCGTGAGAGGCACAAATTTGGTGGAGGCGGCCGTCGTTGACACCGTCTACTCCAAGGAATTTAACTACATAATTAGTCGATTGAAAAGATAAATGTTGAGCTGAATTTGGTCCAATTAAATTATATCGAGATTTTGATTTTAAGAGCTATCTAGCTTTACGTAAATGCGTCACGAGGCATGAAACTTTATCTTGATTAAAAACAATCAAATTGATTGCATCTCTTTCATCAGAAAGTGAACTGTGGAACTGAATTCCATCATAACCCTCTTTTTTAATTTTTTCACAAATGTATTGAGTTGGAAGATAATCAAAATATGGATCGTCAGCATCTGCCCTAGATGACATCTCCTTCACATACATTCTTATGATATCAATACTTTGGATGTAGCTTTTGATTTTAGCACCATATTCAAATGGTGAAATTATGGTATGACTGGAAAGATCAACTATAGTTAGTGGTTTTTTAACTTGGAATTTTCCAATAGTGTAGGTTTCATCTTTATTGATCTTAATCTCTTTTTCACAAATAAATTCCGTTTTCCCAAGATATAGATAAGAAATCCCTTTAGGGTTTGCTCGACCAGGCGGAGACTTATATGATGGGGGTGGACCCATTTCATTTGTAGTTAATAATATATCACTTGTTCGAGCACGATAAAAAAAATCATCAGCCTTAATTATTTTACTTCTGAATTTGAAAATATCAGTTAACTGTGAAAAGTCTAAACTATTATCTGGAAAAAACCTGTTTTTAAATTTCAATTCATTTTTGAATTTATTCCAATATTCGTATTCATAATTAGGCCCATCGTCATACTCAAAATCTTGATCAAATCGGTAGACAGGACAATCTATATATGGATTCCATCCTCCATCTCTTGGATCCTCGTAATACATAATCTCGATAATTTCTTTATTATCTTCTTGATCGTTTTGAGGATTAAAAATCCCGAAATCATTTTCAATACTTTCCCAAACAAACACTCCCTCATCATATTGGCTACCTCCAACAAAAATCGCCGGAGCCTCTGAGGGGTGATAGGTATGATATAATTGCAAAATATTATCGAAATATGGTTTTAAAATTGACTCATCTATACACCATTCGGATCTTCCTGAAATTTCACAAACGCCAAGTACTTTGTTTGTTTCTAACAAAGTGTCTAAAAATGGATCATCAAATAGATAAATACTAATCATTTTAATATTCCAGCATCAAAAAATAAATTCAACAAGTCCATATCATCCCCCAAGACTTCCCCCATCAATAAATAAAACTACTGAAATTGGCTTTTTAAAAAACCGCCCAAAGTTTTGCCAATTTTATCTGGGCCTTTTTATAAGGAGGGCCAAATGGCTCAAAAAATTAAATTATCCAGTGTTGTTGTAAATAAGGATTACCAACCTAGAATTAAATTAAACGAACATGAAGTACAGAATTACATGGATTTAATTCAAGAAGGTGCTGAATTTCCACCGATCGTAGTATTTCAAAAAACAGAAGATACATATATTCTGTCTTCAGGATTTCACAGATACGAAGCACACAAGCGACTTGAACTAACTGATATTAATGCTGAAGTCAGGCATGGAAATCACATCGATATACTCATTGAAGCAATACAATCTAATGCTAAGCATGGGATTCGCCTAACTAATGAAGATAAATGGCATTCAGTAAAATTAATTTTAAATGATTCGGAAGGAAAGAATTGGTCAGATAACCACATTGCAAATTTATGTGGAGTATCTAATCACCTTGTAAAAAAAGTTCGACTTGAGTCATACCCAGAAGAAATTAGAAACTCATCTGTCCTTGCAATTCGAGATGGAAAAGAAATCGAAATTGAAACGAAAAATATCGGACCTAAAAATGAAAAAATCACCACACCTGAATCACTTTCCCGCAAGCTTAGTAGTAAAGTTCACGATTTAATTAAAGTATTAATACTCTTCAAAGAAAGTCATGACCAACCTGAAGTAGAAATTCCCGATGAATTTGATGAAGCAATACATGAATTTGTAAAATGGTACACTGGAAAGAAGGGGGCATAATATGAGATACCTAAGTTTATTCGCTGGAATTGGTGGATTTGAAATTGGAATCAAAAACGCAGCTATTAATTGGGATTGCGTTGGTTATTCAGAAATTAATAAATACTCGCTAGAGGTATACAAGACTCATTTCCCCAACCACACTAATTATGGAGATATTACTAAAATCAATCCTGAAAAATTACCAGAATTTGATGTTTTAATTGGAGGATTCCCTTGTCAATCTTACTCAATCGCTGGTTTACGCAAGGGACTTAATGATCCTCGCGGGCAACTATTTTATGAAATCTTAAAACTAATCAATCACAAAAAGCCAAAATGTATACTTCTTGAAAATGTAAAGGGTCTCGCAAATCACGGTGGAGGACAAACTCGTTGGTACATTGAACAGAGACTACGAGAGTGTGGGTATAAGGTTTGGAGTAAAGTTTTAAATTCGGCTGATTATGGAGTACCACACAATCGAGAGCGACTATACTTTGTTTGCTTTCGCAATGACCTAAATGTCACTAGCTTTAACTTTCCAAAGTTAACTGAGCGAACCAAAACATTTAAAGAATTTCTCGAAAAGAACCCTCCAGAATATGTTTACCTAAATTCAAAACAGATAAGAAATATCAAAGGAATTGGTACATCAAATTCATTTGGTGGCTATCTATCTGATAGCTCAATATATAACTGTATAACAGCAAGTTATTCAGTAGATGGTGGCAATTCAATGAAGTTTTTTAGAAATGGGAAAGTGAGCGCCTTATCTGCTATGGAGTGCGAAAGACTACAGGCTTTTCCAGATAACTGGACTCAGATACTTCCATTAAGTCAGAGGTATAAAACTTTAGGAAATGCCGTTACAACATCTGTTATTGGATTAATAGCTTCAGCAATCAATAATAAAATTTCCTGAGAAAATATTATTTGCCAAGGATGGCATTTTTATATGCGTACGCATTCTTATTGGTAAAATACTAATTGTGTCAACTCAATCACAAAACACAAATTTAAAAAAATGTAACTCATGCCGAAGAACTTTAAATTATGAGTTCTTTGGTATTTCAAAACTAACTTTTGATGGCTTTAATTCTAAGTGCCGACCTTGTAGAAATCAAAATCGCCGAATAAGCTACGGTAAATCCATTGAGCCATATCTGTTGAACTTAAAGAGAAACAATGAAACCTATCTTGAATATTTCAATGAATCTCTTTATAATGATTATATTTTGTACGCTATAAACTTAACAAATGAGGAGCCTTTAAAGGTTAATATTAAAATTAATGAAACCACTGTATCAGTTCATGTTTCGAATAAAAAAGAAGATTCAATAATAAAATTCGACATACTGATTCAAATAGAACGAGAACAATCACTGAATTCAATTAAAAAATTTATTCTCCAAGAACTTCTATATCGTTCAATTCGGCTAACTAAGTCTGAAGAAGAAATATTCAACATACTTTATTTATAGTTTACTTAGAATTTTCCAAGACGGTTTTGACTAATCATAAAAGTAGAACAAAACAAGTGTTTCGTTCTGAAATTCTATAAGTAATTGATATCACATATTTTTAATTATTAACTTAACTTTTTATGTACGAAATTAAGAACACAATTTAATTTAAATAATGAAATGTTCTATAGGAGGACTTAAATGATTTCAGCAGATAAAATTTTAACCCAACAGCAATTAGCAAAATTACTAAAAACATTACGTCAATCAAATGAACGGGCGTTATCTCACGCTCAAAATAAGAATAGAATTTCAACTAATGATAGAAGAGTAATAATAGATTACTACCTGTATTCTTTGATCTCAAATACTGGTCTCCGAATATCTGAAGCTATTAAACTTGCTTGGAACGATATTCATGAGGACTTTTTAATTATACAATCTGAAAATTCTAAAAACCGAAAAAAAGGTACCGTCTATTACGGCCCCAAAACACAAAAACTTCTTAGTGAATTCAAATTTATAAAACAAGAAAAACTAAATTCAACACAAACCAACCTTGTATTCAGTGTGAATGGTAAAACTCCAAGCCGAAGTTATGCTCACATGAGATTTAAGTTCTGGCTTGGACTTTGTGGACTACCACTATCATTTTCAATTCATAGTCTGCGACATACTTATGGTACAAACTGTTTAGATAATGGCCTATCACTAACTTTTGTAAGAGATCAACTAAGACATTCTAATATTTCTATAACTTCGCAATACCTACATCTTACGAAGGAGAATCGAGATAGGGTGAAGGATCTTTTCTGAAAATTTTATGACAATACTTAGTATAATTATCTTATAACTTTGTCATAAAATTTACGACCTAAAAATTTAAATTTAGACTAAGTTATTAAATTAATTACAAAATACTTAAATCAGATATTAGTCTGAAATGGGATACTATTATGAATTACTTAACTTATATACCAACTGAGCAGTTAATTAAAGAAGAAGCCCAGATGTTAAAAGAAAGATGGAGTAATCCAACCTATGATTTTTTACACAGCAGAACCATTCAAAAATACAATCACCAATCAACGTTAAAAAGAAGACATGATTTAGAAAATATCCTTAAAGTTCAACTTCCATCAATATCTGACGAAATACTCATTCAACTTTACTTGCACGCTTGCTCTAAATATCAAAGAAAGTGTAATACTCATTTTAATCTGAGTTCAGGATTTCTAAAAACTCCAAATGAAATACAATTTCTCAATACTTTAAATCTAATTATAAAAAAGTACTCAAAGCTCAATCATCTTGAGATTTATCCAAACTCTATACACTCCTACGACTTGCCTACTAATTTCAAATATGTAGAGTCAGTTCGCTAATACGCATCAATCTTCACTCTTAGCCCTTGCAAAGCAAT
>CAZTDX010000120.1:0-5184 GCA_964612425.1 uncultured Pseudobdellovibrionaceae bacterium
TATCAGTAGTAAATTTCATTTATCCAATCGCAAATTTTCGTGGCTACTTTTTTTGAGGATGGACGATTTCTAAGCCACCAAACGCATATTTTTCTATCGTTGATAGATATTTTATAAGATAATTTAATAAGGCGTCTTTCTTTTATTTCTCTAGTAACTAAAATTTCTGGAACCACACTCCAGCCAATTCCAGCACAAACAGCAGATCGTACCCCAATCATATTATCAATAGTAATGCCAGAACCTGCCATTTTAATTTGTGGAATTACTAACTCTTCGTTAATATCAGCATGTCGAATAAACGGCAGATGTTTTAAGTTTTCCAAATCTGATCCTTTTAACTTTTCTTTCCAAACAGAAGGTACAATTAGGATCCATTTTTCATTCATAAGTTGTCGATGTTCAATTTCAGGATTTTCCGGGGGATGACATACGATGATAAAATCAACCTCACCGCTTACCAGACACTGTTCAAATCCTTTTTGTGCCGAAGAAATTGAAAAAGAAATATCTTGCTCAAATCTTTTCTTCAACTTTAGTAAATTGGGGATAATTAGAGATTCTGAGAACCAAATAGTACTGGCAAGGCGAATGCTGTTTTTATTCAAAATAAGTGCTTTTTGACTTTGAATGCTCTCTTCCAACCAGGCAACCAAATCTAACCCCCGCGCCGTCACCTGCCAACGATTGTGAACTTTATGCAAATAACCATACTCCCTAGAAATTGACTGCACTCTTCTTACAAGACCCGCAGGATCACAGTTTAAAAGCAATGCCGCTTCTCGCAAAGAATTTGAATCTCGAAAGGCTTTCAAAATAATGCAGTCATCAGGAGTAATTATATATTTTTCCATGTTGTTTTTTTTACAACTTATTATGGATATAGGTCAACAGACAGAAATCTTCTTTTTAGATATTATTGTTTCATAAGTTTTTTTAGGAGGTCTATTGTGAATAAATTATTTTTAAGTCTCATTTTAGTTGCACAATTTATATCAGCGAAGGGAGTCGCTGGATTATTGCCATCCCCCGAGCTCCAATGCTATTGGGGATGTACAGCCAGAGGTGGTTCTCATAATGAATGTAAAAACAAATGGTGCCCTCTAATTATTTATAGTATTTCAACCCAACAGAATGCAACTCAACACCATCAATCTGAAATGCCAGAGCCCTATTTAAACAGGGAAGAATCGAATTCTGAAATGTTACAAGGTGGAGTTTGCTGTTCCTGGCTAGATGTAGCGGACTGCTTTAAAGGCTGCTAAAACTTTTTTGTTGCGCTCCCCAAGAAATAGTGATGGTCGTTGACCATGATCATGATATGGAGGCGGCCCTTTCTTTGGGAGCAACAGCCATTGAGCTAGCTAGCATAATCATTGGGATCACGATCATTACCCTACAGCTTATAAACAGTTTTATTGTACCACTGAGTTTCATCAGTGGTTATCAACAGATGCCTCGAGCTAGGCTTGTACGCCCCATTGGCTCAACATAAGACATTGAATTTATTTAACTTTTATAGGTTAGCATTAAAATCGGCAATAAGTTGCCGAAAATAACTTAAATATGGCAAGTCATTGCCGATTTTGATATAATATCTTTATGTACCAACGTTTTTTACAATTAAAACCATTATTAGCTCAAACAAACTATTTTTTATTTGGCCCAAGGGCTACGGGAAAAAGTTCACTTATCCATTCACAGTTAGAGGATGCGCTTGTTTTCAACCTTCTTGATGCAGATGTATATGAGGAACTTTTAAGACGTCCCAAAGCTTTATCCGAAAAGATCCGCGATAAAAATCAATACATAGTAATCGATGAAATTCAAAAGTTACCTGTTCTTCTGGATGAAGTTCATCGACTAGTAGAAGAAAAAAAAATTCGTTTTTTACTCACGGGAAGCTCTGCTAGAAAACTCAAACGCTCTGGAGCAAATATGTTGGGTGGGCGAGCAAGAGAAAGCCATTTGTTTCCTTTGAGCTTCCAAGAGCTTCCTGACTTCAATTTGCTTAAGTACTTACGCTACGGCGGCTTGCCAATCATCTGGCAATCTTCAGAGCCGGTAGATGATCTTGAAGCTTACGGACGAATTTATTTAGCCGAAGAAATAAAATCAGAAGCAGCGGTAAGAAATTTTGAAAGATTTGTTCGCTTTATGGAAACTATGGCTTTAAGTAACGGCCAAGAAATTAATTATCAAAACTTAGCTAGTGATTCTGGTGTCCCCGCTCGAACCATTGAGGGTCATATTGAGGTTTTAAAAGATACTCTGATTGGTTTTGAATTGATGCCCTTTCGCAAGACCCTAATACGTAAGGCTACAACAAAATCAAAATTTTATTTTTTTGATTGTGGGGTTGCAAACTATTTTGCTCGAAAATTACCTTTAGCTGAAAATAGTTCCGATTTAGGAATTAGCTTTGAGCAATTTATTATTCAAGAAGTTCGTGCCTATCTTTCCTATAATAGAATAAAAAAAGATCTTTTTTATTGGAGAACAAAAAGCCAAGAAGTTGATTTAATTATAGGGCAGGATTTGGCCATTGAAATCAAGTTCAGTCAAAACTTTAAAGATGAGTTCCTCAAGGGCTTACTTCTTCTTAAGGAGGAAAATCTAATCAAAAAATATTTAGTTGTGGGGCGTTTTAGCTCCAAGGGCATCACTGAAGGTATTGAATACTTACCTTATCAAGATTTTCTTAAACTTCTATGGGATGGAAACCTACTTACTCAAGCCAAATAATATTTATAATATTAGCACAACTAGTCGCTGAATAATTGCGACTCCACTAAACTCGAGCCAGACAAATTTAAAGCGGCACTATCAATCTAGAGTTTTCCACTACTTTTCTTATAAAATTCTGGTGCCACGGCGAGGGAGGTGTGCCGTTAGTTTCAGGATGAAATGTACTAGCAATGACATTCTTGTCTTCAACACAAGTTGGAAAACCCTCTCTTTCTGAAAGGATTTTGACTTGTTTTCCGACTGCAACTATTTTTGGTGCCCTTATAAAAGAAACTGTGTACCCATCAATTATTTCATTTGAACTTTGAAGTTGTCTACCGTAGGAGTTTCTCTCAATTTCAATATCAATACATGAGTACGATTTTTGTTTTGGGTTTTTCACTGTTTTCGCTAATAGTATTGCGCCAGCACAAATTCCCCAAACAGGTTTATTTTTAATGAATTCTTGCAAAGGTTCTTCAAGCCCAGTTATTTCAATTAATTTCAGCATTACACCACTTTCACCACCAGGAAGAATTAAACCATCAACTTTTTCAATACATCTTTTATTTATAACTTCTACATACTCTCCCCCCAAAGATTCTATGTGAGGTTGATGAAGTTTAAAAGCACCCTGCAGGGCCAGAACTCCGATTTTTACCTTTTTAAAATTTAACATTCTACCAACCCCTTGTAGCAAAAAGTACTTCAGAATGTTTTATCTCAAGTCCAATCATTGGGGCCGCTAAACCTCTAGATGATTCCATAAGTGCCTTAGAATCAGAAAACTGAGCCACGGCTTGAACAATGGATTTGGCATACTTGACTGGATCATCTGATTTAAAGATTCCGGAACCAACAAAAACTGATTCGGCACCTAATTGCATCACTAGGGCTGCATCCGCCGGTGTTGAAACACCACCGGCAGCAAAATTAGGGACAGGTAGCTTTCCTAATTTTTTAATTAATTTTAACAATTCATATGGAGCACCTAAAGTTTTTGCTTCAGTCATCAGTTCCGCATCTTCAAGCGTTGTAATGCGCTTTAACTCTTGATTCATTTGTCGCAAGTGTCGTACGGCCTCAACGATATTACCTGTGCCGGCTTCACCTTTTGTTCGTATTAAGGCTGCTCCTTCGCCTATTCTTCGCAAAGCTTCTCCTAATTTGGTGGCCCCACAAACAAAAGGAACGTTAAATGAATTTTTATTTATATGATAACTCTCATCAGCTGGAGTAAGAACTTCACTTTCATCGATAAAATCTACACCAATGGCTTCTAAAATTTGAGCCTCTGCAAAATGCCCTATTCTACATTTTGCCATTACAGGTATATGGACGGATTCCATAATTTTAAAAATTAATTCTGGATCAGTCATTCGCGCCACACCTCCGTCTCTTCTAATATCAGAAGGAACTCTCTCAAGAGCCATGACTGCAATCGCTCCACTGTCTTCAGCAATACGCGCCTGCTCCGGGGTTACTACATCCATGATAACACCCTTTTTTAACATTTCCGCTAATCCTGTTTTTAAATTTATACTTTGATTGAATACATCACATTCCATTTTTTTCTCCTTGTGATGAATTACGATAATCGCGTGTAGTCCTTTTGATAAGGGACAGTTTAATTTTTTTGCTTGGGTCATATATAGTCCGAAACGAAATGTTTTTCTGTCCCAAGATAATTTTCGAATTTGGCCCTAGATAAAAATAAAATTTTCAAATACGTTAACTTCTGTAAATCACTCATTGGAGAAAAAAGCACTCTGTGCTAATAACTCGACAAAAAGGAGTTCAATAATTAATGGAAAAGCAGCCTTACATTCGCTTTAATTTCAACTCAAACACAAGCGGTCGAATTATAAACGCAGAGCAAGTCGTAGCTATTATCAGAGCGCAACTAACTTCAGAAAATACGTTCAAAGGTTGTCGACTACCTCCTGTTCGTGCTCTAGCCCATCAATTAGGTTTATCAAAAAATACCATTCAGTCTGCTTATGATGAGTTAAAAGCCCAGGGATTAATTGAAAGTAAAGATCGATCAGGTTTTTTTGTCGCAGAAGGCTCCAGCCCCCAATGGGTTCAATCACACTCACTTGTCCCTGAACCTATTCTTAAAAAAATAAATTACTTAGGTGGGTATAAACCAAATAAGAATAATAATTTAATGTTAAGCTCAGTTTTTATTGATCCTCGCCTCCTACCAAAAGAAAAACTTACCGCTTGCTTTAAATCAGTCTTGCGACAGCCAGGTCTTCCAGATATTAACGATTATCAAGGATTACATCCACTACGTGAAAAAATTGCGGATCGCTTGCGAGATCGCGGGATTGATGCTGACGCCGATTATATCATTATTACGAATGGTTCTCAGCAAGGCATCGATCTTGTAACACGAACCTTGCAAACAAATGTGATCGCAACAGAAGATCCAAGTTATTGGCTAGGAAAATA
>CAZTDX010000121.1:0-5097 GCA_964612425.1 uncultured Pseudobdellovibrionaceae bacterium
CGTAGACCGCCTTATATCACAAATTTTCGACTCCATCAAATCGGGGCCAGATCACTATGGCTTTGGAGCTGGGCTTTGAAATTCCAAAATGTCTGGATGGAGAACTTAATTTTTTAAGACAAATTTTAGGAATCACCATAAATTCCAATGCCATTCACTCCGAATTTTTAGGTGTTAATTTAAATAAAATTAAAGATACAGAAGCCGTTACTGTGATTAAAAAATTAAATCAAAATATTACTGGAATATCGAAAGAAGACTTATGTTCTTCGTTATGGAATTATAATTATGATCCCGTCATCCACGATCCTAAAATTTATAATTTAATTTATAGAATAAAAAAAGTTTTCAAATGTCGAGATCTCATTATTGCGGCAAGCGGTGTTTACCGAATTAATCCAAAATACTTAAATGGTTAAAGTCCCTTTTTCGATTTCAAAATCTCACAGAAAACTTACCTCCAATTAAGCGTTAAATTTGGGAAAAGGTTGTTAAGAAATATTTGCATAATATCTGTCCTACTAGAAAAACCAGTGAGATTGCGAAAAATCAACGCCACGCATTGAGATACATCAGAGCAACAGCATGGCTAAAGGCTCACGCAGGGTTATTTTTTAGAAACTCATTATACATTAACGGCTAGCCTTGTTGAAAGTTCAGTGCTACCTATTTTGCAATTGGAGATCATTAATATGACTGGAAAAAATGATGTTTGCCCTTGTGGTAGCGGAAAAAAATATAAAAAATGCTAACTGAAGAGACCCACAACATCATTGAAAAGAGCGCCACCGAGAATGTAAGACCTGGCGATTTATTATTTGGAAAAGTAATTAATATTGAAGGTGTTGGAGCTCTTGAGGCCTGTGCACCTATCGTTATCCCACCCCAAGCAAAAATTGAAGTGCTTGATCTTAAAAAAATCATGCAGAAGAAAAATAAAACCATCACAAATGAAGTTTTAAACGACTACAGTGTCGAGATTTTGGAACTTTACAGAGAAATTTATAATCAACTGAAAAACCCGCAAAAACGAATCATGACCAATACTGATGGACAGTTATATACACAACATAAGCTTATTTTTGATATTGATGATTCAACAGCGGTATTTGAAGCCCTTTATACATTAGATATTAATGATTCTAAAGCTGACCTTTTAAGTGATGCCAAAATTGATAACGTAACAGGAAAAATAAAATTGGTAGAATTTCCGTGGCTTCATAAAGGAAATAAAAAGCATAAAGATTGGGAGAAAACAGTTTGGGTTTACATTAAAATTGAACTCAATAAAATGACAGTTGAAGTGAACTCAAAAGATCGAGTCCAAAAATTTCAAGCTGAACTGAAAAAAAGACTAAAATCTGGATGGAAATTAAAGACAACATTGATTGAGCCTATAGAGGCCAAGCTTAAAAAAATGGAAACGAAGTCTCCAAATCAAAGACATCAGGACTCGTCTTGGTCTTTAATTAAAAAACTTAGGAGATGAAATAAATATGGGTAAAATATCTAACCGTTTAATCAAACTATTTGAGAAAGAAGTCTCAAAAATTGTGGTCAACCTTGAAGATGTCAGAAAAGGTAAAGAGATTGCCAAGAAAAATACGGATGTAATAAAGTCCATTGAGTCTCTCGTAAAAGAACATGGAAATTTGGACCTGGCTATCTATTATAATTTGCAAAACCTTGTGTCTGTTATTATCGAAGGTCTAATAATGCTGAAGCCCATGGATTCATTCCATAGGTTCTATATCAAGGTGGAGGATTTGTATCAACCTGGGTTTCCCCCAATTAGTCCAATAACTGGCTCCTATTTCAACTTTTGGACAACCTTTGATGTTCCTTTTGGTGATGACAATGAGACCATGGGTACATGTATTTATGATATCGCAGATATGATGAGAATGGATGAGGTTCAGAAGAGGGCCTTAAAGAATTTTTGTGATTCGAGAATGGGTATCTATGAAGTAATTGAAGCAAATGGATTAATTTATAAACTCAGAGAGATTATAACAGATATTGATTATGAAGTTCATATTAATTCAGGTTATGTTGGCAAAAAAGGTGATCTCATTCTAATGAGAATTTTACCACCTATGATGGTTGACCCACTTTTCCTAGCAATCACAACACCCTACCAATTAGAAGGTTATACCAATCAAGAATGGTTGGATTACTTTTCAAGACAAAATATTCGAAAAGGAGAGATTGGTTATGAAATGCGATTTCATGACCATCTGAAATTTGGTAAGGAGAAGATGTATTGGAGTGAATTTATTTTTTGGTCATATCTTCAGCATAGAACAGATGTTATTTATTTAACTGGAATTCCTGATCGAGTGTCTACTCAGCCCCATCATGATAAATTTAGTGCTTGGGAAACTTATAATAAAGCTATGATGAGGGTTAAACCACTCCTTAAAATACCACCTAAATCAACTGCTCTTAACCAAGATCAGTTACATCCTTAGGGAGCTATTGATCGGGAACATAATGGAAGCCTCAGAAGTCAAAAGTGTTAAGGATTGTGTCAAATTAAACAGATTGGAAAATGAAAAAATCTCAATTAAGTGAGGAACTTAGCAAGTCAAATTAGATACCGTTCCAAATGTTGTGGGATTAAGTTGCAATGATTACTATGGGACCTTACCTTTTGAAGGTACTATTCAACTGGAAACTATTGTTTATGTAAAGTTATATTGTTTATAAATAACAAACCTTAGATTATTAAATGCTTGAGGCGTTAAAACTAAATAATTGAAAAATGAAATTGATGGGTACCCCATGTTTAAACTTATAATTCAGATTTAGCTTTTAGCTCATCATTTTAAAAAAAAATCTTTTGAGCCAAAATAATGATCATGGTAACTCCCACAGAGGATCAAAAAAACCTGAATTTTCTTCCTAATATTTATGAACGCGTCTTTTGTCACTTTAATAGAGATCTCAGTCATTATATAAGCTTAGGGCTGTCAAAAAAATAACAGGGGAAGATAAATCTCAACCATGCTATAAGAATTGTTTCAATACAAATAGATAATAAATAAAGGAAATTTATGATCATAGATGTGCTTGTCTCACGAGGTTTCGCACTTATGTTAATAATTTGTATTACTCTTTCATACCTCTCAGTGGAGGCTTCTGGATTTGAATACGGTCAATGCCTCATTGGAGAAGAGAAAAATAAAAACAAGCTCGATGAATTTAACAAAACTTTTAGTGACTATAGAATGATAGCGCTTGCAAAAGCCTCTATAAAACAACATGCACTCACAAAAAATCCAAATTTACTTAAGTGGAACTACGAAACAACAAGTTTTATTTATAGCCTTTCTGTTGTGTATCCAGCTCTTGTCCTCATCAATGACATCTTAGCCAACGAAAGTGATGAAGGTGCATTAAAATTATATTCATTTTTAAAAGGAGCGAGAAGTCATCTTCTGATTAGTTCACTTAATGATTTAGAAGATGAAAAAGCAATTTCACCATATAACCAACTTTTGAAATTCTTAAAAGATCCAGAAGTAAGCAATGAGGATATAAAAGCCAAACTTCATGAACTGTACACTTACTTTGAAAAAAAATATTTTCGAAGCGCCCTTTACAATGCACACTATCTTATTCAAAAACTTTCGCTATCCAATGGACTTCTTGATTCTCAGGGTCGCCAAGAGTGGCTCAGTTTAATTAATTACTTTAATCCTGAGAATAAAGAGAAAAAAATGGATCTCTCTGTGTTACTAAACAATTTTAATGACTTTCAAAAGGGTTCTGATGATTACTTTTTAACTCCTGAAGTTTTTGAAAACCAGATTGTTTCCCATCTGCCCCCAATGTTAAACCATCCTTATCCTCAGCTTACCGAAGTTAAAGCCAATAAAAAATTATCAGACTCCCAAAAGTTAATTGAATACTTATACACGCGATCATTGGAAAGTTTTCTTTTTTCGAAACATGATCTCAATGAAACTCTTGTCTTTGACTGGCTCAGCAACTCAAGTAAAGATGTTGTCTCACTGCTAAATTATTTTAACTTAAAAAAAGGCGACAAATCGCAAACTCACAAAAATGCTAAAATCATTTTTAATCTTATTAGTAGCAAATCAAGGGTCTACCCAAATTTATTTGATCATTTTGTGTGGAAGCTTCAATTAGATGAAAATGAATCAAATTTTAGAGACTTGGACGAGCTTCGAACGCACTTAACTATTGATGCATTAGCTCGTACACTTTATGCAGAAGCAGAATCCTGTCACGCTGCTGGCGCAAAACAATACGAGGCAATTGGAGTAGTAATTGCCAATAGGGCTTTGTCAATTAGTGCAGAAAATGCCTTAAGGCATCAGTACTATCAAGAGATCAGTGATCAGGTTATAAGTAGTTTAGATGCATTAGATTCAAGTGAATCACAGAGCTTTTACCATAATGCCATTTCTGATTTTGGAAGAAAATCTGAATTTCATTTAAATCCTCTTATGTCTTCCATGCCTAGCATTGCTCAAGTCGTATCAAAGCCGGGACAATTTGCAGTTTGGAAAACAGGAAGCAAGCTAGAGGTAGATGTTACAAAATGGATACCTCAAATATCAAAGCTATCGTACCCTAAAAATATTAAAATCCCTGTTCTTTCAGATAAAACGACAGGAACCATTGACGGAGCTCAAAAGAAAGCCCTTTGCCCAGATAAATCTAATCATAATTTTGACGACGCCTTAAAAGTCGCTCAAGAAATTGTGATTAATAGCTCTGCTTATACTCAAATGTATTTTTTTAAAACTAAAAATAAAATTGTACAGCCCTACTTTTACACACATGGTGCGCATACAAAACTTGGAGCCTCAGCCACGCTTTTTAGCGATGTTAATTTATATTATAGGGAGTTGGAAAATTCTTCAGAAATCAAACAACCACTGTATCAAGGGCCTGGTGGTTGCTCAACGTTAAAACTTTATGGTGAAAGAAAAACCAGATAAAGTTCGATTTAAAAATTTATATTTTTCAGAAAATTTTAATTTTAAATCACTCGTGGCATTGCTCTCCAATATATATAGCTGCGCATAAATAAATTCACATCATTGCAAAATCTGGAATGCTGTT
>CAZTDX010000122.1:0-4881 GCA_964612425.1 uncultured Pseudobdellovibrionaceae bacterium
CTTAGAACTGGATTTTTCTAAGAGTTCACACAATTTTTTTCGCTCGATCAGACCAAAGTTAGAGTCTAGGTTTAGGAGACGGAGTGAGAATTGATGGCTGTTCCCGCGACTTGAAGCATCGTTAAAATGTAGGACATTCTATATAATATGACGTAGGGCGCTTCGCAGATCATTCGATTATAAATACGGACTAACCAATTAGAGTGTCACAATCGACTTATCTTGAAAAAATCTTGATACTTTGATATGCTGTTAAAGTGAGACTTCAAAACGGTATCCTCAATTTTAAGTTTTTCTTGCTTACCCAGAATTCTGGACAGGTTCTCAAGTTCATTCCTATTGGCGGTTGAAGGTATTTTCCGCCCGCTTCAGCCGCCCCTCAAAGTTCTCAAACTTAAAAAAATCTCTTCCCTTCCGGAAGAACAACTGCATGGAGGTCCATATGGATAACCAAGAAACATTAATTGTGACTAAAACTGATTTTGAAAAACTATCTTCTCTGATTAGGTCGATGAGTTCCGATGTTGCAGAACTGCTTGACGAAGAGCTGAGTCGCGCGTCTGTGGTTTCAGATAACGAGCTTCCCAAAGATGTTGTTTCGATGAACTCGACAGTTCGTTTTCAAGACCTCGACACAGGAGGCGAAACCGTTGTTACTCTTGTTTATCCGCATGAAGCAAAAATTGAAGAGAACAAGATTTCTATTTTGGCGCCCGTTGGCTCGGCGCTTATTGGCTTACGTGTAGGTCAGGTCATTCAATGGCCAGTTCCCAACGGTAAGGAAAAAAGGTTGAAAGTGATCTCTGTCTTATATCAGCCTGAACCGGCCCAATAAGAAATAATTTACTAATCCAAAAGGAGCGTTAATTTTCACTAGAGAAGTACGGCTCAGATCAACTTATTAAAATCCGTAACCAAATTCAAAAAGGAGTTTCGAGAACTCTAGATGAGGCTGAGAATACGAGCAAAATATGACTCAAATGAAAATAGTGGAGGAATTTTTAATAAAATTTTCCCTAATAATAGTCAAAACTTAGCTCATCACTGAGCCTCATTGGTCCTCATGTAAATATTAATTTCCTAGACTTATCCAATTTTAATATTATTACCCAGTTAATCTGTTTGGGTAAGAATATTCAAATACTCCTTCGCTATCTTCATGAGTTGGAATAAAGGGCTCTTAAATTCTGAAATGAACAAGTCGGAATTTGAAGAACATCCCTTTGAACTTTTCTGAGTTCGCTTGCCGCTTTTCCAAATTCCCAATCTTGATTTCGATTAAAAATATATTCGCTATTGGCGATTGTTTTCAAATTTTGTTAGGTGCAACCTTGAATTGATCGGAAAGCATCAAGTAGTCAATATTTTGGAGACTATTGTGATACTTTGTATAAGCCTGGATGTATATGACTTTTCTTATCCCAGCATTCAGTAAGTGTTTTGCGCAATTGTGACATGGATAAGTAGTAGTATAGAGGACGGCATCAACGGTGGAGAGACCTCTTCTTGCGCAGGAAATTACTGCTTCCATTTCTGCATGAACTGCCCGGTGATATTCGATTAAATTTTTTATCATGTCCTTTGTTTTTCGGTCTGTTGTGGTAGGTATATTTTCTAATATCTGATCCCTACGTCTGTGATTTGGATCATGACCAATGGTGACATCTCGATAATCAGGTGAATCACCCTCCTTGTATTGGCCACCTGGAAATTTTGGTACATCGTTGCAACCTATACTAAGGAGTTCACCAGATTTAGAGACTATTACAGCTCCAACTTGTCGAGAAAGATCTGATGATTGCGCAGCAATTGAAGCGGATACGTGCATAAACTGCTCATCACGATGGGGCGCTATTTTAACATTACCAAAGGCGATGTTGAAAAATCTGTCGACTTCATTTTGCGTACACGATTCATTGAAGAAGAAATCTGCCATTTCAAAGGTGTCAGTCATCTTTTGACCGAAATCTAAATCTTCATCTTCGTTTTCGTCTCTAGAAACTAACTCAGAAGCTTCATCCTCCGTTAAACTACGAAATACTTGTAAATGCTTAAGGCGCTTACCTTTCACCGCTGAAACGCCCAATAGCCAAAAAGATTTTCCGTAAATCTCGCGAAGAATATCCACTTCATCAGGATGTTTTAAAGAATCCAACAGGTAAATCTTTTTAGGTGGAACGATTTCTTCAGCATCTCGCTTATCTTTCAATAGTTCAGTCGTTAGAGTATCTCGAGAAATGTTAATTCTTGCTACTCCATAAATTGAAAAAATAGAGCAGCCAAAATGTTCTCGTAACTTGGTCCCATGGTGCATTTTTGTCGAAAGATTTATGAAACCTGGTGAGCGATGCGTCTCTTTACTCAATTTTTGGGAAAGTTCTGCATTGGTTTTCGTAAGGCTTGTTGAATTAGAATCTAATGTGTCAAGAAAGGCGGTTAAATTAATATACTCAACCTTAGCATTAAACTTACTCGCTGCCTCTTCGATTCTACCTCTGATGTTTGCAAGATCAGTCCCAGTTGGTTGTACTAGGGCAAAGATCATATCATTTGAATATGTAACAAACTTATTTTTCTTAGCGTTGTTGGACACAAATCCTCCAGTCGAATAAATTACTTAGATCAAGTTATCGGTAAGTGGTACCGTCTTCTAAATTCATCAAAAGTGTAGAAGAAGCATTTAGAGGATTTAAATTTAATTAACTACTGTTGACCCAGTAGAGGTTTGGTTTAGATGAGTTTATTCAACAAACTCAGTTCTCTGACTCTTCTTCCTAGCCGTATTCGCGGACTGTTGATAAATATGAGTATCGCAGCATCGTCTCCTGGCCACATTTGCACCAGAACAAACTCCCTAGTCTTGCCTACTAGCTTCATATGTGTAGCGGGCGTATAGATGTTAAGGTATTGAAAATACTAGAAAAATTAATTTAACTGTGTCTCATGTATAGATAGACCTAAGCCCAATAAGGCACATAATGGAAGTCTCGCCTTGAGACGTTTGGATTAGCCAATTTAATTTTACCCGAATCCAATGCATCGGCGATAAGCCGGCCAACTTTGGTTGTTTCATCAGAAGTAAATTTGAATCTCTCACGCAGTGAGCTGTTAGTGGTCTTCTTGTTCATCAATTTATTCAGGCAAGCGTGTTGATAAGCAGCCGTGATCCGCTCATCCTTCGACATTTCATTGAACGTTCGAGGCATAAGAATAACAGCCTTAAAATAGTCACGTTCGCTTTCAAAAATTACTGGCGGTAGACCCCACAATTCGATCGCAATTAGTGCGTTATCGACACCACTTCCACGTTCTTCAGCGAGCCCAATTTTTCTCATGCAGTCTGAGAGGACCTCATTTCTGCAAACAGATGGATGATCGATTAGTCTGTCTACAGAAATATCCGGTAGTAATCCGCCGGGATTCGTAATCTCGATTCGATCTGAAAAAAGCTCGATAGTTATGAAGCTATTTGTTTTCGTGAAATCACGGTGCATGACTGAATTGATGATTAGCTCACGAAGCGCGATTGGCGGAATAACACTCGCTAAATGCTTAGTCGCATTTTTTATGATTTCACTGTGTGGTAAGATATCAACGACAGTCTTTACGATCGAATCTAAACTTAAACTTATACCTGCCGAAATCGTCAGGTCCTTTTTTGCCTGTAATTTCGTTTTGTCCGCATATTCTGTAATTCTAACGGAGAATCTTTCGTACGAGGGAAGCTTCGAAAAATCTTTTGCGCAAATAATCACGCCAAGATTTGTTGGATGATACTTGCCATTAATTCTGGCCAAAAGCTTATGAGCAAAAAGATGTTCGTGTATTCGATCTTGCTCTTGAGAATCAAATCTTGTTCTTTTTAGAAATTCAGAGAAATCAAAATATTGCTCCCACACGTCGGCGATTTGCATCGGCAATGTTGCCGGCATCTCTTCAAATCTTTGATGCCTAGAAGACATCATTGATTGTCTGATTTCATCTCGAGTCATCTGCCGACTATGTCCCCCAGCCCTCAAATAGCTATCCTCGAGTATTCTATTTTTCAGATGAACGGGTTTATCGAATGCCTCTTCAATAAAAACGCCTAAAAGAACTTTACCTCTAAACTCAAACGGAAAAATATGAGTTCGAGCCTCCGGTTCTACGAGGTCACGGGCCCAATTTGCGATTTGACTGGAAAATAGGTCCGCCTTTTCTGTATCTACGCCTAAGACATCTCCTTCGTCGGAGACTCCATACACGAGAAAGCCACCTCCAGAATAGTTAGCGAAGGCAGAGAGATGCCTGCCCATTCTTTCGGACTTTGCCGTAGCAGCTTTCCAATCAAGTTCGTTCAACTCTCTTGGAAGGGGGCTAAGACTCTTTTCTAACAGCTCGATACACTTTGTACTATACATGATAAATACATGTATATCAGATGTACAATAAAATTGTAAAGAAAAATCAATAGCTTATGGATATGGCAGCACGATGAAGTACAAGTCGTTGATATGCCTTAGGTTCTAATCCAATAACTCAATTTTCTGACTCTTCTTTCTAGCCGTATTCGCCGACTGTTGGTAAATATGGGTATACTTCAAAGTAGTCTCTTGGCGCGCATGACCTAACCAGTATCGAGCCAGAACGAAATCCCTAGTCTTACCCACTAGCTCAGTACAACGAGTATGGCGACAACAGTGATAGCTCTTTTGCCTGTACTTGGTTTTTGAGTAAGCTTCTCTTAGATCCACAACAGTTTCTGAATGAGTTAAATCCTCAAATAAAACATAGTCTTTAGGGTTTGAACCATGGACTTTCTTTTTAAAGTTCTCTTCTTGGATTTTGTAAAGTCGAACTAGATTGCTCGATTTCACCAAAATGTACCACCCAGTTTCATAC
>CAZTDX010000123.1:0-4752 GCA_964612425.1 uncultured Pseudobdellovibrionaceae bacterium
ACAAAAGTAGCAGCACCTTCGGTAACACTTCTATATCGGTCAATACGTTTACGAAGTATTAGTACGCCTGCATTTGCTTTAAGAATGGAACGTTACTGGATATACGGTACGTCTGTAGAGTAATTTTGTTTTGTAAATAAAATATATCGAGGATGTCCCTCTCTGGTCTAACGGATTGACTTAAAATCAAAATGGGTTTAATTCACGGAAACATTAACTTCAGCATTCAGGCTCGGCCCTTAAATCATTCAAGACAGGAACTCTAAGTTAGACTCAACCCTGGAACCTGTAAATTATTGCAAAAATCCTCACCAGCTCGAGTTTTGTAAATGATTTAAGTAATGGCCAATCCCCAAGTTTTCAAAATTGGATTTACTCAGGATATTCTATGACATCCTTTAGCACAGCAGGCGGAAAAATAAAGAATAACAACAACCTATCAAACAATTTTTTTATTTTATTTAACGCCACAGTTCCTGTTTACCAAAGTAAATAGTAATTACTTATTACATAAATTAATGAAGGAATAAATTTTTACACTGAGGTCGAAAAAGATAGGCATCAGTGAAGTATTTTCTATCGGAAGGAACTACTTCACCTCTCCCATCATTATTTATTTGAAAATGTATTTGAGTATTAAAACTTGGCTGTGGTTTTTCAACTCCATTAAAACCTTCTTCCATAATAAGACTTATCCTTTTAACCAAATTTCCATAGATTTTTCTAGCCTCTGCATCTCTTAAATTACTCACTCTTGAAATCTGAGGAAGAGGTTTTATATTGGGGACATCGATAAATCGTCTACTTTCAACAAGTACTTTTGCGCCCTTAAGAGAATATACGCCTATATTGCTCGAATCAATTTCTGTTCTTATAAATTCTGCAATGCTTTTTTTGAGCGGAATGATTCTATAGGGACGCCCCAAACTATTATCTTCTTTTTCAAAAACCAATCCAAAGCCAATATAGATTGAAAAGTGGGCTGGGACTTTTGTATGATCAGGCATTTCCGCAATAATTGATATTAAGTCGCCAAAGCGATAAGGTTCAGTGGTGCTATCAATCACCTTACTGTAAGTATCATTGAGAAGATACTCAAATACCTGATCAATTCCTAGGAATAAAATATCAAAGGGGCGTAACTTGTTACTTTTATTTTGTAATAAAAAAAGATTATTCCAAGCAGTTCCCCAGCACTGAGCCACAGATAAGATAGTTTGTTTTTCTCTAGTCCCACTACTTTGTATTTCCCCATGGAGATAATAATCAAAATGAGGAATCTCTTTTTTTGTAAGTTCTGAATTAAAGTCCTTTCCATGAAGGGCTTGCATTTGAGGCGTTAAAAAATCTGTTAAATAATAAACTCTTTGACTATCGTATTTTATAAAACTGCTGGAACGATAATACTCCATTAACTTTTCAAATTGTAACTCTGTCAGATTCCCAAACTTTAAATCAACAAAAGGCTCAGCTGATCTTTTTATATCATCGGAATTGCTTGAAACAATAGGTTCGCTCAATACTATTTGTATTTTAAGATCTAAATCTTTAAAAAATTGATCTATAAAAATTTCTTGAGCCATCAATTGAATAGAAAAGATAAAAAATATATAGAAAGGTAAAATCATTTTAAGTAGCTTTGAAATTGTAATCATTCGATAGTTCATTTTCATTATTAATTAAAAAATAAAGTTAGTTTAATATAAAATACTTGCAAAAAGCGCTTTACGTTTGTCAAAACTATAGACATACCAACCTCATAAAATGAGGAGATAAATCGAAAGCGACTCACTATCTCTTTAATCTTCAAATTTTGTACCAGAAATATATTTTATCTTATTTTATGTCGCCATTCATACCGCCCTTGACATAGAGCCTTGCTGCCGTTATATTTAACTTTTTAGTTAATTAAATAAAAGGTTAATTATGACTACTGATAAGTTGAGTTTAACATTTGCAGCCCTTGGCGACCCCACAAGAAGAGCTATCTTAATTCGTCTTTCAAAGGGCGAGACGAGCGTCTCAGAGCTGGCCAAGCCCTTTATGAAAGAGATGAGTGCTCCGGCCATCACAAAGCATCTCAAAGTTCTTGAGAAAGCCGGTCTCATCACCAGGGGGCGCGAAGCACAAACAAGGCCCTGTAAACTTAATGGCGAAGCCTTCAAAGAAGTTTCAGAGTGGCTTGAGTATTATCGCCATTTTTGGGAAGAAAGTTTTGATCGATTAGATGAATATTTAAAATCAATAACCAATAAAAAAAAGGAACGAAAGCATGGCCGAAAAAAAGAAACCAAATGAAATTTATATAACAAGAATTTATGATGCTCCAGTAAAAACTGTTTGGAATGCCTGGGTCGAGCCAGATCAGGTGGCTCAGTGGTGGGGTCCGCGTGGTTTTACCATTACCACCCACCACAAAGACGTAAGAACGGGAGGCTCTTGGAACTACATCATGCATGGACCCGATGGAATAGATTATCCCAATAATACCAAATTTCTAGAAGTCGAAAAGTACTCACGTCTCGTTTATGACCACGGTGCCAATGAAAATCAACCCCCTCTTTTTAGAGTCACAGTTCTTTTTACCGAAATTCAAGGTAAAACAAAAATGGAAATGACTATGGCACTAGCAACAGAAGAGGCGGCCCGATCAACTAAAAAATTCATTAAAAAAGCTGGTGGTGACTCTACATGGGATCGCTTGGCAGAGTACTTATCATCAACAAAAGAAATCTTTGTTATTAATCGAAGTTTTGAAGCCCCGATAGATGTTATGTTTGAAATGTGGACCAACCCCAAACATATGTCAAAGTGGACGCCACCAACAGGCGCAGAGATGGAATTCATCAAAGCCAACGTTAAAGTGGGCGGCGAATCTTTTTACTGCATGACGAGTGGAAATAATATGAAAATGTATGGCAAGACTCATTACCTAGAAATCACCAAACCGAGTCGCATTGTGTACACTCAAATTTTTTGTGATGCCGAAGAAAAAATCAGTCGACATCCCATGGCGCCCCTATGGCCTGAAACTATGCTCACAACTGTGACTTTTCACGAAGAAGGAATCAATACGACTCGAGTCACCGTGCAATGGGAAGCATACGGCAATGCTTCGCCTGCTGAAATAGATGTTTTTGCCAAAGCTAAATCGGGTATGACTCAAGGCTGGACTGGCTCCTTTGACAAACTTGAGGACTATATCACTCATTCAAAGTAGTTTATAAACAAATTTAATTAAAATAGAATCCAACTGATGAGTTCTGCATAGATTTGCAGCACTCTTCAGAATATTTCTAGACTTAAATCAAGCCATGCCGTTTAATCATCGGAACTTATTTAACTTACCAAACAATTTCTGCTAGTCTGTAAATCTATGTATTCCTTCTTCATTTTAGTGGCGCTGGTGATGGCAATTTCCTTTCTTTGCTCTTTGTTGGAAGCAACGCTTCTCTCCGTTCAACCCGCCTATTTGGCATTAAAAATAAAAGAAGGAAAACGCTATGCGCAACTTCTTCAAAACCAAAAAAATGAAATTCATCGTGCCATAGGTGCCCTTCTCACTCTCAATACTTTTGCTAACACCATGGGGGCCTCCCTCATTGGTTCCAAAGCCCATGAACTTTGGAGTGAAACTTATATTACGGTAGCCTCGTTTCTCTTAACATTAGCTATTTTAATTTTTTCTGAAATCGTTCCAAAAACTCTCGGTGTTCGAAAATGGAAAACATTTGCACCTCTCGCCGCCTACATTAATTCGTGGTTGATTTTTATTTTATATCCCATTGTATGGATGACAGAATGGGTCACTGAACATCTTGGAGGCCCTAGTGCGCATAAGTTTACGCGTGAAGAATTAATTATGCACGCAGAAATGGGGGCTAAAGATGGTTCACTTCAAAATAAAGAAAGTTTAATTATAAAAAACTTACTGATGCTCGATAAACTATTTGTTGCTGACATTATGACTCCACGAAGTGTAATGTTTGCACTCAGTGGTGATATGACCGTGCAAGAGGTCGGTGAAAAGTATAGACCTATCCGGTATTCAAGAATACCTGTTTACACTAATCAACACGATAATATGATTGGAATGACTAATCGTTATAAAATAATGGAAGCTCTCACTCATGATCGTGACAACACTAAAATTTCAGAAATCACCACGCCCATTCAAACGGTCTCTGAAAAATTAACTGTGGCGCAGGTTTTAGATTTCTTTATAAAGCAAAAAGAGCACGTTGCCTTAGCCGTGGATGAATACGGAGTCATAACAGGACTCATCTCACTTGAGGACGCCGTAGAAACCTTGCTCGGCGTTGAAATCGTCGATGAATTTGACTCTGTCCCCGATCTCCGACAATTCGCCCTTGATCAATGGCAGCAACGAAAAGGGCAAACCCGAAAAAATTAATATTCCAGCACATAGATTCTGCTGAAAAAGAGACTAATTCGAGGCGGAAAAGTTTAAATCGAACGAGGCGTAGTTCCCCTCTAACCCTATATCACATTTTTACACATAAGTCTGTGCTTGAATCAGGGGCTTCTCGATAGGCGTAGTGAAGTGAGTTGAAGAGGCAACTTCGGGACGGCCATCCATGGCCTCACCGAAATGGAAGAATTAAAAAAAATTAAAGGCGGCCTCCACACGTCATTGCAATTTTGGATTTTGAATAAGGGCCGCTTTAATTTTTTTAATTCTTCCAACGCGTCCCGCTTTTCGGAGCCCTCAGTTTGCCTCTCAACCCCACT
>CAZTDX010000124.1:0-4367 GCA_964612425.1 uncultured Pseudobdellovibrionaceae bacterium
GAGCGCTTGCTTGGGGTGCAAGAGGTCGGCGGTTCAAATCCGCTCGGTCCGACCATTTTGAATACGGTACGAATCCCCGACCGATTGATCCCAGAATCCTGAGATAAATCGGTCGGGGATTTTTTTTGTACTTTTTCGTCCTCAAACCCCAAAACTCTCTCAGTCTCACCACCATAAATTTCTACGTAGACTTTACCAATATGAACCACAATTCGGCGAATTCTTCCTTTTAACATTTCAGTTTGATCTGATACGTCTAAAGCATCAAACCCACCTGTTCTAAAAATCTTGATCAACTCCATCACATCTGAAATATCAACAACGTTGCAAGAGTTGGCATAATCAATTCTCAAAATCTCAATCCCTTGTTCAACCTGTTCTAATTCTATTTGAACTTCAATAGCCTTCCGAGATAAAGCTCCACGAAGAGTTTTATCATCCGTTTCCCCTATTGCATCATGCATATTATCCAATTTTTGTTTAGTTTTACGACGCTCCTGCTCTTTAGCTGCAAGTAAAGACTTTTGGTGCTCCTTTTTTTCAAGACTTACTGAAGCCGTAGATTTCGCTAGTTCAGCCACCAAATCTCGGTCTCTTGAAAGTTCTTTAAATCTAGAAACAATAGCTTCTTCAAGCTGAAGAGCCGGAATATTTTCGATTTTGCACCGATGCAAATGCCTGTCATTACCAGTGACCATCTTTCGCTTGTGACCATAATAAAAATACTTATGGGAAGAACCATGACCTGATTTTCCAACTAATCTATCCCCACATTCGGCGCATTCAATGAGCCCCGTTAATCTGTAATTATGAACGTATTTTCGAGCCTTTTTCTTATTTTCTTCTAGGGAACGTTGAACATCAAAAAAGAGATCTTTAGAAATAAGTGCAGGCCAATGTGCATCAACAAAAAAATAACGATCTTCGTCTTTCAAGTTTTCAGGATTTTCAGTACGAAATCTTTTGTTTACTTCACGCTCACCAATATAAGCCCTATTCGTCAATACCTGATGAAGGGAGCTGATTGTCCACCTTTTCCCACCCATTGCTTTTCCACTTTTAGTAATAAATTCCTTTGTCTTGTATCCATTCTCATTTAGATAATTCAAAAGACGACTCATTCTTTTCAGCTCAAGGTATTTCCTAAAAATCATCTCAACATATAACTTTTCTGTTTCATCAATTTCACGATAATTGGGACGGTGATCAACGAGTTTAAATCCTAATGGCACATATCCATTAGCAAGACCACGCTCCGCTCGAGCTCGAGCCCCTTTTTTAATACGATCCACAATGGTTTGACGCTCAAACTGAGCAAAACTCATAGCTTGAATAAGCATGAGTTCACCCATAGGGGTCGAAGTATCAAAATTTTCTTTTAATGAAAATAAAGCTACTTTATTATCTTTAAATAACTCCCAGACTTCACAAAAATCTTTTACTTTTCGATTAAGACGTGAAAGCTCAGTGACGATAACTGCATTAATCTTTTTAGCTCTTACATCCTTTAATAGCTTCTGAAAATTAGGACGATTCATATCCTTCCCTGATAAGTCTTTATCAACATACCACTCAACAACTTCGCCCCATTGACCGTTCTGTTGCAAATTTTTGGAATCAACAAATTGTTTAATTCTTTGGGGATGCGAAACCAGCGAACCTTCTTCTCGTTCGTCTCCAGTTGGAGACAAACGAATATAAGCACCTAATTTAAACTGAATGTGTTTTAATTCAAGCGGCAGACTTCTCGATGTTACAACCTCGCCTTTTTCTATATTCCTCCACGGCTCGGATAATTTGGCGAGCGAGTCTTTTGACTCTTTCTTGATTTTCATCATGGTTTAACTCCACAGTTTTATAAATAATTTCGAGATCATCTTTTCCAACCTGAATAGACCGACATTTTTTAGGGCGAGCTATGCGGCCTCACTCATTTTTTTCTTTGTTTTAATTCCAGATCCAGGTCCATGCTCTCCGCAATTTTTAAAAGAAAGTCTATAGTCACAGGCTCTTTTCCCCTGAATATTTTGTTGATGTTGGGGCGAGCTGAACCAATTCGGCGTGCTATCTCGCCTTGACTGACCCCATCCTTTTCCATCGTATAGGTTATCAGTTGGAATATTTCTTTTTTTATTTTTTCTGTTAAATAAAACTTTTTTTCCATCAGGAATAGATATAGTATTATTTTCTATACTATGCAAGAATATTGTTTTTTGTTTAGCGCTTTCATACTTTTTCATGGAACTCCTCAGCAACTGTTGTTAAGGACTCAGAAATTGCAGGTTTAGCTTTGCGTCGTCTTTTACCCTTATACTTTTGAGCTTGCTCTAAAGCTTTAGTCATTAATTCTTCAAAGTTTAGCTTTCCTTTGGCTTGTTTTCTTTGCTGTTGGTAAAAGGTATCGGAATCAAAAAACTCAGCAATTAAAACGTCTTGATCCTTTTCAAAGTGAGCGACAAGGTAGTCTGTTAGCAAAAAGCTTACAAACTGGGAGGGGTGGACTTTAATAGTTGGTACCACCTCCTTAAGCTTTTGGATCATCAATTTATAAGACTGAGTGGCTTCGGCATCTAAAGCTACGCGCAATTCTTTCGATTGAGATTCAGGACTCATTTAAAATTATCACCCTCAGTTGGATTATCAATATAACGGCAAGGAATAGACATTAAACGTGCATCCACTTCTCGAGTCGCGTAGCATTTATCTCCTTTGGAACTGCTAGAAGTATCCTGGGTAGCAATGCCTTCACGACCTAGGACATCGTATTTCTCCAAATTTAAAAGAGTGTCTCTGCGAACTTTAGCATCACGCGATTCAAGAGAGCCATGAATAGCATAACTTGCAAGTCCTCCAACTATACCGCCGATGACAGCGCCTTTTAATACATTTTCGCTTTTATCCTGACCTGGTGATTGGTTGCCAGCAATCCCACCAACCACAGCACCCGTGGTTGCCCCTAAGATTAGTGAATCCTTTAGCGTCGTACATCCTGATATAAATAGAACGAGCACGATACCTACGATATCTTTATTTAAAATAATTTCTCCTTTTTAAAGTAATTTAGAAACTTAAAACAAACTTAACGATAACATTCTTTTTAATTAATGTTCCTCTCCATACCTCTCTTCTCCTCTCTATGCCTCACATGTTCGACTAGCCTCTCATACCAATATTCATCCTTAATACCTATATGGGAAACCCCTTCTAGTTCTCCACACCTTGACTATAATGATTTCAACCATTTGAACCACTATTGCCTGTTACAAGGATAACCAAGTAAGTAACACCCACCCGTTACGCCTGTAACACCCTTATTTAAATTCAAGGACTTGCTCATTTTTGTTTTTAAAAATGATGCGAGGTTCGCTGGTTTTTACTTCTTCTTCGCTTGCAAAAAACAAAAGTGAATCTCTTCCATTACAAACTTCACTATCAATGCGTGCAATAAGGCGGTGTATTTCTGGATCTGGCGAAATATATAAAATGCCGTCTAAACCTTGAGAAATATAATATTCAACTAATTTCTGTTGATAGCGTTGTGGAGTTTTTTTGCTTAACTCCATTTCCACAGCATAGGTTTGAAGTTTTCCACCAGTTCCTTCAATAGAAAGTATTCCATCAGAATGAATTTTCACAGCCGCTTCATAATTCGGTTGGGTCGCTAATGCCTTTGATGAACAAAGCAGATTTTCAGTATAAAAACTGTGAAAACAATGAAGTCGCTCAAATCTTAAAAATACTTCGGCTAAACGCACATCATGCTCTAAAGATTCAGTTTTAAAATGTGGATTTTCAATTTCAAAGGGCCAAGTATCTCCTATTGCTTCCCAAATTTTAGGAAGCGGTTGAACGACTATAGTTACTTTACCCAATAGTTGAAGTGCCGAGGAGCGAAGATATCCAGCACGCACTAAAGATTTTATTCGTCTTCGAGCTACCACTCCGGAGACATTTTTAAAATGTCTTCGTGTAATTTGATTATAAGTGACCGCTCGAAAAGCAAAAATAAACTTCAAAACTTGAATGTCTCTAGTTTGTAAAACTAATTTCATTAAAATACGTCCTTTTGAGGGGAAGGTATATTATTTTTTTCATTCACTACTTTTTCTACATGACCTGCTGTGTTTTCGCTCCTTGAGAATAGCATTGGTTGCAAATTAGGTTTATTATCGCCATTGAATTTCTGAAGCAGTTCATTGATTTTTGAAGTCACACCACTTTGATCTAATTTTGGAGCTTGCACGATGATATCTTTGCTCCCAACGGACCAAATTCCTCGACCTGGCACTTGAGGTAGTTCATTAGCAATATTACTTCCAAGCACCGTGACCGAGGCGGGCCCTGTGTTGGTTCTAAAGATCATTCGT
>CAZTDX010000125.1:0-4146 GCA_964612425.1 uncultured Pseudobdellovibrionaceae bacterium
AGTATCTTCATACTCCCACTAACCCTTAAAATACCGCTTTATATGTCTTACCCCCCAAAACAAAACGATAGGTGTATCTAATTTTAACAGCGACCGCCTGTTGATCAATCTTAGCGGGCTTAAACTTAATTCCATGCACGGCCTCCATGGCCGCTTCGTTCAAACCATAGCCAGGGCCCGAAATTAAAGTCACATTACGTACTTTCCCTTCAGCATCAATTAAGAGTTCCATCACAACTGGGCCTTCAATACCGGCATCACGTGCCGGTTTAGGGTAGGGAATACGCACTTCCGAAATTAAAACAGGCATACTCGTAACTAAAAATTCATCGGTCGGATTGGGGAGTGACGAGGGATCATCTTCCATGAGTTTTTCTTGATCTTGCTCTTTGGCTACAGTGTTGCCTTGTTTGAGTGTCACTGCACTCTCTGTACTCTCTTGAGAGGTTGTTAAAGCATTGCGATTTAGGCCAAATACGGCCTTGGGTTTTAAGGCTTCAATTTTTTTAGCTACAGGAGGTGCCACGGGTTTGTCATCTATCGGGCGTGTCAAGGCTTTGGGTTCTTGTTGAATCACCGTAAATTCTACATTTTTAGTAAGAATTTTTTTTTCCTGAAAGCCATAGGTTAATAAAAAAAGAACAACAAAAATAAGATGAGCCGAAGCAGATATAACTAGAGGCTGGCGTGAAAACTTTGTTAGAAGTGTTGGGTCAGTCAGAGAAGTTGAACTCATCATATCACCTTTAGTTACCCGGAGTCTCAGAGATTTTTTCGATTTGTAGTGCGAATTTTTCTAATCCTGCGGTTTTAATCAAATCAATGATTTTCACCACTTTTCCATAACTTAATTCAATATCAGCACTAATAATAGCTTGGGTGTCTTTATTCTCTCGGGTGGCTTTTTTAATTTCTTCAGTCAGCTGCGCCTCAGTGATGACCTTACCATTCAACAAAATCTGCTCTTGTTTATTTAATACCACTCCCAAAGTATTAATATGGGGGCCATCGGAGCTTTTTGTTTTTGGTAAATGAATATCCAATAAATCATTCATCATTATGGGTGTGGTAACCATAAAAATAACCAACAAAACTAGCACCACATCCACAAATGGTGTGATGTTAATGGAGGATAATAAACCATTATCTTCAGAAGAGGAATTATCACTTGCTGCCATGGGTTCCTCTTAATTCAGAAATATAGAGATCGCGCAGAGCTTCTACTTTAGTAACAAGATCTTTGATTAACTTAGTAAAGATATTAAAGGCTATAACAGCAGGAATGGCCACAAACAATCCAAAGGCTGTGGCAAAAAGCGCTTGGGAAATACCACTCATCACCGTAGCTGTTCCTGATTGCGCACCTAAATAGGCAAAGGATCTAATAATACCAAGTACTGTCCCAAATAGACCAATAAAAGGAGCATTTGCACCTAAGGTGGCTAAAACGGCGAGCCCCTTTTCTAATTTCATTTTTTCTTCTTTTACATATCCTGAAAGGGCTGCTCCAATGGACTCGGATGTTTGATGAGATGATACAAGAATATTCGCCGCTCCCGTTAAAAAGGAGATATCACTCGGGGATCCAACATTTTGACTTTGTAAAAGCTTAATTTGTTGAGATTTAATTTTATTTTTTAAATCGCCAAAATTATCATTTTGTTTTTGCCATTTTATCATCCGGTATCGATCAATAATAATACTAAAAGACCAAATAGATAGCCCAAGTAAGAGCAGCAAGATCATTTTTTCCACAATATCAGTTATTATTACCAATAATTCCATTTTTGTTTCTCCAATCGCTCACATCTTATTATGAAATAGCTTCTTTTTGGTCCGTATTTTCATAATAAACATTCGGTTTCACAAGAATAAAATTCTTAATTCATCTCTGATATGTGTTGCATCATCGAACGTTAAATTTTTGTGGCTTCTACCTCGGCGAGGTCATGGATAACCATAATTTTATTTTATTTATTAGAAGATAGCAGGCTGTAGGAGAGCAATAGATAGAAGAGTGGCTAAGAGAATGTGGCAAAATTAAATGAGTTTAATTTTGCCACGCACTCTTAGCTCGACTTTTGCCCTTTTTAACGTGTTGGCGCAAGATTATACAAGAGCATTCGCTGTAGTTTTTGAGGGAATTTTTGAAAGGTCTGTTTAAAATGAAGGGTTTCAAAAATCCACTCTACCCAGAGGAAACGACGAACAGCAGTAATTGCATCTGAGAACGTTATATTCTTTTTTCCGTTCCAGACAATAAAGTTGTGTTTATATTTTTTAGGAAGTTGATCAAACATCAGTGCAATGAGAGAGAAGAGGCCGAAGAGGCAGGGAGCTTCTCTGGTGACCGCATTTTGTACTCTGGCTCTTGTGGTTCCTAATCCTACATAGGCTCTGACTTCTTCAAAGGTCACTTCAATGGACCACCTTCCGGTATAGGCTTCAATAATAGATTGGGAGGTTAGAAATGGATCTGTTGAAAAAAAATATTCATCACGGTGAGTGCCTGTTAGATCATGAACAAAAACCCATTTGATCGGGATGAGTCTCTGGCCTGCTTTGTACCAAAGACCTCGCCCCTCAACGATTTCTATTTTTCTTTTTTCTCCACCGTACCAATGGATGATGAGTTTCTTTCGGGATTTAGCAGGAGTTTGTTGAACCACTTGTTCTGGATTTTTCTGTTTTTGTCCTTTCACTCGAGGACGTCCGGCTCCTTTAAGCGCTTGGGGAGCTTTGTAGAGATTAGCCCGCGGATGACATTTACTAATTAAAGTAAGATGAGGGTGATGTTGGTGAGCAAATTGAGCAAAATAGTAAGACACACATCCACTATCCAGAGCCAGTTGGAATCGTCTCTCGGGATACCATTTAAGGAGGATACTCATGAGAGCTTGGAGGATTTCGCTGGGAGTACGATGGCGACGATGTATTTTTTTATTGGGATAGTAATGCTTCAGAATAAATTCAATTAAAATTTTTGAAAGTCTCCAGATAGAAAAGTAAAAAAAATCAAGGGTCCGTAATAAATTGGAAACGGTTCGCGCACCAATAGTCATAATGGCCGCTAGCAATAGGAGACAAAAACGCCGAAATGTAGGCCGTGTAAAAGCAGGAGTAAAATGTTCTAACAACTGGGAAAAGCTTTGTGGTAAGGTGTCCATGGCAGATCTCTTTTGTGTACTACGCTTTCCAGAGCGTAAGAGGGCTTATCGCAAATACCTTTATACACTTAAGAGATCTGTTTTTATTTGATTTTAGGCAGCATTGGGCCATTCTTAAAAAGGGCAAAAGTCGAGCTTAGGGAAGAGAAATTAATTAAAAATGACTTAGCTGTAGGGCTATTTGCATAATTGAGAGCGCGATCTACTTTTTCAACAGCATGGGTATAACAGCGACTTTTCGCTGAATAAAATCCGGATGCTCCGTCCGAAAAGGAGAGTCTTCTGGACCTCTTCCACTAATAAAGAGAGGATTCACGCCCAAACGCTCTTTGCAAGCACCAAAGCTCTATGGGAGCTCTGGAAGAAGCAATTAATCCAAAGTATTACTACTCCAGGCATCAGCCGGAGAAGACTCCGCTCTATCAAATCATTCAATCCAATTTAACAAAATTTATTGAGCAGGTGGAGGCCGAGAGAGGCTACCCCCTTCCAAACTTCGTGATAAAAGAGTTTTACGATTACCTCGACTGTGGGATCTTGGCGAAGGGTTTTCTACGTCTTCACTGTGAGGGCTGTGGGGCCGATGGGTTTGTCGCTTTTAGTTGCAAACGCCGCGGTTTTTGCCCCTCCTGCGGTGGAAGACGTATGAACGAGACTGCCACCCACTTGGTGGACTCGGTTCTCCCACATCAGCGTATCAGGCAATGGGTGATGAGCTTTCCGATTCCCATTCGTCTCATTCTGTCCGTTAAGCCGGATGTGATGGGAAAAGTTTTAAACATCGTTAATCAGTGCATCTCCAAGTACTACCGAAAAAAAGCAGGCCTCAGCAAGAAGGAATGTCAAACAGGAGCGGTAACGCTGATCCAGCGTTTTGGTGGCTCCATCAACTTGAACGTCCACTTTCACTCACTTTATATCGATGGAGCCTATCAACTGAGCTCTGATCAGAGGCCCCATGTTTTTTGCCCCTGTGCCG
>CAZTDX010000126.1:0-3899 GCA_964612425.1 uncultured Pseudobdellovibrionaceae bacterium
TAAGTGGTCCCAGTTGGTGAGATCAAACCGGTCCAAGTATGTGAGACTGAACAGAAAATTCGAGTCGGTAAACCAAAAAGTGGCAAAAGCGGTGGGTATAGAGTTTTTTATTTAGATTTACCAGAATTAGGTCAAACGTACCTGATGACTTTGCTAGATAAACGGGATGCCGAAAATATTTCTGATGAAGAAAAAACTCTTCTTCGGATTTTTGCTAAAAAAATAAAAGTGAGATGATTATGAAAAAAACAAAATTAGGACAAAAGTTATTAGCTGGAATGAAAGAGATTATTGATCATCAAGAAGGTAAGATCACGCTTCGCACTTCAGAGCTTGAAATGGTGGTATCGCCTCCAGAGATTTCGCCCAGAGATGTTACTAAAATTAGGTCTCAAAATTTGCATATGAGTCAGGGAGCCTTTGCAAAGCTTTTGGGTGTGAGTGTGCGAGTGATTCAATCGTGGGAACAGGGAGATAAAAAACCATCGGGAGCAGCCAGAAGACTTTTACAAGTGGCTGCCCGGAATCCTGGGGCACTTTTATTAGTAGCTACTCGAGGTAAAGGTTAAAGCTACTGAATAATGGAATCTACGGATCAAATATTTTGTTTACAACAAAAAAATTGTAACCAAAAAAAATAAAGAAAGTTTAAGTTCATGAAACCTATCAAGATTATAAAATCTAAGAAAACTTCTATTGCGATATGATTTTGCTCCCATGGCAAAGTTTTCTGTAGATTCTAAGTTGGTTTAAAGATATCTGAGACTTGAGAAAGTTCATAAACTGTTTAGGAGTATAAATGAAAATTAATAGTGCAACTGTTGCTGCCTGTAATGGAGTTGTCGGTCAATCACTAGTTGAACAGCTAACTCATAATGGAACTAGAGTAGAGTCTGTTCGGAGTTAAGCATCAATTTCTCTCTGAGAACTTGACATGGTATTAGTTTTTCCCAATCTGATTGGGTGAATAATTTTTATCTATTTCAGAGAGGAAATCATCATGGTAAATCCCAAACAATTGGGTTTCTTCGATCATTGTCATCCAAAGTCTGCAACAATCAACATTCGAGAGAATCACGAGTTGATGAGACTATCCGATGTGGTTCCTTGGCACGAACTTATCGATGTAGCTCAAGATATTCGATTGTCGAAAGTCAAAGCGGCCACTGGTCCAGACCCTCGGTACCGAGAGTTACTTGGAGCCATAATTTTAATGGCAGTGCGACCTGTGACCTTTCGAGAAGCCGAGGATCTAATTGCTCACTATGCTCCGGCCAGATATTTATGCGGGCTGATGGATTCAAACTGGTCTCCGGATCACATTACCATCTTCGAGTTCACTCAGATGCTAGGTCCGGAAGGAATGGATTTTCTGAACCGCAAAGTTTTAGGTCAAGCCGAAGATTTGGGACTTTTAAATCCCAACAAGTTGATGGCCGACACCACCGCTCAGGAAGCGAAAATCCCCTATCCCAACGAAGTTGGTTTAATGAAACGATTTGCAGAGATGGTTTCAGGCGCTGTAAAGAAAGCGAGAGGGAAGTTTACCGCGATAAAAACAAGGACAAAGGAAGTTTTGAAAAAAGTGAAGGCCTTAGCTCGCAGCTCACACCTCTTTGCAAAGGATCAAGGGCAAAAATCCAAGGTGGGAAGAAAGATGTATCATGCGGTCAAAGACCTTCACGAACTTCTCGCTGGAGTGATTGGCGAGGCAGAGCGAAAACTCCATGGAAAGGCTTCCACAGAACTCGAGCGATTGAATCAGGTCATGGGAAACCTCTTGCCCCAAATTTTATATTTCCTAGATACTGGGTTTGTCGCCTCAAAGAAAATTATCCATCTACAAATGTCGGAGCTCTACTCCATCGTGCGTGGAAAGTCAGGGAAGTCAGTGGAGTTCGGTCTAAAATGGGGCATCAACCATATCAGCGGATTTGCGATGGGATTTTTGATAAACTCAGGGAACGCCTCAGACAAAAGGTTCTGTATCCAGTCTATTCAGGAACATATCGAAATGTTTGGGGAGGCCCCGGAAGTCTTTGGATTCGATCGTGGAGGATACAGCCAGAAGAATATGAACAAGGCAAAGAAACTTGGAGTTCGTCATGTGGGTATTGCTCCTACAGGAAAAACTCCGTGGTCAGTCTCCGAGCGAAAAGCCGAGGATATCCGACGCGAGCGAGCCCAAGTCGAAGGGACTATCGGTGTTCTGAAATCAAGAAAATTTCGATTCAACAAACCAGATGCGAAGTCAACTCGATCAATGGAGACCTACGGCCATCGCTCATTCTTGGGCTTCAACCTTTGCAAAACACTGCGCGTGCTACAAACGGAAGTTGCTTACGCCTAATGAAAACAGTGGCTGAGGCACAGCATCCACTTAAATGGGATAGTTATCCACAATTACTAAAGGTTTGAACAATAAATTTTGTGGATAACTGGGCAAAATATTATCTTTTAACTCCGAACTGACTCTATTTAGCCTCATAGGTTAATTATAGGACATAAAGGACAGAGTTCATTTGGATGGAGACAAAAAAATCTCTTTACAATATATACCATTTCTGGTATATATTAGCCTGAGGGTTTTTAAGGATGGAAATTGTCGTATTAAAGCAGGCTGAAAAGGAATTAAAGGATACACCAAGAGAATTTATCGAGGACATATATGCTTTGTTTGATGAGTTATCTCTAGGGAAAATGCTGGAACCGCCGATCTCCAAACCACTTTTTAAGATTCATAAAGGTCTTCATGAGTTAAGATTATCAGGTAGGACTGGAGAGTTGAGGGTATTTTATTTAATTAAAGTGGGTGATGCGATTTATATCCTTCACGCACACAAAAAGAAGTCACAGAAAATTGAAAAACGAACAATTGATTTGTTATTAACCAGAATTAAGGGATGTGGACTATGAAAAAATTAAAACGATTTAAAACATCTGCTGATTTTGGAAAAGCATTGGGACTATCTTCATTTGATATGGAACTTATTCAACAGAAGAAGTTACTTATTGAAAAACTAAAGGCTGCCAGAACTAAGAATAAAATATCACAGGCCACTTTAGCCAAAATGGTAGAGAGTAGACAACCTGCTATTGCAAGAATGGAAGCAGGACAAGTATCTCAAGTAAGTATGGATTTTCTTATCAAAGTTGCATTTGCGCTTAAGGTGCCTGTTATCATAAAGCCACATGCTGATGCTGCTTAATGTGAATAAATTTACTTTTTATATTTTATCTTACAGGAAGCAAAGGATTCCTGTAGGCGATTTGTGGCTGTTGTGTCGTTAATGCCAGAAAACAAGTTAAATGCTTTTTTCGTCAGAGATGGTGTGTTTTTCCATTTTTCATATTGTTCCTCTGTCAACGCAACTAAGGAGTTCCATAATTCTTTGTCTATAATGGGAATTAGCCTTACATTGCGCTCACTAATTTCTTTCTTTCCTTTAAAGGGAACTCGCTCTCCTTTTTCATTGAGTTGGGCATCGGCAGCGATGTATCCGTAATATGTAATTCCATAATTCTTTAGTTTTTTAGAAATCATTTGAGATGTTGGTAGTTCTCCCTGAAATAAATCAGCAAGTGAAATTGCTAGCCCCTCACTAAATCTCATTCCTGAAAAGTAAAGAAATCGAAAAAATATGGATTCAAGAATGAAGTTGTTATTTCTTAAGTTGGATATATAGGTTCCATTTCTTGAGGGGAAACTACATCATCCAAATTGCGTTTACCTTTAAGATGATCTGGGAAAGGCTCACATTTACATTCACGCTGAATTAGTTTATTCTTATAAGCCATCTGTAAAAATGTATTCAGAGCATTGATTGCATGATTTTTTGAAGAGTTGCTCGATTTCACCAAAATGTACCACCCAGTTTCATACTTTTGTACCAACGGAG
>CAZTDX010000127.1:0-1491 GCA_964612425.1 uncultured Pseudobdellovibrionaceae bacterium
TTTCTATGAAAGAATTATTTTTTTGTATGCGGTAAATTATCCCAAACTGACATAGCAGTAGCAATCATTTGTGATGGTTCAGAGAGATTGCTCGGTACAATAACCGCTTTAGCGTCGTAGGCTATATTTCCAATTTGTTTTAAGTACTCTTCGGCTACCTTAAGTTTAGCTGCATCGGCGCCCCCTGGTTGACTTATGGCTGCGGCAACTTGTTTGATTCCATTTGCTGTCGCTTCGGCGATAGAGAGAATTGCAGCGGCCTTTCCCTCAGCTTCATTAATTTGTTTGGACTTGTCAGCTTCGGAGGATTTAATCACTTCTTGTTTATTACCTTCTGCGCGGTTGATTCTTGAGTCGCGGTCTCCCTCTGACTCTAAAATTTTAGCACGCTTTTCTCGCTCTGCCCGCATTTGTTTTTCCATGGCCTCAAGAACTTCCTTGGGTGGCTGAATAGTCTTAATTTCATATCTTAAAACTTTAACACCCCAGGGCTCCGTGGCTTGATCAACCCCAAGAATAACAGCTGTGTTGATTCGTTCTCGCTCTTCAAAGGTTCGATCAAGATCTATTTTTCCCATTTCGGATCGTAACGTTGTTTGTGCTAATTGAATAATGGCGGTTTCATAGTCGGATATTCCATAAGAAGCTTTAACTGGATCGATGACTCTAAAAAATAAAACGCCATCCACACTGACTGAGACATTATCCTTAGTGATACAGACCTGAGAAGGGATATCCAGAACGATTTCTTTAAGAGTGTGCCGATACCGAACTTCATCGATGAAGGGAATCGTTAAATTAAGGCCAGCTTCGATTCGTTGGTGAAACTTTCCAAGTCGCTCTACAATCCAAACTTGCTGTTGGGGGACAATACGTATTCCCGTTTTTAGTAAGGCGATGGAAAAGATGACTACAACAATTCCCAGTATTAACATAGAATCCACGGGTTTCTCCTATTCTTAGCTCCTCATTAAAGCTAGCATCACTTAGTTTTAGATTTTAAAATAAGTTTGTTTCCTTGAGTTTTGACGACAATGGCTTGAGTTTTGGGTTTTAGCTCCTCAGAACTCTGATTCACGGCCGTCCAAGGAACTCCCTGGTAGTGAACGATTCCTTCTGTATGTGGTGCAATGCTCTCAGTAATAAAAACAATATTTTCTTCATCGGGAGCGCTTAATGCGTTTCCTTTTTGTTTAAATCGGCCCCTTAATAAGAAGATTGATGCTGAACTTATGACGCCAAAGAAGACCAATTGTATGGGTGTATTTGTAGAAATAAAATAGCTCATCAACGATGTGACGAGAGCGCAAGTACCAACTAAAACAAGATAGAAGGTACCGCTAAAAATTTCTAAAGTAATGAGTAAAACCCCTAAACTAAGCCAAATCAGTGTTGGGTTAAGTGAAATAAAATCTACCATTGAGCATCCTAGATTAATGGCTATGATAAAAATGTCACCATTAACCGTAGGTTGATCAAATGCGTTAGATC
>CAZTDX010000127.1:1591-3802 GCA_964612425.1 uncultured Pseudobdellovibrionaceae bacterium
ATGGCTATGATAAAAATGTCACCATTAACCGTAGGTTGATCAAATGCGTTAGATCTACATTAAGCAAAAAGAGTTATTCAGATAAATATTTTGTATAGTAAAACAACATCTTATCATGGACTACTCTGCTAGCACTTATAATAAAGAATTAAATTAAAAAATTATTGAGCAGTACAGTGAACGTCTTCACCATGTTTTTGGCATAAATAATTATTTTCCATCGTCATGCCATCATGGGTGATGTAAATTTTAACTTTGGCTTCGGTGCCTGACTTCCAAGCTTTGAAACCACTTAGGTGTTCGAAGTGTTCAGGGCTTGCAGCTTTAAAAATTGCAATCGCAGAAGTTGAAGCCTTTACTAAATCATCAGCGTTGAATCCTAGACTGTCGTCGGCAAGCGCTCCAGTAGAAAAACAAAGTGTTGATAGTGCGATAGCTGTAAAAGTTCGTTTTAAATTCATAGTATCCCCCTTTTGTTGTTAAATAATAACTATTTTAAAATAACATTTATTTATAAAGTTCTAACTTATAGTTTCCCATCGAAGCGGCAAAAACATTGGGATAAGGTGGCCAGTAGAGGAGTATGCCTTTGTCCTCTGATAGCTTGCCTGAGATCATTCCTAATCCATTATTAACACTAAAAACCCAGCCAATGGCTCCTGTGTAAGGATCAAATCGGCCGCGATCCATGGGAGTGATAGTCGACACTGTCTTATTGCTTAAGTAGGCTCCAGAAAAATTAACGGTACTTTCAATGCGTTCTGAAGGTTGATTGGGAAACAAAATTCGAAACCAGCGAAAACCATCTTCTTTTGTGTTGTTAAAGGGGCCTTCAAATTCACCTTGCCATGATGGCATAATTTTGGCTTGAGCGGGGAGCGCTGGAAGTTCATTGGACTTAATAAGCTCGATCGTGCCCACTCTCCCAAAATTTTGAGAATACCAAACTCCTCGAATATATCCCTGTCTCCAGTCTTGAATGATGATAAAGGAATCGGTTCCAGGGGCTCCCAGCGTAAAGCCTGGTCTCAGGTAGAAGGATCGAGGCTCATATCTTTGTGTGATAAAGAGATCAGAAGGGGTTCTGCCATAATACAAAATAGAAGTTGTTGAGATAAACATTTTATTAGGGTTATGCGGATTATCTGTTGAGGAACTAGTAAAGACATGGAGAGCCATGGCTTGATAGCGATCAAGACTTTCATGGTGAAGATAGCCAACAAAGTGGCCGCCCAAAGCTTTTGATAATTCAACATTTGATGGAGGATTGGCGGGTGGTAATTCTTTGAGTTGGTCGTTTTGAGGATTGACATGAAAAAGTCTTGGGTACGTTTTAAGTGGTAAGTCGTTTCGATTTTCAAGTGTTAATTCACAAGGGAAGATTTCATCTCTTGATCTAAAGTTACATTTGAGCGTGCCGTTTAAAAGATTGCAGTCAATGGCATTAGATGAAGGGCCAAGAAACAATAGTCCGCCCGTGAACACATTGTAGTTACCTCCAGAAAAACTAGCATTAGTTTCCCATTGGTTTTGGTCATTGGGTTGGGTGTTTTTCTTTAAAAAGCCTAGGCGTCCAACAATTTCATAATCAAACAGTTGTTTTCCGTCTCGCGAATTTTGGTCATTGAGTCCGCGCATGGTTTGTATTTGAAAGAGAGCCTTATTATTTTTGCAGCGACCAACATACTGGCCATCAACTTTAGGAGCCAAAGGTAAATCACTACTCAAAAGATCAAAGGTCTTCTTTGTTGGCGGAAGCATTGAAGGAGAGGAAAGGGTTGGAAGAGTAAGGAGCCCCTTTATAAAGAAATCGGGCTCATCAGAGGCGGATAAAAGTTCCAGGCTTCCAGACTGCGCAGCTGAGCGAATCCAAACATCACCGACAATTTTGGTACGGCCATTTTCATTTTTTATTTGCGCTGAAATTACTAAATCATTATTCGGTTCATCGAGAGTTAAAGTGTTGTTATCGAAATCATATTGGATATTTTTATAGACCTGCGTGATATATTCAGGGCTATTAAATCCACCTAAATTAATTTTGATAATCGTATTGAGGTGTGGAAATTGAGTAAAGTCTTCTGGAGACTCAATATAAAATTCAGCTTGAAGTGCAAACTTAACATTTTGCAAATTACTTTTTAAATATCCAAAATAAGTTCCTTGCTCTAGTCTGGGAGATGAATTTCCCTCCTGGGCAAATAATTGAGT
>CAZTDX010000128.1:0-3531 GCA_964612425.1 uncultured Pseudobdellovibrionaceae bacterium
GCCGCAATGCGAGTCAACTACCCCTTTCGGTACGATTTCCCATGAAGCAATTCGCTCTGAAGCTTACCTACGAATCGTTGGCACTTAATTTGAACCTCAATTTTCCATGCATTTCTCATATTGCCTCAACTCATTGCTAATGGTTCTGATAGTCGCTCTTTCGTCGATTACTTTAGCGTTCGTCGAACAATTTGACAGTCAGGCAAACTGCTATGACGTGAGGATTGATCAGAGCGATGGACCTTTTAGTAAAATTCCAGTTTACAATCAAGCTCTCGGCGTAAAGTCAGATCCGAATATTTGTTATGCGGTGGCTGCTTCTGAACTTATTGATGCTTATAGAATACGACATGGGATTCAAGCAGAGCTATTGACTTCGCCTCTGTCGCTTGCGCTCAAGACAAGACTGATTGATAGCTATGCCCCTGACTCTATGCGCGCCATAACTTACGATGATTCTGATCCGCTAATCTATTTGGTAGGCGGTGGTTCTATTTTTCAAGCACTGAACTTAGCTCAAAACGCAAATGTATGTGATCAAAAATGGCTAGAACAGTTTGTAAAGCTTTTCGATGAATCCTCTTCTGCCAAACCTTTTGATTCGTTCTTAATGTCCATCGCACCACAGCCCATATCTTTACCTTTGAAGTCGGAGTTTATTCAAAAAACATTAAAGGCGTTCGATCAGTTTTGTGCTACTCATCAATTTTCTCTTACCATACCTAAAATTGAAAACCTCAATGCACCAGGTGGTGACTATTTAGTAGAGCTGGCTCAACTCACAGCCCAACTTCAAAATCCGAAACTTTCCCCTGATGAGCAAAAGGCACTCGTATTAGCCTTCCAAGAAAAATTTGACCCCAACCGCAAAATTGAAATTTTTGGTAAAGCCATTAATAAATTGCTCAATGATCCGCTAAGTGCAGGAGTTGGAATAGGTTATCTCTACCAGGCAATTAGATCAACGGAGCATCTGAATTCTATAAGTGGTCACGCTTCAATAATCGTAGGTCGTCGATTTAACAAAGACACGAAATCGTGTGAATTTCTCATCAGAGATAGCTACGGACCAAGTTGTATTGTGAAAGACGGTAGTTCAAGGTATGAACTCCCATGTGAAAATGGCTCAGTTTGGATTGAGGCCAGAAGCCTGCTTAAAAACACGATGCAGTTAAGCTGGATCACTGTGACTGGCAACTAAACATTTAACACTTCTTTTGTGAGAGCAAAGTAGTCGAGATAATTCAGGAAAGCTGATCCTAAAAAAGGTTGTAAGCCTTGAAAGCACTGAGTTTTAGAACGAATGATCTGAGACTAAAGTTTTTTAATCAGAAAATAACAAAAAAAATGGCGAGTGGTTTAAACTCGCCATTTTTTTCAATTTTAAATTCTGAGGTCCAATTTCGGACCATTAATTAATTTTTATTTAAATCGAGAGGTGGGAAATTAGAAAAATTTATGCCAAGCTCCCGCAATTCTTTTTCTGTTTTCTCCTGTTCATCAATTCGTTTTTTGAGTTCTTGCTCTTCTCGTTTTAAAGCTGCCGCCTCCGCTGCTACAGAACCATGCGAACATTTTGAGATTGAGGAAATTGCTCTATAGGTTAACCCACTTTTAAGGAGTTTTCTGATTAAGTCAGAATCCCTGATCTTTTTACGACCTATCAATTTCCCTTTAGCTCTTGCGTTTGCTAAGCCAATTTTGACCCGGTCGGCTATTAGATCACGCTCCAGCTGAGAGATACTAGCTAGAATACTAAAAATGGCGAGTCCGACAGATGTACTCGTATCAATTTTTTCGCTGAGACTTATAAAATGCACGCCCTTTCTTTTAAAAACCTGGAGGGCATTAAGCAGGTGTGTCGTACTCCGAGCAAAACGCGAAAAAGAGTAAACAATACAAGCCGAAATCTCATCCTGCTCTACAGCAGTCATCATGCGATCTAGAGCAGGTCTACTTGATTTAGTACCTGAGATCCCTTCATCTGTAAAGAACGCCACATTGGTAATGCCATTTTGCTCACAATAGGCCTTTAAAACTCGAACCTGACTTTCCATTCCTGTTGACTGAGTCTCTAATGAAACTCTTGCATAGCACGCCACACGTTTTTCCATAGTTAATTTCCCTTCTTGAATGTTATTTTAAAATTGATTCAAGTTTTATTGGGTCATTATTAAATTGGAGTCAGGCTCTATGCTTTTAGGTTCTGTTATTTCTCGTTGAAAATTTTATTTAGCTCAACTAGTTTTACAATTCCAGTTTTATGAGCAGACACAGCCTCATTACCCATAGAGCGAGTGAGATCCACTAATCCACCTGCAAGCCCCACCAAAATGGCAAACTCAATTAAGGAGATTAGGATTCGAAAAATTAGGTTCATAACATTGCGCCTTTCATTTAAGTTTGGCGCTCTTTGATTTTGAAAAAATGGATTCGCTATTTTGAAAACTGCAATTTACTAATCACCATTTCCAGAAATTCCACTAAGACCTCAGTAAGATTTTAGTAAGATCACCACAGTGATGAACCGTGATTTTCTGTGATGGTACTTCCGCGAGATGACCTCTAACTGATTGAAACCATTCGTTTGTAATTTTCGTTATTTAGCTGATGTTCTAAAAGGCACTGACTAATTGATTGGCGGATTCGCCGTAAAATGACTTGTTTCACCTACTTACCGAATCCGCCATGCTATAATAGCACAAGATCCTAACATCGTACATTATCGATTCCCAAACAAACTCACTACATTTTTCGGGAACTGCATCGGTTGAACTATGGCTTTTGCCTTTAAATCCAATTTCTCAGTGGCCCCAGCCTCTTCAATACCTGCTAGACGAATATAAATTTGCATCGTCTCTAAATCCTTCCAGCCACCAATTTTCATTACAGTTGTGGCAGGAATTCCAGTATTAAGAAGCAGTGTCGCAAAGCAAGCTCTGAGCGTATGAAACTTTATGGATTTGATTCCTTCAGATTCACAGAAGGTTCTAATCACCTTCGCCTGAGACCCGCGTCTGAGATCATGGAAGTTTTCAAAAACCCTTGTTCCGTTCTCATCAGAACCAAAATTAGCAGTGGGTAAGTAATCCTGTAAGAACCAGTAAAGCTGGCTTGAAACAGGAACATTGCGCCAGTAGTTGGCCTTTGTCGGCCCGCACTTTTGCTCTTTCTTAACCCACGCCCTTTGCACTCTAATGATGCCGTAGTTCTTCTCATTACTATCAGATTTATCAAGTTGCAGAGCTACGTCCTTCGGTACAAGGTCAATGTCTTCTAATCTCAACCCGCCAAGCTCACCGGCCCTCATTCCTGTATAAAGTCCCACCTTCCAGATCGGAAACCAGGGGTGTTGCTTTGCTTCAGCCTTTTCCAGAAGTGTGATTACCTGATCTCTGGTTAGGATTTCAGGCATCGTGCACTCTGGCTTTCTATCAAGCTCTACTGCATGAACCGGAGTCTTCTCTTTACCGATAATATGTCCATGCTCCATGCCCCAGGTATAAATCACATTGATTGCGATTTTGATCT
>CAZTDX010000129.1:0-3503 GCA_964612425.1 uncultured Pseudobdellovibrionaceae bacterium
CTAACGCTATTTTTCCTTGCTCAGTTAATACCAATTTTTTATGGTGCCTTTCAAAAAGTTGAACACCTAGATTATCTTCGAATTGTTTAAGCTGCGCTGATAGCGTTGGTTGACCTAATCTAAGCTTCTCCGCCGCCTTCGATACTGTCCCTTCCTCTGCAATGGTTTTAAAGTAAAATAGGTGATGATAGTTTATCCATTGATTCATATATTCCTCCCCTTCATTTAGTATTGTTTAAATAAATTCAAGTCAATTTTGTTATCGATTTAATATATATGGAGAAATATTTGTCCGGCAAACGATTATTAATATCCGAACTTTAGATCTTCGGACGGAATAAATATCACAGTAACTTATTAATCAAGATCATTCCTTGCAGTACGCACTATTTAAAAATTGGAGGTCTTTGATATGTTCAGCTGGAATATTTTTTTTCAACACTGCTGTCATTGCGGAAGAATGGTTTTTGGAAAGAATCATTTGTGTAATCAGTGCTGTAATAATGTATTTAGTACCACTCTAAAAATCGACCCCAATCGCCTTTCTCCTTCTAGTAATTCATCCCATTTTTTTGTCCTTCATCTTGGTACCTATAGTAATCCTATAATGTCGAGTTGGATTAAGGCTCTAAAGCAGGGTGATAACAAACATGATTTTAAAAAGATCGCACTTGCTTGGTTACGCGTAAGACAAGCCAATACTCACTTACCCATTCCTAAAAATCCAAAAATTATCCCCTCTCCCTCTCGTCACTCTTCTCATCGTAAGGATCATGCATTTTGTTTAGCGAGCGCCTTATCATCTATAACGGGTTGGGAGCTTTGCCATAATACGCTGTCGTTCCATCAAATGTCACAATTAAGCCAAAAAAGTCAAAGACGTGGTGAACGCCTGAAGCGTGAGTTTATTTTAAGAAATGAAAATCAAATCAACCCAAAGAATAATAGCTATATTTTTATCGATGATGTTGTAACTACAGGGGGCACAGCCCAAGCAGCTTTTAAAGCTCTAAAATTTCCCAAGCAGTTTGAAGTTTGGTGCGTTGCAATTCAGCCTCTTAAAAACAAAAACGCATTTTAAATGGGTTGAAGATTTGTCAATTTTCCAAAAATACTAATCTACGAATTGTTGTACAGGAAAAACCACTCGATTTATTATTATTTGCACTCGGTTCATGCTATTGATATAAGCTCATATTAATTTCAAAAAATATAATATTATTTATGAACCCAAAGGACACTAGATGAACCAACACGAATCGCTTAAGTTATTGTTTTTTCGCATCTTTTTAAGATTATTTGGTTCGGTATTAATGCTCTTTTTGTTAATGGGTATGAACCCTGCTGCCATGGGCTCCGTCCCCACTGAGTTGAATGACGTGCTGGATGTGTATCGTAAGTCGGACAGTATTATTTTAGAGGTTCGTAAAACGTTGAAAAACACTGTGCTCGACAAGGAGAACATCTCTAAAGGTATGATTCGATTTGTAAAAGGTAAATTTTACTGGGAAACCACCGAACCAGAAAAAAACCTTGTAATTTATGATGGTAAAACGCTATGGACAGTACAATATCCGCCCGCAGAATTTAAAGACATGACTTTGCAGGTGGCTAAAATGGGTATAAAAAATAAGAAAAATTCCCCCATAATACTGACCGAAATTTTTGGTACTCGACCTCTCGATTCAGTATTTAAAGTGAAAACTGGTTCTAAGAATGGTGCCCTCATCAACTTTGAACTGTCAGAAATAAAATCAGAGTTTGGAGTAAAAAATTTGATTTTAAAAGTTGATACAAATGAAAAAAGAGTCGTCTCGTTGGAATATTTAGACGAAGTTGATAACGAAACTAAGGTGGAATTTCGTTCAACACAATTCAACGTAAAGGTGAGAGCAAACCTCTTTAATTATAAACCACCAAAGAATGCCAAAGTTACGGAATATCAAAAGTAAATAATTAATTATTATAAATTATAACTATTTAAATATAAAAACTATTTGTTAGCGGGAATTTAAAATGGAAACTGTAGAATATAAAAAAAGAGTGCACTTTATCAGTTTAGGTTGTCCTAAAAATCTTGTTGATAGTGAAATTATGGCTGGAACCTTAATGAAGGATGGCTACGAAGTCGTTCCAGACGCAGAAGAAGCCGACACCGTCATTGTCAATACCTGTGGATTTATCGAAGATTCAAAAAAAGAATCCATTCAAAAAATTCTCGAAGTTTCAGAGTTAAAAAATAGTGGTACCGTAAAGAGAGTCGTTGTCGCTGGCTGCCTCACACAACGATACAAAGATGAACTTGTTGAAGGCTTACCTGAAGCCGACTTATTTGTAGGATCTGGTGAATTTCAAAATATCGACACCATTCTCAAAGGTCACAAAGAAGGAAATAAGAAGAAAACATTTTTTAACTTACCCACCTATCTTCAGGAAGAAACTACACCAAGAGTGAACTCACAACCAACGCATCGGGCCTACTTAAAAATATCAGAGGGTTGCCTTAAGCGCTGTTCCTTTTGTGCCATTCCGCACATTCGAGGAAACCTCCAGAGCCGTTCACTTGATGCTGTCGTTAGCGAAGCCAAACTCCTTGCTGCAGGTGGCGTTAAAGAAGTTATCATTATCTCGCACGACTTTACAGATTACGGCTGGGACTTAAAAAAGAAAAATCCCGCATCAGTTGAAAGTCCTGTCGCTTTGCTTAAAGCTCTCACTGAGGTTGAAGGCTTAGAGTGGATAAGAGTTCTCTATTTATACCCAGATGGTATCACTCCTGAAATGATTGAATTGATTAAAAATAATAAAAAGTTAGTAAAATACTTTGATATGCCACTTCAGCATATTAACAATGATGTTCTTAAGCGCATGAATCGAAAAATGACTCGCGAGCAAATCACTAATGCCGTTAGTTTAATTCGACAAGAAATCCCAGAAGCGGTTATTCGCACTCAGTTTATCGTGGGTTTTCCTGGTGAAACCGAAGAGGCTTTTGAAGAACTACTAGAGTTTATCGAAGAGCAGAGATTCGATCGCGTCGGTTGTTTTAAATACTCTCCCGAAGAAAATACTCCTGGTGGACGGATGGTTGACCAGATCGACGATGAAACTAAACAAAGACGCTTTGATACTCTCATGAGTTTGCAGCAAGAAATCAGTCGTGAAAAACAACAAGAAATGATCGGTAAAGTTGTGGAAGTCTTGGTGGAAGGCGTTAGTGAAGAGAGCGAACATCTTTTGCAAGGTCGCACCTCACAGCAAGCACCTGATATCGATGGTATTGTGCTTATTAATGAAGGCGAAGCTAAACCTGGCACCATTCATAAAGTTGAAATCACAGAATCAATGGAGTATGATCTCGTTGGTCGAATTATATAATTGAAACTAATTAGGGAGATGAGTGAAGCCTTTATTAACCTATGTCGGATTAGGTCAGTACAAAACTATTTTTTTAATTGTAATCCTTAGTTTTATAAATCCCATGACTATGGCTAAAAACCCTA
>CAZTDX010000130.1:0-3493 GCA_964612425.1 uncultured Pseudobdellovibrionaceae bacterium
CATTTTCAATTTCGGAATTTAAAATATTAAAGAAAATGGCAAAAAAATACCGATTACCCTTGTTAACTATCAAGGATGCCATGATGGTTATTGCGAAAATGCGCGGTCATATCATAAATAAAAAATATTCACCGGGATGGATTGTTTTGTGCCGAGGATATGAAAAATTAATTTACATGTCCATTGGCTATAATCTAGCACATTCCTAAATTGCTCTTTTGTTTGACGAGGCAAAGCTTCTCGAAGGCGTAGGGAAGTGAGGTGGAGAGGCAAACTGAGGGCTCCGAAAAGCGGGACGCGTTGGAAGAATCAAAAGATTTAAAGCGCGGCCCTTATTCAAAATTCAAATTAGCATCGAGGTGTGGAGGCCGCTTTAAATCTTTTGATTCTTTCATTTCGGTGAGGCCATGGATGGCCGTCCCGAAGTTGCCTCTCCACCTTACTTATCTACGCCTATCGAGAAGCACCCGATTCAAGCACAGACTTTTTGAGTAAAAATGTGATATAGGGTTAGAGGGGAACTACGCTTTCGTTCGATTTGAGCTTCGGGCGCCTCGATTTTTTTCAATTTGGCAACACCGAAAAGAGATTCGCGACAGCGAGTAGCTAGATTCTATTTAAAAAGTCTGCCTCTCCAGCAATGCCTAACTTATCGCTGTCTCAAAACCGACTGACTTAATTTAAACCTAAACTTATAAAGGATTGTCGTAGCTTATTTTGAAGCTCCTCTTTGGAGTCTGAGCTCAACCCTTCCGTCGAAATGGGGTCACCAATGGTGACCTTAATTTCTGAGATAAAATGGTCCGTATTTGGCAAAAGGCTTCCTTTGGGTTGAATGAGACTTGCTCCTTGGATTGCAATGGGCACCAAAGGCGCCTGAGCATTTATGGCAAGCAAGAAAGGACCTGATTTGAATGGCCCTAGCTTTTCAGTTGGCTGCCTTGTTCCTTCCGGAGATAAAATAAAACACTCTCCATTTAATACTCTTTGTTTGGCTTCTTCATAAACAAGTAAGACTTTTTTAATTTCATTTCTTGCTATCGGTAATGCTTTGGCCCCTCTCATTGCATGACCAAAGATGGGAATTTTAAAAAGTTCGATTTTTGCACCAAAACGAATTCTTGGAATAATCGATTGAACAGCAAAAATATCAAAATTACTGGTGTGATTAAAAAGTGCAATATAACCAGATTTCGGCAGCTTTTCTAAACCAAATGAATTTACTTTAACACCGAAAAGGAACAACGAACTTCGTGCCCAACCACCGACAATGAAATCTTGCAGAGAGCGTGTAGATTCAAAAATTCCTGTTAGTACAATGAGAATTGTGAAGAACATTATCACCAACGGATAAATTATTACGATAATAATGCTTCTGATTAGTGCTAAAAAATTCATTGTTATGAAATTACTTTCAGACCTGAAATTTGCCCTCTAGGAAACAAGCGAAGTCGTGCAGCCTGCCGTTGCCTTTCTTTGTAATGCGCATGACTTGAAGTGCCTGATTGGTTTTTTATGAATGATGCCTCATCCATAATTTGAACTTCAAAGGGATAAAAGAAGCTAAAAGGTTGGTCAGTATTTGGACTTTTAACGGTGATTAATTTTCTACAAATAAATTTAATAAAGCGGTACTCCGAATCAGAAAATGTATTCTCTTTTCTAATCAATCCATCCTTTGTTGAGCGATCAGCCCAACGTTCCAATAAGCGCTTATTCATGGTTGCAAAATCAACGGGATGCCCTTGATCTTGAATATCAAAAAGCTCTTTAAGAGTTTCAAGAAAGAGAGAGAGTGGATATAAATTATTAGAGGACTGATCAGGAATAACGTGGGCAAAATTAACTAAATGCCGATCCGCCAAAAAGAGCGCCACTTGAAATGCATCAAACAAGGTTTCTGTAATAAAACGAATCCCAATTTTATCAAGAACCTTCAGCGCCACAACTTCAGGTTTTGCTAACATTTTTAAAACTTCGCTACTCGATGTTTTAAATGGTTTCACTTCAAAGTTTTTCAATCGAATTTCATCTGACGAAAATGGATGTCGTAAAAAGATCCTATCCATTTCATGCACAACACAATCTTGAATAGGAGTGAGTATTTGCTTTTGCACTTCTTCTGCGTAATAACTAAATAAATCATTTTCAGAGTGCACAAAAACATGTGCTACCCTAAGAACAGCGCAGGACCATGCCTTTAGTTCTGAAGCTTCCTTTTGAGACGCCCACACTAATAAATTACGAATATCCTTTAATTGCCTTGGGTCAGAAATTATTTCTGGAATTTCCTCATTTTTTTCCAAAATTCTTTCACGCAAAAAAGAGAGTGCTCGCATGTGATAATACCAGGTTCTCTTCTCTTGTTTAGGATCATGGAGGTCAAAACCATAGCTTTTTAAAAAGGCGTAAGCCTCTTCAAAATTCTCTACATAAAGTCGCGGTGAATCGAGAGAAGACTCTCCCCCGACCATCGTTCTTAGAATTGATGCATCATAATCGAAATTCCACTGAGCCATAGCTCGATGGAAACTTATATTTTATTAAGACGCAAGCTAATATTTAAAAACAAGTGAATTAGGACTCTCTTCTACTGACATCTAAAGAAGCCACAGTAAGGCACTTTAAATGTTCCTAATGTCCCACTGGCCATAGTTGTAGAGCCATCAAAAGATTTAGAGTTTTTAAAACTCACCGTTCCATAAAAATCACCACCACCTAATTGGCCATTGATAAAGATCTGACCATAGGCATCTTGAAAAACTAAATTTATTTGATTACCGTTAACTGAATAATTGGACAAACTGTTAAACGACAACGCTATGGCTGAAGCACTTCCTGATTGGGCATAATCATCCCAGATTTCAAGGCGAAATCGACTATTGGCTGCATTGATAGAGTATTGTTGATTCATATCAATATAGCCAATTAAAGCGACATCACCATAATTACTAATACTTCCAAGACCACTTGGGTCCATAGAAGCTGACACCAATCCCTTCAGCGAAATCAAAAAGCTATTATAATCCAAAGCCTGTAAGTAAACCCACTGACTTCCTATATTATTGTACCCAGTTCCATTATTTAGGTTGGGTTGTTGATTGGGATTTGGATTAACCGTGCCATTGGGATTTGTTGGCTGAGTTGTGTAGGGCTGAACGCCTCCATCATTTCGAGCAACACGTGCCGGACTACTTTTCCCGGTTTGTTTTTTATCACAGGCAGAAAGAACGAGAGCGCTGAGCACTAATAACCAACTCATTTTAATACACTTTTTCATTCTTCCTCCTCGAGCTCATTAAACCCAATTAATTATAAATAATTACTATTTATTAATTCTTTCAAAAAGGATGCCAAGTTACCCACTGAGATTATTTCGCCAGCATTAATTATTTACTCATTCGACGAAAAACGAAGGACAACTGAAAAATTTTTATACATTTGTCTAGACTAGAAACCCCCTCCTCAAAGTGACTCCACCGGTCACCCCCTT
>CAZTDX010000131.1:0-3319 GCA_964612425.1 uncultured Pseudobdellovibrionaceae bacterium
GGTTATTGAAACTCAAGTTGACCGTTTTTGAATACGATAAGCCTTTTTTCAAATCTATTAATGATATTGACGATAGAGTTTCTATTCCAGTTTGTAGCACTCCGGGGTGGGATTTTTTTGGAATTTAGGTGCTTTGCAATGGCATTAGGATTCATCCTCATCTTCCATAAATTATAAACTTTCATAAGATGGTCATACTCTTTAGGGTTTGGTACGACCCTGCCTTGAAAGTAGCAAAATCCATAGTAGGGGAGAATATTGCGTTTCCCAGTTTTACGCCGCGCCTGTTCAAATGGTATCGAAAACTTAGGTCTCATTTCTATCCCTGATTTAATAAGGCGCGCGCGAATGGTGGTTTGGGCAATTCCTGTTTGCTTAGCAAGATCTGCTAATGACATGCCTGATTGATACATTTTCACCAATTCGTCGGAAATTAGCTGTTGACGTATGCTAGAAAGTTCAATAGTTTTATGTGGTTGCAAAAGTTCAGGTAAGGTGTGAGTCTGGCTACCACTCTTGGGTGGCTCCGCAGGGGCGAAGCCCCGAGGAGCTGGGACCCAAGAGTATTACCCAAGTTCGAAATTGGGTTTTCGAATACCCGACAGATGTTAATTCAAAGCAATATTTAAAAGCTGTTTAGCAAAAGGCCTGGTGAGAGAACTGTGGCAATTTTCTGTGGATTATTACTCTATTTCTTGTCAGAGCAAGAAGCTTTTTAGAGATGGAATTCACTTGTGATTAAAGCCATCTGCTTTTTTGTTCATAAATGATTTCAGCTCAAATAATACGAGTAACTACTTGTAATTATTAATATATCATATTTGTGATATTTTGGACTTTATATAGCATCTGGATGATTCTATAATTAAAGGGGATTCTTGTGACTCGTGAAGATAATCTCAAGTTGCTTAGGGATGAAGGTAAAAGTGTTATTGAGAGATTAAAAGCAGCCGTGAAACTTGAGGTTGATTATTGGAACGACCCAAATAAATCACCTCCAAATCTGTCACAAGAAGAATTTGAGAAACTATTAGTTTTTATCCCATTGAATTCCCCAATTAGATGGGAAAAACAAAAAAGTTTAAGCGGCACATACGGTGCTAGTGGCGAGGACGATGTTTTTAATACTGAATTTGAAATTATTCGAGGCCGCTTCAAATTCATTTATTATTTAAAGGGTGTTTGCATACAGAGCTTTAGACTCGAAAGAAAATTACCAAGATCAGCATTAAGAACTGTAAAATGATAAGGAATATTTATGAAGCATTGTAATCATTCAAATACATTTGAATCCACAATTCATAAGGAAATTTTGGGACATAAATTTTCAGGAAATACCCTTGTTTGTAAAGATTGTGGTGCTGAGCTGTGGACCACCAAGTTAGCTTCTGAATACAACAAATGGTTAACTAGTCTTAACTTGAAGCCTCGTATTCAATTTAAAATGTCACACCTGGCAGATCAATGCCTTGAGGAAGTGTTAGGCAGGTTCCCTGGTTCTAATAAGGCTGTATTTGTTCGAGCCATGGTTATGGTTTATATGCTTCTCTTGAAAGAAGGCCCGAAAGCAAATGAGGTATTTAACCAAATTTATGATTCTGATTACTTCAGATCTTTTTTGGAAGACTCTAATGTAAAGATGTTTCAAACAGATGTTAAACCTTTATTTTATTTTGATATACAATCTTGGGGTAAAATTTTTGATTTAAAACCTAATGAGTTTTCTGCTGAATCTTTTTATTTAATGATGGCTCTTTGCGTTTCTGAAGATAAGGACTTAATGGAATTTTGGAATCAAAGAATACTCCCACAAATTGAAACCATCATTAAAACTGCATAAATAAAATTTATCTCTACACCAAAGACTGGAGCAGCCGAACTTTTGGGACCTTCGACAGATGAGTCTTTAGTTGAATTTCAATCAGATATTATAAAATGGTTTAGTAAAAGGCTTGGTGAGATCCACGAGGTTTTTTTATTTTAAGCGTCTTGAAAATCAGCAATGAGAAATAAAAGTTGGTGTCTTAAACCATCAAGACACTCATTATAAATAAACATTAGTTATAGTTGCTTCAAAGCGAGAGCTTCAAATCAATTTCATTTTTGAGTTAAAAGTGCTGTATTATTAAGATCTTATATCACTATGACTTTATTTTATTGGTAAAAAGATGGGGCTAGATATATCATATTTTATAGTATGACTATACTATTTTATAGTATAGTATATTAGGGAGAGGTTATAACTTATGATGTTTCATACACTCTTTGGAAATGCAGTTGCTGAAAAAGTTTTGTTGTATATCGCCAATTATAGCGAAGGATATATAAATAAAATTGCTAGGACTTATGGTATTGCTCCCAGCCAGGTGCAAAAGCAACTTTTAAAACTTGAAGCAGGAGGAATATTGGTAAGTCGGCCTATGGGTACAGTTCGAATATTTACTTTTAATCCAAGACTTGCTGTTCGTAAGGAGTTGATTGCATTATTGGAAAAAGAATTAGAATTACTTCCTGTAGAAATCACTAAAAAATATTATCGTGATCGAACGCGCCCCCGCAGAACAGGGAAAGAAATATGAATTCCATTAATCAAAATACAACTTTAGTTGAGCTAGCAGGAATAATTTGCAAGCACCTTCAAGCGAAAGGAATTCAAGTAACACTTGTTGGCGGCGCAGTTGTAACATTATATACAGACAATGAATATCAGTCTCGTGATTTGGATTTCGTTAGTCCGAATGATCACAAACAAATTACTTATGTCATGGCCGAATTAGGGTTTATTCTCAATGGGAAAGACTTTTATCATCCTCATACTCAATTTACTGTAGAGTTTCCTTCGGGTCCTCTCGCCATTGGAAATACTATTCCAGTCAAAGCAGAAGGTGGGTATGAAACAACAACTGGAGTGATCCGACTTTTCTCATCAACTCAATGTGTGATGGATCGTTTGGCTTGGTTCTTTCATTACAATGATCGACAATGCTTAGACCAAGCTATCTCTGTAGCAAAGAAGCATCCGGTGAATCTAGCTCAAATCAAAAAGTGGTCACAGGATGAAGGGGCTATTGAGCAGTTTTATTTTTTTAAGAGTCGCCTATAGGCTTGAGAAATGTATTGCAAAATAAAATATGTTTATTATCCCGATTGCATAGAGTGAAATTTTTTGGGTTGTTAGCACATGAGTTTATCCATTCAGAACCATCAAAATGCCCAATTCAAATATATGTGATAAGACTAAAATATTTTGTTAGTGACCAAAAGCAAATTCAATTCTAGCCTCAACGTGAGGTGATTTATGAAAACTATAGCAATATTC
>CAZTDX010000132.1:0-3036 GCA_964612425.1 uncultured Pseudobdellovibrionaceae bacterium
CCAACCTGCCTACTGCCCGGATTGTTAAGGCACTTGATGAGCTGATCGAGATGCGCGGCAAGCCGAAACGGCTGCGGTTAGATTAGATCGCAAAAACGAGGAGACCACAATTCAATTTGAAATTTGAATAATGTGTGTCAAAAATCACAGCCATTTTTTCTTTGTAATCATAAACTAAAGCTCTGGAAATGTTCAAGTGATTATGTCGACTTTCGCGATCGAGGTGTCACTTATCTACAGAAATGGTAAATAAAAAATACAGGGAAATGATGAACCCAACTGACCGTTTCGCTGTGAGAATTTTCATAGATAGCCTGTCGAATTTACTCTACTTCGCTATGAAAAGAAAGGAAATACATTAGCTTCACAATTAACTATCAAAAGGAGAAAGGGGAAAAAATAAAAATTCATTTTTATAAAAAACTTTGAAAAATAATTTGCAATTCACATCTATTTATTTTAATACGGGGTTAAAAATGTCAAACAAGCTTGTACTATTGATTCATCAGGTGAAATGTGTAGATGAAATGGGGGGGGCATGGAGGGAAAAATTCGGTAACGATGAAATTTATTTAGGTGGATTATTAACAGAAACGGGTAAGGAAGTAGTAAAGAAAAACTTTTTTTCTGTTTATCCTCATTTTGATGACGGTGATGTCAAAGTCTATAATCCTCCTTTGATTTTTTGTGAATTTGATTTAAATAAGCCAGGAAACTGGCCAAGAGTTTATTCAGTGGGCTTGCAGTTAGCAGAAAAGCAACACGGTGGAATGGATGGAACTTTGAATAAGTATCTTCAATTGATTAAAGATAAATTAGGAATAGCCGCCATTGGTGCTGCGACGCTGGCTAAGGTGCCGTGGGCAGCGCCTGCAATCCAAGCTGTGCTTGAAAGAGTTTTGGCTGAAGCCGAAGATAAAATGTTTTCTGTAAAAACAGCAGAAGTTCAGATAGCTTCTCCTAATCATAACTGGAATGGATCGCTAACTTCTTCTCCAGAAAGTCTTGTTTTTAGAGGACACGACGGAATATACAGTCTTACTTATTCGTGGAAATTATATTAAAGTTTGTGACCATATCAAGAACTCTACCTCTATTGATATTGATGGAGATAGAGTTCTTATTATTCAAACCATTAAATAATTATCTGTGAATATGTATGCTCATATCATTTGTGATTCTGTCGGTAGACTGTGCATGACTCCAGAAACAACTGAAAAATTTGATGGTATGGTCAGCGATTACAATTAACTTGTATGTACGAATTTTACTTTGATCAGACCAGCTTTACAAAATGTGGGTATCCAATAAAGGGTTTTACCCATTCAAATCTTGCACTTTCTTAATTAAAGCTTCAATTTCTTTATTCTTGTTAATTTTCTCAGTAATATCGAATTGCACTCCGAGGTAATATAACAGATTGTTTTTATTATCAAATAAGGGTTGTATTAATAGCTGATTGTAAAATAGTTCACCGTTTTTCTTGTAGTTTCTTAAAGTTACATTGACTGAAGATTTTTCTTTTAGCGCTTTCCGGAGCATGTTAATTTCTGGTTGATTCTTATCATTTCCTTGTAAGAATCTACAATTCTTGCCTACTGTTTCGTCGAAAGAATAACCTGTCATTACTTCAAATGCTTTATTCACATAAACCAAAGGAATATCGTTCTGATCGGGGTCGGCAAGGGTAATACCGTTTATCGAAGCATCTAGAATTTTTGCCAAGACTTGGGGAATCAATCCCGGGTCTTTTTCCAATAATAAATCCATTTTCTTATCCTATCGAGTTTTCAATAAGCTTCTTAATGTTTCGGACGGTTCTTTCAGTACCGTCTTGCACTGCAATTCGAACTAATTTTTCAAACGGTCTAATATGAAGTTCTAAGGTGGTTAATTCAAAGGTAAACGTTAATTTACTTAAGTTCGTGCTTAATGAATCAATTTTGTATTCGCATTTAAAAGGATTTGATATGCCCTCAAAACAAACGCAATGAGGTTCATCAAAAACATTAACAGTAAAGATTGATTCGGATTTGGTGCCTTGATCAATTCTTACTTGTTTAAATCGAGCTCCTTTCTGAAGTTCTTCAGGGCTTAATTTATTCAATTCTTGAACTTCGGGAGACCAGCGAGGATAGTTTTTGGCCATGTCTGTGCCAATAAATTTAAAGATATCAATTGCCGATTTTTCAATATTGATACTTGATTTACCGACTACAGGAGTATCTTTAAAAAAATTTAGCATGAATTATTCATAAAAGTATTACAGCAATCAGTGCGGATTATTTAATCGACATTTTACGTCTTTTCAGAATTTTATCTGTCATCAAAGCAAGAAGTATAAAGGCGATAAGATAGGGGGTATATTTAAAAAATAAATCCTTATAGTTCGTCAATTGAACTCGTATAGGATATTCATAGTGTAAAGGTGGGACACCTTCTCCGGTGACAAAAAGAGTATAAGCCCCCTCATTTAAATTGAACGCGCCTTTTATTATGCCATCTCGGTGGTTATTCGAATAAAGTGAAGTGACCGTGTCGGCTCCTTGCATGATTTTTATGACGACCGGCATATCACGTAGTGCTTGATCCACGAGATCAAGGACCCATAATGTTTCTCCTTCCTTGGGGATCTCTGTGCAATATTCAGCCGATGGGTCGTGTTGAGGTTGGTAGGTACTTAAATGCACCATGCTGCCTGAAATGTTACGTACACAAACATCTGCATCTAAATCCACTTTTCCGTGTGCGGCAAGCATTCCTGAACAGAAAAAGTTAAAAATGACAAATAAGACAGAAGTTAGTAAATTCAATTTTATGGTCATCATGTTAATCCTGAATCATAAGTTAAGATTTAATAGATTCTTCCATAAATTGTTACTATAAATTATGGAAGAATCTATTAACATTAAGGATCGACTTGATTGTTTAGAGTTTTACAGCGATTTTTTGGTTTCAAGTCAAGTCGATCAGGTGAAAATCTTAGTATTTTCCTTCATAAGGTACGATTTGGTTGTTCAGAATTTCACGGCTGGC
>CAZTDX010000133.1:0-2595 GCA_964612425.1 uncultured Pseudobdellovibrionaceae bacterium
CGCATTGATTCGAATTAAAAGACACCAAGAGAGTGCCGATGTTTGGAACTGAGACAGTGATTTGAGTTATTGTAACTTGAATCAACTAGAAGCGCAGCGAAAAACAAAAAACCTCGTTGAGTCATGATCCCCACACCATATTAAAATCTTTTAGCTTCGACAAAAAAGCAAGATTTTATAAGGAGTTAGATCATGCCCTACGAGGTAAAGAAAGCATATCTTGATGCTATTCGAGAAAGATACCAAAAAAGCACCAAGTCAATGAAGACTTTGATTTTAGATGAGTTCGCAGCAGTCTGCGGATATGAGAGAAAATATGCAATACGAATTTTAAATAATCAAATTCAGCCTCGAAAGAAAAAACCAGGTCCTGTGAGTAAATACGAGCAAATTGTGGATCATATTTATGAGCTTTGGAATTTAATGAATCGCATTTGTTCCAAGAAAATGACTGTAGCAATACCTTTATGGCTCCCATTCTATAAAAATGTAACAGATAGCGAATTAAAGCTTTTAAAGAGCATTTCACCATCCACGATAGATCGCCTTTTAAAACCATATCGAGAAAATAAAGTTAGAGGTTTATCAACAACAGTTCCAATGTTGAAGAGTAAAATACCAATAAAATTACTAGATGCTGAAGTCACTGAACCTGGATTTATCGAGAGTGACACTGTTGCTCATTGCGGAACCAGCATAGAAGGCGATTACGCCAATTCAATAACGATGACAGATTTATATTCTGGATGGACGGAGAACCGCGCAGTCTGGAAAAAACATGCTACGACAGTACAAAAACAAATTCAAAAAATTGAATATGATGTCCCATTCTTACTGAAGGGATTTGCTAGCGATAATGGAAATGAATTTTTAAACGATGAACTCTACAAATACTTTACTGAAAGACTTTATCCGGTTGAATTTGTCAGGCGTCGGCCCTATAAGAAAAATGATAATGCACATGTTGAACAAAAAAACTTCACTCACGTCAGAGAGCTTTTTGGATATGTGAGAGTTGAAAATTCCGAGTTAGTGTCATTGATGAATGAAATATATCAAGTCTATTGGAATCCGCTCTGGAACTACTTTACACCAGTTATGAAATTAAAAAAGAAAACAAGAATTGGATCTAAAATTAAAAAAGAATACGATGACCCTAAAACTCCTTATCAACGACTTTTAGATTCAGATAAATTTACAATGTATAATAAGAAAAAATTAAAACAAAATATGGCAATGAAAAATCCATTTTTTCTTAAACAAGAACTTGATAAAAAGTTAAAGTTATTTTTTCAATTGACCGACCAATACTCAAAGAGCAGAAAACAAACTGGATCTTGACTTACTGTTCTTTGGTATCTTTTTCTAATGAGTCAACACGAGATTAAATCATTAAAAATTCATTCCGATGGAGCCACTGAGGGTCCACATGTCTCCCTTGGAGGTCCCATAATTAACGGAATTACCGTTCTCATCATCCCAATAAAAAGGGGTATTTTCATCTTTAAAGTTCACTAAATCGTAAGTGAGTTGTGCACCCCAAAACATTTTTTTGCGGAGCATGGGGATTTCTATTCCCATCCCACCATTGAAACCCATGACTTTGTCAGGTTGGCTACCGGAGATTTTACTGAATCGAATGACTCGATTGTAGCTGGACATCCCAACAATAAAATAGGGGTTAAGGTCAGCCAAACCTTTGGTTACATTTTGTGTGTTTAAAAAATATTTGATAGAGAATCCAAGGGCAGAGAGGTTGGAATTTCCCACAAGGTTGGTTGTGGGCGAGCGATAGGAGACGGGTGAGTCGGTGCCCAACCATTGAAGTTGAGCAGCAAAATGCAAATCAAAAAAGTAGCTGACAAAGATTCCATAACGGAAGGAGGCTTGATGCTTTTGGGCCATTTCTCCTGTGTAGTTGATCATTCCCCCAAGTAGACCCGCGGTGAGCATGCGGCCATTCTTAAAAAAATTAATATCTTCTTCCTCTTCTGGGTTTGATTCAAACTCTGAAAAGTCAGCAAAAGGGTCGAAGACATCCTCTTCGCCGTCGGAGTCTCCCCCCGGTGTGCTTTGAGCGGGAGCGCGCCCCTTGGAGGATGAATATTTAGCAGAACGGTTGGCGGGGCTTTTGGCTTCTAATTGAAGAGCTGAGGTTAAAACAATAGAACAAATTACAAGGCAAAGCCCTCTTTTGCGCACCATTGCCATTATCCTCCCCCCGGAATAGAAAATGAAACTTGTTTATAAGATAAGATTTATGATTACATTATGATCCATTTTATCTCAGTCTTCTAGGACTTTATTAAGGTGTCTTAAAACGACACATTGAGTGGTCATTTTTCATATCTTTAGTCTGTGCTTGCCGAGGGTTCAGGAGTATGGTCTAAGGGGGGGGGTGAAAAATAGTTCCTTTTATGCCATTTTCATTTCGGTCTTTTTGTTATGGGGTTATTGGTACCCCTACCAGTGGTGGTTAAAATATGGTTTGCCTGAAATTTCAATAAATATGGCGCAAGCCTCAACTCCATCAGAAGATTCTAAAGTCGCTTTGCCTGATCCTTTTTGGGGATCTAGTTTAGCCAAAAAAAATGA
>CAZTDX010000133.1:2615-2875 GCA_964612425.1 uncultured Pseudobdellovibrionaceae bacterium
TTCGAAGGAAATGCTAAGCTTTGATTACTCGGGAGCCATGATGGAGGAAGTGAAGTCTTGCTTTAAGGAAGGGCCTCTGATTCAAGTCAATAAATCCAGTGGAGACAGGAATCATTTTTTGTCCACCTTGCAGAGTGAGTTGGGTCCCATACAGGAAGATCTCATGTTATAAAAAAACGCGACATTGACAATGAAAGACGGGAAAACAAGAACTCTTGTTTATGAGTGGATTAGTCCAGAGGAAGGAAGCGATGTTTATT
>CAZTDX010000134.1:0-2741 GCA_964612425.1 uncultured Pseudobdellovibrionaceae bacterium
GGTTATGCCGCTATCTTCTCCTTTTCAACCATCCACAACTTTCTAAAATTTCTCTAATAAAGTTATGAATATCAATTTTGAGAAGTTTGAATGATCCCATATTAAACTTCTCAAGGATTGGATTGAATATTTAGAATCAATATTTTATACGAAAATATTTTTGAAAAATTTATTAATTTTGAAATTAAAAATTGCAAACTTCACTTTCTACAACAATACCATTTACACTTCCATCGTCTTTAATTCTTGTGGTTATGTGACCCTCAAATTCATAACCGATGGGTACGATTTGTGTTCCTTCTTTGTCAAAAAGTAATCGTACCGAGGGATATTTTATTCCAATTTTTTTAATCAAATTAAAATCCTTCATCCATGGACTAGCAGTATAGTGTACAATTGATTGTCCACTGTTATCTTCATAATAAGTAGTAAGTTTATAATTAATCCCATTTTGTTTATTTAAACTATCAGAGTAATCTGGTTTCAAAGTAAATTCAAATTCTCTCTCATCATATTTTAGTTTTATAGCATAAATTCCATGCGTAGAATCTGATTTTGCAAAACTAATTATTTGAATCTTATGGCAAGAAGACAATTCAGGTCTAATTTTAATTAAATCTTCATGTTGTTCCCAAGATTTTATCCATGAAACTAAGGTATTTTCTCCAATGTAAACATAAGGCAAAACCCCGTAAAGCCAACCACCGTAAATATCAAAATCATTTGAAATAAGTGAGTTAATAAATTTTTCAAAAGAAAAGGAATGATTTTTGAAATCTGAAATTAATAAAAAAGATATTTCTCTAACTTTTGAGTGGTCAATACCATCCAATTCTAAATTGCTTTTGACTGATTTGGAGTTTCCATCACAAAACCAGGGTTCAGGGGCGATAGATAGACATTGATTGAAGCTTGAATCCTTTGAGAGCAGTTTCAAAGCTTCAAACTGCTCTCTCAATAAAAGTTCTCTTAAGGATTCAATACCATTTACCTCCTTAAGTAACTTTTGTACCAAAGGTTTTGAAATATGAATTTCCATTGGAAAATGACGAATGATTTGATCTGACGGTGCACCTGTACCCAACTGTGAATTTGGTAAATTATCAAACGCACAATCGTAAAGAAACCATTTTTTTGAATTTAAAAAATAATTTAAATAACGTTTTAGATCCTGTCGAGAATTATCTTTAAGGCTCTCATTGAGTTTATCAATATAAAACCATCCATCTGCCAGCAGAGGAAGTGTTCTGGGATTCTCAATGACCTGCTGTACGGATGATATTGGAACATTTCCACATGTTATATTACCACCTCCGCCAATTCCTGGACCCATACCCATACCAATACTTTTACAAGTGACAAAAAATGTCCAAAGAATAAATGCAAAGAATGATAATTTTCGATTGGTATTATAATTCATAATTAATCCTTATAGCAAAATGCTAATAAAAAAGCAATATCAAAGCCAAAATTTACAATTCTTAGAAAGTACCTGAAAGTGCCACTTCGAGTCCTGAAATGGTATAATTACCACTGCCATTGCTGTTAGAACCTTGAAAATTCATATCTGAGAAGCCAATATCAAATCCATAATTTTTTGTGAGTTGAATTCCAATACTTGATTGATAACCAAATCCAAGATTCTTAAAATAATTCTCCGAACCCGAATCGTAACCAGTGCCGTTTATACATTTTAATGTATTGAGACCGGCTTTAAAATTAAAATATTTATTGAAGGTGTAAGCCACGTTAAAATCAGCCCTAACAAAATTAATTGAACCTGAATAAGTCTTAGATCCCGAGGTGATTGAATTATCTTGCACGGTTGTAAAAGTATCAACATAATGTTCGCCTAAACTTAAATAGGCCAAATTACTTGTCCACCCGAATTGACCAACCTTTAGATCGGCATAGCCAATTGATACTCCAGGGAAACTATCATAATTTCTTGAACTTGAAGTTCCATCATTACCAGTGGCGAAAAGATAGCTTGGTGCAGAAATGAGTGAAATTCTGAGACCACGAGAAGAAATTTCATTTTCTGTAATTACTAAAGACGAATCTTGAGTTGTGTTGTTTGTTTCTTTTAGAGCTTCGGCATAAGCGAGTGTGTATTGAATATCCAAACAAACTAAAATCAAAGTCGGGAAGATTATTTTTTTAATATGGAATTGTACATAAATAGAGTCAGTTCGGAGTTAAAAGATAATATTTTGCCCAGTTATCCACAAAATTTATTGTTCAAACCTTTAGTAATTGTGGATAACTATCCCATTTAAGTGGATGCTGTGCCTCAGCCACTGTTTTCATTAGGCGTAAGCAACTTCCGTTTGTAGCACGCGCAGTGTTTTGCAAAGGTTGAAGCCCAAGAATGAGCGATGGCCGTAGGTCTCCATTGATCGAGTTGACTTCGCATCTGGTTTGTTGAATCGAAATTTTCTTGATTTCAGAACACCGATAGTCCCTTCGACTTGGGCTCGCTCGCGTCGGATATCCTCGGCTTTTCGCTCGGAGACTGACCACGGAGTTTTTCCTGTAGGAGCAATACCCACATGACGAACTCCAAGTTTCTTTGCCTTGTTCATATTCTTCTGGCTGTATCCTCCACGATCGAATCCAAAGACTTCCGGGGCCTCCCCAAACATTTCGATATGTTCCTGAATAGACTGGATACAGAACCTTTTGTCTGTAAAACGTCTTATCACCCGGTCTTTTAAATATTTATAAATAAAATATCATTA
>CAZTDX010000135.1:0-2721 GCA_964612425.1 uncultured Pseudobdellovibrionaceae bacterium
TATGATATATAATAATAAAGAATAAGAAGTAACATTAAAAGGTACTCCTAGGAAAATATCAGCGGAACGCTGATAAAGCTGACAAGAAAGCTTTCCATCGGCCACATAAAACTGAAACATCGTGTGACATGGTGGAAGTGCCATTTTATCAACGTCACTCACGTTCCAAGCAGAAACAATCAAACGACGAGAATCAGGATTTTTCTTAATCATCTCAATGAAATTTTTGATCTGATCTACTGTTCTTCCATCATGAGTTTTCCAGCTTCTCCACTGAACCCCATAAACAGGCCCGAGATTGCCATTTTCATCTGCCCATTCATCCCAAATAGAGACGCCATTATCTTTAAGATACTTAATATTTGAATCCCCTTGGAGAAACCAAAGAAGCTCATGGATGATCGATTTTAAATGACATTTTTTTGTTGTTACTAGCGGAAACCCCTCAGCGAGGTTAAAACGCATTTGATGTCCAAAAACAGAAAGAGTTCCAGTCCCAGTTCTGTCTTCTTTTTTAGTCCCTTCATCAAGGACCCTTTTCATTAGGTCATGATATTGCTTCATTGCATGGCCTCCCAGTCTTGTGTGTGTACTAAGATAGTAACAAGAAGGAGAGGCCTTGGGCAACCGCCCTGATAGCTTTGAATTTAAAGATTGCAGAAGGGGTCAAATGAAAAAAATGGACAATACTGTATAGCTTTTAGTCAAGTGACCCCATGATTATTCGCCTTTAGAACTTACTTGTTCGTTCAGGCCAATTTTATGAAGTGGTGTATTTTTGAGTAAATAATCTAAATTGGCCTCTCCACGATGACTGATTGTTGCCACGTCGTCAGAAGAGTTCTGAAAAGACTGATGAAAAACAATCATGAAAGTGAAAGCTAAGAATAGGCTTATCGCCAACATCTTGTTCATGTGTTTAATCCTCTCATCCAAAAGTTAGAATGAAAGATTAATAAATCTAATTAACTCAACTATCAAGATAACCTCTGGAATTGTCTGGAAAACGCTCTGCATTCAAGTTGCCATTGTACGCAGGGGCCCTATAAGAAATTAGTGAGTTAGGAAGTTATCAGCGGAAATGTAAGAAATTCTTTGAAGTAACTTTTCCAAATAAAGCCCCAGTCAATTCTCTGACTGTGAAATTTTGATGTGTTTTTAAAGGGTTTAGGCCAACTCTTTCTTACTTCAATTGACCGAGTTTACTCATTTAGGCCATAAATTTGCCATGAAAGAAAACACTATCATAGAGGCAACACCTCAGTTTGAGACTGATCTGTTGATGTCAGTGAGAGAAGAACTCACTGAGCATCTCAAATCATTCCAAAACGAAAGTGCCGCTTGGGCTTCCTTTGAAAAGTACTCAGGACTAAATCGAAAAACCCTGAAAGGTTTGTCGATAGGAAGGATTAGAGCAATAATTCCATAAGGGAATCGATCGAATCCCCCCTTGTAGAGAAAAATGAGGGCCTAATGGCCGCTTATAAAATTCTTTTTTTAGGATTTTTTAAGGAAATTTGGCTTTTTTGAACTGTTTATCTATATTAAGACCGAAATTAGGCTAAGGTTTTCGTTAGCAAAATTAAATCTGACTAAAACTCTTCATATTTATATTGATCGATAAAGTCTATTTCAGGTGGTCCTCGTGGAGGTGTCGCCAGCACTTCACGAATTGGCAAATTTAAATGTGTCAAAATTTTATTACAAGTATGCCTAGAAGTTATACTGGCAATTAAAACCAACTTTGTACCACAATGATCACAGTTACTCACATCATGTTTAAAGACGTGCTTTAAAAGATCGGCCCAAGGCGTCCTATATATTTTCTTTTTTATTTTTGGTCTTAAGGCTTTTGCACTGACCGTGCTTGTGATGATGTCTCTTTTTTTGTGTCTAGCCCCAAAAACTCCGATATATCGAATTAAATTTTGTCTCGGAGGCGGAATGATGGAAATAATTCTTTTAATAAATTGCTCTGGAGTAAATTGCAGATGACTTGTACCGTCACTATAAGACCTTTTTAGCTTTAAATATACTTTACCATTGTTATATGAAATTCTTTCGTTTGAAAGTGGACCACGCAAAACATAGCGACACAAACCTTCAAGGGCCGACCGATGTTGTTTTAAAATTTTAACATTGGCATGTAGACTAAATCCATCAATATAACCACAGCGAGTTCCTTTAAATTCTTCAAATGGAGGATCGCAATATTTTCCAATCTTAACAGGTGCCAAAAAATTTTCATCTTTATTCTGAACACTTTGTGATTGAATAAAACTTAATGAGTGATCTTCGCCATTACTGTACTCATCTTCACGAGATAATAGTTTCTCTAGGCGATTTTTTAATTTGTTTGCAATGGCAATAACATCATCATGACTAGGAATGATTTCATAAAAAACTTCTTCTCCCAAATAGTTTTCATGAAAGACGCCATCGGTATACAACGTATGAAAGTGAACATTGAGGTTTAACCCTCCACCAAAACGCTGAATGACAGTGATCGCCCCTACTTTTGGATTTTTTAAATCGAGTTGCTTTGCTTTTATGGCGTAATAGCGATTGACCATAAGACCAATTAGACTAATGTTTTAAAAACTAATTCGAAACCGGGGACGGCCTTTTTAAGACAAGGACGGGCTATCGCCCACTTTTATAATTCTTTTTTGGTTTTTAAACGCCAAAATACCGTTGAGAAATACGGTCTTCCTTATATAA
>CAZTDX010000136.1:0-2668 GCA_964612425.1 uncultured Pseudobdellovibrionaceae bacterium
CGAAGAAGAACTGGATCAGATTCTGGATATCCTAGTCAACGGACTCAAGGAGAAATAGAATATTTCTTTACATATCTATGGACCATTAAACCGCAGTGCTATAGTGAAAGTGACTAAGATGATACGTGATCAAAAAGGCGATTGGATTTTTCCGACATTTGAAATGATCCAGTAAAGATAACCACATGTGTAACAGAATTAACGCACATCAAATTCTCAAATCAAGCAAGAGTGTTTGTTACTTGGTCAACGGCAGGTGTGAAAATCAACATTTAAGCGAGCTTAAATCCGTCATCAGCAAGATACTGTAAAATTACATCTTTATCAGACAAGAAAGAAAAGTTTTGCCACTTCCCTATTTAATATTTAGATCTTTTTCCTTCAGCCCACTTATTTTACAGCTTTCATTATTTTTTCAAGCCAATCTGCAATTTCATGGATATCGGCCTTACTTTTAATAACACGATTAATAAGAAAGTCTTCTCCACTCTGAGCATCTACTCTTAAACGATAACCATTCATTCTAAGAAAAATGGCAGTTGTAGCAAAGGCCACGCGCTTATTACCATCAATAAAGGCGTGATTTTGGATAAGGCTTTGCAGGAGAGCTGCCGCCTGAAGTGATAGAGTATCATAGTAGCCCGTTTGGGGTCGCATAAGAGCACTTTCTAAAAGGCCCAAATCTCTTATACCACCATTACCGCCAAATCTATTTATTAATTGCTTATGTAATTCAAGAGTCTCAGTCAAAGTAGGATAAAGCACTAGCTTCATTTCGCTAATCGCTCTAATAATTCTTCATGGTCATTTAATACTTCATCCATAGCACTCCGAAAAGCAGGACGCAGTTTAGATCGCTGAAGATATTCAGCTACAGCTTCAGATACCACACTTGAAATACTGCGATCCACTTGACTCACATAAGTTTTGAGATCCTTTAATACTTTTTCATCTATTTGGGTGGCAAATTTTTTAACCTTCATTTTTTTAACCTCACCACAAGCTTATCATGATATTTCATGAAATGTCAAGAATTTTGAATTTACATCAATAACAAGGGTAATCAGGACGGGGATAAGGCATTCAAAGCGTTATTTGAAGTGGTCGAGGGAGTATTAAGAAACTTGTTTGGCCTGCAGTCCCTCGAAGTTTTGATCTACTTTTTCAAAATTGTCTGCAATTGGACTGCGATTCGTTCAACTTTATATGGAATATTTAATTTTTTGGTAGTCAAAATGAGAGTTTTTTTGCTTTTGGGCAATAGTATTCACAAGCCTTAAAGTCATTGAACTTCTAAGAGTGTAGATTATCCGAGAAAAAGAGATTGGTATCATGACTGAAGTGGTCATCATAGGCAAAGTCAGGAGATCCTCTCGCTGAGGCTATTTCTGGTGGGATTGATGACAGGCCAATATGGTCCAGGATTTTCTTTATCACCTCCACTTCTTTGATGGCTGCAATGATTTTAACTCTCCCTCCGCAGAGTCCGCAAGTTTCAACGTCGATGTCGAAAACCCGCTTGAGGAGTCTAGCCCATGTAACCCGGCGGCTCTTTTTAACCAAATCATTTTTGTTGTTCTCGCTTGAGCTCGGACGTGGAGGTCTCCTTTTTTTGGCGGGACAATTAGCTCTCGGTATTTATGAATAGCGGGGTCAACGCTCCGTGGAACCTAGTTAAGTGAACTCGAGGCCTGGGAATAATAGCTGTTATTTTTTCCAAGAGCTCCAGCGGTGACATCACGATGTGGGATGTTCCATCGCTATAGGGCTTTTTTAATTGATAGACGACTTGCCCCAGGTCATTCAGACGTAGTCTGTCTTGTGCAATGGGAGGCCTGGCAATGTATCTGGCAAGTCGCTCTAGTTTTTTTCTCTCCCCACCAGCAACGGCAACTCCAGCATGGAGACTAAAGCCCGAGTGTGTTGCCACTAATCCAGCTCCACGGGCGCAATCCGTATTGGAAATCGTTTTTAGCACCAGGGCTTTTTCCCCCTGTTCGGACCTGTGGCAAAGCGGTAAATGGCAGAACTGGCTTGGATTTGAGAAAACGTGTCTTCACTGTCTATGGTAAGACTTGAGTGGCTCCTCACTGTCTTTGACGAGAAAACCCTTCCTCTCTAACAGTGCAATGGACTTTTGATTATTTTATCCAAAACTGCTTTGAGCTCTTCTAGTGTTGGCTCGGCACAGGGGCCAAAGACATTGGGCTTTTTATCGGCAGAGAGTTGATAAACTCCATCGATATTTATCCATTGCACTGACGGTGAGTTTATGGTTTCAAGAATCGCTTATAATATCTTTAAAAACCAGAATGATGATCTACTAGTTCTTTTTATAGATAAAAATAAAGTTAAGTCTAAAATTCAGTACGACGATCCTGAAAACTTATTTCCTCATATCTATGGACCATTAAACCGCAGTGCCATAGTGAAAGTGACTAAGATGATACGTGATCAAAAAGGCGATTGGATTTTTCCGATATCTGAAATGATCCAAGTTTAATAAAAAAATTTTCATTTTGACCCCAGCCCCCAAATTTAAATTTGCCTTGAGCAGCAAAAGTTCGACTACCCCAGCTCTTGGCGTATTACAGGGCAAAAAACAGTAAGACTTTAGCCAGTATTATATCAATGGGCGAGACTCGCTTCTAAAAAGTGATTTACATGT
>CAZTDX010000137.1:0-2641 GCA_964612425.1 uncultured Pseudobdellovibrionaceae bacterium
CAGAGGTCACACTTGAACCTATGTCGCGTTTGGTACCTTTGTTGGGTTAGACCCAACTTTGCTTAGTATAGGCATTAAAAGTATTAATCGCGGAACGTCCATGAATCAACGAATATTCGCCTTCGTATTCGGGATTTCGAGAAACATGGCTGTCTGAGAATGAGTCTTGAATTACGTGCAATAAACTACCTAATGCAATGTTTTGTATAGTTTCTTTTGCAGGTAGCCAATCCGTTTCAGAACAATCTAAAGGGGTAAATAAATTCTGGTCTATTTTCTGCCGAACACATTTCAACGAAAACAAATAAGCAGGCGTCCAGTTTTTACGTAATCCTTCATTCATAAAATACTTTTTGAAGATACGAAAAGATTCGGGAGACAAAAACTGCTGCATTGCGCTAAAGCGAGTGTGGATAGGAATAAATTGAGATGCTACTTTGTAACTAAACTCCGCCCACATCATGACAGCTTTTTGTGTATCTCCAGCTTTCTCTGCATCAGAAGAAGCCATTGCGTGTAAAAATTGCAAATCATGATGATGGCTGCGATAAAACAAATCGTAATGACTGGTAATTCGATCTGAGTTTTCGCTTGCGTTCTTAAAGTTGTCAAACCATACCAGAGGGTTATCTGGCAACAGATTGAGTGGATCATCATTCCATCTGACGCCACGAATTGTTTTGTCAATCATTTCATCAGTAATGACTTTATGACCGGGCATTTTTCGTTCCTTGATCAAACGGAACGATCGAACAGTCAATTCTTCATGAACAGGATGAATGATAAGGCTTGCCAACATGGCGGCTGATTTTTCTGTTGCTTCATCGTTTAAAACTAACTCATGACTGCCATCATATTTTTTGAATGGGTTAATATCGAAAGCATACGCTTGCACGACACCCAACATGCCTATCAAGGCTAAGACTATTATTCTCATTATTAGATTAACAAACTCGGTATCTTAATGGATATTTTATAAGTGTTTTAATAATTGCGTACCCAATTCTAATAAGCTCGGTGAAAGAGGTTTGCCTTTTTGTGCTGCATTTAATGCAACACCGGCCATCAAAGCTATTGCTAATGCCTTAATGGGTTGTTCTCTAATAACACGTAGTCATTTTATATGTTTTATCAAATCTTTTTCTTGATCTTCGACCATTCCAAACTCTTGCCTTATTTCAATTTCTATTTTGCGCCCTTGAGATTTTTTATTTATCAATTGTTTAAAAGAATAAAAATAAAAAATAAAAAAATAAATTCTTGTTTAACCTATTGAAGAATATATAAATTGAATTCCTGATTAGCAAAAGATAAATAATTGATGTACTAAAGTTAATTCATAGTTTAGAGAAGATAAATACTATGCGAATCGTTAGCTCGTTATTACTCAACTAAATTGTTTTAGCAAGTAGCTAACTTTTTTGAAGATTTTTCAATTGAATTTTAGGAGAAATATTATGAACTGGGATCAAATCGAAGGAAACTGGAAGCAACTCAAAGGTAAAGCTGTAGAAAAATGGGGAGAAATTAGTGACGACGAGATGGATGTTATCGCTGGTAAAAAAGATCAGCTCGTTGGAAAACTTCAAGCTAAGTACGGAGTCACGTTAGAAGAAGCTGAAAAGGAAGTCAATGACTTCTCCAATGATTGCAAATACTGATGCGCTACAGTTACTGATGCTTCTCTATTTTCTATTAAAACTAGAAAAAGACTGGCTACTTTCACGACATACTGCAATAGGCTTTCTGACAGATTGTTTTAAAACCTTAAAAGAGCGACAGTAAATAAGCAAATGAAATCGTAACACTATCTATTTATAAAGGAATATCAAAATGAACAAAATCGTTAAATTATTCGTAATCAGTGGCCTGGTAGCATTAATATCTTCTCCTGTGTTTGCTGCGGAGACAATGCAAGAAAAAAAAGAAGCTGTAACCAATGATGTTACTAGAGATGCAAAGAAAAAAATTAATCGTCTTGAAGAAGCAGCATGCACCGACGGCGACGCTAAATGTGCAGGGCAGAAAGCTAAACATCGCATAGAAGAAGCTGGTGATGCTACAAAAGACAAAGCAAAAGAATTAAAAAATAAAGCGGACTAAGTACGTTATTAGATCCGAATGAATATCTTCCTCCTTCCGAAAAGGCTTGATTTTCTCTGTTAAGTTATCACGCCTGAGTAGGTTTAAAGATCTTTTTTGATCAATACGCTAGTCAAAATATTCAGCTATTTATCCTTGATAAAAATAAATTTACATCATGGGGTTAATTATTCACCATGCGTCAGGCAATTGAAGCACATCGTGGAGAAGCAACGGATTCCTATAACAATTGGATGGCTTTAAGCGATACCAATAAAGACTCGATCATTGAGTTTCTTAAAACATTAAAAATTCTACCGCAAGGCACGAAACACCTGGTTGTCGATGAACACGGCAAGAAAAAACATTGGCCACCGAAAGCGAATTAGAAGCGGCCTCGGATCTTAAGAGAAGAATTATAAAAATATTTGCTTAGTTTGCGATTCCCTGTGATTTAGCCACGGGGAATCGATTCAATCTCCGTAAACAGAGTGTTATTGGTCTTCTTAAAAAGAAGCGATATCTTGTTCATGAAAAATTTATACATCTCAGCTTAAAA
>CAZTDX010000138.1:0-2589 GCA_964612425.1 uncultured Pseudobdellovibrionaceae bacterium
ACGATACTGTGATCAAATACCTTGAAAGCCTTACTTAGATTCTGCCGAAAAAGGCTGGCAGGATCTGCTCCCATGCCAATAAATTCTCAATGGCAAGCTCATCACTCTCCCTCGTGATCTTAGCCGTTATAGTTCTAAACGAACTTAACTTCTTTTTTAAAACTTCTAATTCCAAACGAACCTCCTTGTATCGTTTGAATTAAATGTGGCAGATATTTACAAATTGAAAATGCGGGTATCCTTGATGATTTCACAGCATTAAACCTTAAATTCAACTCAAGTGAGGCTACAACGGTGGGTTTTATGAGTTGTTTTATTTCAGAATGCTATCTTTATTTTTTTGCAGGATACCTTACTGAACGCGATCACATTCTTCAACAGGTTGAAAATTAATTACATCATAGCAGGCATAATTTGATTTTTTTAAACTTAATTCAATGGATTTATAATAATCAAAAATATCTGCTAAAAAAGTTAAGGATATTGGATAAGTTAAAACAAGTTGAATGGAGTAAAATAAATCCATTCCACATTCATCTTTAGCAGCTTCCGTAATAGCTGATGACTTCTCGATTATCTTTTGACAACTTAATAAGATCTTTGTTGTATCTACTTTTTGAGAACGAGTAGAATCATTTAACTTCTTTAAGAGAAGCATTTCGTCCACGTCTAAATAGGCTTTACTCATTTTTGTGTCGATTTTTGATTTAATAAGGCTATTATTATTTTTTAGAATTTGGCCTATCTGAAAATAATTTTGAAGCATGGCAAGAGAGAGTTCTGAATAAGCCACCAAATCCGGTTGATTAAAGGCTGCAAGAAGTAAAGAAAATTGCATTTCTACACTCTTACGAATGATTTGATATTTTTCAGTTGTGTCGTTGAGGCGAGATAGTAAGTTAGGTAGCATTGAGGTGTCCGCAGCAAGAGACAAATTTGAAAAGTAACGAACCAATACTTCAATTTCTTCTGTAGAAAAGGGTTTGTTGATAAAATCCGATGCATTCACTATACGCAGAAACTCATGAATACTGGCGCCATTGAGGATGCGTTCTTTGATACTGTTGTTTGACTTATTTAAAAAGCGACTGAAGATTGTGGCTGAACCATTAAAAGCGATAAATGGAACTTGAATCTGACTATCGACAGTTTGGCTAATAAACTTTTCATCAAGAGAGGCAACAGGGGGTAACTCTGTGGTTTGAACTCTAAAGGTAGATCCTGCACCTTTATGTGACTGAGACACTTTGTTAATTAAATACATGGTTTGAAATAGAGGGTATTTTACAAAATATTTACTGAGCTGACTAAAAGTGCGAGGAAAAAAAGTAGTGTCATCTTTTAGCAAATCATTTTTATGTACAATGGTGTTTTCACCCCAGAAACATTTAAGAATACTTTCACTGTGTGCTTCAACTAAAGAAGCTTGTTGGTCTGGCCTATAAAAATCAACCAGTTCTACTTGACAATTTTTAAAGAGAACGAGAGACGCACCACCTAAGTCACCGCCACCTGCCATAGCCGATTGAGCTCCTAAAATAGAAAAATTAAGTGAAAGAGTGATTAATACTTTTTTTATGGTTTTCATTGATTAGCCTTTCGTTAGAAGTTTAAAGTAATCAGAAGTATAACGCAATGCGTATTTAATCTCATTAGATATTTTATAAAATATAAATATAAACCTTTACTTTAAAGTAAATAGTTAGCCCTTAGAAAAAAATAGGAATGGGAATGCAGCACTGATGGATGTTTTTAAATACAAGGAATATCAAGCAGTTATAAAAGACTATCTCCACAGTCTTCCTAAAAAAGGCTTTGGTGCTTCTCAAAAGTTAGCTCAATATCTTAGAATCCACCCCACTCAACTCAGTCAAATTTTAGCCAGTCAAAAGGATCTGACTGTGGATCAAGCTTTAGCATTCACCCAATACGTTGGGTTCGCGGCTCTGGAAACGGAATATTTTATAACCTTAGTTCACTGGGCAAGGGCCAATACTGTTGAGGCCAAAAAGTACTTCCACAAAAAAATTCAAGACATCATTAAAAACTCCCAACAAGTGAGTTCTCGTGTTGCAGAAAAACATGACCTCACAGAAGTGGAACAGTCAATTTTTTATTCGAGTTGGATTTATTCGGCTATTCGTTTGTATTGTAGTTTTAATGAAGGCCAAACAATGGACTCCTTGGAAAATAAATTTGAACTGAGTCGAAATCAAATCAGTGAAATAATCCAATTTTTAATAGCAAACAATTTATGTAGAGAAGAAAATCAGCGTTTTTATATAGGTCCGACGTTTACTTACTTAGAGCGCTCTTCGCCATTTCTGGTCCGGCACCACCTAAATTGGCGAAATAAAGCCATGCAAAAAATGGATCGTACTGAAGAAGAGGAATTATTTTTTACCGGACCCATCTCGCTCAATCAGGAAGATTTTTTAAAAATAAAAACCATGATTTTGGATTTTATTTCCGAAGCCACTCAAGTTGTTAAAGCCTCGCCAGCGGATCAATTAGCCTGCTTAAATATTGATTTATTCAAAATCTAAGCACGTTTTTTTCGCTCAAGACCTGCTAACATTGTCTCTAATT
>CAZTDX010000139.1:0-2431 GCA_964612425.1 uncultured Pseudobdellovibrionaceae bacterium
AGCTTCAATTTCTTCAAACCATTGTTTCTTTAGTAATTGTTCGAATTGACTGAGTTCATTTTTTAGGGCTTGTGGATCAATGATATGCGATTTAATCATTATTATTACTACCTAAAAATAGTCTCTTAGAAGCTGAATGATTAACTATATCAACAACTACAATCTTTTTCCGGCCATTCAGAATTTCAAATAGAAGCCTAAGTTTTAAATTAACCTTATAGCTATATAACCCTTTTTTTAAGATCTGACCAATTTTGCCGTTTGGTAGCTTAGAAGTATCTCCTCCTGACATTTCTAACAATTTTAGTGTTTTTAGTACTGCCTTTCGGTCATTCTCGGGCATCGTATCTATTGCAATCATTGCAGGTTTAGAAAACTCAATATCAATCATTCCTCCACCAAATCCCTTATTCGGCACCCGAGCACCTTCGCCCAAGCCTCTAAACTAGAAAGCTTAGGATCATAGCCCTCGCGGAAATAGCGGAACACCGTTGGATATTCTTTACCCAATTTCTTTGCAAACTGCCGTTTAGACAGTCCTTTTTTCATTAACACTTCTGCTAGTAACAGTTTTGCCATGCTTCAAATTCTATTAGGGAATACCAGTTTTGAGAATCATACAATAAATGATATGGACTAACAATAATGTTATGGGTATGCTGTGTTTAACAGCTCCCAAATGGAGCAATATATGGAAAAAACAAAAATAGCTAAAATCACAATGTCACTTGAGGCTGAATCATTACTTAACCAAATGGTGACCAAAACTAATAATGGCTTTACTGGCGGCAAAGTTTCTAAGCATGATTTACTTTCTTGGATCGTCACTTGTTTCTCTGAAAATTACTTCGAAAGAAACATTGAACGAATTCAGCAAGATCATTTTGATCGCCTTGTCCACATAGACAACTTGTTAAAGAAAATCAAAAAGGCACGCCACAAAGGTGCTGAAGATCATGAAGCAGAATTGCTACTTAAACAAATGATGGACTCCGTTGCCAAAGCAAAAGAGCGTCCACCAAAACAATTGAAGGCTAATTCTGAAACTATTTTGTGAGGGTATTATGAATCTGAAATCTCAAATTGGAGAATGGCATGACAAAAGGTTCGAAATACCGAACCCAGGCAAACTCCATGCTCGACAATATCGAAATTCAATTAGCACCACTGACGGAGGAACAAAATAATGAACGAATCAAACGGCTCGCGAAAAAGATCCTCCACGTCGTGGAGAGCAATGGTCGACGGAAACAGCAACGAGAAAACCAAGACTTCCAGCAAATCAATCTCGAAAGCGAGCTCGCGATCTAATGGCTTCAGAATTGGTGCTTACATTCGTCTTTCGCCGAGCGATGAAATTCGCGAAGAAGGCTCATTGGTATCACATCCTCAACGAATTAAGCAATTTGTCGATTACCGAAACGCCCAATCTTCCAATTGGGGCAGCATTTTAGATTGGTACACAGACAAGGATTATTCTGGAAAAGACATGAATCGTCCTGAATTCAAACGGATGTGCCGTGATATCAAGGATGGAAAAATAAATGCTGTTATCGTCACAGAACTTTCACGGCTTAGTAGGAGTGTAAAAGACTTCTGTCAGTTTTGGGATTTTCTTAAAAGGTACAAGACTACATTTTATAGCCTTAAGGAAAGCTTTGACACTTCAACTCCCATGGGAGAGCTAATGGTAGTTCAAGCCATTAGCTTTGCCCAGTTTGAACGAGAAACAATTGTTTCAAGAATCAAAGAAGGAGCTAAAGCCAGAGCTGAACGTGGTCTCACTAACGGTGGGCAACGGATGTTAGGTTATGATCCAGATCCATATAAAAAATGTCATTTAGTTATTAATCAAAATGAATCTCCCTATGTGAAGATGATCTTTGAAAAGTTTCTGGATGTCGGCACAGTGGAAAAATTGATTCACTATTTAAATGAAAATGGATATCGAACAAAATCCTTTGTTACAAAAGATGGATCAAGTCGCGGTGGAAATCTTTGGGCCTACACAACTCTGCACCGTCTTCTAACAAATCCATCTTATATCGGCATGCGTGAAATCAATAAGGACAATCGCCATATCAATCCAGACGAACTGTCAGAGATTGAACAATATCGATTAGTTAAAGCACAATGGTCACCAATTATCACAGAAGTGCTATTTCAAGATGTTCAAAAATTACTAGAAGCCAACTCTTACAATGCAAGAAAGTATGTTCATCAATATCGTCTTACTGGATTGATTCATTGTCAATTGTGTGGCGAAAAACTGTTTGGAAAGTCAGGTAAAGGCAAGGTGGAAAATATTTCTATTATGGCCACATGAGAAAATTTAGGACTACTGAACCAGGTCAACACAAGGTTCGGTGTCCTCAAGTGTCCAGTCTCACGTAACTGGACCGGTTTTAGCCATCAAAATCTCACCTAAACG
>CAZTDX010000140.1:0-2360 GCA_964612425.1 uncultured Pseudobdellovibrionaceae bacterium
GAAGATTTAGCACTAGCCTCATAAAATAGTGTCCACTTTTTCGGGGGAAGATCAAGCTTTCAATTTAAAAGGCTCGATATCAATGTTATATAACTTGGCATATCCAATGGAATCTACTACTCCACGATCAAAAATAACCACTTCTGTTTGCCTTGAAAGTTCATTATAGCTTTCAATTGAATGCAATAATAATAGCTCAGTAAATAGGGCAGGATTAATTTCTGGAAGGCCAGAACCACCGATAGCCCTTTGTTCTGCTAAAATTTTTCGAGCGGGCTCATCGATGCATTTATAACCATGTTTTCTAAGATGATTGATTAGGCTAGTTTTTCCTACCCCTGGAGCTCCAGTGAGAATAAAAAAATTATTTTTGTACTTCATTTTATTAAAACTTCCCTTTTCATAGAAACTACTTGATGTGATTACTAAATAAATAAATTTTAGTATTGATAGATAAAATCTCAATTTGATACAAAATACATTGCGTCACAAAAGCACATAACTTCTCTATTGATTTTAAACTCGTAACTGCATTGCTACACTACTGCACCAACATGGAGCCTAATATATCAGAAAGTGGTTTTCCCTGAAGATATATTTTTCCTGTCAAAAAGACATATCCTTTTGCAGAGAGAGGTGCAATTGTTCTTGACTTGCAAGTGATCTCCGAATCCGAAACTTTTTGACAATCTGGAATTGTGAAAACTACAGATTCATTTGAGGAATAATACTTGCCAGTTACTGAAATGGTTGGAGATATTGATCCAGGGACAAGTGTGATACCTATTTCGACTTCAAACGGCTGTCCAACTTTGGCATTTTGTAGATTTGCGAAATGTGTAATTGCAGTTTGAACTTCAGCAAAATTTACAAACTTTTTATCCCAAAGAAAATTGACTTTAGATCCGATCAAATGGTTCGCTGGAAGCCAACTGCAAACACTTAATTTACCCAAAGGATATGTTGGATCGTTACTCCACTCACCACAGGAGACAACCTCCGATGAAATAGATCCAGTGTACCAGGTTAAAGCTCCGCGCGGATCAGAAAGACGTGTTGAATCTGGTACATAAGGGAATACAACAGTTAACGATACCTTTTCATTAGGAAGTAATGTCGTTGCATTATCGAATGCTCCTTGATTTATTTTTAAAAGTGGTCGACCAATTTCTTGAACTCCATTATCACCACGGTAAAAGGCCATAACTCCTTCTCTATCAAGTTTGGATAAGGTAGGAGTAATATTAGGGTCCAATTTTCTACAATAGTTCATAATAGACTGACTATCATATGGCCCAAAAGTAACTCTACCCTGAGTCCCTGAGAAATTATCCAGCATTGGAGTAAAAGGAACATCTCTATCGCACGGACTTACGACTGTAGAGCGATTTTGTTCATGTTCCAATCCAAGTGCATGCCCGAATTCATGAACTGCACTGTAGGTGATGCAATTTTTTATTTTTTCTTCACTTTCAAAACAATTTAAAAGAATTTGTTTTCGAAGATCGTCTTGAGGTAAGCTATCAATCTCACTTCTATTTATACTGAGAGAGGCTTCAACTCCATTTGAAATTCCGTTTAGGCTTTTACCTATTGCAGCGGTCCAAGCTCCACCATGAGTCCCAGAAGTTGTAATTCGAATTCCAGTAGAAGCAGCATTGCAGTTTCCCCAACCTATAAAACGAAACCCCGCCGTTCCCCAAGTTAAATCAATGGCTTCTCTTATCCAATCCTTACGATACTCCAAAGAATTGGAATTACCTGGCGGGTCTAATTCCCAGCAAACTGGAATATTATTGGGGTCAGCCCATTGACTTCCCACTCTAGCAAGCGTCGCTTCAGCTCTTGAAGTCAGCTGTAATGAAATACAAAAAGAAATATAAAAAATAAGAATTTTCATTTGTGCTCTGTGCTCCATAAATTACGGTTCGTAGATTTCAATTTTAGTTTTCAATTGGCAAAGTTGTAAGGATTCTTCTAGCTTTTTAGAATCATTGCTGGCAAGCGCAGACCAAACTCTTTTTTTACAGTCAATCAAATTTATATCAAGAGATGCATGCCCGCCATTAATCACTGTAATAAATGTTCGCTTAGTATGTTTCTGATTAGTAACATGATATTGAGCCTGCCAAAGGGGGGTTGCTGGATCACGGTCTCCTTGAAAATAAATAATTGGAACTGATATTTGATAAAGCGCAGAATCATAAGAGTTGCTTAATCTTAATTCTCCACAAAAGTTGGGCGATAGTGGAATTAATTCCCCATTGACTAGATTGAAATCATTTTTTAAGCCAGATATAGAGTTTGGTGTGGCCCGAGTTTAGTGGAGTCACATTTATGCAGCGGTTAGTTGTTTAAGT
>CAZTDX010000141.1:0-2273 GCA_964612425.1 uncultured Pseudobdellovibrionaceae bacterium
ATTGAAGTTAAACCAGAAGTAAGTAAAAAACAAAACTGGTTTGTACGATCTTTTGTACATCTATTTATGAAGCATCCAGATCTTAATTATGAAACTTGGAAGTCCATCGAAAAAAAGCATCGTTTACTAGATCATCAAGAAGATGAATCTTGGATCATTAATCATAGATGGACTCTTTAATTCCTAATGAAGAGGATCTGTTTACACCAGATGATTTTGATGACAATGAAGACTGCCACCTTAAGAAGAAGAAAAAAAGAAAATTATTCTTAGGAATCATGAGCGCTTTTCTTGGATACTGCCCTATATGCGATGGTGAAGTGTATGGGGCAGTTGATTCTGCTAAATGTGTTGATTGTGGGTGGAACAATCGCAATTCAAAGTAGAATCAGTAAAAGAAGTATTTAATAAATAAAAATTTATATTGGAGTTTTAAAGTTATTACCAAACATGTAGAAGGAGGACTTGTGATTGATTTACTAAAAATTGAATCTGCTGTGACTCAAATGGCTCTCAGAGGAGCATCTCTAGAAGAAATTGCCACTCATACAAAACTTAAAATTCAATCGATTAAAAAATTATTAGAGTTTTCTAAAAAGAGATTAAGTCCATTTAGTTACGTTATACTTAAAGTTCCTTCATTTGAGTAAATTGAAAATAGAATGTCACAGGTTGGTATTAAAAAAAGCATACCCACCAAAAGGGAGGTTCCGAGTTATCAAATAAATTAAAAAACAGAAGGTTCATGCAGGTTTATTAATTAATTTTATCTAAGGAGTTAAATTTGGAAAATAAAAATAAAATGCATCGCCTTTATTGGATATGCAAAATCACTGGTAAAAGATTTCCCGCAGGTGTCGCTTTTTACAATGAGCTGAATGGAGACTACCGGCTAAAGGTAGATACTTTTTGCCAAGATAAGTCCATCTTTCTCAAACCCATTGCACTACAAAACGAAGTCATTCAGTTCCGTGTGGAATCGGTTATGTGCAAAAAAGATGGTCCATCTCAAAGAGTCGAAATTGGAATTGGCGAAGCTAATGCTTCAAAAGGATTCCCCATAGTCATGAATATCGGACCCTTTGATCGCCCCCTTGTCATGGAGGCTGCCGCTTAATGAGGGTTTATTTTACTTGGCTGGTGTTAATTGGACTTGGGATTTTAATGACCATTGCTCCTGATATGGCTTTTGCTCAATTCAGCGGTGGTGAATTGGAATCGAAAGTTCATGGTGTAACCAATGGACTCATTTCATTCCTCTTGCCCGCTGCCAGTGTCATTGGCCTTGTGTATGCAGCAATTCTTGCTGCCACGGGTGATGCATCGGCTCGGCAAAGAATGGTACTCGTGGCGGTGACTTCCCTTATTGGAATGCTAGCCCCGCTTATTATCCGCTGGATACAAGGGATGGTCATGTGACAGAACTTAAATCATCCTCAGTGCATCGAAATCTCGATGCAAAGTTAAAGGTTGGTGGTATCGAAGCCACTGACCTAATAGTTGTTTTATTACTGGGTGCCGTTTTAAATCTGCTTTTAAGCCGCGTTCCCTTTGGTCCTATATTTATTTTTGGAATTCCAGGAATATTATTTATAACACTTTATTTTGGAAAAAGAGGCAAGCCAGATGGATATCTGTTTGAGATCATTAAATATTATTTATCGCCTGGGGAGCTGTGGGCCGGATCTGGTGATGATATATGCAAATGATAGCAAATAAAATTCCATTCTTTGCCTTTGAAGAACATTTTATGGTCTATACCGATGGCTCATTAGGAGTTGGGTACAAGCTTATTGGGGTGGATATTTCGACCGCTTCACCTGAAGAAATTAATGCCATTGTTGAAAAAATTGAAACCATGCTCGTGGGTTTACCACAAAATATTAAAGCTCAAGTGTTTTATCAGCTCAAGGATTCGGCTCAAGGTGTGATCGAAGAACATAAGCAAATATCAGAGCACTGTGATCCTAAATACGAACCAATTCGTAGTGCACGTATGGAATTTTTAGAAAGTAAACTAAGGGATTCTAACTTTTATATTCCCGAAATTAATCTTTTTATAAGATCAGATCCATTAAAATTGCCTAAGCGGAGATTTTTTGAAAGGGCATCACATTTTCAAGGGTTTCCAGAAAAGGTGTTTGCACAGCTTAAACAGAAATTTGAAATTTTAACCACGCAAATTGAATCAGCCCTTAGCTCAGCAAGCCTTGGCCCAGTTCTTTTAAAAAATCAAGAATGGTTTGATTTAAGTTTTCAATACTTTAATTTCA
>CAZTDX010000142.1:0-2264 GCA_964612425.1 uncultured Pseudobdellovibrionaceae bacterium
GGTAAGATAAAAGTGGTATGTTCAAGTTTAATAGTTGTGCGATATAGCCTTTAGGACCGCTCCCCATCTCTCCAATTCCAAGATTTTTTCTGATCTGATCCTGAACCAAATCTGCCACCTGTTTTTGAAAACGATCAAGCAGCCTACGCAACCCCATAAAAAGCCCAAAGAAAAATGGAATGCTGAGTAAATATAAATAAATATATTTTAAGTTTAAAATGGAGGCTTCCTGAAAGTAAATTGACATTTGCACGTCCTCAATGCCTGCAAATTCACAATTAATTTTAACATCACCAACTTTTCGCTGGTCTTGAGAGGTAAGCTCTATCCCATTAATAGTTAGAGATACATGAGGGGTATACCCAAAATCCTGTCTTAGCATCATACCTTGAGCATATTCAAGAGGCTCTCTCGTTGCACCTGTTTGGATCTTGGGCTCAACGGCTTTACATAACTCCCGAGTCAAAGTTCTATAATATTCATTTTGAGAATAGTTTAATATCGAATGCCAGATTAGAGGTACGATAATACTTAATATTAAACTTGCTCCCAAGATACGTTTATAATGAGTAGGTGCTTTCATAATATAGGATGCACCTCTGGCAAGGAATTATAAATTCCTAACCGTTTTAACTTTGATTCAAAATTCATTAACTCTTGAGAACTTAACTTTTGCTTTAATGCTAAAGGAAGTAGGTCTCCACCGAAAGCAAAGGATGCAAACAAAGGAAAGGGTGTTGAAAGAACTTTTTGTAAATCAAATACTAATAGATTTGTTTGAGCCACATCTAACTGAATTTTTGGAGTCCAGGCTTGTGGTTGCGATTCCGTGATTTTATTTTCAAAATAATGCCACTGAGTGGATTCAATAAGTGAGAGCATCTTTGACTTTTGTCCTTTTTTTAAATCCTCCCACTGCTCAAAGCTCTCGTGAAAGGCATTAGCCCACCTTGGAGAAACATTAAAACCCGCAAACTTATCACAAAGGTATCCAAAAGTGCTCCCTTTGGATTCGCTTCCTTTAGTTAAAACCATTCCAGCTGCAAAACCACCACAAGTGTTATTCGCCATAGCTGGTATTAGTCTTCGATTTTCATATTGAACCGCTTCACTAAACGAAAAACCATCCCACTCACTCTCAATGTAAGTTGAAAGCAGAATATGACGCTCTAATGCCTCTCTTACTGCACTTTCCGCCGCAGCTCTTGCATTAAAGTGCAAAGCCCAACCATTACTTGAATGGAAACCTTCTGTTGGTAATCCCAACTCTTCAGATTTAATAGCTTCAGTAAAAGATATGTTACCATTATGGATAATGACTCCAAAGTTGGGTTCTATGCTCTCGCTTTTTAACACAGACTTACAAATGAAACGTTCTAGAGTTTCCATAACAGCAATAATAGCTGCTGTGATTTGATTTTGTGATCGGCCAAAGCCAGAAAATGTTTTTCCACTAGTTGACGTCCCTTGGACAGAATATCGATAAAATGATTTTTCTTTAAATTGGACTTTATTTTCATAGACAGAGAGTGAAAACGGACTCTTCGTGGCAGCCCATTCTAAAAATAAAGCACCATAGGCTTCAGTTAAATCCTCTTTAGATTCATTTTGAAGAACGCTGAGGTTGTAAAGTAGCCCGTTTTTAAAGTCCATCTAGTCTACCTTCTTTGTGATTCTCCACAATTGAATTTCAGCATCCGTTAAGGGCTGAGATCCAATATCCAATTTATTAGAATAAACGATGTGTGATCGTGTAAAATAAAAAGGCACAACCAATTGTGAAGAAATGAGCCAGCGCTGATACTCTTTAAGTCGATTAATTTTACTTTGATCCTGATCCGGTGATTCAATATCATTCAAATCAACTGCTGCTTTACGATTTCCAGTAATAAATCTCAACTGAACGGCTGGATACCTTTCAGATGCTACATAATTAGAAAGTAAAAAATCATATTTAGTTTTATAGTTTTCATCAACATTACGAAGCTCAAAAAATTCCGCCATATCTAATTTAGTGATTTCGACTTTTATACCTACTTTTCCTGCTGCCTCTTTAATAAAATCAAGGGTTCCATCTTTATAATAAAAGGAGGGAGCAGCAATTGAAATAACTGGATCGGATTTTTTAGGTAACAGTGTTTCAATTTCGCTTTTTGAAAGAGCAATGGATGGAGTTATCGGTAAAACAGTTTGCGCAAAATTGATGTGCTTATCTGAAAATTTAGCTAGTTCACTCAATAGATCCATTCCTATTTTCTTTTTAG
>CAZTDX010000143.1:0-2156 GCA_964612425.1 uncultured Pseudobdellovibrionaceae bacterium
ATGTGAGGTCTTTTTTATAGTCTTGATGTGAATTTATTTATGCGCAGCTATATATTTACTGCTATCGTGTTGTGATGCTTTTTTAGGTTATCGATCAAAAAGCAAAGAGATTCACAAAAAGTGGGGTAATGTGAAGAATTTGAATTTACTTTATATTTTTTTTGTTGCCGTTCTTATTTTTCAAAATCTGGAAGTGGGAAGTTCACGTTCAGACTAATGACGACATCAATGCGTATTGCATGCCTGGCGGAAAAATGATGTTCTATACTGGTATAATAGAAAAATTAAAACTTTCAGATAGCGAAATCGCTGCGATTATGGGCCACGAAATGGCTCATGCTCTCCGCGAACATGGACGCGAGAGAATGTCAGAGCAGCTTTTAAAAGTGGGTTTAGTTCAACTTGGTGTTCAATCCGGGGTTATTGAAGAAAATTACGCTGGCGCCCTCTTGGGGCTTTCTGAACTCATCATAGGTCTTCCGCACAGCAGGGGGCAAGAGTCTGAAGCGGATTTAATGGGGTTAGAAATGATGTCCAGGGCAGGATATGATCCTCATGCGGCCATCAGCCTATGGGAGAAAATGTCAGCGAGCGGTGGCACTAAACCTCCTGAGTTTATGAGCACCCACCCCTCAGATCAAACTCGAATAAAAAATATTCAGTCAAACTTGCATCGAGTCTTACCACTTTATCAAAGCACACAGAAGCAATAGTTAATTCGGATTTTTAACATTTTTCAGGAGGGTCCTTACCTAGAGTCAGTTCCAATGCTGTCAATTTAAGGAATAAGTCTTTGACTTTACAAGAGGAAAGTTATCGAATGCTTGATAAGAATTTTTCTGGTGCTGATATTGAGATTTTCTTAACTTTAAGGGTTTAGTGATTGAAGATTGTTGACTATTAAAAATAGTGGTTTCTTTTTATAAGCGTTATCGGGTTATTTAATTCATTTTTGGTTCAATGAGTTAGGAGAAGTGAACGAATGGGAGAGAAGAGAGATTCTAGCTTTACCGGCTACCTCAAAAAAATGGTGATAAAGCTAAATAAAAAGCAAAAAAAATTCACTTGGGTACAGTTAGCAAACCATTTAAAAATTTCCAAATCCTACTTGTCGCAAATCTTAAAAGGATCAAAATGTTTTCCAGTAGATCATTTAGATGATTTGATTGAGTACTTGGATCTCGACGCTTTATCTAAGCATGAATTAATACAAAGCTTTTTGAATGACGAGATTTCTAGGTTTAAAGAGAGTTCAAAGCAGATTTCTCAGTATTTGGTCATAGAAAATCGTGCGATCTTGAATTCAAAGTCGATCTCAGTTTCTTCAGTAAATTCACAAGCACTAGAGTTGTTTGATCGATGGTATTATACAGCTATCTTAGATTTAGTGGGGACGAGAAACTTTCAATTTAATTTTGATTGGATAGCTAAAAAATTAAACCTCAATAAGGCATAAGTTGAAATTTCATGGAATTTTTTAGTTTCAAAGGGATATCTTGAGCAAAAAAAAGATACTGGTTGGGTAAAGACAAATAAAAAATTTCGATTTATAGCTGGAGACACAAAAATTAATGAAAAGGAATTAACAAGAACACGATACAATTATTACTCCCAGTTTATGGAAATTGTAAAAAGTCAAATTTTATCAGGAACCTCAACTAAAAAGGGACGATTAATTCAAGGTATAACAACTTCTGCGAATTTATCAAATCTTGAAAAAGTGAAATTGCAGCTTGAAAGCCAACTCTATCAAGCTGCAGAAGATTTGTCTGAAGGCGAGTGCACCGATATTTATTATTTAATGTCAATTGCAATACCACTAACTAAAAAGACCGAATAATTCATTTTTTGCACTTTAATTAAATGGTGTTCTGGTCATATCTGCTTCTGAGAATGAAGATACTTTACAGTTAGTGCGATTGATGAATTTCAATCCAACAATCGTATAAGTATTTGAAAGCGCTTTTTGTTTGTAAGAATAAAAAACTCTGTAGTTTTCTTCATCATCATTTAGCGATTCGTCAAATCCAATCATGAACTTAAACGGAAGCGATGTCGCGCCAGGAGGCGGACGATTTTTAATATAATTAATCGTTGAGCTTATGGCTGTTCAGTCTCACATACTTGGACCGGTTTGATCTCACCAACTGGGACCA
>CAZTDX010000144.1:0-2084 GCA_964612425.1 uncultured Pseudobdellovibrionaceae bacterium
AGCGTTTAGAATTAATGGCGAAGGGTTTCTATGACGTTGTCCATCCTTCTTTATCTTTAAACAAAGACGGAACCTTTCACTCACTTTACATTTTCCCAGAGGTTATAAATAAAATTGCCACAAGTGAAAATGTTGAATTGGTTTTAGTAAAGACTTGGGGTCTTAATTCCATCTTTGGTGGGTTCGATCCCTCAAAGGGTTATTACCAAACGAATTTTTGGGAGTTAGAAAATAATGACGCTCTTAAGTTTGCAGATCTCATTCGATGCGGGAAAGTAGCGTTTTTGGGAACTCATGATTTAATAGCTCACATTGCTGGTATTGATCAATCTCACTGGCCTCTATTAAAACTAAATGCCCACAGAAGTTATGAGGCTATATCAAATTATTTTAAATCCGTTCCTAAACCAAATCTCTCATCTCTCATACTGCCTTACACAATTGGAGTTGTACTTGACGATCTAGCTCAACCCCCCAGCTATAGTTCAAAAAACCATATTGCTGTTTTAAATGAATTACTCGACAGACTCTCCAGAAAAGAAATTCCAGCTCAACTACCAACTCTACTTAAAGAATTTCCGGAAAGTTTTCAAAATATTATTTATTTATCTCGTACTCCTCACCTCGAAACAAAAACCACTCAAATTAAAATGGCTGTTAATGTATTTGTTCAAGATATTCTTCAGGCTTCACTGATAAGTCCGATTTAAATCTTATCCCAAACGCGACTCATCCATCCCATGGCCTCAGGATCTTTACAAATGACTTTAACGGTTTGTTGGCAGCTATAGGGACACCCAATGATATTGAGACTCACCAGATCAAGTTCCTTTACATAGTAATCAGGAAGATAGGCAAGCACATGACCTCGCTGAAGGAGCTTCTCCATAATTTTTAACCCACTCGCTCGATAACGTATTTGTCTTGGAAACTTGTCATCCCGCCATCCATCTAATGAGGCTGATTTAGAAATTTTTCCAAGTAGTGCAGATTCTGGCGACACAAAGGGATGAACTAAAAGATCTTCAATCGGTATTTTAGACGTTGGGGAATATTTTTTGAAGAGAGAGTGCTTTGTAGAAGCACAAGTTATAAATTCGACTTTTGATAATGTTTTTGATTTTAGACTTTGCGGTACATCTCCGGTAATAATTCCAAAATGAGCCTCACCGTCTTCTACCTGTTGGATGACTTTAGCTTCAGTGTGAGTTAAAAATTGAAAGCGTGAATGAGAATTTAACTTGAGAATGCTTTCGGAAAGGGGGACTCCAAAGTGGGCTTGCAGGATTTCCTCAGCACTAATAACAACATTCAGCGTCCCCTTTTGACCACCCAGCTCAATTTTTGCGTCTTCTTCTAACTGTACAATTTGAGTTGCTCGCTTCTTGAGGGCCATTCCTTCAGGCGTAAGTCTAATGTTCCGACCTTGCCTATAGAATAGTGATATTCCCAGCTCCTCTTCTAAACGAGAGATCGCCTTACTGAGCGAACCAGTAGATACATTCAATTTTTCAGAAGCTCGATGGACATTTTCGCTTTGTGCGACAGCTAAAAAATAACGTAATTCAAATATTTCCATATTCGAAACATATAATATATTTTTGTTTCTTTATCAATATATAAATTGAAAACGCTTATTCTACCTCCCACTGGAGCGCTAAAAGACTAAAAATTAACTCAATATCCATTATATTGCACAGAACAAAACCTAAGAGCTCAAAAGGGCCATCAAATTATCCTCAAAATATACCTAATTTTTCCAATCCGGACAAAATGTAAGGTTTAAGTTAAAAATGTAAGGTTTTTGATCTAAATATTTATTATTTGTAAGTAGAAATAAAATCAAAATTAATCTATTTTCTGAGGGAGAGAAAACGAAATAAAATATGAATAATAAGAAAATAATAAAGGAGATGGCTATGAAAAAGCTATTATTACTAATGATTCTTTTAGTGAGTGGAACTCACTTTTGCTGGTGCTATATCTATTAAACAAATAGATTGTAGTGCTGATACCGAGTATCTCTATTTTCAGAGATATTTCAAAATGTTGTGGACGAGAGATCATGAAGCAGCATGCTCTTG
>CAZTDX010000145.1:0-1601 GCA_964612425.1 uncultured Pseudobdellovibrionaceae bacterium
TGTTGCAATTTTGCGGGCAAACACCAAAACCAAAAATTGTTTGGATAGATAATGGTGCTTCCAGTGAAAAACTCATTGAAGTGATGGACGGAGAGTTTATTGATCTTAATTTAAACTCTGGAATTTGCCTTAATATGTTTGACTTAGAGCATGGGGAGACAGAACCCAGTTCTTCTAAGATTAAACTTATCCTGGGATGTTTAGAGTTGATTTTAAAAGATGAAGATAAACCAGGTCTTCCTAAGCGTGAAAAGGCACTCCTAGAAGAATCCATTTTTTCTACTTATAAAAAACTGAATGGAAAAATCCCCACCCTTTCAGATTTGAAGATGATATTGCAGGAACATCCTGTTGAGACGATAAGAAAGTTTTCTGATATTTTGTTCTCATGGACTGGGGAGACAGCTTATGGAAAAATGCTTGATGGGTTTTCTAATATTCAATTGAGTAAGGATTTAGTCACAGTTGAAGTAAAAGGTCTTGATAACTATAAGGAGCTTAAAGACATTTTTTTACTGCTTCTTACTTCCTTTATTAAAAATGAAGCGGCAAGTGATTTATCACGTCCCTATATGCTGATCATTGATGAAGCTCATCGTTTATTTAAAGGCTCACAGATGGGAAAAGAATTTGCCATTGATAGTTTCCGAGTATTCCGGAAATACAACGCTGGAATTTGGTGCATTAGTCAAAACTATAAGGACTTTTTATCAGACACGGAACTTGCTGACTCTCTGATGCCCAACACTTCGTTCGTATTTGTTCTACGACAGAGAAAAATTGATTGGGATGATTTTAAAGCTACCTTTAGCTTTAATGACTCTCAAGTGGAAGCGGCAAAAAGTCTAGAAATTGTTAAGGGTCGTTATAGTGAGTTTTTGTTTATTCAAGATGAAAACATGGCCATCGTGAGACTCGAGCCTGAACCATTGAGTTATTGGATTTGCACTAGTGATGGATCGGATAAAGCTAAAATTGCGGAAGAACAAAATAAAGCACCCGATCAACCTTTGATTGAAATTTTACAAAAATTTACTACAGGAGTATCATATTAAAAAAATAAAATTATGGATTTTAACAGCTTTGATCTTCATAGCCCCACTGACTGCTAAATCCGATATTTGGGGTGGCGATGTGGCTGTGTTGTTGCAAATTTTAGAGCAAAATATCCGTCATTATTTCCAATTACAGCAAATGATTCAACAAGGACGTGATGCTGATGATTACTTGCGTTGGATTAACTCTGGCCTCGATAATTCTATTGGTCTTTTAAACTCTCTTCCAATTAAGGATGAAAGTGTGCTGGCTGATTTAAAGGAATTCAAATTAGCTCTAGGAAAAATAAAAAATATTTATGGTGAAATTCCACAAAGCCCTGAGGATTCCCTTCAAACCTTACATGATGAGACTGTGGCTGAAAGTTTGAGAATGGCTCATGATTTTAAGGAGTTTTCTAAGATTGAAGAGAAAAATTCTGAAATTATTGCTGTCGAAGCCAGGGAAGCCTCTCCCAAGGGCGCTGCACGCATGCAAGCAGAAACGAGCGCTAAAATTCTCAAAAGCCTCTCTCAATTGCTTCGTCTCAACACTCAAATGTTGAA
>CAZTDX010000146.1:0-1564 GCA_964612425.1 uncultured Pseudobdellovibrionaceae bacterium
CATCGCCTGAGAGAATTGCAGCTTCTTTGAGACGGCGGTTGGAGAGACCGATGTTAAAAACCTTCTCTCCACTTGGCAGCTTTTCAACATTTGAACGCTCGAGAACTTCTTTTATAGCATTTGTAAGATCGTTACCATTTCCAGTATTAATAAAACTTGTAATCGCAGATTTAAAACTAGTGCCATTACCAACTAATGCTGGACCTCCATTAAAATACAAATCTTCAATTGCTAATCTTTGTGATGGCGTTAGGTCTATATCCCTGTAAACTCTTGCAACTTCAGATTCTCTTACCGATACCGAATAATCATAAAGCTGTCTTATTTGAGACTCGTTGAGTTGAACGCGATTATTATAAACATCATCAAAACTTATTGAGCCACCAAATGCAGCATTCCACTCTGTTCTAGCTTCTTGCCCCCTATCCATATTAAATCCAACACCAACAGTTACTTTTCCTTTAGCTTGAGATGGGTCATTTATTATCTTACCAGTAGAATCATCATAAATTTGTCTATACGAACCCTCATTCAATTTCACGAATTCATAACGAATTTGAGAATATTGATCTTGAGTAAGATTTGTACTATTCAATCGATTCATTAGATCTTGAATCTGGGTTTTAACTCCTGCACTGATTAGGTTTGTATTTAAGGTTTTTGGGGTCATATGGTTATGGATAATTGTGTTTATATTTAGTTGTTAATTAGTTCACGAGTGGCGCAAGATGGGCATGATCTCGTCTCGATAATTTGATTATCCTGTATAGGCAAAACTTTGTTCGGTTCAGACTTTTTACAGTCATTGGACAATATTTTGTTCATATTTGAATCTGGCCAAATTAAGCAAAGCTGTTCTGCTCCAATGTAATCTCTATTTTTAAAGTATATAATTGGCTCTTTATATCTTATTTTAAATCCGACATGAACTACACCTTTGTTATTCACGCAATCATCATTAAAATTATCTAGATCCACTATCAGTTTATCATTAACCCAGAGCTTTAAAATAGCACTTGAAGATCTGCCGCATAATCCATCTTTTCCAGCCCTATATTTTACCTGAATCTTCAAATTCACATCCTTCAATTTACATTCTTGAATATCAGTTAAAGCTTCTCCTCTTAAACCATATTTCTTTCTAATTTTTTCTTGGTTCTCATTCATAAAATTATTTTCTTCATTCGAGCCACTATTAATAGCAACATTGGAAGCTTCAAAGTAATTCAACTCAGGAATACAAGTGATTCTGGTAAAATTCCAAATTTCATCCGCCCAAGCCGATTCAACCAAAAAACAAGTTGTAAAAGCAGTAAATAAAATAGTTCTGATTTTTTTATTCATATTTTGATTTTTTTAGTTTTTTGAATTTTTTGTTCCATTTGGAAATTGTCATTCGCAATTGCTTTACCATCAGCAAACTCAATCTTCTTTAAAATTTCGCTTCCAGTTCCGTTTGTTCCTGATCCACCGAATTGATTGGTGACGGTGATTTTGTCTGTTGTGATGATTGAGCCTGAATCGTCTTTAAATTGAATGATTAGGTCAGTTCCTGATTTGGTGA